>CAZDFS010000047.1:0-27784 GCA_964504865.1 uncultured Wenzhouxiangella sp.
ATGGTGATTTGCCGGAAATGGGGGTTGGGGGGGAAGGGGCTCAGGGCTCAGGGTTCAGGGTTCAGGGTTCGGGGGATGAGCGGTTGATGGCGGATGCTGGGGGCGACGAAGGCGTAGGGCGCGGGGCGAAGGGGTTAAGGGGCGAAGGGGTTAATGGTTTAAGGGGGGAAGACGCTGGGCGCCGGGCGCAGGGTGATGGGGCACAGGGCGCAGGGCTCGGGGTTCAGGGTTCAGGGGAGGAACGGTTGATGGCGGATGCGGGGGTGGATCGTGGGGTTGGTGGGGAGACGGATACTGAGGCGGCAGGAGGTTTCGCGGCAGTAGCGGAGCGGGCTGTTGTTCAGCGCGCGCCAGCCGCTCAGCGGCCCGCGGAGAGCCGGGGCGAAACTTCGGCAGCTGAGCCTGTCGCCGCGGCGGCGACAACGCCAATTCCGACGGACTCGACGAGACGCGAGGCGGGCCTCGCTTCGGCGCCTGAACTAGCTCTGGCGACTGGGGATCGCGTTGCGCCGGGCGGCGCGACTGAAGAGTCTGCCCCTCGGGCCGAGGCCATCGAGCGTGGTCGGCCCAAGGCGCGGGGTCGGCTGCTGCTGGGGCCGTTGGGGACCCACCAGATCGGGTCGTTCATTCAGCAGTATCAGCTGGCTCTGGAGCAGGCCGAATTCGACGCGCTGGTCCAGCTGTTGGGCCCGAGCCAGGCACAGGAACTGCGCGAGCGCTTTCCGGGCATTTTCGAGTCGGGGCAACCGCATCGCGTGGATCTGAACGTCCTCAAATCACAGCGCGACGGCGACCAGTGGGTGGTTCAGCTCGAGCAGGAGATCGGTCTGTCGGAGGCCGGACGCCGGACGCAGGGCATCAGCGACCAGGCAAAATTCCGCTTCCGCACCGACACGACCGAGACGCGGTTCGTGGCGCTGGATTTCTGAGGGGCCTTGTTTCCGCCCCGCGTCTTTGCAGGGCTCGACCACTCTCAGAGAGGAACCAGGCCCAGCCAGTAGGCCCCGGCCGCCGCTGCGGCAGCCGCCCCAAGCCCCAGCGCCCACCACAGACCCGCGCGGGAGGGCTGGTCCTGAACCTCGCGCAGCACGCTGGGTGGCCGCAGGCCCGGCGCCTGGAGGACGAAGCGCTGTTCGCCGAGACGGATCTCATCCCCCGACTTCAGCGCCTGGCGCTCGGCCGGCTCGCCGTTCACCCAAGCAGGCCCGGTGGCCTCGAGGATCAGCACCTCCCCATCGAAGACGATCCGCGCATGATCCGGACTGAGCCCGTCGATCTGCACACCCGCCTCGGCCGCCGAGCCGATGCGCGTGTCCTCGCCCAGCGGGAATGCCTGGCCGGTGATCGCGCCCGAGGCGCCCTTCAGTCGAAATTGCATGTCTACTCCTTGGAAACCGTTCTCGCGCGGAGGCCCGTCTGTTCGCAACCGCAGGCCCAATCCCTTCAAACCATTCTCGCGCAGCGGCGCAGGGGCGCGGAGAGAAAATCAAAAACGACTGATCAGAGACTAAAAACCAGAAAATTCGATTTCAAATCCATTTGATCTTTTGCTTTTCCCTCTGCGCCTCTGCGCCTCTGCGCCAGCCTGCTTTTAATCAGACGTGTTCCAGTGCGACGGCCAGGTCCTCGATCAGGTCGTCGACGTCTTCGATTCCGACGGACAGGCGGATCAGGCTGTCGGTCATGCCCAGGGCGTCGCGCTTGTCCTTCGGCACCGTGCCGTGGGTCATGATCGCCGGGTGATTGACCAGCGATTCGACACCGCCCAGGGACTCGGCGAGGGCGAAGAGGTGGGTGTTTTCCAGGAAGCGCCGGGCGCGCGTCAGATCACCGCCGCCGATATCGAAGCTGACCATGCCGCCGAAGCCGCTCATCTGCTTTTCGGCCAGGGATTTCTGCGGGTGGGAATCCAGCCCGGGGTAGATCACGCGCTCGACCTTGTCCTGGGTACACAGCCACTCGGCGATCTTCATGGCGTTGGCGCAGTGCGCCTGCATGCGAAGCGCCAGGGTCTTGACGCCGCGCATGACCAGGAACGAGTCAAAGGGTCCCTGAATGGCGCCGGCGGAATTCTGCAGGAACGCGACGTCCTCGGCCAGGGCCTCGTCCTTGATCACGAGCACGCCGCCGACCATGTCCGAGTGCCCGTTCAGGTACTTCGTCGCCGAGTGAACGACGATGTCGGCGCCCAGGGCGATCGGCTGCTGCAGCATCGGCGTGGCAAAGGTGTTATCGACGACCAGCCGCGCGCCGATGCTCCGAGCCAGCTCGGCCATGCTGGCGATGTCGACGAGCTGAAGCATCGGATTGGTCGGCGTCTCGACCCAGATCAGGCGCGTGCGGTCGGTGACCGCGGCCCGGGCCGCGTCGATGTCGCTCAGGTCCTCGAAGCTGAACTCGAGCCCCGACGAGCGGCGACGGACGCGCTCGAAGAGCCGCCAGGTGCCGCCATAGAGGTCGTTCATGGCCAGCACGTGGTCGCCAGGCTCGAGGAGGTGCATCAGCGTATCGATCGCCGCCATCCCGGAGGCAAAGGCAAAGCCGCGGGCACCGCCCTCGAGGTCCGCGATGCAGTCCTCCCAGGCCTTGCGGGTGGGATTGTGGGTGCGCGAATACTCGTAGCCCTGATGGTCCCCGGGGCTCTTCTGAACGTAGGTCGACGTCGTGTAGATCGGCGTCATGATCGCCCCGTTGCTCGGGTCGGGCGACTGACCCGCGTGGATGACGCGGGTGGGTAGCTTTTTGTTGGACATTTTTGCGGTCTAGATGGGGAATACGCTTATTGTAACGAAGGGTGCAGGACTCAGGTTTCAGGTTTCAGGTTTCAGGTTTCAGGTTTCAGGTTTCAGGTTTCAGGTTTCAGTGAAACTGGTTTCCGGTTTCCGGTTTCCGGTTTCCGGTTTCGCCTTTCGCCCTTAGCCCCTTAACCCTTTTTCCCTTTCCCCCCTTAACCCCCCCTCCCCTGCCCGTTCCGACTTTTACCGGTATAATCGCGTGTTCGCTTCTCCAACTGCCTGTTTTTTCGGGCCGGGAAATTCTTTGTGCTATTCGATAACGTCGTCATCAAATCTGTCGCTCACGTTGAACCACCGCATCGCATTACCAGCGAGGAGGTGGCGGATCGGCTTCGGCCGACGCTGAAGCGGCTGCGCGTGCCCGGTAATCCGCTGATCGACCTGGCCGGCATCATGGAGCGGCGGCTCTGGGACGACGGGATGATGCCGTCGGATGGCGCCACCCTGGCGGCCCGCGAGGCGCTGGCCAAGGCCGATATCGATCCGGGTCAGGTGGGCATTCTGATCAATACCTCGGTCTCGCGCGATTTCCTCGAGCCCTCCACCGCGTGCATGGTGCACGGCAACCTGAAGCTGCCCGACACCTGCGAGAGCTTCGATGTCGGCAACGCCTGCCTGGCCTTCATCAACGGCATGAACATTGCCGGCCAGATGCTCGAGCGCGGCCAGATCGACTACGCGCTGATCGTCAACGGTGAAAATAGCCGCGAAATCAACGAGAACACGATGAATCGGCTCCTCGGGCCCAAGGTCACCCGCAATCAGTTCAAGGCCGAGTTCGCCAGCCTGACGCTGGGCTCGGGCGCGGCCGCGATGGTGATGTCGAACGGCGACAAGGAGCCGGACGGTCACCAGTACCGGGGCTCCGTTGCGCGCGCCGCGACCCAGTTCAACAACCTGTGCCGCGGCTGGAACCACCAGATGTGGACGGACACCAAAAGCCTGCTCGTCGAGGGCATGAAGCTGGCCGGCATGACCTTTACCGCAGCCCGCACGGTCATGGGCTGGGTTGTTCAGGAGCTGGACCATGTGGTTATCCACCAGGTCTCGAAGGCCCACACGGAGAATTTCATCCGGGCCTTCGGCGCGGACCCGGAGAAGGTCTATCGCATCTTCCCCTTCCTCGGCAACGTTGGCCCGGCCTCGATTCCGACGGTGATGTCGCGCCTGATCCAGGAAAACCGCGTTCAGCGCGGCGATCGCATGGCACTGATGGGCATCGGCTCCGGCCTGAACTGCGCCATGGCCGAGGTCGTCTGGTAAGCCCAGCACGCTTTTCCCGGGCCGCGCCGACCCGCGGCGGGCCCCGTCACCGGACCGGCAGTCGACCATGTTTTCATCCCCGCTCTACCCCCACACCGGGCACTACCACGAGCAGGCCGATGGCCATCGCATGCACTACCTCGACGAGGGAGACAAGGGCGCGCAGCCCGTGGTCATGGTGCACGGCAACCCGACCTGGTCCTTCTACTACCGTCGCCTGGTCGACGACCTGAAGGCGGACTTCCGCTGTCTGGTGCCGGACCACATCGGCATGGGCCTCTCGGACCGCCCCGACGACGATCACTACGACTACACCTTGGGCCAGCGAGTCGCCGATCTGGGCCACTGGCTCGACGCGGTCGAGCCCGAGCGCCCGGTCGATCTGATCGTCCACGACTGGGGCGGGGCCATTGGCGTCTCCTGGGCGGTGCGCCATATCGAGCGCGTGCGCCGGGTGGTGCTGCTCAACACCTGGGCCTTCAATATCCCGCCCGAGGAGAACCTGCCGCGTTCCCTGCGCTTCGCGCGCACAGCGCTGGGCAGCTTTCTCATTCAGCGCTTCAACGCCTTCTCGGGCCTGGCCACGCGCATGGCCACGGCCGACAAGCTCGATGGCGAGGTGGCGCGCGGGCTCGTCGGGCCCTACCGTAACGGCCCCGCCTCGCGCCTGGCGACCCTGCGCTTCGTCCAGGACATCCCCTTAAGCCCGCAAGACCCGGCCTGGTCCGTGCTGGCCGACACCGAAGCCGCCCTCGACAAGCTGGCCGCCAAACCAGTCCTGATCCACTGGGGCGGCAAGGATTTTGTCTTCGACGACCGCGTGCTGGACCTGTGGCGGGAAAAGCTGCCGGGCAAGCCGATCCGCTACCACGCCGACGCCGGGCACTACGTGCTGGAAGACGCGCATGAGGAGATCGTGCCGGCGGTTCGGCGGTGGTTGGAGGAATGACTAGGGCGAAGGGCGAAGGGCGGAGGAAAAAAGGTCAAAGGGTTAAGGGGTTAAGGGGTTAAGGGGATAAGGGGGTAAGGGGATAAGAGGTGGTTTACGGGTTACGGTTTCCGGTTTAGGGGGGCGGGGCTTAGGGCTGAAAAGTTTTGGGGGTAGCGGAAGAGGGCGGGGTATTGAATTGGGCGGGCGGTCAGTGGGGTTTGGGTTTAGCGAGGTTTTTATGAACATTGCTCAGGCTTTGACGGCGCAGGCTCGGACGCAGCCCTACGGCACGGCGTTGATTATTCCGCGGCGCCGTTCCGGTCGCGGTTCCGACATGCGCTGGCGTGATCGACGCTTCAGCTACCGCGAGCTGGATGAGCTGAGCACGCGCCTGGCGGCGGGTCTCGCCGCCGAAGGCATCCGGCCCGGCACCCGCGTGGCCTTCATGGTGCCGCCGTCGCTGGAGTTCTTTGCCCTGTTCTTCGGCCTGTTCAAGGCCGGCTGCGTGCCCGTGCTCGTCGACCCGGGCATTGGCCTGAAGCCCCTCAAGGCCTGCCTGGGCGAAGCCCAGCCGGAGGTGTTTATCGGCATCACCCGCGCGCAGATCGCCCGCCTGGTGCTGGGCTGGGCGCGCGGGACGATCCAGAAGACGATGACCGTTGGCCCGCGCCTGTTCTGGGGCGGCCTACCCTATCGGCGCCTGTCGCGGACGCCCCTCGAGGATTTCGAGGCGCCGGAGGTTCAGCCCGACGACCCCGCCGCGATCCTGTTCACTTCCGGCTCGACGGGCATTCCGAAGGGCGTGGTCTACCGCCATCGGCATTTCGCCGCTCAGGTCGACCTGATCCGTGACGCCTACGCGATTCAGCCCGGCGAGGTCGACCTGCCGACCTTTCCGCCCTTTGCCCTCTTCGACCCGGCCTTGGGCATGACCACGGTAATTCCGCCGATGGACTTTACCCGCCCGGCCCAGGTCGACCCGGCCATGCTCGTCAGCCTGATCGAGCACTATGCGGTCACCAATCTGTTCGGCTCGCCGGCGCTGATGAACACCCTCACTCGCTATCTGGAGGCCGCAGAGATCAAGCTGTCGGGGCTGCGTCGGGTGCTGTCAGCGGGCGCGCCGGTGCACGCCAAGGTGATCGAGCGCATGCACCGTGCGCTGAATGAGGAGGCCGATATCCACACGCCCTACGGAGCCACGGAATGCCTGCCCGTTGCCAGCGTTTCGGGCCGTCAATTGACGGCTGGCCTGTCCGACGGCAATCGTCAGGGCCGCGGCATCTGCGTCGGCCAACCCAACCCGGCCAATCGCATCCGCATCATTCAGATCAGCGATGAGGCCATCGGACTGGCCGAATACGCCACCGAAGTCCGCCCGGGCGACATCGGCGAGATCTGCGTCCTCGGCCCGACCACCACGGATCAGTATTTCAACCGCGACACGCAGACCCGGGAAGCGAAGATGACCGACGGTGAGGGCGGGGTCTGGCATCGCATGGGCGATCTGGGCTGGCGGGACGCCGATGGCCTGCTCTGGTACTGCGGCCGCAAGTCCGAGCGCGTGCGAACGCCCAGCGTCGAGCTCTACACCGAATGCGTCGAGGGGCCGGTCAATGCCCTCCCCGGAGTCTATCGCTCAGCGCTCGTGGGCTTAGGGCCGGCCGGGCAGCAGACGCCGGTGATCGTCATCGAGCCCGAGCCCGGAGCCGCTCCTCAGGCGCTGATCGAGCCGGTCAGGGCCGCGGTCCAGCGTTGGGGGATCGAGCGCGTCGAGATCCGGGACAAGTTTCCCGTCGATATCCGGCACAACGCGAAGATCCGGCGCGCGGAGATTGCGGCCGACCTCGACCGATAAGCCCGGGCGCTGCCTGGCCCTATTCCGAGGACGCCGCCAGCCCGTCTCTGAGCCGGCGAAGACGCCAGCGCACGATGCGATGCGCGTTGATCAGCACCACGATATAGAACGCCATGATCGCCGTCGCTGCGGCAAACATCAGCCATTCGGGCAGGCCGTAATACCAGCCGGCAACACCGGCGGAGGCGGCGGCGAGGGTGGCCAGATGAACGACCTTGACGGTGCTGCGCACGGAGAAGCCGCAGCGCAGGATGATGTGGTGCAGGTGAGCGCGGTCCGGTGCCATGGGGCTGCGGCCCTGGCTGATCCGGCGCAGCATGACGGCCAGCGTGTCCATCGCGGGCACGAGCAGCAGCCAGGCGATGGCGACCGGATAGATCGAGGCGCCGTCCGAATTGACCATGGAAATCGCCAGCCAGGCGATGGCCACGCCCAGCATCATGCTGCCCGCATCGCCCATGAACACGCAGGCGCGCTCCCGGAGCGGGGACTGGGCGTTGTAGATCAGGAAGCCGAGAACGGCGAAGGCAAGCAGGAAGCAGGCCGCCACCAGCGCCGTGTCGGCACCGCCCAGCCAGCCGAGCACGCCCAGCATCAGCAGCAGCACCAGGCAGAGGCCGCCGGCCAGGCCGTCCATGCCGTCGCACATGTTGATGGCATTGATCAGGAAGACGATGCAGGCAACGGTGAAGATCTCGGAGAAGGGCCCGAGACCGATGGGGCCGATCCAGGGCCCGAGGATAACGCCCAGTTGCTGAATCTTCAGGCCGCCGACGATGACGAGCAAAGACGCCACGCCGAGCTGAGCGATGAGCTTGTGCATTGCCCGCATGTCGTAGAGATCATCTAGCATGCCGACGCTCAACAGCAGGGTCATGCCCGTCAGCAGCCAGTAGAGCGGCTCGGCCCCACCGGGATTGAGGGCCAGGGCCGCGAGAAAGGCGAGGAACATGGCCAGTCCGCCGGTCAGGGGAATCTGACCCTCGTGGCGCTTGCGGCGACACGGGTGATCGACAAGCCCGATACGGCGCGCCGGGCCATTGAGCGCGGGCACTAGGCCGACCGTGACCGCGAAGGCCATCAAGGTCAGCGAAGCGCTTTGTGCGGTCACCAGCGGCTCCATTGTCGATCCTCCCCTTTTGAAACCCTCTACGTCATGATCTGCAGCCAGCACTCGATTCGAGAGAATTGGGTACTGGGCCAGACGCCACGTCGAAGCATAACAAATTCAGCAGCTTCTGGCGACGGCTAGCCGTGATTTTCTTTTCTTCTGCGGCGCCGACGGACCCGACGCTTTTCTGGCACCGGCGATGGCGAGCGGCGGCGCGGCCCCGGCTGCATCAGCACGCCGAGGTAGAGCGCGAGAACGACCTGGGTGCCGGGCATATGCCAGCTGAAATCTCCCAGGCCCACGACGGCCAGGGCGATCAGGCCCGTGTAGAGAGGGATCCGCTCGGTGGTGAGCGCGGCGTTGCGAACCAGCGCGCCGAGCACGAGCAGCAGGACGAGGGCACCGATCAGGCCGAGTTCGAGCAGCCACTGGAGCAGGTCATTGTGGGCGTAGTCCCACCAGCCGTTGATGTGGCCGGGCTGGACGGTCTTGAACACCGCCTCGAAGCCGCCGAAGCCGACGCCGGCCAGCCAGTGCTTGAGCTCGATGCCCTGGAGCATCGCCGCCCAGACCTCGAAGCGCAGCGAGTCGGCGGAGCTGGTCATGGCCAGGCGGTCGGTGATCGGCGCCAGCCCGTACCAGGTCGCGAAGAGGAACGCGGCGAAAGCCGCCAGCCAGACCGGCCAGATCACCCCGTCCTTCAGCACCCCGCGGTAGCGGGTCCACAGGATCAGCGCAGCGGTCATGCCGATCAACCCCGCCATCGCACCCAGGCGCGAGGCGCTGCCCATCAACGCGGCGCCGACGATGGCGCCGCTGATGACCGAGCCGGCCACCTTGAGCTCCGTCGGCAGGCGCCGCAGTAAGGGGACATCGCGGATCCACCAGACCGCGACGACCAGGGGCCAGGTCAGCGACAGGTAGCCGGCGAAGAGGTTGCGGTTGCTGTAGGTGCCGTGGACGAACTCCGTCGTGTGGCGCTCCCAGATCCCGAGGATATGCGTGCTGCCGGAGGCGTGGCTGACCAGGCCGTAGAGGGCCTGGAACAGCGCCATCAGGCTGATCACCAGCCACAGCGTGCCGCGAAATCGCGGTGCCAGCTGACCGGCGATCCAGGCCAGCATCGCCAGCGCCATGAAGACCGCCCAGCCGCGCGCGGCCGCGCCGGGATTCGGCGACCAGGTCGACGGCTCGTAGCTCGGGTGGGACCACAGGGCGTCCGGATAGGGCCCGAAGGCCCGCGCCAGGGGCTCGATCGGCAGAATCTGGAGCAGGGTGACGGCGCTGAGCGCGGCGATGACGCCCCACCAAGCCGCGGTCATCGACGGGACGGCATGGTTGCCGGACGGAGTCCAGAGCGTCGATGCCCAGGCGATGATGGCGCCGATGACCAGCCAGAGCGCCGTGGCCGTCAGGGTCATCGGCGTGCGATTGCCCATCATCAGGGGCAGGGTCAGAATCAGCAGCGCGAAGATCACCGTTGCCAGACCCTGGGGGCTGAGGAAGCTGCGCGGACCCCAGGACGAGGACGAGGCGCGGCGGCGGCGACGCTCGGGGGCGTCGTGCTCGGGCGCAAAGATGGGGTCATCCGGAGACATGCACTGCATTCTGCCAGAGTCGGCAAGGGTGGAGCACCCGGGCTTGGCTCTTTCGATTCGGTGGCAAGCGAGGCGGAGTGCCGCCGCCGGACGCACCAGGGACGGATCGGCTGGGTTGCAAGGGTCCGGTTCAGGGGAGCTGGGGTGCGTATCGCGTCGGCTCGAGGTTTTTTAGCTGGCCTGCCCTAGCTAAGCCATTGCCCCGCAGAGATGCTGATGACTGGCTGCTGGCGGCCGCCGACCCCGGGCGCGTCCGCCGGCGGCACCCCACCTCGCTGTTGGTTTGTTGGTTTGTTGGTTTGTTGGAGGGTGGGGCTACTCGACGATTTCCATCAGCTCGCGCAGGACGCTGGTGGCATAGCTGCCCTGGCCCAAGGAAAATTCAAGCACGAGCTCATCGTCTGCCGGCAGGGACCAGCGCAGCCCGGCGACGCGCATCCGAAGCGCCCGCCGCTGATGCTCGAGGCGAAAGCGTTCGAGGCCGGTGACCAGCTCTGCTTCCTCGGCGCAGAGGGCTGCCTCGAGTTCGGCAACGGCACCGTGGACCGGCGGCTCACCGAGGCCGACCATCGGGCCCGTGGGATGGATGTCGAGGGCCTGCAGGCGCTGCTGCGTCTCCTTGTCGGACAGATCGGGCGAGAAGAAGGACTGGCTGCCGTCGAGCATCGCCACGTCGCCGTCGATGAGCTGGTTCCAGCTGCCGTCGTCGATGCGCTGGCTCAGGATCCGATTGAACAGATAGCTGCGCGCCGCCGAGAGGTAGAAGCCGCGCTTGTTGCGCGAGGGCGAGCGTCGCATCTTGCCGGCAAACAGTGCCCGGGCCCGGCCCAGATTGTTGCCGCCAAAGCGCTGCACGCCGAAGCCATTGGGCACACCCGATTCGGCAATGATCGTCAGGCGCTCGGCGATGGCCTCGTGATCACCCGCCAGGTCACGTATCACCAGGCGAAAATCGTTGCCCTCGAGGCGGCCGCGGCGGATCTTGCGCGAGGCGCGCTCGGCGCGCTCGATCGTCACCCCTTCGATCGCCCAGTCGCGCCAGTCCGGATCGTCCTGGCCCGGCAGGTGGATGGAGAAATACTGCGCGGTGGCGGCAATGCGGTCCTTCAGGCCGGCGAAGCTGACCTGGCGCGGATGGACACCGGCGGCGCGGGCCAGGTCGCGGGCCACGTCGACCGTGTTGCGGTTGCGTTTTTCGGCCCAGAGCCAGAGATGCTCGCCCTCGCCGTCGGGCCCGTGGCCGAGGCGCTCGACGACGCGAAAATCCTCAGGCCTGACGCGCAGGCGGCCGCGGGCAACGGGGGTGCCCCAGGCCAGGCGATTCATCAGTTCGCTCATGGATCGGTCGGCGGTAACGTCGGGGTCATCAGGGTTGCGAATCACCGTCGACCTGTTCCGGGTCGACGACGAGAAAGAATTCCTCGCCTTCCTGAATCAGGCCCAGCTCCGCGCGGGCGCGCTCCTCGATGGCTTCGAGCCCCTCTCGCAGGTCCTCGACTTCGGCCGCCAGGGCCTCGTTGCGCTCGCGCAGGCTGTCGTTTTCCTCGAGCTGCTGCTCGACGCGTTCGCGCAGGCCCTGCACCTCGCTGACCTCGCTCCACAGGCGGAACTGAAGTGCGACGAGGATCAGCAGCAGGACGACCAGCAGCGCGCGCACTATCGCCGGCCCTGGTCGAGGAAGCGCTCGATGATCGATGCATAGACCCGCGGCAGCTGCTCGAGCTGATCGATGGCAATGCGCTCGTTGATCTGGTGGATGGTGGCGTTGACCGGCCCGAGCTCGACACAGTCGACGCCCAGGGGCCCGATGAAGCGGCCGTCGGAGGTGCCGCCGCCCGTGTCGCGCTGCGGCGCAAGGCCCAGGTGATCGCGGCAGGCGGCGGTGACGATGTCGGGCAAGGGGCCCTTGGCCGGACCGAAGGGCACGCCGGAGACGCGCCAGGCCAGGTCCCAGTCGCCGGGGTCGTGGGCGTCGATCAGTTCGCGAAGCTGTCGCTCGAGGGCCTCCGCCGGGCTGTTCGGGTTATTGCGCAGATTGAACAGGACCAGCAGTTCCCCGGGCGTGACGTTGTCAGCGCCGGTGCCGGCCTGGACGTTTGAGATCTGCAGCCGCGTCGGCGGGAAGTGGTCATCGCCGTCGTCGAATTGCAACTGGCCGAGGGCGGCGAGCAGCGGGCCGGCGCGGTGGACGGGATTGTCGCGCGGGTCGGCGTAGGCCGTATGCCCCTGCCGGCCCTGGACTCGAAGGCGGGCCTGGATGCTGCCGCGGCGCCCGATGCGAACGTTATCGCCCAGGGTCTTCAGGCTGGAGGGCTCGCCGATCAGGCAGGCATCGGGCAACCTGCCTTCCGCTTGCAGCCACGGGACCATGGCGCGCACGCCGTGCTCGGCGATGCCCTCTTCATCCGAGGTCAGCAGCAGGGACAGGGTGCCGGCGTGTTCGGGATGGCGCTCGACGTAGGCCTCGATGGCGGTGACGAAGGCAGCGACCGAGGACTTCATGTCCGCCGCGCCGCGTCCGACCAGCTCGCCATCGGTTTCCGTCGGCTCGAAGGGCGGGCTCTGCCAGGCCGATTCCGGGCCCGGCGGGACGACGTCCGTATGGCCCAACAACATCAGGTGCGGTGCGCCCTCACCGCGCCAGGCGAACAGGTTGTCGACCGCTTCGATGCGCCGGCGCTCGATGCGGAATCCGACGGCAGCGAGGCGGTCCTCGATGAGGTCGAGGCAGCCCGCATCCTCCGGCGTGATCGACCGACGGGCGATCAGGTCGCGGGTCAGGGCAAGGACGGGTGAGGCCTCGGCGCTCATGGCCTGGCCAGGCAAGCGACGGGTTGTCGGCCTCGATCAGCCCACACGTGCTTTCATGCCCTCGGTCACGTGCGGGGCGACGGCGTGGCGAATCGGTGTGACCAGCTTGAAGGGGGCGGCGATGATATGGCCCGACTCCAGCCAGCGCTCGCCGCCGGCGATGTCCATGACCACGCCGCCTGCCTCCTGCACCAGCAGGGCCCCGGCGGCGATATCCCAGGGGCCCAGGCCGAGCTCGACGTAGCCGTCGAGGCGGCCGCAGGCCACGTAGGCCAGGTCCAGGGCGGCCGACCCGGCGCGGCGGAAGTCCTCGGTCTTCTCGAACAGGGCGTCGAACATGCCCTGATAGGCCGGCATCAGACGGCGCTTGCGGAAGGGAAACGCCGTGCCGAGGACGGCGCTGGAGAGGTCCTTGCGGCCGGACACGCGCATGCGCTGGCTGTTGAGAAAGGCGCCCTCGCCGCGGCTGGCGGTAAACAATTCTTCGCGCAGCGGGTCGTAGACGACGCCGTGCTCGATGCGACCGCGCACCTGGAGCGCGATGGAAATCGCGAAATGCGGGATGCCGCGCAGGTAGTTGCTCGTCCCGTCGAGGGGGTCGATGATCCACACCGAGTCACTGTCGCCGCTCTTGCCCTGCTCCTCGCCGAGGATGGCGTGATCGCGGTAGTGCTTGAGCAGGTAGTCGCGGATCGTCTGCTCGCAGGCGCGATCGACGTCCGAGACGTAGTCGTTGCGCGCCTTGCGCTCGACGGGAATGCTCTCGAGGCGCTGGCGGTATTTCAGCATCAGCACCCCGGCTCGATGAGCGGCCTCGGTGGCGATATTGATGAAGGGATTGGTCACGGTTGGCGTTGCGGTGCGGTCACCGTTGGGATGATAGCGCGGATGGGGAGGGACGAGGGATGGGGAAGGGGCGAAGGGCGGAAGGGCGAAGGGCAAAAGGGCAAAAGGGCAAAAGGCAAAAGGGTAAAGGGGAGAAAGGGTGAAGGGGAGAAAGGGTGAAGGGGAGAAGGGGGAAGGGGGAAGGGGTTTCAGGGTTCAGGATTACGAGCACGGGGTTGGGTGGCTTGGCTTACACTTTGCCAATGACTGATCTGACCGAGAATATTCGTGTGGTGCTCGTGGGGACGACGCATCCGGGGAACATCGGCTCTGCGGCGCGGGCGATGAAGGTGATGGGGCTTCGGCGCCTCTACCTGGCGGCGATCGAGGCGCCCTTCCCGAGCTCGCGGGCCACGGCCCTGGCGACCAGCGCCGATGATCTGCTGCAGTCGGCGGTGCGCACGGAGACGCTGATGGAGGCGATCGCCGACTGTCAGCTGGTCATCGGCACCTCGGCGCGGACCCGCGCCCTGCCCCTGCCGCTGATGAATCCGCGCTCGGCGGCGGCGCACGTGGTGCAGCACGCCGCCGATCAACAGGTCGCCATCGTCTTCGGGCGCGAGAGCAGCGGCCTGACCAATGAAGAGACCGACCTCTGCCATCAGCTGATCAACATCCCGACGAACAGGGAATACAACTCGCTGAACCTGGCTCAGGCCGTGCAAGTGGTCTGCTACGAGATTTTCATGACGTTCCAGGGCGAGCTGCCCGACCTCATCGAGCCCTCGGACTGGGTGCCCGAGCCGGCCGAGCGCGTCGACGTCTACTTCCGCCGCCTCGAAGAAACCCTGCTTGCCATCGGCTTCCTGAACCCGGATCAGCCCAAGCGTCTGATGCAGCGACTGCGGCGACTCTATCAGCGCGCGCGACCCGACGAGAACGAGCTCAATATCCTCAACGGCATCCTGTCGGCGACCCTGGAGCGGGCCCGTGGCCGACGCGACTAGCAGCTCCCCCGACGCCAGCGCCGAGGAGCGCTATCAGCGCGTCTGGGCGGTGGTCGAGGGCATTCCTGCCGGATCGGTACTGAATTACGGCGAGGTCGCTCGCCTGGCGGGATTCCCCGGTCGCGCCCGGATGGTCGGCATGGCCCTGGGCCGCGCGCCGCGATCGCGGAAGCTGCCCTGGCACCGGGTCGTCAACGCGCAGGGGAAGATCAGCTTTCCGCCCGACAGCGCCAAGCACAGGACCCAGCGCCGCCTGCTCGAGGACGAAGGGGTGGAATTCGTCGACGATGCCATCGACCTGGAGGCCCACTCGCCGCAGCGCGCCATGGACCGCCTGCTCTGGGGGCCCTGAGGCCGCCGACGACCTGGCCACCCTACTTGCTCAGCAGCGCGTCCAGGAGCCGGGGCCCCGCATCCGGCTGCTCGCGGAAGCGCGCAACGATCTCGCGGCAGCGGCTCGCCTTCGCCTCGATGAGGCTTTTCTTGATCGCCGGGATGGAGGACGGCGGCATGCTGAAGTTGACGACGCCGAGGGCGATCAACAGTCGCACGGCGGCCTCGTCACCGGCCAGCTCGCCGCAGACCGTGACCGGGCAGTCGAACTCCCGCCCGGCGGCCACGATCTGCTCGATAAGCATGACGATGGCGGGATGGCCCGGGTCATAGAGATAGCTGACCTGCTCGTCCTCCCGATCGATGGCCAGCACGTACTGGATCAGGTCGTTGGTGCCGACGGACATGAAATCCAGAATCGGCGCGAAATGCCTCACGGCCAGCGCCGCGGCGGGCGTTTCGATCATGCCGCCGATGGGCAGGCCGGGATCGATCTGCTCGCCGCGATTCTGCAGCTCCAGCCGGCACTCGTCGATCAGTCGCCGCGCCTGGTGGACCTCGTCGACCTGGGTGATCATGGGCAGCAGGATCTGCACCGGCCCGTGGCGTGAGGCACGCAGGATCGCGCGGATCTGCTCGCGGAACAGGTCGGTGATCGCCAGCGACAGGCGCAGCCCCCTCAACCCCATCGCGGGGTTCGGGCCCTGGCCGAGCAAGAGCCCCGGCGGCAGCTTGTCGCTGCCCGCATCGAGGGTGCGGATCGTCACGGGCTTGCCGTCCATCGCTTCCATCGCCGCGCGATAGGCGCGATATTGGGCCTCCTCGTCGGGCAGTCGGTCGCCAAGAAACAGGAACTCGGTTCGCATCAGGCCGATGCCGCTGGCCCGCACGGCGTTGCAGCGATCGAACTCCGCCGGCAGCTCGGCATTGCCGTAGAGGTGAAAGGCCTCCCCGTCGCGCGTTCGCGCCGACCGCGAGACGTAGCGCTGCAGCTCCTCACGGCGGCGCAGGCTGGCCTCGCGCTTGTCCTGATAGTGGCGCTGCAGGCTTTCATCGAAGCTCAGCAGCAGCGCCCCGTAGTGGCCGTCCAGGATGACGGGCTCGTCCTCCGTGAGGCGATCGAGCGCCTTGTGGATGCCGACGATCATGGGAATCTCGAGGCTGCGGGCAAGGATCGCCGAATGGGACAGCGGCCCGCCGCGCTCGCTGACCAGGCCCGCCACCCGCCGCTGATGAAGCACGGCCATGTCTGCAGGGCCGAGGGACGGGGCGACGATGATCGTGTTCTGGAGCTGGTGCGGCACCTGGGAACCCAGGAGCGTTGCCGGCTGTTCAGACAGCTCGCGCTGGATCAGGTTGACCGCCTGCTCGAGATCTTCCTGGCGCAGGGCGATGTAGTCATCGTCAATCGAGCGGAAGCGTTCGAGCAGCGCCTCGCTCTGCAGCGCCAGGGCCCACTCGGCGTTGATTCGCGAGTCGCGGATCCGCTCGCCCGTGGCCTCGGTCAGGAGCGGATCGCGCAGGATCAGGCGATGGGCCTCGATCAACTCTCGCGCCGTCTCGCCGCCCTCGCCCATCCGGTCGAGCAGGCTCTGGAGGAAAGCTTCGGACCGGTCCATCGCCTGCCGCAGTCGCTCGAGCTCGGCCTCGACGGCGCCGCTGTCGAGGTGGTACTCGGGCAGGTCGAGCTCACCGGGTGTGAGGCGATGCACCCGGCCGATGGCGATGCCGCTATTGACCCCGATGCCGGTGAGAATCAGGCTCATTCGGCCTCTCCGAAGCGCTCGTCGACGAGTGCGGCCAGGGCCTCGATGGCGACCTCGGCGTCGTCGCCCTCGGCTTCGAGGGTCAGCGCCGTGCCGCAGGGCGCGGCAAGGAGCAGCACGCCCATGATCGACTTGGCGTTGACCCGGCGCTCGTCCCGGATGACCCAGACCTGGGACGAGTACTGGGACGCGCACTGGACGAGCTTGCTCGCCGCCCTGGCGTGGAGCCCGAGGCGGTTGCACAGGGTGACCTCGCGTCGGATCATGAGGCGAAGATCGCCTGCTGGCCGCCAGCACAGGCCAGGTGGGCAAGCTCTGCCGGGGACTTGTCCGCGTGGTTGAGCACCTTCAGAAGCATCGGCAGATTCAGCCCCGAGACCACGGGGATGGTCAGGGGCGCCGCGGCCCGGCAGGCCAGATTGTGCGGCGTCGCGCCCGGCAGGTCGGTCAGGACGATGGCGCCGGCCGGGTCTGCGCCCATCGCCAGCGCGGTCGTCACGCTGGCCAGGGCCTCGTCCAAGTCCGCGGCCTCGCTCACGGACACGGTGGTCATCGGCATCATCCGGCCGAGGATCACCTCGGCCTGGTGGCGCAGCGACTCCCCCAGGCCCGCGTGGGTGACCAGCACGATGCCGGTCATGCCTCGAGCTCGCGATGGGCGACGACGACCGAGTGGCCGTCACCCTCCAGGGCCCGCCCCAGCTCGCTGGCCAGCCAGACCGAGCGATGCTGTCCACCGGTGCAGCCGATCCCCACGGTGACGATGCTGCGCTGGTCCTCGGCCAGGGCCGGCAACCAGCGGCGGATGAAGGCGAGGACATCGTCGCGGAAATCCTGGACGATCTGGTGCGCCGACAGATAATCGCCGACGTCGGCGTCGAGGCCCGTGCGCGCGCGCAGCGCGGTCTCCCAGTGCGGGTTGGGCAGGCAGCGCGCGTCGAAGACCAGGTCGACGTCGCGCGGAACGCCGCGCTTGAAGGCAAAGGACTCGAGCACCAGCGACGGCACGCGGGACTCGTTGCCCTGACCGACGCTGCGCCAGATCTGGCGACGCAGCTGATGGATATTCGTCTCGGAGGTATCGACCACCGCATCGGCGCGTTCGCGAATCGGCTCGAGGAGTTCGCGCTCGGAGCTGATCGCCGCTTCGAGACCGGCACTGCCGGCCAGAGGATGGCGACGCCGGGTCTCGGAGAAGCGGCGGACGAGAACGCGCTGATCGGCATCGAGAAAGACGACCCTGAAGGCGTCCTTGTCAGAGATGCGGTCAAACAGGCCGAGGAGCTTGTCGAGACCGTCCGGGCCCGTCCGCGCGTCGATGCCAATAGCCACCCGCGGGTAGCGATCGGGCTGGCTCCGGACCTCGTCGATGAGGTCGGCGAGCAGGCCGCCGGGCAGGTTGTCCACGCAGTAGTAGCTCAGGTCTTCAAGCGCGTGCAGGGCCACGGACTTACCGCTGCCCGACAGCCCACTGATCACCACGATCGGGTGGGTCCTTGTCGCGGCTGCATCCGGGGTCTTCTCCATCAGGACTCGCGCCCCATCAGGCGGCCGTGGCGCTCGACGAATTCAGCGGCGGCGTCGAAACCGCGCATCCTGAGCACGAAGTCGCGCACGGCGGCTTCCGCCATGACGGCCAGGTTACGTCCGGCCATGACGGGCAGATTGATCTGGGGAATCGACAGATCCAGCACCTCGCGCATTTCCACATCGCCCTTGAGGCGGTCGCTGTCGACATCGTCCTCCCCCGGCAGATGCAGGTGGATGATCAGGCGCAGGTACTTGGTCGACTTGACCGCCGAATCACCGAACATGCGCCGCACGTTCAGGATGCCCAGCCCTCGCACCTCGAGGTAATCGCGCAGGATCGGCGGGCAGCTGCCCTCGATGTTGTCCGGCGTCAGCTGGGTGAATTCGGGCGCATCGTCGGCGATCAGGCGATGGCCTCGGCTCAGCAATTCGAGCGCCAGCTCGCTCTTGCCCGTGCCCGACTCACCGGTCAGCAGGACGCCGATCGTGAACACTTCCATGAACACGCCATGGAGGGTGCCGCGCCGGGCCAGGCGCTTGGAAATACGGTATTCGAGAAAACTGACCAGGTCCCAGGCCGGTCGCTCCGAGGTCATCAGGGGCAGGCCGCTTTCGCGCGCGGCGGCCTCGAGGTCGTCGGCGATCTCCAGTCCGGAGGCGACGATGACCGCCGCTGGTTGGGCGTCGATGATGCGCGCAATCGTTTCCCAGCGCGCCTTGGCGTCCAGGCTGTCGAGCCAGGCGTCTTCTTCTTCACCGATGACCTGGATGCGGTTGGGATGAATGAGGTTGAGGAACCCGATGCGCGACGGGCGAGACTGGGTGCTGGTGGCGGTGATGCTTCGCTCCTCGGCGGCACGAGCGCCGGACACCCAGCGCAGGCCGAGGCGGTCGGCATAGGCCTGAAACAGCTCAGCCGGTGTGATGCTGGCGGTCATGTTGCCGCCGGGGCACCTGCCTCGGTCTTGAACAGCTTCATCAAATCATCGGCCGCGTCGACCCCGCGCATCTTTTCGCGATGCTCGGCGTCGCCGAAGCGCGCAGCCACATCAGCCAGCAGCTTGAGGTAGACATCCGAGCATTGATCGGGCACCGACAGGGCAAAGAACAGGTCGACCTTTTCCTGATCGGGCGCGTCGAAATCGATCGGGTGGCGCAGTCGAATGACCGCACCGGTGACCGCATCCTGACTCTGCACGCGCCCGTGCGGGATGGCGACGCCGTGCCCCAGGCCGGTGGATCCCAGCCGCTCGCGCTGGCACAGGCTCTCGAAGATTTCCCGCCGCTCGCCGCTGCCGGACGCCTTCGCCAGCAGCTCGGCGGCTTTTTCAAGCAGCGATTTCTTGCTGCAAACGGAGATGTCCAGAGCAATCCGCTCCGGATCGATGACGTCAGAAAGCTGCATGGGGACCTCAATCCATCTCTTGAATCCCGATCGACGGGCAGTCCGGACCGGCGTTAGATGGGTCAATCAGAAGCGGATCGAGCACGCGGATCAGCCGGCGTTGGCCGATCGCGCTGCGCGGTGGTGGTCGGTGATCTTGGCCTTGTGGCGACGAACCTGGCGATCGAGTTTGTCGGCCAGCGCGTCGATCGCGGCGTACATGTCCTCGTCCGTGGCGTCGGCAAACAGCGGATTGGTCCGCCCACCGACGTGGATGGTGCCCTCGGCCGTGTGGTCGACCTTTTCCAGGCGCAGGACGAAATGCGCCGAGATCAGATTATCGAAGTGGCGCTCGAAGCGCTCGCTCTTTTCTGTGATGTAGGCGCGCAGCGCGTCGGTGACTTCGACGTTCTGGCCGGTGACTTCGATCTGCATGAATGGTGCTCCTCTTATGGGCCACGTTCCGAGCCCTGCATCGGACGCCTTGGCGCTGAACAAGGGACTCGCTGTCAATGTTATACCAGGATCGGCCCGGAATTCAGGAACGGAGTCGCGTCATGCGACGGCGCTGGGACGAGCTCGGGATACCGAGCTGGTCGCGGTACTTGGCCACGGTGCGGCGGGCGAGCTTGATACCGCGGTCGGCGAGCACCGTGACCAGGGCCTGGTCCGAATAGGGTTTGCCCGGCGGCTCGTCCTGAATCAGGCGCCGTAGCTGAGCTTTGATGGCCGTGGCGGCGATCGGCTTGCCGTCTTCGCCGGTCACGGCCACGGAGAAGAAGTGCTTGAGCTCGAAGGTCCCGCGGGGCGTATGGGCGTATTTGTGGGTCGTGGCGCGAGAGACCGTCGATTCGTGGACGCCCACCTGCTCGGACACCTCGCGCTGCAGCAGGGGCTGCATGGCGATCTCGCCTTCGTTGAAGAAGCGATGCTGGCGCTGCACGATCGCCTCGGTGACCGCCAGCAGGGTCTGATTGCGCATTTCCAGGCCGCTGATCAACCAGCGCGCCTCCTGCAGCCGATCCTTCAGGTATTGCTTGTCCTCGCCGCGGCTTTTTCTGACCAGGGAGGCGTACATCTTGTTCAGGCGAAGGCCCGGATCCGAATCGGGGTTCAGGCTGACCCGCCAGCCGTCACCACGCGGATGGATGTAGACATCGGGCACCACGTAGTTCTCTTCGTCCGAGCTGAAGCGACTGCAGGGATGGGGGTTGAGCGTTCGAATCAGGTCGACGGCGACCTGCACGTCCTCCTTGTCGAAGCCCGTCGCCCGGATCAGCTTGGCGATATCGCGCTGGGCCATGACGTCGAGGTGATGCTCGACGATGTGCAGGGCCAGACCCAGGCCCGGCGTCGACGCCGAACGCGCCTCCAGCTGCACGCGCAGGCATTCCCCCAGGTCGCGGCTGGCCACGCCGACGGGCTCGAAGTGCTGGATACGCTCGAGCACCGCGGCGATCTCCTCCCGGGATACGAGGTATTCGGGCGCCAGCGACACCCTCAGCGTGTCGAGGTCGTCCTGCAGGTAGCCGTCCTCGTCGAGGGCGTAGATGATCGCCCTGGCGATCGCCTCGTCGGTGTCGCTGAAACCCGACAGATTGGCTTGCCAGAGCAGGTGCTGCTGCAGCGACTCATCGGCCCGGTCGCTGACGAACTCGTCGTAGCGCGGCGCGTCACCGGCCACGGAAAAGCCGTCGGGCAGGTCATCGAAGCCGTAATCGTCCTCGAACTCGACCTCGACGTCCGAGCTTTCCTCTGACGACTCGGGCTGATCGGAATCCGCGGCCTGCTCCAGCAGCGGATTGGTCTCCAGGATCTCGCGGATGTGCTCCTTGAGCTCGAGGCGGTTGAGCTGAAGCAGGGAAATCGCCTGCCGCAGCTGCGGCGCCAGCTTGAGCTTCTGGCCGACCTTGAGTTGTAAGCGCGCACCGGCTTTCATGCCGCTATTCTACGACGGGCGCCGGCTCGCGCAATGGCGACCGACCGGCTCAGCCATCCGATCTTCGATCGTCTTCTTCAACATGCTTGCCGCCGGTCCAGCCGCCGCGTCGCAGCAGGCGATCGCCGAGGGCCTTCGGCGCCGCTTCCAGATCCGTGGCCATGGAATCGTTCCAGCGGTTGAGGAAGCCGTAGAGGCAGACCGCCGCGAGGAGCTCGACGATCTGCTCGTCGCTCCAGTGCGCCTTGAGGCGGCCCATCAGGTCCTCGTCGACGGCGTTCGGGACGCTCCCGGCGGCCAGGGCGTAGTCGAGGGCGACCCGCTCGGCGTCGCTGTAGAGGGGGCTGGATTGGTAGTCCCAGATCGCGTCCACTTTTTCCTGCGGGACGCCGCTGATCCCGGCGGCAATCAGCGAGTGCGCCTCGCAGTACTGGCAGCCGGCGGCGCGGCTGGCGAAGTGGGCCAGGAGGCGCTTGAAACCGGGGTCGACGCTGCCGCCGGGGTCCATCACCGCCGCCGTCAGCGCGCTGAAACCGCGGACGATCTCGGGCCGGCGCTGCATCGTCAGCAGGGAGTTGGGCACGAAGCCGAGGATGGATTCGAAATGGGCAAAGGTCTCGGCCAGTTCAGGCGTGGTTTCGGCGGGCAGGGGCTGGATATGGGACATGGGTGGGGTCAGGTTCTGAGGGATTGAGGAACAAGGAGCAAGGAACACGAAGCAAGGCTAAAGGAAAAAGGGGCTTGAGGGCGAAAAAAATTCAGTCAAAGGACAGGAGTTGGGGTGGGATAATGGTGGGGTCTCTTTCGATGGCCCGGTGATGATTGTTGACCTTCTGATTGTTCTGACCTGGATTCTCGCCTGGCTGCTGGTGCTCATCGGGCTGGCCGGCATCATCCTGCCGGCGCTGCCCGGCGTGCCGGTGGTTCTTTTCGGGCTGGTCCTGATGGCCTGGCTCGATGGCTTCCTCCGGGTCGGCGTGTCGACGCTGTTCGGCCTGGGGCTGCTGGCCGTGCTGTCCGTATTGATCGACTTCCTGGCCACCGCCGAGGGTGCGCGGCGCTTCGGCGCGGGCCGTCACGCCATTCTCGGCGCCACCCTGGGCCTGCTCGTGGGTCTGTTCTTCGGCCTGCCCGGCATTGTCTTCGGCCCCTTCGTCGGCGCCATGATCGGCCACCTGGCGAGCAAGGCCAATCTGGATGCGTCGCTGCGCGCCGGCGTCGGCGCGACGATCGGTGTCGTCGTCGGGACCGTCGCCAAGGGGGTGATTGCGGCGATCATGCTGGTCTGGTTTGCCGCCGCCTGGATCTGGTAGGGCCGTTCCCAACCGGGAATCGGCTGTCGGGATCAGCTGTCGGAATTGGTCTTCGGACCGCGCGAGGCGGCCAGCAGCTGCTCGATGCGCTGCCCGGTCTCCGACGAGGTGTCGTGGAGAAACTTCAGGCTCGGCGTGAGGCGAAGCCGGATGCGCTTGCCCAGCTCGTGCCGGACCGCGCCGGCGTGTTCGTTCAGGAAGGCGACGATTTCCGGCGCCTGCTCGATTTCGAGCACGGCCACGTAGACCTTGGCATGCCCCAGATCGCGGGCGACTTCGACATCGGTGATGCTGATGATGCCCGCGGGGATCTCGTACTCGAAGGCGCCGCGGACGATGTCCGCCAGTTCACGGCGGAGCAGGCCCGCCACGCGTTCTGCCCGAGCGACGCTCATCAGTCGAGCGTCCGCTGCACTTCAACGCGCTCGAAGCACTCGATCTGATCGTTCGGCTTGACGTCGTTGTACTGCTTGACGCCGATACCGCATTCGGTGCCGGCCTGCACTTCCTTGGCATCGTCCTTGAATCGGCGGAGCGATTCGAGTTCGCCCTCGAAGATCACCACGTTGTCGCGCAGGACGCGAATCGGGTTGTCGCGCTTGACCACGCCCTCGATGACCAGGCAACCGGCAATGGCGCCGAGCTTCGAGGAGCGGAACACGTCCTTGACCTCGGCCAGACCGATGATCTGCTCCTTGATCTCCGTGCCCAGAAGGCCGCTGATCGCCTTCTTGACGTCGTCGATGGCGTCGTAGATGACGCTGTAGTAGTTCAGGTCCAGGTCGGCTTCCTGGATGATCTTGCGCGCCGTGCTGTCGGCACGGACGTTGAAGCCGATGATGATGGCACCCGAGGCCTGCGCCAGGCTGGCGTCGGATTCGGTGATCCCACCGACGCCGGAGGCGACGACATTCACCTTGATCTCGTCGTTGGACAGGCGGGTCAGCGCATCGCGCAGGGCCTCGACGGACCCCTGAACATCGGCCTTGATGACCAGGTTGACGTTCTGCGTCTCGCCGCTGCCGCCCTCGCTCATCTGATCGAAGAGATTCTGCAGCTTGGCGGCCTGCTTCTCGGCCAGCCGGCCCTCGCGCGCCGACTGCTTGCGCTGCTCGGCAGCATCGCGGGCCTTGCGCTCGTCGGCCACGGCCAGGACGTCGTCACCGGCGTTCGGCACGCCGGACAGGCCAAGCACCTCCGCAGGGATCGATGGTCCGGCTTCGTCGATGGCCGTACCGGTTTCGTCGAACATGGCGCGAACGCGCCCGTATTCGGTGCCGGCCAGGATCATGTCACCGCGCTTGAGCGTGCCGTCCTGAACCAGGATGGTCGCCACGGGACCGCGACCCTTGTCGAGGGAGGACTCGACGACCACGCCGCGGCAGCGGCGCTCGGGGCTGGCTTTGAGTTCAAGGACTTCGGCCTGCACCAGGATGGCGTCCAGCAGGGCGTCGATACCCTCACCGGTCATCGCCGACACGGGCACGAAGATTTCCTCCCCGCCGTATTCCTCGGGAATGACTTCCTCGGCCGACAGCTCGTTCTTGACGCGATCGGAATCGGCCTCGGGCTTGTCGATCTTGTTGACGGCCACGATCAGCGGCACGCCGGCGGCGCGGGCGTGCTGGATGGCTTCCTTCGTCTGCGGCATGACGCCGTCGTCGGCGGCAACCACGAGAACCACGATGTCCGTCGCCTGGGCGCCGCGGGCGCGCATGGCGGTAAAAGCGGCATGGCCCGGCGTGTCCAGGAAGGTGACCACGCCATTGTCGGTCTCGACGTGGTACGCACCGATGTGCTGGGTGATACCACCTTGTTCGCCTGCAGCGACCTTGGCTCGGCGGATGTAGTCCAGCAGCGAAGTCTTGCCGTGGTCGACGTGACCCATGACGGTCACGACCGGCGGGCGTTCGGACTGCTCGCCGTCGTCCGTGTCTTCCTCGGCGACGAGCTCCTGCTCGATGTCCTGCGCCTCGGCGGCGCGCGCTTCGTGACCGAGCTCCTCGACGACCAGAATGGCGGTTTCCTGATCCAGCGCCTGGTTGATCGTGACCATCGAGCCCATGTTCATCAGGGCCTTGATCAGATCACCGGCCTTGACGGCCAGCAGCTTGGCCAGCTCACCCACGGTAATCGTCTCGGGAATATCGACGACGCGCTTGACCGGTTCGGTCGGCATCTGGAAGCCGTGCTCCGTTGGCTGCGAGCTGACCCGGGACTTGCGCTTGGGCTTGCGGCGCTTCGACTTCGGCGTGACGTGCAGCTCCTTGCGGCCGTAGCGGGTGCGCGCATCCTTGGCCGGCGCTTCCTTGCTGGTCCGACGCTTGCGCTCGGCCTCGCGCTCCGCCGCCTGGCGGGCCACCTTGGCCTCGACGCGCGCCTGAGCCTCGGCCAGGGCGCGCTGCTTTTCCTCTTCCTTGCGACGCTCTTCGGCCTCGGCTTCGAGACGGGCCCGCTCTTCGGCCTCGGCGCGCTCGCGCTCCTGGGCCTCGGCGGCCCGGCGCTCGGCATCTTCTTTTTCCATGCGCTCGGCTTCTTCGCGAGCCACGCGCGCTTCCTCCAGCGCCTTGGCCGCGGCTTCGCGATCGGGGCTGCTTTCCTCTTGCTCGGCAATCGCGCGGCGCTTGACGTAGGTGCGCTTCTTGCGCACTTCGACGTTGACGGTTCGCGACGGGGCAGCGCCTCGCGAGCGCGGTCCGCGTCCGGCGCCACCGGCCGGCACCTTGATTTCACTGACGGTCTTGCGCTTCAGGGTGACCTTGCGGGGGCCGGAGGAATCCTCGCTCGTCGCGCCCTTGCCGTGACTCGTCCTGAGATAGGCCAGGAGCTTTTTCTTGTCCTCATTGGTCACCGCTGCCGATGGATCATCAACCTTGATCCCGGCATCATTGAGCTGGGTAATCAGGCGCTCGGGGGTCACGCCCAGTACTTCAGCCAGTTGTGTAACGGTGACTTGCGACATCACGAATTTCCTATTGCTGTGTCGGTTTACGTATCGGCTTGATGCCGTCTTACTCTTCTTCGAACCAGTGCGCTCTGGCCGCCATGATCAACTCGGCAGCCTGCTCGGGTTCGAGGCCCTTCACGTCCTCGAGCTCATCGACGGCGCTCTCGGCCAGATCATCCCGGCTGCGAATGCCGACCTCGGCCAGGCGATAGGCGATCGCCTCGGTCATGCCCTCGAGATCGAGCAGATCCTGCTCGGGCGCTTCTTCTTCGAGCTTCTCTTCCGAGGCGATCATCTGGGTCAGCAGCGCATCGCGTGCGCGCTGGCGCAGCTCGGCGACGATGTCCTCATCGAATTCCTCGACCGCCAGCAGCTCCGATTCGGGCACGTAGGCCACTTCTTCGATGTTGGTGAAGCCTTCCTGGACCAGGATGCTGGCGAGCTCTTCGTCGACGTCGAGCTTTTCCTTGAAGCCCTCGAGCACCTGGCGTGATTCGCTCTCGCTCTTGGCTTCGGCCTCTTCGACGGTCATCACGTTCAGGGTCCAGCCGGTCAACTCCGCGGCCAGGCGAACGTTCTGCCCACCGCGGCCGATGGCCTGGGACAGGTTGTCCTCCTCGACGGCAATATCCATGCTGTTCGAGTCTTCGTCGACGACGATCGACGAGACCTCGGCCGGCGCCATCGCATTGATGACGAACTGGGCGGGGTTCTCGTCCCAGAGGATGATGTCGATGCGCTCACCGGCCAGCTCGTTGGACACGGCCTGCACGCGCGAGCCGCGCATGCCGACGCAGGCGCCGATCGGATCGGTCCGGGAATCGAGCGCGTTGACGGCGATCTTCGCCCGGCGGCCCGGATCTCGAGCCGCTCCACGAATCTCGATCAGCTCCTGACCGATTTCCGGCACTTCCAGCTTGAACAGCTCGATGAGAAACTCCGGCAGGGTGCGGCTGACGAACAGCTGCGGGCCACGCTGATCGGGGCGCACCTCGTAGAGGTAGCCGCGCATCCGGTCGTGCATGCGTGCGTTTTCACCGGGGATCGTGTGGCGCGAAGGAATGTAGGCGCGCGCGTTTTCGCCCAGGTCGAGGACGATACCGCCGCGCTCGTTGCGCTCGATCTTGCCGTGGACCAGTTCGCCGACCCGCCCTTCGTAGGCTTCGACGACCTGCTCACGCTCAGCCTGGCGCACGCGCTGGACGATGACCTGCTTGGCAGCCTGGGCCGCGATGCGGCCAAACTCGGGCGGCTCCATCGGTTCTTCGATGAAATCGCCGATCTCGAGCTCGGGATCGTGTTCGCGGGCTTCGGTCAGCCGGATCTGACGGGACTCGGTTTCGAACTCGAATTCCTCGTCGTCCTCGTCCTGGACGACTTCCCAGCGCCGGAACGCTTCGTAATCGCCGCTCGTACGATCGATGGCAACACGCACCTCGATATCCTCGGGGTGACGCCGCTTGGCTGCTGAGGCCAGTGCCGCTTCGATCGCCTCGAAGATGATCTCCGCGTCGAGACCCTTTTCGTTGGAGACCGCTTCGGCGACCTGCAGAATTTCCTTGCCCTTGGTCATTTCAAGCTTCCGCTTTCATCAATGGTTATCCACAATTCAGTGCCTTTGATCAGTAAGGTCGATCGAAGCACCGAATCAATCCACTCGATTCGTTCAATTCTGTTCAGCGAACAAGGCATCGAGGTCAGGCGCGAGCTTCGCCTTGTCCATGCCTGCCACGCTCAGTTCTATCGGCTCTCCATCGACGTCGAGGCGAACGAGGTCACCGTCAACGCCCAGTATCGGGCCTTTGAAGCGAAGGCGGCCGTTGATCGGCGCGACCATCTGCACCTTCGCGACTTCGCCGACGAAGCGCTCGAAGTGCGCGGCAGTAAACAGCGGCCGCTCGATGCCGGGCGAGGACACCTCCAGGGTGTACTGGCCCGAAATCGGCTCTTCGACGTCCATCACCGCCGACAGCTCACGGCTGACCTCGGCGCAATCGTCCACGTCGATGCCCGTCTCGGGCTTGTCGATGTAGACCCGAAGCAGGCGATTCTTCGGGTTGGAGGAGTACTCCAGCCCGACGAACTCGTAACCCAGATCATCGATGATCGGGGCGAGCAATTCTTCAAGCCGGTCGGTGGCAGCCATGTCCTCTATCCGATATCGAAAAACTGATGTCGTTGCGCCTGCGACGTCGACCAGCTGGTTGATCGTCGGCAACGGGCCTGTGCTTACGGACCGTCACCCCTGCCCGGCGCGGTTGAACCGAATCCAAAAACGAAAAAAGCCCCTTTGACCAGGGGCTTTTTTCTTGTTCTCGAAAACCTGGTAGCGGGGGCAGGATTCGAACCTGCGACCTTCGGGTTATGAGCCCG
>CAZDFS010000048.1:0-15915 GCA_964504865.1 uncultured Wenzhouxiangella sp.
CGCCTGCCCGACGGCGTGGTCGTGGTCAACGCAAGCCAGGAGTCGAGCTGGTACCGCCCCTGGACCTACCTCAAGCCCCTGACCCTGCGTCTGGTGGCTGTCGATACGCGTCGCAGCCGCCGCAACGAGGCGCGCCCGGACTGGATCATGACCACGGTCATCCTGCTCGGTCGCTGGATGCCGGCACGCGAAATCCCGGTGATCTATGACTGCGCTCAGGCCCGCCGCGCCGACCTGGGCGAAGACGTTGTTCTGGGTCCCGATGGAGGGCTGGAGGGCGCTCGCTGGCGCCGTCTCGAAAGCGACGACCCGGGCCTTCGGGCGGTATGCCGGGACGAGCAATGATCCATCGACGGAAGATCAGAAGCTCAGGCTGAACACGTTGCCGCCGCCGGTCAGGCCGACGAGGCCGTAGACGATCAGGAAGGCGGCGACGATGTAGCGGAAGAGCTTCGGCGTGGTCAGTACGAGAATGCCGGCGATCAGCGCCAGCAGGGGCATCAGAGTGATATGGAGGGTCATCGGTGATCTCCGGTTCGAAAGGGTCTCGTTTCTCCTTCTACCATGGTCGGGCTGCCAGGCGGTCGCGGAAGTGGTAGCTTGAGGATCCTGGAGGGGTCCGTTGAAAACGCCTTCGCGACGCGGACCCTCCTTCGCTTCGGAGCAGATCATGACCGACACTCGACTGCCGACCCACCCCGCAACCTGCCCCGATGCGAAGGCCTGAAAAGCGACTGCTGATCGGCGTCCTGGCCATCGGCCTGGGCGGCTTGCTGTGGCTGGCCCTGGCCGTCGGGCTGCTCTGGGTCGTGCTGCCTGCCGAGCGCTGGTCGGCGCTGGTCGAGGCCCAGTCCGGGCGCGCGGGTCTGATCGTGCTGCTCTGGCTGGTGACGCTCTACCCGATCAGCCTGGCCCTGAAGGCAGTTATCGAGCGCCACTGGACCGGCCCCGATCGCCTGCTCGAGCAGGCCCGGGCGGTGGTCGATCGGAACCATCGCCTCGATGCAGAGGCCTTCAGCCATCCGCCCTTGTCGGGCCTGGCCACGGTCATCAACCAGCTGGTCGAGCAGCGCCAGGCCCTGGAACAGGACATGGACAGCCGCGTCCGAACACTGACGCGCCGCAGCGAGCTGGAAAAGTCGCGGCTGGCCGCGCTGATGAACGAGCTCGACAAGAGCGTTGTCGTGTGCAATCTCGAAGGCAGGATCCTCCTCTACAACCCGCGCGCCCGCCTTCAGTTCAAGCGCCTGTCGAAGGTGCCGGGGGTCACCCAGGGGGCCGAGCTCATGGGCCTGGGCCGCTCGATCCATACGGTGATCGATCGCGAATTGGTCGACCATGCCCTGAACAAGATCCGCCGCCGCCTCGAGCGCGGCGCCAGCAATCCGTCGAGCCAGTTCGTGACCAGCACGCCCTCGGGCAGCCTGTTTCGGGGCCTCGTCTCGCCGGTCTGCGACGTCGACGAGGACGGCCAGCGCGATGCCAGCACGCTGACCGGCTTTGTGCTGCTGATGGAAAACATCACCCGCGACGTCGAAGCCCACCGCCAGAAGGACGAGCTGCTGGCTCGCTTGACCGAGGACGGTCGGCGCACCCTGCAGGCCAGCCGAAAGCTGCTCGATGACTGGCAGCGCGAGGGCGATACGCCGGAGGAAACGACCCGGATGCTCGCCACCCTGAGTGAACATATCGACCAGCTCAGCGGCCAGCTGGAGCAGGCCGCGACCCTCAACGCGCGCCAGGGCGGCGGTCAATGGCCGATGGAGGACATGCGCGCCGAGGACTGGCTGGAAGCGAGCCTCGAGCGTCTCGACCAGCTCGACGGACCGGCAGCCACTCTGGTCACCCCCGATGAGCCCCTCTGGCTGCACATCGACAGCCAGGCGCTGTTGACACTGCTGATGAGTCTGGTCGACATGCTGGAATCGCACGTGGGCATCCGCGCCCTGGCGATCGAGCTGAAGGCGCACAACGGTCAGGCCCTGGTCGACCTCAGCCTGCCCTGGCCGAAGGCGCGTGAACTGCCGGATCTCGCGCCCTGGCTGGATAGGCACCTGCAGGTGGGAGCCGGCCAGGCACCCTGTAGCGCGCGCGAGGTCCTGCAGCGACATGCCGCGGAGTGCTGGATCGATCGCATCGCCAGCGAGCGCGCCGCCGTGCGCCTGCTGCTGCCGACGATCCAGGCCCGCGATGAATTGCCGGCGCGCGTCGCCGGCGAGCGCCCCGAATTCTTCGATTTCGATCTCTTCGCGCGCAATGCCTCGGGATCCCACGGCGATGGCGACCTGCAGCGGACGCCCCTGAGCGAGCTGAGCTACACGGTCTTCGACCTCGAAACCACCGGCCTGAATCCGGCGGCGGGCGACGAGATCATCCAGATCGGCGCCGTTCGCGTGGTCAACGGCCGCATCCTGACCCAGGAGAGCTTCGACCAGCTCGTCGACCCGAAACGCAGCATTCCGTCCCTGGGCATTCAGATTCACGGCATCACGCCCGATCAGGTGCGCGGCCAGCCGACGATCGACGAGGTGCTTCCCGCCTTTCATGCCTACGCCCGCGACAGCGTCCTGGTCGCCCACAACGCGGCCTTCGACATGCGCTGCCTGACGCTGAAGCAGGACGGGCTCGGCCTGGAATTCGACCAGCCGGTCCTCGATACGCTGCTCCTGGCGTCGCTGGCGCAGCCCGAGCAGGCCTCCCACAGCCTCGATGCCCTGGCCGAGCGCTTCGGTCTGGTCATCGAAGGCCGCCACACGGGCCTGGGCGATGCACGAGTCACCGCGGAGCTGTTGATCCGCCTGATTCCGCTGCTGGCCGAGCTGGGCATCGACACCCTGGAAGCCGCTCAGGCGGCCTCGGAACAAAGCTATTTCGCTCGCGTGCAATATTGATGAAGAGACCACTCCGATGACCACCGATGCCACCCTTGCTCTGCTGGCCGCCACCGCGCCCTTCTCGGAGCTGCCCGATCCCGCGCTGCAGGCGCTTGCCGCCGCCCTGGAAAGAAAGACACTCGACGAAGATCAGGCCCTTGGACCCTTCGACCCCGACGCGGACAACGGTGTGTATCTGATCGAAGATGGCGAGATCGCCCTGGTGGATCTGGCCGGCAAGGTCCTGGAAAAGCGTCAGGCCGGCGAGCTCGTTGGGCATGCGGTGTCCGTCGAGGGTCACCGCCCCACCTATCGCGCCCGCGCCCTGCGCCCCACTCGCCTGATTCATCTGCCGCCGCCGGTGCTGATCGAACTGATCCAGACCCATCCCCTCGTTGGCCAGTTTCTCCAGGCAACGCCCGGTGACCGCCTTCGCTCGATCGATGGCCGGACGCGCGAACGCCTGTCCCAGCTGCGCCTGCGGCGGCCGATCACGGCGGGCCCGGACACCTCGATCCAGCAGGCGGCCGAGGCGATGGCGCGGCACCGGGTGAGCTCGCTGCCGATCGTCCGGGACGGGAAGCTGGTCGGCATGCTGACCGACCGCGACCTTCGCTCTCGCGTGGTCGCGGCGGGAATCGACTTGGCCCGGCCCGTGGCCGGCGTCATGACGCCGGAGCCGGTAACGGCTCGACTCGACAGCCGCATCGACGATGCGCTGGTTCAGATGATGAAGCTCGGCGTTCACCACCTGCCCGTCCTCGATGAGAACCAGGCGCTTCGCGCCGTGGTCAGCGCGGGCGATCTGATGCGCATCCAGTCGCCCCACCCCCTGCGCCTGGTCCGCGATATCCAGCGCGCCGAGGATACCGAGGAGCTTGTCCAGCTGGCACGGCAAAGCCCGACACTCCTTGCCGGTCTCGTTCACCAGGGCTCGGAAGTCAGCGAAGTCGGGCGCATGGCCAGCATGATCACCGACGCCTGCACGCGTCGGCTGATCGCTCTAGCCCTCGCCTCGCTCGGCGAGGCACCGATGGCCTGGTGCTGGACCGCCTTCGGCTCCCAGGCGCGAATGGAACAGGGCCTGATCTCCGACCAGGACAACGGCCTGATCCTCGAGCGACGTCCGGAAGGCGAGGAGGCCGAATTCTTTCAGGCCTTCGCCGACCGGATCTGCGACGGCCTGAATGCCTGCGGCTACATCTACTGCCCGGGTGGGGTCATGGCCAAGGGCGAATGGCGGATGGCCTGGAAGGACTGGCGACGGACCTTTCATTCCTGGATGGTCGAGCCCGAACCCAAAGCGGTCATGCAGTCGTCGATCTTCTTCGACATGCGCCCGGTCGCCGGCCACCTCGACCTCGCCCATTCGCTGCACGCGGAGGTCCTCGAGGAGGCTCGGGAGTCGACCCTGTTCCGGCGCTTTCTGGCCGCCGAATCCATGGGCAATCGACCGGCCCTGGGCCTGTTCGGCCAGTTCGCGCGTGAGGACGGCGACGGCGCTGCCCGCGGCATCAACCTGAAGAAGCGCGGCGTGATCCCCATCGTCGACCTGGCCCGTGTCCGCGCGCTGGAAGGCGCCATCGGCGCGGTCCACACGGAGGAGCGCATCCGGACGGCGGCCGAGGCCGACATCATGAGCCCATCGGATGCGGACGATCTCATCCATGCCCTGCGCTTCATCGGCAATATTCGCCTGCGCCACCAGGTCGCCCTCTTCGACGCCGGCGATCAACCGAACCACCTGGTCGACCCCGACGAGCTCTCGGGCCTGCACCGGCGCTATCTCCGATCCGCCTTCGGCATCGTCAAGACCGCGCAGCGTGCCCTGGAGCAGCGCTACGCGGTCTGACGCCGGATCGACCGCGCCAATGGCGTCCTCGCCGCGAAGACCTCCAGTGCAATCGTCCATCGACCTGACCGAAAGACGGCGTTATGCTGCAGGACGTGTCGCCTTGTCCCGAGATTGACTGAATGAAGGTCCTTATCGTCGGCGCCGGCATCGTCGGATCGACGACGGCGCTGGTGCTTGCTGAACGCGGCGCTGAGGTCACCCTGATCGATGGCGAGGCCGCGGCCGGCCAGGGGACCAGCTACGCCAACGGCAGCAGCATCACGCCGGTGCATGCCGAACCCTGGAATCCGCCGGGCACCTGGCGTCGCCTGCCCGACGCGCTTGTCCGGCGGCGCACGCCATCGCGGATCATGTGGGGCGCCTTGCCCGGCCTGCTCGGCTGGGGCCGGCAGTTTCTGCGCGAGTCCGATCCCGATCGCTACCTGGAAAATGCCCGCCATTGCATTCGCCTGGGCCTCTACGCCAAGGGCTGCCTGGTCGGCCTTCGCCAGCGCCATTCGCTGGCCTACGACCAGTACATCGAGGGCTCGATGGAGCTGTACCGAACGCAGGCAGCCCTCGACCACATCATCGAATTCCGGCGCCGCCTCGAGCTGCCCGGCATCGAATTCCAGACCCTCGATGCCGAGGCCATCGTCGCTCGCGAGCCCGCGCTGGCTCCGGTCGTCGACCAGTTCAGCGCCGCACTCTGGGTCCCGGCCCACGAATCGGGGGATGCCCGGTTATTCAGCATCGAGGCGGCCAAACGCGCCGGTGAACTGGGTGCATCCATCCGCTTCGGCGAACAGGTCACGGCCATCGATTGCCGCGCCGGAACGGCCCCGGCGATCCGGACCTCCAGGGAGACGATCAGCGCCGATCGCATCGTCTTGTGCACCGGCACCGGCACCCGTCGCCTGCTGACGCCCCTGGGGCTGAACGTTCCGATCTACCCGATCCAGGGCTATTCCCTGACCGTGCCCATCCAGGCCTCGGCCGCAATGCCCGAGGTGCCGCTGCTGGATGCGGAACGGCGCTTCGTCATCGCCCGCCTGGGTCCCGAGCGCCTGCGAATCGCCGGACTGGCCGACTTTGCCGGACCGCGGCCGGCCCTCGATGGCCATCGCCTGAAATTCCTGCGACAGTCCGCCGAGGCGCTGATGCCCGCCCTGGCCGGCGTGCTCGAGGGGCAGGCGATCGAGGCCTGGACCGGACTACGGCCGATGACCCCGGACGGCCCACCCCTGATCGGACCAACGCCGATCGACGGCCTCTGGCTGAATACCGGCCACGGCGCAATGGGCTGGACCCATGCGGCCGGCTCTGCAGAACTGCTCGCCGATCTGCTCGCCGGCGAGACCCCGGCCATCGACCCCGGCGGGCTCGAAGCCCTGAGGGCGTTCCGGTGACGGGGACGGCATGAAACCGTCGCAGCGCACGGCCGTCTTCACGGTCGCGTTCAGCCTGCCTGCCCTCGTCTATTGGATCAGCCTTCTGGCAGCGGGCTTTCCCGGCGACTGGGCCTTCAAGGCCCTGCCCATGTGGGTCGCCGCCGTCGTGCTCTGGTGCGAGCTGCCGCGGCGATTCGCTGCGCCGCTGGCGCTGGGCTTTCTGGCAGCTTCTGCAGGCGACATCTACCTGGCGGTCGATCGCCAGGGCTTTCTCCTTCACGCCCTGCTGTGCTTTCTCCTGACCCAGATCGCCTATGCGACCGCCTTCGCCCGCATGCAGCACCCAGAGCGACGTCTGGCATGGCGGCTGCCGCTTCTCGCCTATGGACTAGCTCTGCTGGCCTGGATGTGGCCCGGCCTGGGCGACTTTGCCGGCCCCGTGAGCGTGTATGTGGCCGTACTCATCACCATGGCCTGGCTGGGGGCCGGCGTCGAGCGTCGACCCGGTCGTCTGTATGCCGGCTGCACCCTGTTCCTGATCGCCGACTCGCTGATCGGGGTCGACCGCTTCGTGCCTGCTTTTTCAGTGAACGAGCTGCTGATCGTCGCCCTGTACACGACGGGCCAGGGCCTGATCCTATTCGGCGCCCGTGGCGCTCTCGCCGAGAGAGGTGAACTCGCTTGAATCGAGCCATCGCATGAGTCGATCAGGAGACATCGGCCGCGCGTAGAGAAAGCCCTGGCCGATCTCGCAGTCCCAGTCGCGCAGACGGCGAGCCTGGATCTCCGTTTCAATGCCCTCGGCCACCACCTCCAACCCCAGCGTGTGAGCCAGATTGAGCACCGATTGGCAGATCTGCTCTGCAGCGACGTCGCTTCCGAGGCCCTGAACAAAGCTCATATCGATCTTGAGCTGGCGCAAGGGAAAACGCTGCAGGTACGCCAGCGAGGAAAAGCCCGTCCCGAAATCGTCGATGCTCAGTTCGATGCCGTGCGTTCGCAGCGAATTCATCAAGGCGACCAGGCCCTCAGGATCCTTCATTGCCGTGCGTTCGGTGATTTCCAGCAGCAGATGGTCCGCCGGAATTCCAGCGCGCTCAATGCGGCCAAGGAGATCGCTTTCGAAATCGTCATGCCAGAACTGCTCCGGCGTGATATTCACCGACACGATCGCGTCGCCAAGCATTCCGCCGCGCCAATCCTTGATCTGCTCGATCACCGTGTCCAGGACAAAATCGCTCAGCTCGCGAATCAGCCCACTCTGCTCAGCCATCGGAATAAATTCCTCAGGTGATACCTGCCCCAACTCGGGGTCACACCAGCGGAGGAGGGCCTCCAGGCCGACGAGCCGGCCGCCGGCCAGATCGATCTGTGGCTGATAGACGACCGAGAGAGCACCTTCGATGTTGATGGCTCGATGCAGGGCTTGCTGCATACGGGCATGCGAGGCGACCGCCTCGGCCATGGCCGCATCGAAGAATCGATAGGTATTCCGGCCCGCCGCCTTTGCCTGGTACATGGCGGCATCGGCGCTCTTCAGCAGGCCGTCGAAATCATCGGCGTCCGACGGATACATCGCTATTCCGAGCGACGCGGACAGGTGAAGCTCTTCACCATCGATCGAAAAGGATCGGACGATGTTCGAGAGAAGCGACTCGACGCGCTCACTCACCTCGTCACGGCTGATCTCGGACAATAGAATCACGAACTCATCGCCGCCGAGACGGCAGACCATGTCGCGTTCGCGGACCTGGGCCGTCAGGCGTCGAGCGAACTGAACCAGCAAGCGGTCACCACAAGCATGACCGAAGGCGTCGTTGACGTCCTTGAACTTGTCGAGGTCGATAAACAGCAGCGCAAACTCTCCGTTGGAGGATTTGGCTGCTTGGATGACCTGCCGAGCCCGGTTTTTCAGCAGATAGCGATTCGCCATCCCCGTCAGCGCATCGTAGTAGGCCAGGCGCTCGATCTCCTCCTCCGCCGATTTCTGCTGGGTGATGTCGTTGGCAATCACGATGAAGTTGGACGCAGCACCCTCCGAATCGCGCACCAGGGCGACGCGAAGCCAGCAGGGGAAGAGCTTGCCGCCAGGATTTCGCAACCACCGCTCGCCCTGCCAGCGCCCGTACTCGTCCAGCGCCTTCCGGATGATTGCCAGCTTGCGGTTCTGGCGCCGCTTGGCGAGGAACCGCAGCGGCCTGCGTCCGAGGAGGTCGCGCTCCTCGCGACCCAGCATCTCCTGAAACGCGAGATTGCAGAAGGTCACTCGCAGGCTGTCATCGAGGATGGCGATGCCCTCGCCGCCCTGGTTGAACACGCGCATCGCCACTTCGAGACGACTGCGGACGCGGGTCAACTCGCTGATGTTGCCGGCGATGACGCCGACACCGAAGATCCCCTCGCGACTGTGGCGGAGCGGGAACCGGGTCTCGATGTGCGGCGCCCGGATGTCATCGACGCCCGAGAGCCGGACCTCGTCGGTCAGGGCGCGGGCCTCTTCCACCACGCGACGGTCGAGCTGACGACCCCGCTCCGCTTCCGCGGGACTCAGGAGCTCCTTGCGCAAGGCACCGATGGCGGCGGCTCTGGGCGTACCGAAGACCCTCGCCGCCCGGGCGTTCCAGAGCAGGCAGCGGTCGTCGCGCCCGAAGGCGTAGATGACCGACGGCGAATTGTCGAGGAGGGTCTCGTAGAGCTGACGATCGTGCTCTCGCTCCTGCTCTTCGTGGCGGTCGTGGATCACGATCAATACGCGCCGGTCGAGGTGATAGCCATCGCCCAAGGAGATCAGCGCGAGATCGGTCAGGGTGTGCCCGTCCCTGCCCGCCAGGGTGATGCTGCGCAGCGTGCCCGCCGGCCGCTCCTCGCCCTCGCCGATCACGCTGGCCACGCGCGGGGCGTCGCCACTGTCGATGAGACGAAAGAAAGAGTGATGTTCCAGCGCCGAGACGCCGCGAAAACCGAAGTAGCGTGCTGCGACGGGGTTGGCTGAGCGGATCACGCCGATGCGGTCCACCACGATGGCGGCAATAGGCAGTCGCTCGAAGAGCTGCTGATAGCGCTCGCGCTCTGCCTCGGCCCGGGCTTGGGATTCCTGCAGCTCCTGGTTCTGGATTTCCAGCTCCGCCTTGTGAATGCGCAGGTCCTCGAGGAGTCCGACGGCATCCGAGTAGGACGGCGATCGATCCGCCGGCGGTCCGGCAGCCTCCCGCAGCCTGGCCAGGGCGCGCTCCCGCAATCGTTTCGAGTCAGTCATCAAGGAATGCGGTCTCGCCATCGTCTTCCGGGCGGTACCATTCCGTAATGTTCACGTGACTGACAACGGCGGCATAAGGACCCTGGCGCACAGGTGTCACGGTCATGCTGAACCAGCGCTTCTGCTGCGGCGAGTGGCAGGGATAGCGCAGGCTGAACTCGCTTCGTGAGCCGTCGAGAACGGATTGGACACCTGCCCGCGCGCGCAGGACGCTCGGATCGGAGTCTTCCACACCGGCGCAGGCGTCGAGGTAATTGGAGCCGGGCCCCGAGCGGGTCAGATCGACGTCGCCATTCGCGCGGGCAAAGCGCCGCCAGGCCGCGTTGACCATGGCAATCGAGCCGTCGACCTCGAGGACGGCCACGTGTTCGGTCAGGGCATCGATCACCGCCTGCAGGCCCGCCAGGTTGCGCAGCGCAGTGACGTCGACAAAGCTCGCCACCGCCCCGAGGCGTTGGCTTGATGGGATTTGATAGGGAAGGATACGCATCATCAGCAGACTGCCGTCCGAGGCGGCGATTTCGCGCTCGGTGATACGCTGGCTCTGGAGCGTGCCTTCGAAGTCCTCGATCAGCTTCTCATGCTTGAGGGAGTGGGCCAGATCGGCGAGCGGCCTGCCGATGTCGTTGTCTCGGAAGCGGAACAGATGAACCGCATCCGGTGAATATCGGCGCAGGCGGAGGTTTTCGTCGACGAAGACCGTCGCAATGCCGACGGCACGTCCCATGCTGTCCAGATCGGCATTGACCTGCTGCAGGGCGATCATCTTTTCCTGATACTCGGCATTGACCGTGTTGAGCTCTTCGTTGACAGACTGCAGTTCTTCGTTCGAGCTCTGCAGTTCCTCGTTCGAGGCCATCAACTCTTCGTTCGTGGCCTGGAGCTCTTCATTGGAAGTCTCCAGCGCCTCGATGGTGGCCTGCAGACTCTCCCGCGTGGCCGCCAGCTCCTGTTCCAGGTTCTCGACGCGAGCGGTGGTTTCGGCCTCGACGTCAACGGGGGCGGAGCGCTCGAGGTCCTCGCTATCCACGGCCTCGATGGACATGATGATGAAATGCTCATCGCCGACCTTCTTCAGCGGGCGAGTACGCATGCGCACCCGCCGCTTGTTGCCGTCCGTGCAGTCGAGGGTGATCGGTGAGGAACGCATCTCGCCCTGGTCCCTGATCGCCTTGAACAGCAGGGCCGAGGATATCGGCACCAGTGGTTCGAGGAGCAGGCGGTTGAGATCCAGCGATGCGCCCCCGGCGCGAACGCGGATGAAGGGCTGCAGATCGCCGAACAGATGGATCGCTTCATGGCGGTCGTTGGTCAGGATCGACGGCGGTGCATATTCTCCCAGGAGACAGGCAGCGCCGTCATCGATCAGCGTCGCGTCCGGCGACGCGGTGCTCGATGACGAGGTCATCACGCCACGATGGCGTGCCGTCTCGCGTGATCGCGTCGTGGCGCTGGTCAGGCCGAGCGGCGCCGCGATCGTGGCGGCAATGCGACGGTAGAGCTTGTGCTTCGCATCGAGGGTCTCGAAGCCCCTGGCCTGATCGGCCAGTGATTCCGATGGCCCCAGGAATAGAACGCCGTTCTGCTTGAGCGCGTACTGGAGTCGTCGTAGCGCCTGTTCCTGTGCGCGGCGGCGAAAGTAGATCAGGGTATTGCGACAGGTGACGATGTCCATGCGCGTGAAAGGCGGGTCGCTCAGCACGTTGTGGCGGGCAAAGACAATGCATTGGCGCAGCTCGGGCCGAACGACCAGGGAATTGCCCGTGCAGGTAAAGAAGCGCTGCAGGCGGTCCTGGCCGATCTCAGCCGCGGCCGATTCGGCGTAGCGCCCGGCGCCGGCGAAATCGATCCCCTGTTCGTTGACATCCGTGGCAAAGATCTTGAGGTCGGGGCGCACCCCCTCGCGGTCGAAGGCCTCGATCAGAAGCATCGCCAGCGAATAGGCCTCCTCACCGGTAGAGCAGCCGGCAACCCAGGCGCGAATCTGCTGGCTGTTGTTCGAAGCCCTCACCAGCGGGGTGATGACCTGTTCACTCAGCTCCTCGAAGGCGCCGACGTCCCGGAAAAAGTTGGTGACGGGAATCAGCAGCTCGCGCTTGAGCAGATCCAGCTCATCCCGGTTGCCCTTGAGCAGCTCCAGGTAGGACTCCATCGTCGCCGCATGCTTGACCTGCATCCGCCGCTCGATGCGGCGGACGATCGTCGACGACTTGTAGCCGGAAAAATCGATGCCCGAATACTGCTTCAGCAAGGCCTGGATGCGGTCAAGGGCTTCAGCGCTGTCGTCGAGGAGTTCCAGTTCGGTGGAGGCTGCGACCTGTCGGGAGGCGAGGGGGTTGTGCAGGTGCCGCTCGACACGCTCCGCCAGCTCAGCGGCGGGCAGAATCGCGTCGACGAGGCCCGTTGCAATCACGCTGGCCGGCATCCCGTCGAAGCGTGCATCCTCGGGGGCCTGCGCCAGAACGAAGCCTCCGGCCGCGTTGATCTCCGCCGCTCCCCGAGTGCCGTCAGACCCGGTTCCGGACAGGATGACGGCAAGGCTGCGCGGTCCGCAGTCATTGGCCAGCGAGGACAGGAACCCGTTGATCGGCAGGGACAGGCCGTGGGGGCTTTTCGGCGCCATCAGCAGTCGGCCTTTCTCGATGCGCAGCAGCTGCCCGGGCGGAATGAGGTAGACGTGATTGCCTTCGATAAGCTCGCCGTCTTCGATGACCGAGACCGGAATGTCCGTGTGGCGTTGGAGCAGATCGCCCATCATGCTCTTGTGGTCCGGCGACAGGTGCTGAACCACGACGTAGGCGGCCCCCGTGTCGGCCGCGAGCGCGCCGAAGAATTTTTCCAACGCCTCGAGACCGCCCGCCGAAGCGCCGATGCCGACAACGAATCCCTGGTGGCCGGCGCCGTCCGTGTTGTCGGTCTCCGGCCCCGATCCGGTGCCCTGACTCTCGTTCAATCCCCTTCCCTCAAGCAAAAACTGTCCTCGAACCCACCAGCGCAGGCTCTGCTGACCGCTGAATGTACCCCAGATTCCAGGCCGCTACTTTTGATCGGCGTCAAACAGATCGGGCCACGCTCAGCCCTCAGAGATGCTCGGCCAGCCAGGCGTGGACCTCGTTCCAGAAGTAGCGCGCCTCCTTGCCGTTCATGATCCAGTGGTTGGCGTCGTGGAAGACCAGCAACCGCGAGGGTACCTGCATGCGCTGCAGATAGCTCCAGGCAGCGACGGTCTGATTGACGGGCACCCGGAAGTCCCGCTCACCGATGGTCAGCAGCGTCGGCGTGGCGAAGTTGTCGGCATAGGTCGAGGGGCTCTGTTCGGTCCAGACCGGGCTATCACCCCAGAACGGGCCCCCGTTCATGCGCTCGCGATGGTAGATGACGTCGCTGGTCGAATACTGGCCCTCCAGATCGACCAGACCGGCGTGGCCGACGAGGGCGTCGAAGCGATCCGTGGTGGCCAGCAGCCAGTTGACCAGGTGGCCGCCGTAGCTCGCGCCGGTTGCGGCCTGGCGCTCGGGGTCGATGAAGTCGAAGCGCGCGATGGCAGCATCGGCCGCCTCGATCAGCTCCTCGCCCGGCGTGGCCAGGGGGTCACCTTCGATGTTGCGTGAGAACTGCGCGCCGTAGCCCACGGAGCCCGTGTAGTCGGTCAAGAGCACCACGTAGCCCGGTGAGGCGAGAAGATGCGGGCTCCAGCGCACGTGGTCGGAATCCAGCGATGACGAAAAGGGACCGCCGTGGATGAACAGCACCAGCGGGTAGGTCTGGTTCTCATCGAAGCCCGGCGGCAGGGCCAGCCAGCTGTGAATACGACGGCCGTTGGAGCTGGTGAACCAGAAGCTCCGGAACGCCGGCCGGTCCAGTCCTGCGGCCCGCTCGCTGTTGAAGGCAGTCAGCGGCGTGCGCTCGCCGGTGGCTGGATCGACGCGGACCAGTTCGGCCGGCGTGGTCGAGCTGTCCCAGACCGACACGAGGGCCGCTCCCGCCATTTTCGGGCCGCCGTAGACGCCTGCGCTGTCGGCGTCGAGCGCACGCACCTCGCGCGAGTCGACGTCGAGCACGAAGAGGCGCCGGTGGCCCTCGTCGTTGGCGTTGAAAAAGACTCGGCGGCCGTCATCGGCCACGGCAAAGCTGCTGACCGAGCGGTCGAAGTCCGTCGTCAGGGTCTCCAGCGCACTGCTCAGGCGGTTACCGCCCCAGGCACCCCGAGCCACCTCCGTGTGGTTGTAGACGAACTCGTTGATCGGCTCGTAACTGCAGAACAACGACTCACCATCGGAGGAAAACTGAGCGCCCGTACAGCTGTAGTCCTCGCCCTGGGTGACTGGCGAGACCTCACCCCCACCCACGGGCACGCGGTAGAGGTGATAGCGCACCACCGAGTGGGCCGCCTCGTGCAGGTTGTCCGTGGCGCTGATGATCAGGGCGTTGCCGTCCGGTGCCCAGACCGCATGCAGGCTAGAGCCGCTGAGCGACGGCACGCCCGAAAACCCCGGTGATGCGACCAGCTCGGATTCCACCATCAGATCCTTGGCTTCTGCACCGGCCCGGGGGGACTGGATGAACAGCCGCGTCTGCAGGTCGTCACGCCAGCGGTCCCACTGGCGGATCGGAAAGATCTCGTAGCGCGACACGTTGATTCCCCGCGCCTCACGCGCCTCATGCTCGGCGCGATTGGCCGCGTCGTCGACGGCGTTCGGAAACACCGCGCTCTCGAAGGCAATCAGGCTGCCGTCGGGGCTCCAGACCGGATTCGCCGCGCCCGTCGACATGGCGGTGATCTGCTCGGCTTCGCCCGGGCCGTCCATCGGGAGCACGAAGACCTGCGCCGGCTCGTCTTCGGTCCGCGCGGCGCTGAAGGCCAGCTGCGTGCCGTCCGGCGACCAGGCCGCACCGCTTTCGCCGCCGGGCGTCGAGGTCAGGCGACGCGGCGCTGCGGAGCCGTCCAGCGCAATCAGCCACAGGTCGGACACGGTCTCATCGTCTTCATAGGCTGGTTCCGTTACCGAGATCACCGCCAAACTGCCGTCGGGACTGACCACCGGCGACCCCAGCCGCTTCATCAGCCAGACGTCTTCATGGGTGACAGGTCGAAGGTCGTTGTCTTTCCCGACCACCGTCGAGAGGGGCAGAAAGAGACTCAACCCAAGCAGCAGGCACAGTGAACGCATCAAGAGACTCCAGACTCAAGAAAAGGGATCTTCATATTACAGAGCCCTAATCGACGAATGGCAAGGGCCGGAACACCGATGTCTTTTGAAGTCCAACGATCAGCGCCATGTCATCATCCGGTTGAGTTGATCGGCCGTTGGCCTGAAGACCTGATCGCTCACGACAGACAAGCAACCGCAACGGTAAGCTGCAACAACTATGAGTGACGAATCATCCACCGGCGGACGTCGGCTTCGAGCAGACTTCGCCGAGCGCGTCGTGGTGCGGCCCGAGGACTACGTCTGGGTCCCCTCGCCCATGCGCGGCGTCGAGCGGATGATGCTCGATCGGATCGGCGACGAGGTTGCGCGTGCCACATCCCTGGTGCGTTATGCGCCCAACAGTTCCTTTACGCCTCATCGCCACGACGGCGGCGAGGAATTCATGGTCCTCGACGGTGTGTTTTCTGACGAGCACGGGGACTATCCGGCCGGACACTACATTCGCAACCCGATAGGAACGTCCCATACGCCGCGAATCGGTGCCGAGGGCGCGACCATCTTCGTCAAGCTGCATCAATTCCAGCACGACGATCGGGAACAGACAGCCATCGATACGCTGACGTCCTCCTGGTCGCCCGGGCTCGTGGCCGGTCTGAGCGTGCTGCCGCTGCATGGATTCGGCACCGAAAACGTCGCCCTTGTCCGATGGGCACCCAATACCCGCTTCAACGCGCATCGACACTGGGGTGGCGAGGAAATACTGGTACTGGAAGGGACCTTCCACGATGAACACGGCAGCTACCCCAAAGGCAGCTGGTTACGCAGCCCGCACGGCAGCCAGCACGCGCCCTACACGCTGGAAGACGGGGCACTGATCTACGTCAAGACCGGGCATCTGGGCGGGTGATGGCCATCCCGGTGACGAAAAAAACCCCGCTGTGCGGGGCTCTTTCGTGTCTGGCGCGCCCGGCAGGATAGATCAAAACCGCTCGATGGCGGTTTTGACCCTGCGGGCTTCGCGGCTACGCCGCTCGTCGTCAGTTGCTGCGCAACTGGTCGAACACAGGGTCTCATCCATATCCCAGGCACCCCAGACACGAAAAAACCCCGCTGCGCGGGGCTCTTTCGTGTCTGGCGCGCCCGGCAGGATTCGAACCTGCGACCCCTGCCTTCGGAGGGCAGTACTCTATCCAGCTGAGCTACGGGCGCTTGGAAACTTGGATTGTAATCGAATTTCGAGCTTCAAACCCTGGCGGGTTCGGCCCGGCAGGATTGATCAAAACCGCTTGACGGCGGTTTTGACCCTGCGGGCTTCGCGGCTACGCCGCTCGTCGTCAGTTGCTGCGCAACTGGTCGAACCTGCGACCCCTGCCTTCGGAGGGCAGTACTCTATCCAGCTGAGCTACGG
>CAZDFS010000048.1:16015-27028 GCA_964504865.1 uncultured Wenzhouxiangella sp.
TGCGGGCTTCGCGGCTACGCCGCTCGTCGTCAGTTGCTGCGCAACTGGTCGAACCGGCGACCCCTGCCTTCTTCAGAGCAGTACTCTATCCAGCTGCGATAGTCATGGCAAGCCGGGCGATGAGCAACCCGGATCGGAATCGAATCCTGATCGACTCTGCTGCGGGGCAACCATGGGGCAAAAAAGAAGGCCGGCATCCCGGTGGTGAATCAGGGATCGGATGCCGACCTTGGGCAGCTTTAACTGTCTCTTATCCTGTAATACGCAAAAGCTGCGCGATTCCGGTCATGAATCGTTGCATCGGTCGGGCTTTCTGCAGTCGCGCCCTCCTGGCTACCAGGCGCCCCCACGCCCTGAGCTACACTGAGCCATCCGCCTTGATCGGGCCCTTGGAACGGATCCGGATGGTTGCATGCTGATTCGATTTTTCACCTCAGTAGCCGCGGGCCTCGTGGTTGGAGGGATCCTCTACGAAGGCGCCCTGACGGCTTACGGCCTGTTCTTTCCGGGGAGCCATCTGCTGGAGGCGCTGCATGAAGGCCCAGCGCTTTCCGTCGGGCAGGCGCTCGTGCTGGTGGTTTTCTGGGCACTCGGGGCAAGCGCCTCGGCGCTGCTGGCAGCCGGCATGGCGGGCAATCGGTGGGCCGGACTGCTTGCGGCGAGCTGCTGGATCATTCCGATCTATCTGCTCATGAAGCTCGGCGAACAGCCACCCGCCTACCTCAGCCTGGCCTTTTCGATTACGGCGCTGGCCGGCGTCATCAGCGTTCGACTTATCGACACCTCAACCGCTGAGAGACCCACCTGACTCCCCGGGGAATCGCTGCTTTACGTTATAATTGCGATGCGTTGTCGACGGCCTCCCGCAGGCGCCGCGACAACTTCCCAATTGTTTTCAATCTGGCCAGAATCGAGGTGCTTCCGGCGTGTCCGAACAAGAAGATCAGATATTCATCAAACGCTTCAGCCTCGTGCTCGTCGCACTCGCTGCGTTTACGCTCATCATCATTGCCGTCGCGGCCACCATCAATTCAACGCGGGAACCGAGCGAAAATACGGCGCGGACCGACGCCAGACTGCAGCGCCTCGCGCCCGTCGCCGGCGTCTACTCGGGCGACACGGGCCGGGCGGCGGCCCAGGCCGCTGTGCAGGCCGCCGCCGCCTCGGCGCCGAGCGTCGCCTTCGACGGATCCCTCGACGGCCAGCTGATCTACGAGCGCGCCTGTGGCACCTGTCATGAAGTGGGCGCGGCCGGCGCGCCGCAGCTGATGGCCTATGCCTGGGAGTCGCGCCTCGATCAGGGCCGCGACGTGCTCGTCGACCACGCCATCAACGGCATCGGAACAATGCCCGCCAAGGGCGGACGCGCTGATCTGAGTGATGAGCAGGTCGCCGCTTCCGTGGACTACATGCTCGGCGCCATTCAGTAGGGCAACCGCTCGATCTCCCCGCTGAGGTCGGCAAACACCTCCAGGAAGGCCGCCTCGATAGGCGCCTCCCAGCCGTCAAGCCGATCGAGGCCGCGAACGATCGGGCTCGGCCGGCCGTGACGGCGCTGGATACCCTCAAAGATGAGCTGAAGCATGGCGCGGTCGTCGTAGCGGGTCCAGAGTGAATTCCTCCGCGCCCAGGCAGCGAACTGCTTCAGGCGCGGCGGCAGGGCGTTTCGATGCGACTGCAGCAAGCGGTCGATATCGTCGGCGAATGCGGGGAGGGGTTGCTCGACGAAGCGCGCCCAATGGCGCGTCAGCATCGTGTCGAAGAGGACATCGAGCACGATCGGGCCGTAGCGCCGCCAATCGCCTTCCCAACTTGCGACCAGTTGCCGCACCCGGGGGTGCTGATCGCAGCGGCGATCCACCCAGCGGTGCAGTCGAACGCCATCGGCCCAGCGCCGCGGCAGCGCCTGCAGGGGCGCCTGACCCTTGATGTGATCGCCCAGAAAGGCGCCAAGCCGCAGGCCCTCATCCGAGCCGGCCAGCACCAGATGGGCAAGGTGATTCAAGCTGGCGCACGGTCAAAGGCCATTACGGTATGATGACCACCCCGTCGAACTGTGACAAGCACAGGAGGCAGGTCAGACGTGCTTGACCCCGATCATTTTCCCGACGAAATACGCGAATTCCAGCTGACCGGACCTGCGGGGCGGCTGGAGTGCCTGAGCGATCGCACCGAAGCGGACGAGCGCAAGCCGGCCACGGTGGTGCTGTGCCATCCTCATCCGCTCCACGGCGGGACCATGCGCAACAAGGTCGTCACGATCATGGAGCGGGCGCTGCGCGAGATTGGCCTGAGCACGGTTCGCTTCAACTATCGAGGCGTCGGTGAGAGCGAGGGCGACTACGATGACGGCAACGGAGAGACCGACGACCTGCGGGCAGTGGTCGACTGGGTACGCCGAGTCCACCCGGATGACGACCTGTGGCTGGCCGGCTTTTCCTTCGGCGCCTATATCACCCTGCGGGCGGCGCAGGAGCTGCCCGTTCGTCAGCTGATCAGCATCGCGCCCCCGGTCGAGCGCTATGAGTTCGAGACCCTGTCCCCGCCCAACTGCCCCTGGCTCGTCGTTCAGGGCGATGAGGACGATGTGGTCTCCCCCGACGCGGTCGTTCGCTGGTCGGAACAGCTCGACCAACCCCCCGATCTGGTGATGATGGAGGGCGCTGGGCACTTCTTTCATCGTCGCTTGATGGATCTGCGCGGGCTGATCAAGAACCACGTACAGTCCAACCTGCCCTGACCCCATCGACCCTTGCACGACAACGACTCCGCAGGGCCGCTTGCGCGCTACCGGGCTCAGATCGAGCAGGGGCAGCTATTGCCCGATCCGGGGCAGCAGGCGCTGGCCGAGATTCTGGATCAACGCTATCGGGCGCTGCTGACCACGCGAACGCGGTCCTGGCTGCCCTGGCGCCGCAAGCGCAGGAGTATTCGCGGGATCTACCTCTACGGCAGGGTCGGCCGCGGCAAGACCCTGCTGATGGACCTGCTGGCGACGAGTCTCGATGCGGCCGGTGTGCCCGTGCTCCGCACGCATTTCCATCGATTCATGGACGCGATCCACGACGACCTGGCCCGCTTCAAGGGCAAGCGCCAGCCGCTGACGCGCGTCGCCGGTCAGATCGCCGGCCGGGCGCGGGTCCTCTGCCTCGACGAATTCCACGTCAACGATATCGGGGATGCCATGATCCTCGGCGAGCTCCTCAAACAGCTGGCCGAACTCGATGTCGTGCTGTTCACGACCAGCAATACGGCGCCGTCGAAGCTCTACGCCGATGGCCTGCAGCGCGCACGTTTTCTCCCGGCCATTGAGCTGATCAAGGCGCGCTGCGAGGTGGTCAACCTCGACGCAGAAGAGGATTACCGCCTGCGGGAGCTGACGCGACATCCGGTCTATTACTGGCCCGAATCAAGCGACACCCTATCGGCCATGGAGGATGAATTCCGGGCGCTGGCCGCGCTGGAGACGCAGGCGGGCGGGACACTGATCGTAAGCGGTCGCGAAATGCCCGTGATCAAACGGGCGGGCTCTCTGGCCTGGTTCAGCTTCCAGACCCTGTGCTGCGGACCGCGGGCTGCTGCAGACTACATCGACCTGGCGAAGCGGTTCAGTACGCTGATGATCAGCGGCATCCCCCAGCTCGACGACGGCCTGAACGACGAAACCCGGCGCTTTATCCACCTGATAGACGAGTGTTACGACCGGTCCGTCAAACTGGTCATCTCGGCGGCCGAGCCACCCGACGGCCTCTACACCGGCAAGCGCCTGCGGGGACCGTTCGAGCGAACCGCGTCACGGTTGATCGAAATGCAGAGTCGGGACTACCTGGGTCGCGCCCACCAGCCCTGAACCGATCGTCAGCGCAGGGCCTGGTCGGCGGGCAGGCGGGCGAGCGACTCGGCGGTGACGGGATCGACATCGACCAGGGTCTCGATCACGTGGCCGACGTAGGCGTCGAAGGCCGGCTCATCCTTGTCGGCAACCAGGCCCTGGGCCTGCAGATGGAGATACCCGACGTAGGATGAGTACACCAGCGTTGCCCGATGGCGGGCGTCGTCCGGCGGCAGCCCCAGCTCGGTGAAGGCCGCGGCGAGGTAGTTGATCCGGCGCGTTGTCACTCGTTTGATCACGGGGCCGACCTGAGCATCATTGGGCATGGCACACAGGGCGACGCAGATCCGATGGGTCAGGGTCTGACGGCTCGTGCGCCAGACGAATTGGGCGAGACGCTCGGCCGGCCGATCATCGGCGATCAGGCTCTGGTCCAGGTGGATGCGGTCCTGCGTCTCCCAGCGAGCCAGGGCCCGACCGAGCAGGTCATCACGGCCCGAGAAATGCCAATAGAAACTGCCCTTGGTAATGCCGAGCCGACGGGCGAGCGGCTCCACGCCGAGGGCACTCAGGCCCTGGTCGGCGATCAGCTCGAGGGCGGCCTGCTCCCAGTCGTCGGGCGTCAGTGTGGCGCGGTCGGAGGCAGTGCTTTTGGCCGGGGTTGATCTGCTCATGGGTAATCATGATACTCGGTTGCAGCGGGCCGCCCGGGGCTCGCGTGGAACGGCCAGATCGGGGACGAAATCCGGACTCGAATTCAAGCCGAGTCATCATTGACTACAGGCAAGGGTAACCCCATACTCTTGCGTATGGAAGCAGTACGCAAACTCAATGATGATGTACGCAGACGTCAGATCTGGACCGACGACGGAATCCGACTGAGTCTGCGCTACTACGGGGACGACCGTGCACCGGTCATCCTGATGGCCCACGGCTTCGGCCAGACGCAGTTCGCCTGGGAAGACACGGGACGCCGCCTCGCGGCCGCCGGTTGGCAAGCCGTCAGCTACGACGCTCGCGGCCACGGCGAGAGCGATCGCGCGCCGAGCGGCGAATACGACTTCGAGCAGTTCATCGAGGACTTTCGTCGCGTCTGCGATTCCCTCCCCCAGACGCCGATCGTGATCGGTGCCTCCATGGGCGGTCTCGGGGCGCTGCTGGCGCATTCCGAGAAACCCAAGGTCGAACTGAGCTCCCTGGTGCTGGTCGATATCACGCCGCGCTGGGACGAACGAGGCGTCAGCGCAATCCTCGCCTTCATGCGGCAGAACCCCGACGGCTTTGCGTCCCTCGAGGAGGCGGCGGAATCGATTCGCAGCTACCTGCCACATCGACGCAAGAACGACGGCTCGAAGGCCAATCTCACCGGGAGCCTAAAGCGCAATCTGCGGCAGGCCGAGAACGGCCGCTGGTACTGGCACTGGGATCCGGCCATGCTGGCACTGGCCGAGAAGAGCAGTAATCTTCAGTCCCGGCTCCAGTCGGCTAGCCGCCGCCTCAAGCTGCCGACCCTGCTCGTGACCGGCGGCAAGAGCGAGCTGATCGGCGGCGAACACGCCGAGGAGTTCCTCAAGCTGGCACCCCACGCCGAACACGTCGAGGTCCAGAACGCCGCCCACATGGTGGCCGGCGATTCCAATGACCAGTTCCTGAGCGCGATCATGCCGTTCATCAAGCGCCGCGCCAAGAAAGGAGAAAGCAAATCATGATGACCCTTCTTTTCCTCGCCACCCTCGCGGTCGCCGGCCTTGGCTGTGCTTATTTCAAGACCGCCGTACCGGTCTGGACCGCCGTCATTGCCGCCACCCTGCTGGTCTTCACGATTGCCGGCGAACCGAGCTGGTGGTTGCTGGCCTTGAGCTGGATCGCCCTCGCCGTCGTCGCCGTGCCGCTGAATTACCTGCCGCTGCGCCGTCAGCTCATCACCGGCCCGATCCTGGACAGCTTCAAGACGATGGTGCCGCAGATCTCCGACACGGAGCAGGTCGCGCTCGACGCGGGCACCGTCGGCTTCGAGGGCGAACTGTTCACTGGCCGACCGCGCTGGTCACGGTTCATCAAGAAGCCCCTGCATGAATTGACGACGGAGGAACAGGCCTTTATAGATGGCCCCGTCGAAGAACTCTGCGATATGGTCGACGAGTGGGAGGTGTCCCACTACCGTGCCGGTCTCAGCGAGCAGGCCTGGGAACACCTGAAGAAGCACGGATTCTTCGGCATGATCATTCCCAAGGAATTCGGCGGTCTGGGCTTTTCCGCCGTCGCTCATCGGGCCGTTCTCGAGAAGGTCTCGAGCATCAGCTCGACCGTCGGCTCGGTGGTGGCGGTGCCCAACTCTCTGGGACCCGCCGAGCTGTTGCTCCACTACGGCACGGATGAGCAGAAGAACCACTACCTGCCGCGGCTGGCTGACGGACGCGAGATCCCCTGTTTCGGCCTGACCTCGACCACCGCCGGTTCCGACGCCACCTCGATTTCCGATTACGGCGTGGTCTGCAAGGGCGAATGGGAAGGCGAGGAAGTGCTCGGCATCAAGCTGAATTTCGAAAAGCGCTACATCACCCTGGCGCCCGTGGCCACGGTCGTCGGCCTGGCCTTTCGCCTCTACGACCCCGAAGGCCACCTCGGCGAGACCGAAGACATCGGCATCACGCTCGCGCTCCTGCCGCGCGATCTGCCGGGCATGGACATCGGCCGACGCCACTTCCCGCTCAACAACCCGTTCCCGAACGGGCCTATCCGCGGCAAGGACCTGTTCGTACCGCTGGACTTTCTGCTCGGCGGCGAAAAATACATCGGCCAGGGCTGGCGCATGCTCGTCGAGTCCCTGTCCGTCGGCCGCGCCATCTCCCTGCCCTCGTCATCGACGGGCGGCGCCAAGATGGCGGCCCTGGCGACGGGTGCCTACGCGCGCATCCGCAAGCAGTTCAATCTGCCGATCGGTCGCTTCGAAGGCGTTGAAGAGGGCCTGGCCCGGATCGCCGGCTACACCTATGCGATGTCGGCCCTGAGCCGACAGACTGCATCGGCCGTGGACGATGGGGAAAAGCCCGCCGTGCCCGGTGCGATCGCGAAGTACCACGCCACGGAAATGAGTCGCGAGATCATCAAGGACGCCATGGACATCCACGGCGGCAAGGGCATCATCCTCGGGCCGAAGAACTACCTCGGCCGCGGCTGGGAGGGCGCACCGATCTGGATCACCGTCGAGGGTGCCAACATCCTGACCCGATCCCTGATGATCTTCGGCCAGGGCGCGATCCGCTGCCATCCCTACGTACTCAAGGAGCTGCAGGCCCTGCAGATCGAGGACGAGGACGAGCGCCTGGCCGAGTTCGACCGACTGCTCGTATCGCACGTGGGGCACAGCATCTCCTGTGCCGTGCGCTCCTTCGTCCTGGGATTGAGCTTCGCGCGCTTTGCCGTGGTCCCCGGCGATCGACGGACCCGCAAGTACTATCGCAAGCTGACCCGCTATTCCTCGGCCTTTGCCCTGCTGGCCGACGTCGCCATGCTGACCTACGGCGGCAAGCTCAAGCAGAAGGAAAAGATCTCCGGCCGCCTGGCCGACGTCCTGAGCCAGCTCTATATCTGCTCGGCCATGCTGCGGCGCTTCGAGCACGATGCGCGACCGGCGGCGGACCAGCCGATCCTGGCCTGGGCCTTCCATGACGCGATCTACAAGATCCAGCACGCCATGCGTGGGGTGATCGACAACTACCCGTTCAGCTGGGCACGACCGCTCCTGCGATTCATCATCTTCCCCCTGGGACGCCAAGAGCGCGCCCCGAACGACCGCCTCGGCCACAAGGTCGCGGCCCTGATGCTCTCCCCGTCCGAAACCCGGACGCGCCTGACGCGCGGTATCTACAACTCCGATCGCGCCGGCCATCCAGTCGGCGTCATGGAGCGCCTCCTGCCGGATGTGATCGCCGCCGAGCCCCTCGAGCGCAAGCTGCTCAAGGCCCAGCGTGCCGGCCAGATCACCACCTACACCTTCGAAGACCAGATGGAGGAGGCGGTCAGGAACGAGGTCATCACCGAGGCCGAGGCCAAGCTGCTCAGCGATCTCAGGGTCCGCGTCCTCGACATCATCGCCGTCGACGACTTCGATCTGGAGGATATCCAGGGCGGCCTGACCAAGAAAGCCGAGGAGGCGCGCGCCGAGGGGCGCAAGGCCGACAGCAGGAAGGCCAAGAAAAAGGCGGCCTGAGCCACCCGGCCTCGACGGCCCACAAGGGTCGCGTGACGACACGGCGGCGCCTGGGAACCCGGGCGCCGCCTTCTTTTTAGTTCATCGCTCGCCTGCGCGCCTGGTCCAACCGGCGCGCCATCGGTATACTGCTCAGGCTTCGATGCTTTTACGTATCGGGGCATTCGTTTGCAGGTGCCTGACCGTGGAGATGGAGCATCCACGGCGGGTGAAACGGGAAGCCGGTGAAAACCCGGCACTGCCCCCGCAACTGTGACCGAGGACCGACGCGCTTACCGCGCATGGGTCTGTTCGCTCGATACCACCCGGCATCTGTCGGGGAAGGTGCGAACGCGGTGATCGATCCCAAGGGACGCCCGAAGCGGGCATCGAGTCAGGGCGACCATCGTTCGGAAGTCAGGAGACCGGCCTGCAAGACAACCAACCCAGGTTGCGGCGGGCAATCCATGCGGTGATGAGATCGCTGGACTCACGGGTCCGGCGCCCCCATCGTCGGTCCCTCGCCCAGCCGCCAAGCGCGCGGGTGTGCGCGAGGAGTCTTCAGCATGTTCCCTTCACCATCGAAACGGCTTGCCCTGATCGGGCTTGCCCTGTTTTCTTCCCAGCTTCTGGCCGAGACTGGACCTATCGAGGCCAGCGATCCACTCATCGTGACCGCCAACCGGTCGGTCACGCCGGCCAGCGACAGCCTGAGCGCAATCAGCGTCATCGACCGCGACACGATCGAGCGCAGCCAGGCGCCAGACCTCCTCGAGCTGCTGCGCATGGAAGCGGGCGTCGACATCAACCGGGCCGGCGGGCCGGGCGGCCAGACCAGCGTGTTCCTGCGCGGAGCGAATTCCAATCACACCCTGGTACTGATCGACGGCGTCCGCGTGGCGGCCGCCGGCACCGGGGCCTTCACCTGGGAGACCCTGGACCCGGCGCTGATCGAGCGTATCGAAATCGTCCGTGGCCCGAGAGCGGCGCGCTGGGGATCCGATGCCATCGGCGGCGTGATCCAGATCTTTACCCGGCGGCCGGATGGTCTCAGCACTCGCCTGTCGGCGGGCAGCTATGGCGAACGGGGCCTGTCAGCGGCCGTCGGCAACGGACAGTTCAGCCTGACGGCTTCCCGTCGCCGGGTCGACGGCTTTTCGGCCCAGAATCCCGACGGGTTTGCCTTCGACCCTGACGACGACGGATTTGATCAGAGCAGCGCCGCCCTGCGCGGTACCTTCGATCTGGGTCGGGGCAGGCTGGAAGTCCATGCCCGCGGGAATCGGAGCGATATCGAATTCGATCAGGGCGAATCGGACCTGATCAACTATTCCGGCGGCCTGGACTACCGCCTCGTTGGGCCAGAGGGCTGGAGCTGGTCGGCCCAGCTGCTGACCCTTCACGACGAGCTCGAGTCGAGCACGGCGTTCGGCGACTCGACGCTGACCACTGACCGCATCCAGGCTGGCCTCCAGGTCGAGCACCAGCTCGATTCCGGACTGCGCTGGATGCTCGGCGTCGATGCCTGGGATGAATCCGGTGAAAGCCGCGACAGCTGGGCGGATGACCGGACCAACCTCGGCGCCTGGACCGGCGTCGACGGTCGCGTCGGGCCCGTGGATTTCGAGGCCAGCCTCCGCATCGATCACGATTCCGAATATGGCAGTGAAGCCACGGGCGACCTCGCTGCCGGCTGGAACCTCGGCGAGGCCTGGCGCCTGCGGGCAGCGCTAGGCCGCGGCTTTCGTTCACCGACCTTCAATCAGCTGTTTTCCCCGGGCTTCTTCGGCGCCTTTGCAGGCAACCCCGACCTCGAGCCCGAGACCTCGACCAGCGTAGAGGCCGGACTCCAATGGCGGGGTCGCGCCGGTCATCGCGCCGGGCTGAACCTGTACCGAACCCGGATCGACGACCTGATCGATTTCGCCGGCGTGGACTTTCAGGCAGTCAATATCCGTCGCGCAGCAATCACCGGTGCCGAGCTGACCCATCGCCTCCAGCGAGACCGCTGGATCCTGAACTCGCAGGCGAGCTGGCAGGACACGGAAGATCGAGACACGGGGCTCGAACTACTGCGGCGCGCGGAATTCAAGGCCAGCTCGCGGCTGGACTATCTGTTCAGAAGCGACTCCTGGATTGGCGCGGAGCTGGTCTACGTCGGCGCCCGCAAGGACGTCGGTCGGGCTGACCTGGCCGGCTACGTGCTGCTCAACCTCAGCGCGGGGCTCGAGCTTGGCGAGCGGTGGCGCCTTGAGGGACGCCTCGACAATCTGAACGATCGCGACTACGACCCGCTTATCGGCTTCAATGCCCCCGAACGGACCGTCTATCTGGCGCTGCGCTGGACGAAGTGACCTGCCCGAGCGCCCGCCTTGCAACGCGGCGCGGGCGCTCGGGGATCGCGACGACCCCTCGTTGCCAAGTGAACCAATCCAGACGCGCCTCATGGGTTAGCCGTTTATATTTATTTTTGCTATCTTCTTTAGCTGGCAATGCAATTGGAATCCGAGCCGATGAACAAACGCCGCAATCGGGGCCTGAAAGCGGCAGGGCCAATCATCTTATTGGCCTGCCTGATAAGCGTCGCGTCGATTGTCGGCTGCGCGACGACGCCACCGCCGCGTATCGACGGCAGCAGCGAGGCGGCGTTCAATCGCAGCATGGGGCAACTCCAACGTTCGCTGAACGCCTCGCAGCGGGAGGCTTTGATCCTCGCCATGGTTCGAATTCAATTCATGGACGTGCACTCGGCGCTGGAACTGATCGGCCGACCCGAACTGGCCCGCTTTGAATCGACAGACCTGCGCAACGAGATCGACGGCATGACCTTTCAGGACATCCTCGAGTACGCCGACCGGTCAGCCGTCACCGTCGGCATCGAAACGCCCTAGGTGTGATCTCTCAGTAGGTTGTCTTCACCCTCAGGTCGCGCAGAGGCTCGAGGACCGATCACGTCCGTTCCAGCTTTGGCGCTGGATTGTCGGCGGGG
>CAZDFS010000049.1:0-1462 GCA_964504865.1 uncultured Wenzhouxiangella sp.
ATGCTTTCGGTGAACTCGAGCTGCAGGCCACGCGACGCCAGACCAGAGGTCGAGAGCGCCTGCTGGACAATATCAATGAGTCCCGGCTCGTTGATCTGGCGACCTGAAAGATTCACGCTCATCACCAACTCAAGATGAGGGAAAGTCGCCCGCCATTCGGCCGCCTGCCGGGTCGCAGTCTCGAGCAGCCACTGGCCGAGGGGGACAATCAGGCCTGTTTCTTCAAGAATCGGGATGAATTCGCTGGGATCAACACGCCCGCGGACCGGGCATTCCCAGCGCAGTAATGCCTCGAAGCCATGCACGCAGCCTGTGCGCAAGTCGATCACGGGCTGATAATTCAGAAAGAATGATCGGTCGCGAACTGCATCCACAAGATCACTTTCCAGATCCAGACGCGCCCGGGCCTCGTCGGCCATTTCGGGCGCGAACACTTCGAGCTGGACTTCATTCCGTGCTTTCGCGCGATGCATGGCGGTGTGTGCACCACGAAGGAGCTTATCGGGCTCGCGGTCATAGTGTTTGCATGCGAAGGCAACTCCAACACTGGCTGTAATGCTGAGCGCATGCTGTCCGAGCACGAGCGGCTCGACGAGTTTTCTTCGCAAGTCCTGCAGCCGTTGCTCAACGCGAGCGCGCGGCTCACCACGGAAAAACACGGCGAATTCGTCACCACCGAGGCGAGCTAGATCCCGTTCATCACCGATCCACTGCCGCAGCCGATCCGACACCCTGGCAAGCAGCTCCTCCCCCGCGTCATGACCTACGGCCTTGTTTACCACCTGGAAACGATCAATATCCAGCACCGCGACTGCGACCTCGAAGTCGGGACGGTCATCGCGTAGGGCCGCGCCCATCCGCTTCATGAATTCCCGACGGCTTGGCAGGCCGGTAATGCTGTCATGGGTCGTGCGAAACAGATAGCGACCGGCAATCACCACCAAGCCCGCAAATGCGGCAGCGACCGCGGGCGCGATCAGAGGGGGCCAGAAAAGACCGCTGACCGACAGCCAACCGATCACTGCAATAGCGGCCGGAACCAGAGGCAAAAACAGGAGAGAAAGCGGGGGATAACGGACCCAGCACATGAAAACTGCGGCCAGTACCGCCCACACAATGAGCCAGGCCACTTCCCCGGGACGTGACAACAGGCTGAAGAGCGCCGGGTTTCCATCGACGACGTCCAGCAGCTGACTGATGATCTGCGCATGAATCAGAACGGCGCTCATCGAGAAATCAGCGTCAGTCAGCTCCGCGCTGTAGGGAGTGAAGAATTGGCCGGGAAGGCTGGAGTCCGTATCGCCGATCAGGACGATTCGCGAGTCGATGGCCTCGGGCCTGACATAGCCGTCGAGCAGCGCACCGACGGTCACGATCTCGGCTGGCTGCCGGCGAGAGGTGAAGCGCAGTAGGGTCTGATAACCGCTATCGTCCGCATCCGCATAGCCGCCGGCGTGGGCTC
>CAZDFS010000049.1:1472-12720 GCA_964504865.1 uncultured Wenzhouxiangella sp.
GCGTGGAATGGCATTCGGACCGAATCGAAGTGCGTCTTCACCCGCGCGAAAGTCGATATTCTGCGATCCAAGACCTACCAGAACTGTCCGCAGGGCAAACGAGTAATGGCCGGGGTTGCCGCCGACGTAGAGGAGGGCCCGACGCAGCACGCCGTCGGGATCGATAACGAGATCACTGAATCCGATCTGGTCCGGTGCCAGTGCGGGTGGCGCCGGAACCTGGCCTCGCTCCGGACCCGTGCCGACATAGCGAATGCCGACCACTTCAGGTGCCTCGAACTGCTCGGCGAGAAGCCGTTCGCCGGGTGGAAAGTCTATGTTGCGGTAGAGATCAACCCCGACGGCACGCGGATCATGGCGTCGAATCTCAGCAATCGCGCGGGCCAGAGTCTCGTCCCTGAGCGGATAGCCGAAGCGCTCCTTCTCTTCCTCGGTCACGGCAACGATCAACAAGCGATCATCGGGCCCCCGGTCCGGAGTTGATCGAACGAGCGCGTCGAATGCATCGAGCTCAAGGCGCTCGAGTAGCCCCGCGCTTTCGATGACGCTCACCAGAAGGGTGGCGGCGACGACAGCGACAAGAATCAGTTTCCAGCGGAAAGGCACCCTAGTGGATCGGTTTGACAACATCGTGTCTGCACGCGACTCTGGAGACGGGTCCTCCCCGACATGGAATGCCCTTCTGACGGCCTGGACTATATGTCTGAATCTGATAGCAATTCCCCTGAAATGAGGCGCGAGCATGTCGAACGTATTCGAAAAAAACAGCTTTGAAAATCTACGAAAACGACAGAATTTTCTGCCATCCCGGCCCGTAGGATTGTACAGGGCATAGCGGCGAATACGCCGTGCGCTGGCGGCTAGAGATTTAGCTTGTCGATCGTACGCATTTCGGCGTGGATGCTGCCGCTTGTGCGTCGAAAAGTGGCTGGAAACCACCGAAAGCGCGAATACTGAAACCAGCAGGACGCTCTGAGCCAGAAACAAAGTCGTCAATGGTCCAATTCTGTCCTACTTTTTCAGGCTTGCCAGGAGCTTATGCAGAACTCGGAAGGAAAGAATCATCCAGGCGCGAACGCCATTTGGAACGTCGATGCGGAGGGAATTCAGACCCGGCCAGAGACCGCAACGTGAGACGGGAGCACAAACCAGCTCAACGGCCGATTCCATCGCATCGTCTGACTCCGGTCCAGGTCCCCGCGTCGCGGTAGCTCTACTACCCTGTTCCAGCTCAGAATCGCCAGGAATAAATCACTAAGCGCTGTCCGGTAGGGCATTGACAATGAATTGCGCCAATCCGACAGCCCAGATGAGAAAGCCGACACCAAGTTGCCAGTTGATTCTGCGGTAATGCCAGACAAAGGCGATAAAAAGCAGCGAATAGGTGAGCAGCCAGGCCAGGCCAATGCCGCCAAAGAGATGGCCGATGGCGCGGTCGAGGCCGGGTTGCAATAGCCAAAGAGACCCAATCATCAGGTTAGTCTTGTGCGCCAGGGGATCGCGCTTGCGAACCAGAAAGGCTCGAGTGATCAGAAAGCTGGCAAACACGAGCTGACTAAAGATCATAAGACTCAGCGGGGCAAGCCGGCCATTCTGCAGAAACTCCTGCGCATACATGGGCAAGGTAGAAAGCAGAAAGCCTAGAAACATCAATATGCCGACCATGCCGGTCCTGCGGTGCAGAGCGGCGCGCTTGCTTCGAATCAAAGCGCTCTGGACTACCAGCATGGAAAACCAGCCGAAAGCAAAAAAGGCGTGAATGAGAAACCCTGGATCGCTATTACTGGGCTGGCCCCGATCAAACGACCAGTTGTCAGAAAACCCGACCACCATTATCAGCCAGAACAGCGCACTCATGATGAGGTAGAAATACTTGTTCATAAAAGCCTCCGACGTCCCGTCTATGAGTCAGCACTTGGGCGTCATCCAGGCAAACTGACCCGATAGCCCCTCGGACTGTCCCTGGTTCCTGTTTCGATCATCATCCTTAGTGTTAAAACTTGACGGATCTCCCAATGCAGACCCGAATCGCTGTTGCCCTTGACGAGAATCTCATCAGGGGCTTCCATCTGCGCCGCCGATCATTCGATGATCCCGCGGGCGTCAGGAACCTGGGCAGGCCAGGCGAACAGGTCTCGGTTCAACACGGGTTCGAATCGCGCTTCTGTGCGGACCGAATCGCGTCGCGCACAGCCTCAGTCTAGTCCCGGCATCCCGGGACCTCAACCCTGTTCCAGCTACGTGATCGGTGTCTTTTTCGGTGCCCGGCCCTGATGAGTTCCTTTTAGATTTCAGCTGATACGGTTACTTGCGGAAGCGGCCGACCGATAACCCCACCTTCGGCCGCGTTCATGGGAAGGCATCACCCCTTCGCCGAAGCGAAGGTCTAGCGAGATCGTCAATCGATGACAACTGAATCACTATCGGCCTCTATCGCACTTCTGACACTGGTTTCATGGACTGCCTGCACAGCAGAAGACTGGCCGCCAGCCATCGCAACCAACGATCTGCTGATGCGCGACCGCTTCGAGATCGAGCTGGCGATTCTGGAGGTGTATTACGGGCTCGATCAACTTCCAGCGGCCGCCAGCCTGATCTGCGGACTTCCCGTAGCCGGCCTGGATGGCGTCCCTGTCACCTTTTCGCGTCAGCTCGACGATACCAGCCTGCAACTCGAAGACTTCGTGGTTCGGACGGACGACGGTCGCCCCGTCACGCCTGATTGCGCGACGCTAAGGCCAGCGAACGAAGCGCTGGAACTCCGGACCATTCTGTTGGTGGGTTCCTTCGGAACGCCCGCTGCTCAACCAAAGGCCGTCGAAGTGGTCGGAACACTCCGAGACCTTGCACTCGCAGCTGAATCCTCTGCTCGCTGGCGCGCGATGCGCTAGGCTTAGGTAACATGAAAAGTCAATCCAGCGCAGGAGTATCCCTTGGAAACGATTTATCTGGTCGGTGTGGACGGCAGCAACTGCGGTGAAAGAGCAATCGAGTACGTCATGGAGCGTGCTCAAGAGAATGGTGGAAAGATCCTTGCAGCGCACGTCATCGAGTGGTCGCGCTACGCTTTCAGCACCCCGGAAGAGAACGAACACCGTCACCAGCGACGCGAGCAGGAATTGACGCGGGCCCGCGACGATATCCTCGCTCCGATCGTCGAACGCATCCGCCACGCCGGCATTGCCGGCGAAGGTCTCGCTGCGCACGGACACGTTGCAAGAACCCTCGTCCGACTCGCTCAGGAACACGAGGTGACCTGCATCGTGCTCGGCAGAAAGGGCTCGAGCCGCCTCGCCCAGTTCTTCGGCAGCGTGGCCAGTCACGTCGTCCAGATCTCCGACCGACCCGTGACCGTTGTTCCCTGAGAACGGCTTCCCCCTACTCCTCGGGCGTCTCGCGCGACGCCCAACAGACTGAAAGGACCCACCATGACCCGAACCCGCTCACTGACGCACTGGTGCGCAGCCAGGGGCCCCGGCCGGATCACCCAATCCCTGCTGGCCCTGATTGTCCTCGTTCTGTTGCCGGTCAGCACGGCTCAGGCTCAGGAGAGCCTGGATGAGCGCATCGATAACCTGGTCCGGCCGGCCGCCGACTGGGTGACCTCGATCATCTTCTATCCCATTCCTTTCGGTAGCGTCAACGTTCCCTTTGTCCTGATCTGGCTGGTACTTGCAGCCATCATCTTTACCTTCTACTTCCGCTTCATCAACCTGCGGGCGATGAAGCATGGCTTCCGCCTCCTGCGCGGGGACTATGACGATCCGAGCGCCGCCGGCGAGGTGACGCACTTCCAGGCGCTGGCAACCGCCCTGTCCGGCACCGTCGGTCTCGGCAATATTGCGGGGGTGGCCATTGCCGTGTCCCTTGGCGGACCCGGGGCTACCTTCTGGATGATTCTCGCCGGCCTCCTCGGCATGTCGACCAAGTTCGTCGAGTGCACCCTAGGCGTGAAGTATCGCAACGAATATCCCGACGGCAGCGTATCGGGCGGGCCAATGTATTACCTCAGCAAGGGCCTGGCCGAGCGTGGGCCGGGGCTTGCCTGGCTCGGCAAGGTGCTCGCTGTGCTGTTTGCCATCTTCTGCATCGGCGGATCCTTCGGCGGCGGCAACATGTTCCAGGCGAACCAGAGCTTTGCCCAGCTGGTCAACGTCACCGGCGGTGAGGCAAGCTGGCTCTACGGGAAGGGTTGGCTCTTCGGCCTTATCGTGGCGGCGGCAGTCGGCCTGGTGATCATTGGCGGCATTCGCAGCATCGCGCGGGTAACGTCCCGAATCGTGCCCTTCATGGCCACGATCTACGTCCTGGCCGGTCTGATCATCATCTTCGCGAATTTTAGCGCCATCCCGGCCGCCTTCGGCGCAATCCTGTCCGGCGCCTTCTCGCCGGAAGGCGTCGCCGGTGGCTTTATCGGCGTATTGATCCTCGGCGTGCAGCGTGCGGCCTTTTCCAATGAAGCGGGCGTGGGCTCGGCGGCCATCGCGCACAGTGCGGTCATGACCAAGCGCCCGGTGACCGAGGGCATCGTGGCTCTTTACGAGCCCTTTGTCGACACCGTGGTGGTGTGCACCATCACGGCGCTGGTGATCATCATCACTGGCACCTGGAACCCGGACGTCGATCCCTCGGCCGGAGTTCAGCTGACTTCCTCCGCCTTCGCCTCATCAATATCCTGGTTCCCCTGGATTCTGACCCTCGCGGTCGTGCTGTTCGCCTTTTCCACGATGATCTCCTGGTCCTATTACGGCCTGAAGGCCTGGACCTACCTGTTCGGGGAGAGCAAGGCCGCCGACATGGTCTACAAACTCCTCTTTCTCGCGTTCGTGGTCATTGGCGCCTCCATGCAGCTGGGTGCAGTGATCGGATTCTCCGATGCGATGATCTTCGCCATGGCCTTCCCCAACCTCCTCGGCTGTTACTTCCTCCTTCCGGTCGTGAAACGTGAGCTGACTGCCTACTGGAGCGACCTGAAAGCGGGCCGACTGGAGAAACAGACACGCTGAGTCAGTTCAGGCCTGCAGGGCGACCGGCGCGGCCCCCTGCTGAAAATGAAAGGCGGGACTTGCCGAACCGAGCGATCGTTTCGACAGGCTGCAAACGGCGTTGCAAAACGGCGTTTCAGGCAGCCTGGCGACCAACCAGCGTTATCTCGGGTTGGAAAAAAGCGGGTGGGATATTCCATGACCGTGGATGGCACCCGAATACGTCACGCGCTCGACTCGGGCGGCACGAGCTGGAGCGAGGCGGCCAGGAAGACAGCAGTGCGTGAATTCACGTCCACGATGGAGGCGCATCAGCGCTCGGTGCGAAAACTGCATTGGTGCCGACGGCAATTCAGAATCCGAAGACAGTCAAGGAGGAGGGCCCTATTCGATGCCTGTTACTGTTGTCCCCCGGGTTCTCTCCGGTTGATCATGAATTCAGGTCGCCAGAACTTCAGTAGTGACCTTCTCCAGAGCCAGAAGATGACCGGCAGCGTCCATCACGACCAGCCCTTCGATGACTGAAAGCAGCGCCCAGGCGGCGGCAGGACGATCACTTTCGGAGCTCGGCACGCGTAGCTCGAGCCACTCGGCGAAATCCTTCATGATCTGACGCGCCGTGGACTGAAAACTGGGAAGGCCTGCTGAAGCGCCAGCCAGGATCTCGAACCAGATCGAATTGAAGCGCCGAAAGTGGTCAGTCCGCAGAATATCCATGATGATCTGAATGCAGGCTTCGCGCGTTGGCATCGGCTCGGCCGGCAAGGCCTGGTTCAGCCCCTCTTTGACCTGAGCGGCCAAATGCAGGAGCACTGCGTCGATGATCTGATCACGCGAGCCGAAGTGATAGATCAGCATTCGATCGCTGGTGCCCGCCGCTTTCGCTAGAGGGCGCAAGCTGGCGCTCTGCAAACCATGATTCAGGACGTGCTCGGCCATGGCCGCGATCTGCTGAGTTCGTAGCGCAGTTTTATCTGACATGAGCGCCATTGTAGCGACTGCTACAGTCTGATATTGTAGCGACTGCTACATTTTCTGGGGTGCACCTCATGACGGGTTTTGAATTTTCGGCACTGCTGATTGGCGGACTGGTTTTCCTCTGGATTATATGGGCCACACTTCATCGATTGGATATGGACTCCCACAGCACCCCCCGTGCCTGGCTGCTTCCTCTGTCGGCTTGTACGCTCCTGGTCGCATGGACACTGTGGTGCATTCTTGATGAGGGGTTGCTGGCGGTGTTTCCGGCGATCAGCGCATCGGCCTGGGCCAATCAGATCTGGTTCGACCTTCTCCTCGCGGTCAGTATTGCCCTGTCTTTTCTTGTCCCCGAAGCGCGTCGACTCGGAATGAAGCCCCTGCCCTGGGTATTCCTGGTGCTCACTACTGGGTCGATTGGTCTTCTGGCAATGACAGCTCGGATTCTTTATCTCCGCGCCCAGGCCTGCAAATGATCACCCGGACCCGTCAGAGGGAAATGACGGATCCCATCAAGGAGAAACTCACTCTTCAATCCGTTCGCGCCGAGCACCGCGATGGTTGAGCAGGCGTCTGTCATGCAGTCAGATTTTGAAAGACCAGAAGACATTTTCGCAGTAGCTCAGGAACTTAGCCCCATTGCCCGGGAATCCACGTCCGTGTGCACTTGCTCCCTCCTTCCGGTCGTGGAACGTGAGCTGACTGCCTGCGCGAGATGCGGCTTTTCCAACTGAAACGCGCTCCGAGCAGAATTGTTCAGAGGTTTTCTAGCTGGCAGTCACTGCGGTGGATATCGATCTGATCTCTCGTGCGGCGTCCGGCGAGTGCATTCGGGTGACAGATTTTTACGGACTCATGCGTATTATTTTGGACCGTAATAAACTTCTTCGCTCTGCCCCACCGGTGCGCTCGAGCGAGAAGTCCAGTTATAACCAGACCGCGTCGAGCAATGGAGGAGAATCAGATGGAAAGGAACGACCATGCATTTCAACCGTTGGTCAGGGCAGCCCTCCTGGCCGGCGTGATTTCTACCTGTGGACTTCCTTCCGATTCGGCGCAGGCAGCAGCAGGCAACATTCAACCCATCGCGCTCAGCGGCGAAACCCTGCCGGGACTTTCCGGAAACGCAATTGACTCGCAGAACTGGACCTTTGACGTGAATGCCGCCGGGCGTGTGGTCTTCATCGCCATTACCGACGACACCGACAGCGGCGGCGCGGCACGCGACGGCGTTTTTGCCTTCACTCCCGGCGACGCGCCGCCACCAACACTGATCCAGGCCGACGATGAGCCAGCATCAGGAACCGGTGCCACCTATTCAGGCTTTACCTTTGCCCGCAGCGCCGGCAATGGGCAAACCCTGTTTGGCGGCTTGCTGAAACTCGAAGGAAGCGTTGTCACTGGATTCAACAACGAGTTTCTCGCTATCGAGGACGGCGAAGGCACAAACATACTGGCCCGCGAGGGCGCACCGGCAGATGGCGGCAATCTTTTTCCCTCGCCCTCCGGTGATATCTATTTTTCCGAGAATGTGACTCTCAACCGCCTCTATCAAACGGTCACCATGGATGCCAACGCCAACGTCGCCTTCCAGCCGGGCTCCAACACCTCGGCCTTCAATGCCGGTGACGATTCGCCCTACCTTCCCGGCGTTGCCCACGTCTGGACGGTAAGCAATCAGGGCGATACCGGTCTTGCTTTCCATCGCCAGGCCACGGAGCTTCCCGGCGGCCTGCGGTTGCGTGCCTTCACGAACACGCGCTTCGTCCAGAACGACGCCGGCCAGCTTGCCTTTGGCGCCGTGATCGAGGGTGCCGACGGCTCCAGCCTGCCAGGCACATCGGATTCCGCTCTCTATGTTCGCGACGCCAATGGTGTCTTCGTGGAAAAACTGCGCGAGACCGGCGCGCCCACTTTCGACCGAGTCATCAACCTGCAGTCAGCCTTCGTAAAGATCGACGATGCCGGTGAGCTTTTCTTCTACAGCCAGCGCGATAGTTTCAACGAGGGTTTCGGCTTCTACACCACAGCAGTCGACGACGGCTTCGAGCGCATTGCGCGCCTCGGCGCATTATTTGTCTACAACCTCTCTGGCGGTGGTAGCGAAGTGGTTGCTGCGACTGATTTCCCGCGCGGAGGCCTGGGATTCGACGTTGGCGCAGCCGGCACCGCTGCGGTGATCGTTGAAGTCCAACAGAACGACTTTCCATCGGCGGTTCGCGAGTCACTCCTCGTCTATGAAAACGGCCAGGCCTTTGAGCGATTCAAGCCCGGCAATCTAGTGATCGGACTTGAACCTGGGGACACGGTCGAGCTGGGAACCGCTTCTTCACTGCGCGCCATCGAAATGAATCGCAATGGCTGGATTGCTTTTTCTGCCGATGTGCTCCTGGATTCTGGCTTCCGAGAGACTGCGCTCTTCGTCTCCTCGTCCGAAGGTGAGACGTTTGTCATCGCCGTTGAAGACCAGCTTTTCGACTTCGACGGCCAGGGCAATAGAATTCTGACTCAGATTCAGGACTGGCGATTGGATGACACCAACACGGTCACAATGTCGGGACGCTTTCTGGATGGCAGTTCCGGACTCTTCAGCGTGACGGTCGGCAGGGATTCACTGTTTCGCGATCGCTTCGAAAACTGATCACCCAGTAGATCGCACCGAATTGGGGGACAGGTTGCGCTGAACGATAGAAACGCGTTCAGCGCAGCGGGGAGCGGCTTCGATCGGGCATGCGCATCAGCGTCAGCACCGCAACGACGCCGGCCGCGGCAAGATAAAGACCGGGGACGGTCGGTTGGCCAGTCGCCGCGATCAGGCTGGTGGCGACCATCGGCGTCAAACCGCCAAAGATCCCCATGCCGATATTGAAGGCCACCGAATAGCCAGATAGGCGGTCTTCTTCCGGGAACAACTCAACGAACAGAGCGGGCCCCGAGCCCAGGGGTACGGCGAGTAGCAGGAAGGTGATCGCATGCACCGTGATCACGGTCAGCAGCGCACCGTCGGCTGCCAGCATCCAAGCCTGGAGCGGCCAGGCCAGCATCGCGAGCACGCCGACGCTGAGCGCAATCCAGGTCCGGCGTGCAATCAGGCGGTCGCCGACGATAGCCAGCAGTGGCATGGCCGGAATGACCATCAGCATCATGCCCGTGTTGATCAGCAGTGCGGTACTGCGCGCCATCAGGTTCTGCGCCGCCAGCCACTCGGGCAGGTAGACGAAGGCCAGGTAGTAGCATGTGCCGTAGGCACCGGCGAAGGTCAGGGCCAGCAGCGTCTCGCGACGGTTGGTCGTGAACGCCTGCAGCAGCGGCGAAGTCCGATCGCGATCGGCATGGTGTTCGCTGAAGCGCTCCGACTCATGCAGCTTGCGTCGCATCAGAAAGGCGGCGGCGCCGAGCAGGGCCCCTCCCAGGAACGGCAGCCGCCATGCCCAATCCTGCAGTGTCTGGACATCGAACATGGCGGTGACCAACGCGGCCACCGCGACACCGAGCAGGGAACCGGACATCGAACCGATGTTGGCCCAGCTGCCGGTCAGTCCCCGCTGCCCGTCAGGTGCAGTTTCAACCAGGTAGGTCGCCGACGAGGAAAACTCGCCGCCGACCGACAGGCCCTGCAGCAAGCGCACCAGTACCAGCAGGATCGGCGCCAGGACACCAGCTTGCGCATAGGTCGGCAGGATCCCGAGCAGCAGCGTCGGCAAGGCCATCAGCGCCACGGAGATCTGCATCGTTCGGGCCCGGCCGAAGCGATCGCCGAAGGCACCGAAGACAGCCGCACCCAGCGGCCGCATGATGAAGCCGGCCGCAAAGATCCCGTAGGTGGCGATCAAGCCGGCGGTCGGATTCTCGGAGGGAAAGAAGACCGGTGCGATGACCCCGGCAAGGTAGCCATACAACGCGAAGTCGTACCATTCAACCACGTTACCGATGTAGCCCGCCATGATGCGGTGGCGCAGCTCGGGCTGCGCCTTTGGGTGAGTGAAGCGGCTCACTGAAGCAATCCATTCCTCAAAGGCAGACCTCGCCGCCAGCTCGAGCGCGTCCACCAGCACAAGGCCCAGGAAATGCGGGCAGCAGCGGTCCGTGCACTACGCAGGCGCCGGCCACCTGCAACACGAGGGCGCTGAGGTGAAAGAACGCTTTCAAGACAGGCCCCGGTTTCGATCTTAGCATCCTGCCGCAGTGTATACCGCAGCAAGAAGGCGGCTTCAATCTCGGAGGACGGGTAAGACCGACGCCCCATCCGTTCAGGGCATGAAAATCACCTTACCCATCGGCCCCTGTCCAGGATCCCACCGTGTCACCCGAAATCATTTTCCAGACCACCAATCCTCTAGCCCTGGTCGGCTGGATTCTGCTGCTGGTCGCACCGCTGATCCCGAAGTGGTCCGACCGGATCGCAGGCTATCTTCTCCCTGCCCTGCTCGCAGTCATCTACGCGCTTATGCTCGTCAGTCACATTGGCAACGTTGAAGGTGGCTTCGGCAACCTGCCCGAAGTCATGAGCCTGTTCACCTTGCCGGGTCTGGTCATGGCCGGCTGGCTGCATTATCTGGCCTTCGATCTGTTCATCGGTCCCTGGGAAGTCCGCACCACGCGGAAAGAAGGCATCGAGCACTGGATGGTCATTCCCTGTCTGGCCCTGACCCTGTTTGCCGGGCCAGTAGGCTTTTTGCTATTTCTGGCCTTGCGCAGTCTCCGACGGCGACGCGAAGACGCAGCAGCGCCGGCCTGAGCCACTCTTGCGTCATTCAGGCAGAGCGCGCCCGTCGGTCAGGCGATCGCGTAGAAAGGGGCCACTGAAGCACGAGATTCTCACGATCCTGCAGGGCTACTCGGGGCACCGGTTCCCCGCCGACGGGATCACTGGCATGCGTGGCCGCGCAGAGCTCGGAGCCCTCCACGAAAACGCCCCGCGCGAGGCGGGGGCTGCTTGACGAAGCCTCGATCAGATCGAGACGACGTTCGAAGCCTGCGGACCCTTCGCGCCGTCGGTCACGTCATACGAGACCTTCTGGCCTTCGGCCAGGCTCTTGAAGCCAGAGCCGGTCAGCGCGCTGAAATGGACAAACACGTCCTTACCGCCATCATCCTGTGCGATGAAGCCGAAACCCTTCGCGTCATTGAACCATTTCACTGAACCAGTTGCATTACTCATTCGATCTGTACTCTTATTGATAGTCATTGAAACCGAGCGGCTCGAAAGCACGAACCCGGGTGCTGCTGCCCGCTCCGTCAGGGATCGGGGTCTTCAGGAGGGTGAAATTAAAGGGTAGTCTCGA
>CAZDFS010000049.1:12750-19038 GCA_964504865.1 uncultured Wenzhouxiangella sp.
CGCCGCCGTCCGGGAACATCGCAAAAAACGCGACGCCGGTGGAGCAAGAGGTGCTGAAGGAACGCTAGATATTCAACCACTGCTGTCTTGCAGCTGTAGCCACTATACGCGCTATTCGGGTGCAGCGGGGAATTAATTTGCATGCGGACCCGAGATCGATCGTTCGGGTGTTCACGACCTCAGCGGCCGCCGATGACCATATCGGCGAGCTGCCAGCGAACGTCCCGCAGTCCTCCACCCTCTCAACCTCGAAACAAAAGCAATAACGTCCTTCACGGTTGAAGGACGAGTGCAAGGCGTTTCCGGCTGGACGTTCCTTTTTTTGCTCGACGCGAACTCGGACCAATAGAGCATTGCTGGAGTCGCAGAGCATGCCCGTTGGGCTGCGAGCACAGACATCATCAATCTCAGACATCATCAACGATACCCATTCGAAAGCAGGCGCAGGCTTGCAGGCAAATCGATGAAATTCCTCACCATTACGGAAGGTGGCAAGAAAAAGGGGCCCGATCGGGCCCCTTTGCTTTTTTAAGAATGGGCTCCAGACTCAGTCGATTCGCCCACTGACCCGCAGGCCGATGAACGACAGCGCGAGAACAAGCAGCGCCAGGATGCCGATGGACATGAAGCCGAGCGTGGGAACGGGCTGTGAGGGCAACGAGTTGAATACCGCGCCGAGGGTCAGTGTCACCGCGGCAGCAGGTCCTTGTGCGTCGGAACTGCCGTCGGTTGCCGTTGCCCGATGGAAAAGCGTGATCGAATCGCCGACATCGATGAGGTTGGCCTCAAGCAGCTGTGCAACGGCTTCGAACGACAGGACAATTCGATTCTCGGTCAAGCCCGGAACAGAAAGCAGCAACGTCGAGAAGTCAGAGCCCGCCGCCAGCTCCCACGTGTAGGTGACCGGGTCGCCATCCGGGTCAATGGACATCGTCCACTCCGCAATGAACTCCTGGCTGGACAATCCCTCGATGACGACCGTACTACCGTCGACCGGGTTAACGATGTTCGGCGCAGGCGGAGGCTGGTTGTTGGTCACGATTTCCCAGCTGCACTGAATTGATTCGCCCTCGGGATTCGTTGCGTTGCCGAAGAGCGTCGTGTCCGAAATGGCGGTCGTCGTCGCGCTCCAGCTGACCGCAGCATTCGAGTCCGGATTCACGTCCGGCGTCATCGGAACCGAGTCGATGATCGCGTCCACGGCATTCGTCGTGTTCAGCGTCAAGGTGATGACCGTACCGACATCCACGGGATTCACCGTCGAATCCGGAACCTGGCTAGCCGAACAGGTCGGGGCGTCGTACGGGATCGTGCAGCTGATGCTATCGGCCACGGGGGTCTTTCCGTCGAAGCCATTGGCGTCGATGATCACATCCTGCGTGTTGCCAACGATGTTGAAGATCGTGAAATCCGTCGTGCCCGAGGGCAGGTTCGTGGTCACGCCGTTGTAGTTCACGTCCCAATCAGTCACATTCATGCCGGTAAGGGTAATCATCGAACTGCCCCCGATCTGGGCCGACGTTAGCGAGGCGCAGTCAGTGTTGTTGACTGGAGGGGCCAATTGAGCAAAGGCGGTCGTATGAACGAGCGCCGCGATGACGAAAGCAATGGCGACTAGTGGATTTTGACAAGTGGAGTTCGACATGGGGGGGGTCCCGAGTGGTGAATTGTATTTATTTTCCGCAGTCTAGCTTGTTTTCCACTGACCCGCGCGGAAAATCCCGGTTGCGGCAGGTGCCTCGACGTCACGTGCGGCGTCAAGGCGACGTCGATCGGCTCAAACTAGCAGCGATCGAAAGGCTTCATTATTGGTTGCCGTAACCCAGGCTCAGCCCCGAGATGATCGCGGATCGAATCGCGCTTGAGAAATGGCACTCCGGCCTCATCGGACACACTTTAGCGCTGACTGCATTGGCAGCATGGACAAGGTGCAAGGTTTTTCAGTCCTTGCAACCATCCTCCGATGCCTATCAGCATTCCTGTGGCCTGAATTTCTCGCTATGCAAGACGCTAACGCGGCGCGTCACCACCTGGGCGTTACCGTGATGCTGTGGATGCACGGTTATCGTCTCATCTGGCGAACGCGGTCAAGCTGGCGGCGCGAGCGCAAAGGGTAGCGCTGCGCACCCAGTGTTCCCGGCAGCGCACTACAATGGCAGCGACGACGAAGGATTCGTTCCGAAGGTAATCTGCATGAACACAGACGCAAGACTGGCCGGCAATTTGAAGAAAATGGAGACGCGACTGGGGGAGGTCGCGCACTACACACTGATGCTCGACGGGACGCCCGTCGACATGAACGCGAAAATCGGTGAGGTCATTTCGCTTCGATTCGACGGCATCATCAACTGCATCGCCTGCGGCCGGGAAACGAAGAAGTCCTTCGGCCAGGGCTTTTGCTATCCCTGCTTTCGAGATGCGCCGGAAGCGAGCGAATGCATCATTCGCCCGGAGCTCTGCCGCGCCCACGAGGGCGAAGCCCGCGACATGGCCTGGGCCGAGAAGCACTGCCTCGTTGAGCAAATCGTCTACCTTGCGCGAAGCTCGGCGATCAAGGTCGGCATCACGCGCGCCTCTCAGATGCCCACCCGCTGGATCGACCAGGGCGCAACCGATGCCATCGTCTTTGCGCGGGTGCCCAATCGCTACACGGCAGGCCTTGTCGAAGTCGCGATGAAGGAACACCTCACGGATCGCACGAACTGGCAGCGCATGCTGAAAAACGAAGTCATCGATGCGGATCTCGTGGCGACCAAGGCAGCGCTGGTCGGAAAGCTGGAACCGGAACTTCGACAGTACATCGACTCCGATGACACGGTCTGCACGATCAACTACCCGGTCGAGCGTTACCCGGAGAAGGTCAAAAGCGTCGGTTTTGACAAGCAGCCGGAAATCGAAGGATGCCTCATCGGCATCAAGGGCCAGTATCTGATTTTCGACGACAACCGCGTACTGAATATCCGCAAGCATAACGGGTATCGGGTTGTGGTGTCGCCATAGGGGATGTCGGGACGACGACAGTCCGTCTCTCGGGCGCGCGAATCTTAATGGGGCCCTATGCTGTGTCGGCATCTCCCTCAGGAGCGGCGAAATTCAATAGCCGTCGCCGCCATCGTGCCAAGCGATGTCATCTGGGAAGGCTGGGGGCCGGGCTCGACGAGCGGCGAGACCTCCAGTTTTTCATGGCGCGGCGAGCCCCTTGATTTCGTGCCTCACAAAGGCATCGAGCGGGCGATCGCCGGCGTGCCGGACGAAGACCGCGTGCCCATGCGCGTGCCTCACGCCGAGGGACGCCTCGCCCACCCGGAGCGCGTCCGCGCTGCGCGCATCCGCGTCGAAGATATCGACGAGCCCGTATTCCTCCTAGGAGGTGGTTCGGACCAGACCTGGGACTCGGGCGACATGGCCGCGCGGATCGCCGCCACTCGGGCCGAAGCCGGGCTGGAGACCGATGTGCTGATCTTTGCAGACGCCACCCATGGCCTGAGCGGCCCGCCGCAGAGCCCGACCCGTACTCGGTCGGTGCTGGCGAAGGCGGCCGGCTGGCCTTCGCTTCTGGCGTTCTTTGAACGAACGCTTCAGGTCCGGCAGTAAAAATGACGGAGCAAAGGTTGCAGTCAACAAGTTCACTAGCAGCTTGTTGACGGGCGGGGCAAACGCCAAAGGGGCCAGCTACGGTTCGATCTCGAATCGATCAGCGAAAAGTGCTGCGCATTCATCGATGCACCACTCGAAGGCGCCGATGTCGAGGGCATCGGTGCGAAGGCTGGTGGTCCTGTGTTCGCGGTACTGTCGGACAACCGGGTGCGCGGAGGTACCATCAGAAGGTAGACCAGCCGCCCCCGCCAGGGGCGGGCCGGTGGGTCGGAAATTGCGGGTCGCCTCATTTTCAAATTCGGGCGACGCCGATATGATGCCCGAGCCGTCGTCGTCGATGGTTCCGCTGAGCCCCGAGTGCGAGTCTCGCCAGCCGGGCTTGGTCCAGTTGGTGCGCAAGGCCAGGGTACCTGCGCTGTCATATTCCAGGACAGACATCGTTCGGAAGATTTCATGTTGGAAACGGCCTGAACTATTCAAACCTGTCAGTGAATACCTCATCCCGCACCTCATGGGCACCGATATCCGAACCATCCCCCGCAACCGGCCGGATGAATGGCCAGCCACGTTGATCAAACAAAAACCCACTGCCGCTGTTGCTGCCAGCTCCCAGGGCCTCGCTTGAGGCACGTAGGGCGTGAGTTGGCGTGGGGCCCCCGTTATCGGCAAGGAGTGCGAGGCCGGCATTGGCATTGTTCCGATCTGTGGGCTGATCAAGGAACTCGGAACTGTCAGTGTCACTCAGGTTGAAGCCGCGCGAGCTGATAGTCGCTATACCGGTAGAGGCAAAAGTCCCGAGGTTGTTGCCCGTGTTGCCTGCAACGATGCTGTTGCGAATCAGAACGCTCGCTTCCGATCCACCGATCGATACGCTGGCCAGACCTCCTGTGATAGTAGCCGAATTGCCGGTGATCGTTGAGTTGATCACTTCCATTCGAGAGACGCCTCCACCCACATTACCGGTAGCGTAGTTGAAAATGCCACCGTCGCTGCCGTCCGCTTGGTTTCCACTAATCGTTGAGTTGATGATGCGAAGCGGCAGTTCGCCGGAATCTTGGAGAAAGACGCCAGCGGGCCTGATGGTTGCGGTGTTGTCATTGATCGTACTGTCTATGATAGTTCCCCCGGCAAACGCCAAAGTAATGCCACCGCCAAGCGGGGCGATGTTACCAAGAATGTGCATTTGGGCCAGGGTCAGCGGGCTTCGGCTTAGTATTCCTCCTCCAGATCCACTGGTCAGGGTGCCACCCTGGACCTTCATACCAGAGAACGACGCAATCTCGAGCCCCGAGTTGACGTTGAAAATTCTGAACTGCCCACCACCGAAACCGCGCAAGATTCGAAGCTGATCTGCCCCCACCCCGCTGATTGTTACCGCGCTGTTGATGTCAGGCAGAGCCGAGCCCAACACGATGTTCTGAGCGCTGGAAAACGCGCTGGCGTCGAAAATGATGTCATCAAGCTCAGGGCCGTTGCTATTGGCGGTCGTCAGAGCCGCGCGCAGGCTGCCAGCACCGTCGTCGTCGGCGTTGGTCACCAAGATCATCTGCATGTCGACGGCACCGATATCAGCTGACGCGCCATCGCCTCGCGCAATCCCGCGCTGGTCCAGCACGTCACCGGATCGGTTACCGACGCCCAGGGCGGCGCTGCCCCCGAGCAGGAGATGCGTCGGCGTGCTGCCACCCTGTGGCGCCAACGGACCCAGTTTCGGGTCGCCGGTGCGATCGCTTGGAAGCGTGTTGACAACGCCGTTGTAGGCGTTGCTGAGATTGAAGCCCCGTGACTGAATCGTTGCGGTACCTCCGTTCGAAGCGCCAGTACCAAAATTCGGCGCCTCGTTGGCCAGAATGGAATTCCGAATCAGCGCTGTGGCGGTTCCAGGCCCGTTGGCACGAATCAATAATCCATTTGCCTGCGATTCAACATTGAAATTATTTGCGATCGTGCTGTTGACTATATCGAGCTCGACGTTTCCCGAACTGGTGGCAACGAAGATACCCCCGGCTCTAAATCCGCGATTTCCCGATACCGTGGATCCGATGATTCGTAACGGACGATCACTTCCGCCTGAACTATAAATTGCGCCAGCAACGCTTCCACCCTCATTTCCGCTGATGGTGCTGTTGATGATCTGACCGCCGGCATTCACGAGCGCTACGCCACCTCCAGAATCCCCAAAATTGCCTGTGATGTGGACATCGGACAGTGTCAGGGTACTTCGGCTCAAGATGCCGCCACCCTGGGTGAACAAGCGGCCACCGCTGATCGTCATCCCGCTCAGGCTCACGCCACCCGTACCGGCGTCGATTGTGAAAATACGCATCTCTCCGGCCGAATCGTCGCGCCGGATCGTCAGGCGCTCGGCCCCGCGACCCTGAATCGCGATCGACTTCGAAATGGTCGGTAAGGGCGAGAGCAGATTGATCGTACGCGCTGAGGAAAAGAACGGCGTTTCAAAGCGGATCAGATCACCGCTCTCGGCATTCTGGATAGCGGTACGCAGGCTGCCGGAGCCGTTGTCGTTGTCGTTGAATACTCTGATCGTGCTGCCGGTCAGGGTGAGATTGAGGGTGGCGGCGGTCACCGCGCCCGAGTCGCCGAGGAATCCGTCGTCAAAGCGAAGAATCCAACGGCCATTGGCCGGCGTACCATTGAATTGAGCATTCAAGGAAGTCACTGGAGGCGGAT
>CAZDFS010000049.1:19088-24531 GCA_964504865.1 uncultured Wenzhouxiangella sp.
GGTCGGAGACGTAGGGGTGCGTGGCTGCAAAGCTGACGGTCACGGCGGTCACCGTCCGCAGTGGACCGACGTCGAAATAGACATCTCGCGGCGCCCCGTAGCTTTCCAGCTGAGCTGCTGTGCCGTCCGGAATGGGCCCTAAGTTGGTCCCGTTGTAGGACTGCCCGAAGCAGGAAAGGCTGGCGAGCAGGCAAAATATCGCAGACGTTGCGCGAACGGTGAAATGCATCATTGGCTCCTTGTTAGACTGACAATTCAGTTGTTCCATTTCCTGCGTGAAAAAAGCCATGAAAGGAATCGCTTTGACGTGAAATCAGGATGTGGAGGCACCGCCCCTTGAGCGAGTCGCCAATTTCTGGTCTCGTCCATGTAGAGCGCGTTCTTTCGGAAAACTGGCTCACGAAATTCAAAAAGAGTGACGAGCTAAGGCGTGATCGGTGGCACTTGCGAGTCGCCGGAGAGAAGCAATCGAAATGGAATAGCAAGAAACAGGACACCCTAAATCCTTGGCCGAGGTTGCCTCTCTGGTGCAAACGGCACCTTGCGAGCTTTTGAGGCCACAGATCGTGAGTGTCCTGAATTCTTCCGAGCCCGGCACCTGCTGTCTTCAGTCCTTACTCGAAGCTGTCGAAGAACAGCAAGTCCGCAAATGGCTCGCAACTGGAAGCGCCTCTGGCACCAGCATTCAGCAATGCGTAGCGGCCCTCGTAACTGACGATTCGCGGCCTGACCTTCGCTTCGCCTGCCAGCGAAAATCGGCGGCTGGTGCTGGGGGTGACGACCGTCAACTCTCCACTCAACGTCAGTTGCTGCTCCATCTCGATGCCTGGCGGCCTGTCCGTCGGATCGGCATAGGCCGACATTGAGATCAGAATCAGGCCTGTGAATAACAACGGCGCCGGTCGACGACGGACGGTGCGGAATCGATCGATTGCCGGCTCATGGCACTTTTTCATATCAGCGTTCACTGCTGCGTGCCATCCGGACGATGGTCGCCTCTATGGCCGCCAGACGTTCGCGCAATTGGGCGTTTTCCAGCGCCAGCGCCTCAATCTCGACGTCTTTCTCGGTCCGCAGATCCCGCAGTGCCTCGACAACGATCGCCTCAAACCCCTGCGATCCGACTGTGAGATTTCCATCGCTGTCAGTTCCCACCCATTGTGGAAATGCTTGTTGAACTTCCTGGGCGATAAGCCCGTTGTGGATTCCGGCTGGCCGCCCGGCCTCATCCGGATCGGTATAGCGGAAGGTCACACCCCGCAGTTCCATTAGTTGATCCAACGCCCCTTCGAGAGGCTCGACGTCACTCTTCAGTCGTGCATCGGAAAGTGCAGACCAACTACCACCGCCAGGTTTGAAGGCATCTGCGAAAACGATCAGGTCACCGACAGAAGTGATTCTCAGTGTGTTTGTAAAGGTCCCATCGTATCGCGCAAAAAACAGCTCAGCGCCTGCCGGATTCGGGGACATGGCAATGTTGTAACCCTCTATACTCGCATCGGTACGAAGCAGCAGATCCGTGTTGGCTAGAACGTTGCTTCTGTTGCCGACAACCATGTCCGCGAAGCTCGGAATCAGTTGTGAGTTGGCAGAAAAGCCCCCCCGTGCCCGCACCTTGAACTGATCGGGTCCGGTCGATTGGAAATTTTTACCCTGCGAATCCGCCCACAGGAAAGTGCCTTCATCTCCATTGGTATCACCAGATGACGGCACACCGTTACAGCCCACACCCAGGTCCGCGGGCCCGCTTCCTGGCCTGATCTTCGCCTGGTTACCGCCAGCCCACGAGGCGGCGCCACCTGCACAATTGTTGGCGCCACCGCTAACGGTGCTGAAAAAGCCGCTGGCCGAGTTATTGAACCCACCGGAAACAGTGGCGTGGTCGCTACTCGCCATTCCTCGGAAACCGCCACCCACGGTCGCCCGAACACCATCAGCCGTATTCTCCTCACCTCCACCGACGGAGGCGCCGCGTATCAGTGCATTGTTGCGGCGACCACCGGCTACAGTGGTTAGCGATCCATCGATAAAGTCGGTGGTACTACCGTTGCCGGCCACATTGCCGAATCCGCCGCCGACGGTACCGTAATGGTCGCTGACAAAATTAGGGATTCCATCCGGAAACTCCGGATCCGCACTAGGACCAAAGATGATGCCACCGCCGGCGATTGTCACTCCCCGAGCCCCCTCAAAAATGGTGTTTTCGTGGCCGCCAGCCAGAACATTCGCTGTAGCTGGACGTCCCTGAAAAAGCACACTTGACGACTCAAGTTCCAGGCTGCGCACGTTGTTGGAGCGCAAAGTCACAGGGTTTGGGTCGGTCGTGCCAAGGAAATTGACAGTAGGATCTGTGCCAGAGTCACCTGTAGAACTCCAGCATTGACCGATCATCCTGGTAGCGGTGGCCTTGACACGGCCGGGAAATGCGTCAAAAACCTCGGACGCGCTGCTGTCTCGTATGGCCAGTTCCAGCCAAGCGCCGGTTGTATCGACCTCTGGGACATCAAACTCCAGTGTGAAGCGCCCGTAACTGACGGTAATGTCAGTAAACGTCATCGCCGGGGCCAGCTGTCTCCCGTTCTCGGCGCTGTCAAACGTTGTCACCTGGATGTCAAACTGGCCTGAGGCGGGTAGCCCCGCATCGTGAAGACGCCCCTCATAGACTAAATTGGCAGCAAATGCGCTCTGGACCAGGCTCATGACCACGAACCCAGCAAGGCCCTCGGCCCAGGTGTGACAGCGACGCGCCTGGTGAGTCTGAGCTGGTAGCCCTTTGGTGGATAAATTTATGGAGGTTCTGAGATTCATCGAGTAACTCCGTTATTGGAAGAAAATGGTGGTGGAGATGGCGGTGAAGAGTCCTTCGCGCTCGTGGTATCCCTCGGTCGCTAAACATTTTTTGGGATCTACATTTGTGAAGCGCGTCTTTTTGGAAAACTAGCTCACGAAAGTCGGAAAGAGTGACTAGGGAGATTCAAACGAGGTGGAATGGATGCCCGCAGTTGATCCTTCACCCTGAGGAGGCGCGGCGTTTTATACTCGAGCAAAACTGGGGGAACGCTCCATGGACGGACTGCGCTTCAGACACTCACCGGCACGTTCGGCTGACGCCGGTGCCTGGCCATGCGGCCGTAACCCCTGTCGCCATTTCTGGTCCGTACCAGGCCATGCGATCGTCGCGCCGGACCCGGCGGGACGCGGGCATTTTCTGAAGCGATGAGAATGGGCGAGTCCAACCAAGAATCTCTCGATTCCCTGGCAAAATCCATGGGCATGGGCACCGACGAGCTGCTGCCCGGCCTCTACGACAGCCTGCGGAGGATGGCCCGTCGTCATCTGCGAAGAGAGCGGAATGACCACAGCCTCAACACCACGGCGCTGGTCCATGAAGCGTGGCTCAAGCTGGCGGCCACCTATTCGGATATGGAATTTCCGACGGAACGGGACTTTCTTGCCCTGGCTGGGCACCTCATGCGCCGCGTGCTCACGGACCATGCCCGCCACGCCAATCGACTCAAGCGCGGCGGCGAGCAGGTGCGGCTCACCTATACCGACAGCATTAGGGCGCCGGGCAACAAGATGCAGTCCGAGGAACTAGTGGCGCTGGATTCGGCGCTCAACCAGCTTAACGAAATCGATCAGCGACAGGTCAAGGTGGTGGAAATGCGTTATTTCGCAGGCTTTTCGATCGAGGAAACGGCAGAACTGATGGCGCTGTCTCCCGCCACGGTCAAGCGCGAATGGGCGATGGCGCGCGCCTGGCTTCTGAACACACTCAGGACGCAGACATGAATCCGGAGCAATGGGCGCGAGCCAAGACCCTGTTCGGCGAACTCCTCGATCGAGACCCCAGCGAATGGCCAGAGCGACTCGACACCGAGCCGGATCCGGCCGTTGCGGCGGAGGTTCGCAGGCTGCTCGCCGCCAACCCCAGTGGCGAAGCCTTTCTGAGTGACTCGCCCGCCTACGCTGATATCGCCGAGGATAGGCTCATTGGCCAGGCACTGGGCCCCTTCACCATTCAGCGCCTGCTCGGTGAAGGCGGCGGCGGCCGGGTCTACCTGGCCGAGCGAATGGATGTGGGCGGCGTGGCGGCGATCAAGATTCTGCGGGCGCGTTTTGCCGGCAGTGAGTCAACTCGCCGCTTCCGCGCCGAACAGGCCATCCTGGCCCGCCTGGATCATCCGAATATCGCAAGGCTGCTGCAGGTCGGCGTCACCGACGACGGGACGCCGTGGCTCGCGATGGAATATATAGAGGGCAAGCCTTTCACCGAGGTGATGGGCACATTGACCGTTCGCCAGCGGGTCGAGATGGTGATCAAACTTCTTGCCGCCGTCGATTTTGCCCATCGCCAGCTGGTGGTTCATCGCGACATCAAGCCGGGCAATATCCGGGTGGATCAGCGCGGGGAGCCCAGGTTGTTGGACTTCGGCATCGCAAAGCGTCTGGACGATGCGAAGCTCACGCTGACCCACTATCAGCCACGCACGCCGGCCTATGCCGCACCGGAACAGGTGCTGGACGAACCGATCACCGTGGCGACGGACGTCTACGCCATGGGCTTGCTTCTCTTCGAGGCCCTGTGCGGAAAGCACCCGTGGCTGCACTCGGGCAAACGCCTGGATGACGCGATCCTGTCGGATGCAGCCCCCCTTCCCTCTGCGCTGGCGGACGCCTCCGATCGTCGTCAGCTCAAGGGCGATCTGGACGCGATCGTGCTCAAGGCCATGCAACGGCAACCGCAGCATCGGTACCCAAGCGCCGCCGCCATGGCCGAGGACCTGACCCGCTACCTGGAGCGGCGACCGGTGACCGCACAGAAGCAGACGGTGCTCTACCGCACCCGGCGCTATGTGATTCGCAACTACCGATTCGTCGCGGCCGGCGTGCTGGTCTGCGTGCTCGTGGGCGCGGCCCTCCAGCGGGAACATCGCCTGCGCGAAGCGGCCGCGGCAGAATCCCAGAGAGCCCAGCTCGAAGCGGACAAGGCGACGCAGGTCGCCCAGTTCATGCTCGACGTTTTCTCTGCGGGGGACTCACTGACACCTGAGTTCAATATCAACGGCGAGTCGACGGTGATGGACCTGATGGCAAGAGGGGTGAGTCGCCTGGACGACCTCGAATCCGCCCCGCTGGTGCGCGCGGACCTTGCGCACAATCTGGGCCAGGTCTATTGGGGACTGTCGGAATTCTCGCGCGCCGAGGCGCTGTTCAGAATCGCCATCAGCCTGCGCGAATCGGCAGCGGCAGATCTGGACGACACGGCCGAGAGCTATATGATGCTCGGTCGCGTATTCAGCCGCACCGCCCGATACCCGCAAATGCTGGAAGCGATGCAGGCCTCCTATGAATTGAGGCTGGATGCTCTGGGTCCCGACCACCCGAACACGATCCACAGCCTGCATCGGGTCGGGTCGGTGTATTACCACCTTCGCGAACT
>CAZDFS010000049.1:24541-25078 GCA_964504865.1 uncultured Wenzhouxiangella sp.
CCGGGCTGCCAGCACGTCGCCATGCTGCCGGTGTTGGGCACGTGGGCCGTGACCACGCGCCCGTCGGCCAGCTCGATGTCGGCGAGGAAGCGGTGGCTGTAGGGGTGATCGCGGCCCTTGAAACGGATGAGGCCATCGTGGCCTGGCGCAAACTGTTGCCGGACAGCGCCCGCAATATGGCGAACTCCTACACCATCCGCGGACTGAGTCACCTGCGAATGGGGAATTTCACCCTGGCACTGGAGAGCATCGATGAGGTGCTGCGCCTGCGCCGTTCCTTCCTGCCTGAGACCCACAACCTGATCGCCCAGGGGCTGACCAATCGGTCCCGCTGCCTCTATTACCTCGGCCGAATCGACGAAGCGCTGGACGACATTCGCCAGTCGATCGCCATCAGTGAGGCGAATCTACCCGGAGACCATTGGGACCACGTCCTGTCGTACGAAAAGCTGGTGCTGTATCTGGTGACGGCCGGCAAGCTGTCCGAAGCCGATCAGGTCGCTGACAAGGGCCTGGCCATGGCCCAGCGGCTGCACG
>CAZDFS010000049.1:25088-26085 GCA_964504865.1 uncultured Wenzhouxiangella sp.
ACTCGTCGACCTGTCTCGCCACGTCAAAGTCGAAGTCCTGCGCGCGAAGGGCGAACATACCTCAGCGCTCGCGCTCGCCACCGAAACGCTGCGTTCCCGGGAACAGCATCTCCCTCCGCTGCACGGCAACACCCTTGCCACCCGCAGCCTGGTGGCTGACCTGCTGCGACGGCTGGGGCGAATGGATGAGGCGGAGCAGGTCCTGAACGAATCGCTGGACAGCTGGCGTCAGCGACCGGCGATGTTTACGCCCGAACTTGGCCAGTCGATGGATTACTTTGCCGATGCCGGGCTTTGCAGATGGCTGGACGCGGACTGGCCCATGGAGATGCCGGCGCCCATGGCGGCCACTCTGGAAAGTAGTCGGCAGGCATGCGGTCTGGAGACAGGCTGAGGCCCACAACCGCTTCAGGAAATCATCTGAGGTCGTCAGCCGACTGCCGCGCGGTGGACTCCTCCTGTCCCGCCCCCACCCGAATTGGCTGCCCACGTCCCACCCGCCTCGACGACATCCTGCGATGCGGAGGCGGACATCGGCGTATCGGAGACTGCCGCTGACTGGATCAAAAATGCACGGGCGCTGAAGCGATGCTACTGCGCCCGTACGGACGGATTCCCGATCAGTTCAGATCCGGGCTCCAGCCGGAAGAAGCCAGGAAGAGCCAGGCGCCATCACGGCGCACTAAGGTCTCGGTCACTGCCGACACCTCGCGCTCCCGTTCACCTGCGCTGTTCTCCGAGACAACCGTCGAGCAGTAGTTCACAACGGCCGTGTCTCCATTGATGGAGATCGTCACGGGCTTGACCTCATAGAAGACGGTCGTTGTGGATTCGTCGCCAAAGCGCACGCTGGCATCGGCTTGCGCCAGGTTGGAAGGGATCGCGTCGGTTTCGCCCCAGCTCGAATACTCCCCGGCGACGTAGCCAGTTGGCCATTCGCCCGTCTCTTCGGCATCGTCGACCCAGGACTGCTCGACGACCGACCAGACTGCTGTCT
>CAZDFS010000050.1:0-2762 GCA_964504865.1 uncultured Wenzhouxiangella sp.
GCGTACTTCAGGAGCCGGACGAAGGTGTCCTGCGCGGCGTCCATCGCCTCATCCTCATCTTTCAGCAGTGCGCGACATCTGCGCATTACCATTGCGCCGTAGCGGCGGTAGTAGTCTTCGATATCCACGGTGACGGTGGTCTCGAAGGCGCCGGTCTTCTCGCCCATCAGCTCGAACAATCACGCACGGTCAGGCCCGATCGGGTCGAGTATTTCGATTCAGGCTGGCTGGGTGTGCTTGTGCGCGTTGAGGAATGGCGCTCCCCGGTTGCTGCGATGCACGACGACCCGACAGACTCATGAAACTCGAACAGCTCCGGGAAAAGGCGCTTCACGCCAGCGGCGTCGAGCGCGCTTATCAACTGCTCGTCAACGAAGAGGATGCGCGCGTCTGCAAGGATATCGACGACCGCGCCTGCCGCGTCGTTCCCGGCAATTTCCTGCTGCAGATCATCACCCAGTTCTTTACCAAGCTGGGTGACGCCATCGCCAACCCGAAAACGATCCTCGCCTGGCTTATGGGCTCCCTCGGCGCACCGGCGCTGTTCACGGCCTTCCTCGTCCCGATTCGAGAGTCTGGCTCCATGGTGCCGCAGCTGTTCATCGCCAGCTTCGTCCGCCAGCGTGAAGTGCGGAAATGGGTATTCGTTCTCGGCTGCCTACTGCAAGCCGCAGCGGTCTTCAGTATGGCCGGCGTCGCGCTCTATCTCACGGGGGTGGCAGCGGGCCTGGCACTGCTCGCAGCGCTGGTGGTCTTCAGCCTCTCTCGGGGCCTGTGTTCAGTGGCGTCGAAGGATGTTCTGGGGAAAACCGTCCCCAAGACCCGCCGCGGCCGGGTCAGCGGATGGTCCGAATTCGTCGCCGGCCTGGTCACGGTCGGTGTCGGTGTCTGGCTCCTGCTGACCCAGGGGCAGCAGGAGTCGAACATCGCGACCTATCTCGTTCTCCTGAGCCTGGCCGGCGGCCTCTGGCTGCTCGGCGCCGTGTGCTACGCGCTGATTCGCGAGTATCCCGGGGCCACAGACGGGGGCGGGAACGCGATCTCGTCGGCGATCGCACGCCTGGAGCTTCTGCGAAGCGACCCGCCGTTTCGGCAGTTCGTGATCGCCCGCGCCCTGCTCCTCTGCTCCGCGCTCAGCGCCCCCTTCTTCATTCTGCTGGCGCGGGAGAACACGGACGGGGCCCTGCTCGTGCTCGGGCTTTTCGTCGTGGCTGACGGGCTGGCCAGCCTTGTGTCGGCCCCGTTCTGGGGCCGCTTCGCCGATCGCTCGAGCCGCCGGGTCATGGTCTGGGCGGGCGCGGGCGCGGCGCTGACCGGGATCGGGCTGGTCGGATTGACCTGGGCGTCGTCATCGCTGGCGAGCTCGCCCTGGCTCTATCCCGTCTTCTTCTTCCTTCTCATGATCGCCCACTCGGGCGTCAGACTGGGTCGAAAAACCTACGTTGTCGATCTGGCAGGCGGCAACAAGCGAACGGACTACATCGCCGTGAGCAATACGGTCATCGGCATCCTGCTGCTGGCCGCAGGCATGATCGGCTTCTTGACCGAGGTCGTCTCTCTGGCCATCGTCATTCTTATCCTGGCGGGGATGGGACTCGCCGGCGCCCTGATGAGTGCCCGCCTCCCGGAAATCACAGAGGAATGAGGTGGCGCGGCTAGACTTCTCGACATGAAAAAGGGGGTACTTGCGTTACTCATCATCGCGATGGCTCTGGCGGCTGCGTTCTATCTTCACCGGCTCAGCGTCGTCGGCGATCAGCTCGCTCGCGCGGCAGACACCCTGTCGAGCTACGGCCGATTGAGCTGGGAGTCCGTCTGGATCGATCCGCGAGGGCGAGCCACTGTTCGTCGCCTGGAGTTTCAACCCACGGGGGCGTCCGACCCGGTCCGGGCCGACTCCCTCGTTCTCATCAACGGCGACCTGAGCGCGCTGACTGCCCTGCGTTCTCGACCCCGCCAGTCCACCGATCGGCAACAGTGGTCCTTCTATCTGCGGGGACTGCGACTTCCCATCGCTACTCAGATGGCGTCGTGGCGGCTGGATGTGCTGGGCCTGATCCTGCCCTTCCGCGCCGATGCCTGCGCGGGCCTGGAAGACATGACCCTGGGCGATCTTCTCGCGCTGGACTACGGGCGGCTGGAGGTCGATCTTGATGTCTCCGCCACGATCGAGGGTGAGCATGCCGAGTTCGATTTTCAGGCCGCGGCGCGAGGGCTGGCAGAGACGTCACAGCGCTGGCAACTGGATCAATTCTCCTGGCTTCGGCAGTGGAACGGTACGAGCATCCCGCTCGACAAGGGCAGGCTGGTCGCAGTGGACTACCGCCTGCGCGATCTCGGCTTGCTGCGCCGAATCGACCAGGCCTGCCAGCCGCCGGAAGATGGTCTCGACAGGCTGCGGGCGCGGCAGTTCCGCGCCTGGCTGCGTGGATGGAGCGATCTTGGACTCGAACCGAACGGGATCGCTCAAGCCGCCTTTCAGCACTACCTCCAGAATCCCGGATCCGCCGTATCGCTTCGACTCCGGCCGGCCGAGGAACTGCCCCTGGCCGACGTCACCCAGGCCTTCGATCGGGACCTCATCCAGCGCCTCGAAATGAGTTATGCCCTCGACGACGGGCCCTTCGTCGACCTGGAGCTGAACGAGGTTCCGTCAACAGCCACCGAAGCGCCGCCGAGCTCCTCGTGGGTGATCTCCTGCATGCGGTCGCCCATCTGCTGGTAGAGCTCGATGGCATATTGAGAAACATTGCCAAAACCCT
>CAZDFS010000050.1:2772-6965 GCA_964504865.1 uncultured Wenzhouxiangella sp.
AACCGGCGATCGAGAAAGGCACCGCCCCTGCCAGAACGGAAGCCGCTGCGACCGTGAAGGCCGCCACGCGTCCATCACGCAAGGCCTTTTCACCGTAAATAGCTTCATCGCTGTGGTGGGCGTGACCGGCGTGGTAGTAAACGACGGCGACTCCGAGGAGGAAGAGGCTCAGACCACGGGCATCCTTCGTTCCGAGGACAAGCAAGAGAGGACCATCGTCGTTGGACGACCGCCCGGCTGGGTCAGCGTTCCCCTCGAAGCCCTGGATCAGCACCTCGGCGATCTGATTCGCATCGATTTCGTCGACGGCACCCAGCTCACCGGCCGGCTCGAAGGCCTCGGCGAGGACCAGCTGGATCTCCAGACTCAGAACCGGATGGGCCAATTCATCCGACCCGTGCCGCTGGCCGAAATCACGGCAATCGAAGTCCGGCCCTGAGTCATGCCGCGCGGCACCTGCCAGCGCGGCCGGCGAGCTGGCCCGCTCAATCGAGGATGAACGTCACGCGCATGATGACGCGGTAGTTGCTGATCTTTCCGTTTTCAAAATCCACTTTCTGCTCCGCGATCCAGGCGCCCTTGACGTTGTTGAGGCTCGACTCGGCTCGCTTCAGGCCCTGCTCGATCGCATCCTCGAAGGACACGGTGGAGGAGGACGAAATTTCGATGACTTTTGCGACGCTCATTGTTGCTTCTCCTTAAACAAGGGATGAATGGCTGTAACCAGCGCTAGCTGCGGATGCCGACCATTGCCGGACACCGTGCGCTAACTTACCATCGGTGCCCATGGTCAACAATCCGCCCTCGCGTGCGTCGAGCCCGCTCCGCATCCTCCTTCGGCCACGAGCCTGGGTCCTGGCGCTGCTGGTGCTTTATAGCGGCACCGCGCTCTGGCATTTGAACAAGCCCCTGCCCAACGGCCTGAACGCCAGCTTCGAGCCGAAGGCAGCCCAGGCGGTCGAACTGCTCGTCGACGCCACCTGGATCGCCCCCGACGGCCAGCAGCTGCAAAGCACGGAAATCTTCGAGCGCATGCTGGCCCTGATCGCGCAGGCGGATCAGCTCGTCGTGCTCGAGATGTTTCTTATCAATCAGTTCGCCGGCGCAGCCGATGAAGATCATCGACCGCTGTCGAGCCAGGTCATCGATGCCCTGATCGAGCGCAAGCAGCGCGTCCCCGACATGAGAGTTGTCCTGATCACCGATCCCTTCAATCGCCTCTACGGCGGCGTCGAGTCTCCCCTTCTGGACCGGGCCGAAGCCGGCGGCGTCGAGGTCATCGAGACCCAGCTGACCGCCCTGCCCGATTCCAACCCCCTGTGGTCAGGCGTCTGGCGCCTGTGCTGCCGATACCTCGGCAACAACACCTCGGGATGGCTGCCCAACCCGGTCGGCGGCGACCCGGTAACCCTGCGCACCTACCTGCGTCTGCTCAATTTCAAAGCCAACCACCGCAAAGCCCTGGTGGTCGATCAGGGGCCAGGGTGGACCGGCATGGTGACCACCGGCAACAGCCATGACGCGAGCTCGCGACACAGCAATCTGGGGCTGGTCTTTTCCGGAGCGGCGGCCCTCGATCTGCTGCAAACCATGGCGGCGACGGCGAGCTTCTCGGGCAGCGACGCGGACTGGCAAGGCGGGCGGACGGCCGAGGCGGACGCGCCGGACGCGGGGGCGAAGATCACCATTCTCAGCGAAGCGGCGATTCGGGACGAGCTGATCGCGCTACTCGATCGGGCCGAGGCCGGCGACCGAATCGATATCGCCGTGTTCTACCTCGCCCACCGCGAGGTGATGCATGCCATCGAGCAGGCGCATGCCAGGGGCGTCCACCTTCGCCTGCTCCTGGATCCCAGCGAAGACGCGTTCGGCAGAAAGAAGGACGGGGTGCCCAACAGGCAGGCTGCTCTGGAGCTGACCTCGAGCGGCGTCCCGATCCGCTGGTGCAATACGCGCGGCGAACAGTGCCATTACAAACACCTGCTCCACGTCCCCCTGAACGGCCCCGCGTCCCTGCTCCTGGGCTCGGCAAACTACACCCGCCGCAATCTGGATGGGTTCAACCTCGAAACCCAGGCGCTGCTTCTGGCCGATGCCGCGCATCCGACGATCGTGGCGGCGAAGGCGTTCTTCGACGATCGCTGGGACAATCACGATGGCCGGCTGCACAGCCTGCCCTACGCCGCCTACGCCGATGATTCGAGCCTGCGCTACTGGCGCTATCGAGTGATGGAAGCCACGGGCCTGTCCACCTTCTAGGAAACCGCTGAATAACTCTGCCCGGGCGCGACAGAGATGGCGAAAAGCCTTCGAGTGAAAGCTTAAGACCTGTCTTTGCGGGATCACTCGCGCTGGCTTCGGCGACTGCGAGTGGCCGCTGGCAAGACGCACCGGTCGGGGAAACGATCAGCGCGTGCCCGCTTCTGTTACTCGGGTCGCAGCCCACGATCTGCGACCGTTCCGACTTGCAATCGCGCTTCGCGCAGCCTGAATCCGAGGTCCCCCGCGCGCCGGGACCGGAGGCGACGGGCGTCAGCTCCAGCTCAAGAGCCGACGCTGCAGCTGATTGCCAAGGATCGCGACAAGGAGTCCGGCGGGCACGACGAGCACCAGCCAGACCCCAGTGCGATCAGCGGCGACGAACCAGGTCAAGGCATAGAGGATCCCCAGCAGCGCCTGAAGCCAGGACTCGAGTCGATCGCAGAAGGTTCGATCAGGCGACAGCAGGGCGCCGAGATAAACACCGAAAGCAAACGAATGCAGCGCTTTCTGGTGATAGGCAGTCCACTGCGGCGCCTCGAAGACGACGGCGATGGCGATGGCCGCGACCAGGGCCAGGGCGGCCTCGATCTCGACCGAGGCCTTGTTGACGCGCGGCGGAAAAACAGGGGGAAGCCCTCGATCGATCAGGAAGCGGGATCGTTCGGGACCCCATCGAGACCCTCCGGCGCGTTCAGACGTCTGTTTGATCATTGCCCGACCATTGCATTTCTCACCGCCCACCAGGCCCGCCGCGTCTCGCGCCCTGCGCGCGAAGACAGCGACTTGCCCCCGCTTTCATGGTATCTTGGCCGCTGATCTCTTTCAGGGTCTGACAGATTCTGGAAGGGACAAGGGCCGAGTGGCGGGCAGATCAGGGCTCACACGCGACCAGAACCGGACCGGCTCCTGCCGACCCGGACACATCCGCCCTGATCCCCAGATTTAGGTTACCCCCGCATGTCATTTGATCGTCTCGGCCTCCGCGCCGAACTTGCTCGTGCCGTCAAGGAACAGGGCTATGAGCAACCCACCCCCATCCAGGAACAAGCCATTCCAGAAGTTCTCAACGGCGCAGACCTGATGGCTTCGGCCCAGACCGGCACCGGCAAGACGGCCGCATTCACCCTACCGATCCTGCACCGCCTGGCTGAAGCGCAGCCCAGGAAGGGGCCATCGGTGCTTATTCTGACGCCAACGCGCGAGCTGGCGGCGCAGATTCATGCCAACCTCAAGGCCTACGGTCGCCACCTGTCGGTGCGTTCTCTGGAGGTTTTCGGCGGCGTGAACATCAACCCGCAGATCGACAAGCTGCGCCGAGGCGTGGACGTGCTGATTGCGACACCTGGCCGTCTCATCGATCATATCGATCGGCGAACCGTGCGCCTCGATGGCATCACCACGCTGGTCCTCGATGAAGCCGACCGCATGCTCGACATGGGCTTCCGGCCCGCCATTGATCGGATCGTCAGAGCCGTACCGAAGGAGCGCCAGACGCTACTCTTCTCGGCGACCTTCTCCAAGGAGATCCGCGCCATGGCCGGTCGCTATCTCCAGGACCCGATCAGCATTGAAACGGCGCCACCGAACTCCACCGTGGAAGCCATCGCTCAGGAAGCGATTCACGTCGATCAGGGCCGGAAGCGAGAGCTCCTGTCCTGGATGATCGCGGACCAGCGCTGGGAGCAGGTGCTGGTCTTCACCCGCACCAAGCACGGCGCCAATCGCCTGGCCAAGCAACTCAACAGCGATGGCCTTCCCGCCGCCGCCATCCACGGCAACAAGAGTCAGGGCGCGCGCACCCGGGCCCTCGCTGATTTCAAAAAGCGCAGCATCCGGGTCCTCGTGGCAACGGACATCGCCGCGCGCGGGCTGGACATCGACCAGCTGCCGCACGTGGTCAACTTCGAGATTCCGAACGTTCCGGAGGACTA
>CAZDFS010000050.1:6977-10477 GCA_964504865.1 uncultured Wenzhouxiangella sp.
CCCGACAAGGACGCAGCGTGGTCAGGGACAGAAAGGCCGCGCCGGTCAGCGGGGAAGCACCGACCAGAAGCCCAGACGGCGTCGCCGACGCAATCGAGGCGGCAGCAATAGCTCGTCGAAGGCGGCCTGACGCTTTCCAGCGGGCGCCCCGGGCCCTGACCTTCAGCCGCGGCTGCGCATCATCAGCGCATACAGCGCGGGCACGAACAGCAGCGTGATCGCCGTGCCCACGATGACTCCGCCGATCAGCACGTAGGCCAGGGGGCCCCAGAAGCTGTTCAGGGTCAGCGGCACGAATGCGAGCGCCGCTGCCAGCGCCGTGAGGACCACCGGACGGGCCCGACGAACCGAGGCTTCGACGATGGCCTGACGGGGCGGGTCTCCGGCGTTGAGATTGTCGGCGACCTGCTGAGTCAGGATCAGCGTATTCCGCATCAGGATGCCCGCCAGACCGATCAGCCCGAGCAGTGCCACGAAGCCAAAGGGCTGATTGAACAGGAGCAGGGCGAGCACTGCCCCGATCAGGCCGAGCGGCGCCGTGGCCACAACAACGGCAAGACCGCGAAAGGTCTGCATCTGCAGCATGGTGAAGATCAGCATCAGGGCCACCATGAGCGGCATCAGTTTCTGCAGCGATGCATTGGCCTTGCCCGATTGCTCCGTCGACCCGCCGATGTCCAGGTGCATTCCCGGCGGCAGGGACGCCCGCAGCGACTCGAACTGAGCCCAGAGCTCGCGGGTGACGTCGTTGGGCTGGGCATCGCGAATATCGGCCTGAACGGCGACGAAAGGCTGGCGGTTATAGCGCTTGATGACCGGTCGCTCGTAGCGCACCTGCAGCTGCCCGACCTGAGCCAGCGGGACCTTGGCGCCCTGTTCATTGACGAGTTCGAGGGCCAGCGGATCGATGCGCCCGTTCGGATTGAGCCCGCGAACGCGAAGCTGAACCGACCGAATGTCCTGTCGAATCCGGTCTATCGCAAGCCCCTGGCTCTGGAACTCCAGCTGCTCGGCAACGGACTGGGGCGTCAGGCCGAGCATCCGCAGGCGCTCGGGGTCGAAATCCAGCCAGGCCACCGGCACGCGCTCGTCCCACTCGAGGTGCGGATCAACGATATTGGCGTGCGCCTGCATGATGTCGCGAACCCGATAGGCCACTGCCCGCAGCGCATTCGGATCGTCCCCCACCACCCGGAACATGACCGGCCAGACCACCGGCGGCCCGTAGAGCAACTGCGACACGCGGACGCGGGCTTCGGGAAAAGCGCCGCCGGCGACATGAGCGTTCAGATCCCGAATCAGAGCATCGCGGGACGCCGGACCATCGGTGACTGCGATGAGCTTGGCGAAGGCCGGATCCGGCTGCTCGGGGTTGGCCGAGATGAAAAAGCGCGGGGCGCCGGCGCCCACGTAGGTTGCAAGGCTTCTGACTTCAGAGCGCGCCTGAAGAAACGCCTCGAGGCGCCGGGCGGTGTCGTTGGTGAGTGCGATGGAGCTGCCCTGGGACAGGAAGACACTGACCACCACCTCGGGCCGGTCCGAACCCGGAAAGAACTGCTTGGCGACAGGTCCTGCCAGTCCGACGGCGGCAAGCAGCAGAACCAGCACGGTTGCGATGACGACCTTGTAGTCGTGGTCGACGCAGACTTCCACCCAGGCCCGCAAGCGACGATAGGGGCCGCTGCGATAGTCCTCCTGCGCGTGGTCGCCGTCCTGTTCCCGCAGCAGCACCGACCCGAGATAGGGCGTAAAGGTGACCGCCACCAGCCAGGACAGCAGCAGCGCAAAGGCCAGGACCCAGAAGATATTGCCGGCGTATTCGCCGACGCCGGACTGGGCAAACCCGATGGGCACGAAGCCCGCCACGGTAACCAGGGTTCCGAAGAGCATCGGTGCCGCCGTCGCTCGCCAGGCATAGGCGGCCGCGTCGAGGCGCTTCAGGCCCTCGTCCATCTTGACGAGCATCATCTCGATGGCAATGATCGCATCGTCGACGAGCAGGCCCAGGGCGATGATGAGAGCACCCAGGGTGATGCGATCGAGATTCATGCCCGTCAGCTGCATCAGCATGAAGGTCAGGCCCAGGGTGACGGGGATCGCGATGCCCACGACCAGACCCGCGCGCAGACCGATCGCAAGGAAGCTGATCAACATCACGACCAGCACGGCGATCAGGAACTTGACCTGAAACAGGCTGACCGCCTCGCCAATCGCCTCGGACTGATCATTCAGGACGCCAAGCGACATGCCAAGGGGAAGGCGCGCTCGTTCCGCCTCGACGAAGTCGGCCAGGCGCTCGCCCAGGGCGAGTCCGTTGGTGCCCGAGGCCATGACGATCCCCAGGACGAGCGCGTCCTCCCCATTGGCCCGGATCAGAAACTCGGGTGGGTCCTGATAGCCCTGGCTGACGGTGGCGATATCACCGAGGCGGATGATCCGCTCACCCGAGCGAATCGGCACGCTGCGCAAGGCATCGAGATCGGACAGGTCACGGCGCATCCGCAGATAGAGGCGAGGCCCGCGGGTGTCGACCTGACCGGAAGCCACCAGGGCATTGTGGGCCTGGATCGCGCTGAAGATGGCCGCGGGCGAGAGGCCCAGATTGACCAGCCTGGCATTGTCGAAGTCGACGAAGACGCGCTGCGGTCGCTCGCCGAGCAGCAGGGCCTTGGCCACGCCGTCAACGCGCCGCAGACGGTCGCGAATGTGTTCAGCCTGACGGGTCAGGTCGCGCATCGGCAGATCCGGCGCCGTCAGGGCCAACAGGCCGAAGTAGACGTCGGAAAAATCGTCGTTGACGATCGGGCCGATCACGCCGGGCGGCAGCTGACGCTGTTCGTCGAGCATGCGTTTGCGCACCTCGTAGAACAGATCGGGTAAGCGCTCGCTCGGCGTGTAGTCGAAGAACTCGACCAGAAGATCGGCGCGGCCCGGCCGGATCGTTGTTTCGATGCGATAAAGATTCTCGACCTCCTGGATACGCTTTTCCAGACGGTCGACGACCTGATCTTCGAGCTCCTCCACCGTCGCCCCGGGCCACTGTGCCGAGACCACCATCACTCGAACCGTGAAGGACGGATCCTCGGCCCGCCCGAGTGCGAGAAACGCGTAGATTCCGCCCAGGATCGACAGGATCAGGAAGAACAGCGTAACCGAGCGATGGCTGGCAGCAATGCGTGACAGATTCGGAATGGGCACCGTCGCTGTCCTCAGTCCTGCGCCAGGGCCCGAACCGGCATGCCCGGCTGCAAAAGGTGCGTGCCAAGGGCGATCACTTCATCGCCGGGCTGCAGATCGGCGAGGACATAGGCGTGTTCACCATCCAGGCTGACGACGACCGCCGGAATCGCCTGCGCCCGACCTTCGACAATGTGCCAGAGCTGCGCGCCCTGCCCGCGCTCGTTGAGGGCAGCGATCGGCACCTGCAGGACATCACCCGGCAGGGAACGCTCGAGGGCAACGCGCACGACGCTGCCCAGGCGCAGCCCGGCTTCGTCGTC
>CAZDFS010000050.1:10487-15012 GCA_964504865.1 uncultured Wenzhouxiangella sp.
GATCTGATGCACCGGCGTGCGCGAGATCGAGCCGCTGATGAAGGCCAACATGCCGACCGGCGGGGGCAGCCCCCCCAGCATCAGATTGACCACGACCTGTTCGATCCGGTCGAAGCGATAGCGCGCCTGCCAGGTCCGCGTGCTCTGGTCGGCGGCGCCGGCCGACTCCCTCAGGACGAGGTCGAAGGACGCCCCGTCGTCCGTGAGCAAGGTCGCCTGGGCCGGGACACCAATGGACCCGGGAAGAGACACCTCCACTTCGCGTGGCCCATCGGCGGCGATCACCGCCATCGTCTGACCGGCGGCAACGATCTGGCCCGGCTCACCGACGACGTCGACGAGAATGCCTGGCTCCGTGGCCGTCAGGCTGGCGTAGTCGAGTGCATTGCGGGCCTGCTCGAGACGGGCCTGCGCCGCGCCGACGCGTTCGCGGCTGGCGCGCTCGGCGAGCTCCACCTGCTCGAAGGCCTGGTCGCTGATGAATTCGCGCGACATCAGGTCACGGCTGCGTCGCGTTTCCGCCTCGGCGGTGGCCAGTTCCGCAACCGCCGTATCGAGGTCGGCCTGGGCCACGCGCACGGCTTGTTCGAGATCGCGAGGATCGAGACGGAACAACAGCTGGCCCGAGCTGACCGCCTGGCCGGCATCCACCGAGCGTTCCATCACGCGCCCGCCGACCTGAAAGGCGACGGGCGTTTCATAGCGAGCCTCGATCGTGCCGGACAGGGTGATTCGACCCAGCTGCGCCGCCTCGACGCTGGCCATGCGAACCCAACGCGCCTGTTCCGAGCTCGAGGGCCCCTCGCCGTCTGAGCAAGCGCTGAGTACCAGGATTGCCAGCGCTGCCAGCGCGGTCTCGAGTCTGCGTCGCATCGATTTCGACCCCGTATCAAATCAGCGCGAATTCTAGCAGAAGTGAGTGATCGGACCTGAACCGATTACTCGAATCAGCGCGCGACAAGGGACGCTATACTGGCGTGGAATCCTCCCTGCCCAGACTTCGCAATGCTGCTGCTGTTCTTCTATCTGTTCCTCGCCGTGGGCGTGTCCTTCCTGTGCTCGATCCTGGAGGCGGCCCTTCTATCGGTGCCCTCCTCCCACGTGGCGTTGATGAACGAACGAGGGTCCGCCGCGGGGAAGAAGCTGGACAAGCTGAAGAAAGAGATCGATCGCCCCCTGTCGGCCATCCTGTCGCTGAACACCGTCGCTCATACCTTCGGCGCGGCGGGCGTCGGCGCGCAATCACTCAATCTGTTCGGCCAGGCCTGGGTGGCCGTCACCTCTGCCGTCGTCACCCTGTTGATTCTGATCTTCTCGGAAATCATCCCGAAGACGCTGGGCGCCACCTATTCCAAGCAGCTTTCCGCCTTTACGGCCCATACCTGCGGCATCCTGATCATCCTCACCTGGCCGCTGGTCATCCTGTCGCAGTTCCTCACCAGACTGCTGGCCAGCCGCAAGGACGGACCCACCGTGAGCCGGGAAGAGTTTCGCCTGCTCGCCAAGACCGGGCATCAGGAGGGCGTCTTCGAGGAAGAGGAGTCGAACATCTTTCTCAACCTGATTCGCTTCTCGGCGATCCGGGTCGAAGACATCATGACGCCCCGCGTCGCCGTTCTACGCTTCCAGCAGGACCGTCAGCTTGCGGACATCATCGAAGAGCACGACGAAATCCCCTACTCCCGCCTGCCGATCTACGGCGACTCGGACGAGGACATCAAGGGCTACGTCCTCAAATCTGAAATCATGCTCGAGCTGGCGCGGGGGCGCGGTGATCGAACGCTCGCCGACATGCGGCGTGATGTTCTCTTCGTGCCCGAGTTCATCAATCTCCGCGCGCTGTTCAGCCAGATCCTGGCCGATCAGGAACACTTTGCCGTCGTCGTCGACGAGTACGGCGGCTTCGCCGGGGTTGTCACCATGGAGGACGTGATCGAGACCCTCCTGGGCCTGGAGATCGTCGATGAAAGCGACACGACCGAGGACCTCCGCAACGCCGCCCGACAGCAGTGGCTTCGGCGGGCAAAGAAGCTCGGCATCGAGCTCCCCGATCACGCCACGGCAGAGCTGGAAAAGCGCCAGGGCGAGGATTGAGCTTCGCCGCGCCTCCTGCCCCGGCGACTCGGTCGGGACCCGCCGCTTTGCGGCAGGAGCGATTCAGAGTCGATTCAGCCATCTACCCATAACCTTGGCCTACGGGCATCGCCCGCCATCCAGCCAAGGAGTTGAATCATGAAAGGAATCACCGCCCTCGCTCTACTGTCCCTCGTCACCGGCCTCGCTCAGGCGGGGGGCGACCATTTCCTCGAGGTGCCCGTGCTTGATGTCAGACCGGAGTACCGGCTGGAACGAACCCCTATCGAGCGCGAGATCTGCTGGGAGGAAGACCGCTACGTGCGCGTGGACCGCGGCCGACGCAGCCGGACCGGCACGATCTTCGGCGCCATCATCGGTGGCGTGATCGGCAATCAGTTCGGCAGTGGCAACGGCCGCCGCGCCGCGACGGTGGCTGGCGCGGCCCTCGGGGGCTCCATCGGACGCGACGTCGACCGCCAGCACCGCGGGCCCGATGCCTATCGGCCGGTCACGCAGGAGCGCTGCCGGATCGAGCGGGATGTCCAGGAAAGCACGGTGGCCGACGGCTATCGAGTCACCTATGAGTACGGCGGCCGCCTCTACCACACGCGAACTCGACAGCATCCTGGCGAGCGCCTGCGAATTCGCGTTGCGGTCTCGCCCGCCGAGTAGTCGGCGGGCGGCCCTTCGCTAATCCCGGTCGAGCACCATCATGCTCAAACGCGACACGGCAGTGGTCTGCCCCTTCTCGTTGCGCAGGCGGATATCCCAGAGGTGCGTCGAGCGGCCGAGATGAATGGCCTCGGCGCGGGCGGTCACCTGGCCCTCGGTCATGCTCTTGAGATGGTTGATGTCGAGCGCCAGGCCGACGGCGAACTGTCGACTCAGGTCCAGCTGCAGGGCCGAGGCGGCACTGCCCACGGACTCGGCCAGGGCGGCGCTGGCGCCGCCGTGGAGGATGCCCATGGGCTGATGGTGATTGGCGGTCACGGGCATCTTCGCTTCGAGATAGCCCTCACCGACGGCGGTGTACTCGATACCCAGGTGCGCCATCAGCGTGTTGCTGCTGGTCGCATTCAGGCGCTCGAGGATCTGGACTGCGGCCTCGGAGGTCACTGCTCAGGACTCGTCGGCCAGGCCGTAGTCAAGGGCATGGGGCGGTGGGTCACCGCCGTCACCCTTCAGATAATGGTCCATCCAGCGCATCAGCCGCAGGCTGTAGTCAAGGCGCGATGCTGCCCGTCGATTACCGTGCCCCTCCCCCGGATAAAGAACCAGGCGCAGGGGCGGCGGATTGTCCTGTAGCTTGAGGAAGCGATAGAGGATCATCGACTGGGTCGGATGGACGCGGGGGTCGGCGTCGCCGTGCAGGATCAGGATCGGGGTCTGCGCCTGATCGGCGTAGTAGATGGGACTGGCTTCACGGAACAGCTCCCAGTTCTCCCACGGCCAGGTCCGGTAGTGCACGAGGTAGAGCTCTTGCGGAATATCGGAGGTCCCGAACATGGCGATCTTGTCCGACAGGCCCACATTCATGACCGCGGCGGCGAACCGTTCCGTGTAGTAGGTGGCCGCCCAGGCCGAGGCGTAGCCGCCGTAGGAGCCGCCGGTGATACCCACGCGATTGCCGTCGACCAGGCCGGCCTCGATCAAGGCATCGACGCCGTCGACGAGATCGGAGAACTCCTCCTTGGCCGGCCGCTCCTGAGAGCTGAGGGTGAAGCCCACCCCGCGGCCGGTGCTGCCCCGGTAGTTGGGATAGAACATGAAGTACCCCTGCGCCGCCGCGTGGTGAGCGGGCAGGTTGTAGCTGGTCAGCCAGCCGTTGGAATAGTGCGCCTCGGGGCCGCCGTGGGCAGCGAGGATCAGCGGATAACGCTCGCCCTCGCGGTAGTCGAGCGGCCAAACGAGAAGACCCTGCAGATCGAGGCCATCCCTGGCTTCGTAGTCGAAGACGGTCTGCCGGGCGAGCTCGATCTCGTCGAGCCAGGGGTTGGTCGTGGTCATGCGCTCGACCTGGCCGACGCCGGGATCGAGCATGAAGACTTCCGTGCTGTGCGCCGCCCTGCTGGCGGCCAGGGCGATCGGGCCTGCCGCGCTGGCGCTGAAGCGACCGACGATGAGGCCGTCCTGCTGCATCAGCGTGCGGTCATTGTCACCGTCCGGGGCGATCTGGCCGATGCGGGTTTCCACGCCTTCATGCATCAGGTAGAGGATGTCGCCGCTGTCGGTCCAGTCGATGCCCCAAACGTGGCCCTCGATCCCTTCCATCAGATGGGTCCAGCCCGCACCGTCGCGGTCGGTCACGATCAGGCGTCCCTCACGCGGATCACGGACCTGATCGGTAGCGATCATGGCCAGATGGTCGCCATCGGGGCTCCAGCGGAAACCGTCGCGCAGGCCGAACTCCTCCTCGTAGACCCAGTCGAAGGTGCCGTTGAAGAGGGTC
>CAZDFS010000050.1:15022-25237 GCA_964504865.1 uncultured Wenzhouxiangella sp.
AAATCGCCCAGCTTCCCGGGATTGTCGACGCGGCCCAGCTCGACGCCGTCCGTGTCGATGATGCGGATGCGCTTGAACATCAGCGTGTCATCGACCAGCTGCCTTGGCGTGACCGCCAGGGCAAGACGCTCGCCGTCCGGGGACCATCGAACGGACTGGACCGAGCCCTCGATGTCGATCTGTTCGGGCTCGTTTGCCGCCGAGGACAGGTCGAGCAGGTACAGCGCTCTCTCACGCAGATTCTCTTCGAAGATCACCTGATTGAAGCCGCGCTCCTGTAACGATTCGACATCCTCGTCGACCGGCGGCGTACCGATCAGCGCGACCGACTGCCCGTCCGGACTGAAACTGTAGGCCGAAACGCCACCGGGCAGGCTCGCCAGGCGCATGGCCTCGCCTCCTCGCTGGGGGATGGCGTACAGAGCCGTCTGCTCGTCGTCGCCGCGCTTGGCCAGGAAGCTGATCGCGTCCTGGGTCGGGCGCCAGCCAATGGAGCCGACGTTCACCGCTCCGGTAATGAAGGGACGGGACTCGCCGTCGGGCCCGAGGAGGTACAGCTCCGACCAGGCCGGTCCGTCGTCCTCCCGATCGAGGTCGCGCGGCACCGACACCGTGTAGGCCACGTATCGACCATCCGGGCTGATCTCGACCTGGCCGACGCTCTGCAGTCGAGCAATATCGTTCAGGGTCATACCGGCGGCCTGGGCGAGGCCGGTCAGGATCAAGCCGAGGAAAACAATCCACGTTGAAACACGTCTCATCAATTCATCCCTGTGTCTGGACATCAGTAGGGGCTGCCGCGGGCAGCCGTGTATGGCAGTAGAAAAAGATAACAGATCGACAGGGCCAGCCGCTGGCGCGTGCCCCTGCCCGATCAGGCGCCTGAGGATCCTTGATAGACCTTGCCCGGGTTGAGAATGCCCGCCGGGTCGAATTGCCGCTTGATCGCGCGCATGAGCTCGATCTCCGCGGCCGACCGCGACCAGTGCAGGTCGTCGCGCTTGAGTAAACCGACGCCATGCTCGGCCGAGATGCTTCCCTGATGCGCCTCGACGAGTTCGAAAACCAGCGGACTCAGGCGGCGGCCCAGGCGATGGAAGTCGTCGATCGACATCGCGTCCGGCCGCAGCACGTTCATGTGCAGATTGCCGTCGCCGATATGGCCGAACCAGACCACTTCCAGATCCGGGTAGTGTTCGGAAACCAGCGCATCGAGTTCCTCGAGGAACGCGGGGACGCGGCTGACGCGCACCGACAGGTCGTTCTTGTAGGGCGTGTGACCGGCGATGGACTCGCTGATCGCTTCGCGCCAGAGCCAGAGCTCCGCCGCCTGACCGCCGGACTGGCTCAGGGTGCCGTCGAGGACCTGACCCGCGTCCATCAGCGCCTCGAATGCGTTCAGCGCGGCCTCCTGAGCCATGCCACCCGCGTCGTCGAATTCAATCACCGCAAAGTAGCGGCAGGCCTCGATATCGAGGGGAAAGGTCTGCCCGGTGGCCGCGGAGACGTGCCGAATGGACGCGCGGTCGAAGAATTCGAAGGCCGAAAGCTCGAGGCACTGTCGCAGCGTCCGGAGCGCGGGCATCAGGGAGCCCAGTTCGGCAAAGCCAAGCAGCATCACCGACCGATCCGGGGGCGTTGGGAGCAGCCCGAGGGTGGCCTCGACAATGATGCCGAGGGTGCCTTCGCTACCGGTCATCAGATGGCGCAGGTCCAGGCCCGTGTTGTTCTTGATCAGGCCCCGATTGAGGTCGAGAATTTCTCCCGTGCCTGTGACCACGCGCAGGCCTCTGACCCAGTCACGGGTCATCCCGTAGCGTAAGACGCGGATACCGCCGGCGTTGGTCGCAATGCTGCCGCCGACCTGGCTGGAATCGGCCGCGGCCCAGTCCACCGGGTAGTACAGGCCCCGCTCTTCGGCCGCCGCCTGCAGGGCGCCCACCGTCAGACCCGCTTCCACGTGGATGCTCGGTTCCGCGTCGTCGATGTCGACGATGCGGCGCATGCGATCCATCGCCACCACGACTTCGCCGCCGGCGGCCGTCGCACCTCCCGACAGCCCGGTCCGGCCGCCGCTGGGCACCAGCGCTGTTCCGTCGCGCTGAGCCTCCCGAACGATTTCGACGACATCGTCGATCGATTCGGGGAACACCACGCGGCTCGGGGCCGGCGACCAGAAGCGCGTCCAGTCCTGGCCGTAGTGAATCAGGCTTTCCTTGTCGCTGAGGGTTTGCATGCTGGCGGCAATCCATCGCTGCATTGATCATCCAGAGGCAAGTCTACACGCCACACGTTGAGGTCGGCGCTCGGTGGCGTGATGTCGGCAAGGCGCGACGCCGTCGGGTTTCTGTTTCCCCGGTCCTGCTATACCATGAGGTCCTGTATCGATCGATCCGTTGCCCTGCCAACCATCCCGCCGGAACTCCTATGACCAAGACCGTCCATTCGCTGTCCAAAGACAAGATCAATTTCGTCCTGCTTGAGGGCATCAACGACAGGGCCGGTGACGTGATCCGGCGCGCCGGCTACGACAGCCTCGTTCAGCGAACGGGGGCGCTGGACGATCAGGCCCTGGTCGATGTGATCAAGGATGCGCACTTCCTCGGAATCCGCTCGCGCACCAGACTCAGCGACGCCCTCCTCGACCAGGCCAGCAAGCTGACGGCCATCGGCTGCTTCTGCATCGGCACCGACCAGGTGCAGCTCGACGCGGCGCGTCGACGCGGTATTCCCGTATTCAACGCGCCCTACGCCAACACCCGCTCGGTGGCCGAACTGGTCCTGGCAGAGATCATCTTTCTGATGCGAGGAATCTCGGCCAAGCACATGGCGGCGCACCGCGGTGAGTGGATGAAGACCGCCGAGGGCGCGCACGAAGTCCGCGGCAAGGTGCTGGGCATCGTCGGCTATGGCCACATCGGCTCCCAGCTCGGCATCCTCGCCGAAGGCCTGGGCATGCGCGTGGTCTATCACGACATCGTCGACAAGCTGCCGCTGGGCAATGCCGATCCGTTGACGAGCCTGAACGACGTGCTCGAATGCGCCGATGTGGTCAGCCTGCACGTACCCGACACCGCCCTGACGCGAAACCTCATCGGCGCCAGCGAGCTGGCGTGCATGCGGCCCGGCGCTCATCTGATCAACGCCTCGCGCGGCAAGGTCGTCGACATCGAGGCCCTGGCGGCGGCCCTGAAGGCCGAGCGCCTCGGTGGCGCGGCGATCGACGTCTTTCCCGTCGAGCCATCGAACGCCAGGGAGACCTTCGTCTCGGAACTGCGCGGGATGGACAACGTCATCCTGACGCCGCACATCGGCGGCAGTACACGCGAGGCGCAGGAAAACATCGCCCTCGACGTGGCGGCCAAGCTGGTCCGCTACTCGGACAATGGATCAACCATGGGGGCGGTCAATTTTCCCGAAGTCGCCCTGCCGGACCACGCCGGAGCACGACGCATCATGCACATTCACCGTAATGAACCGGGCGTGCTTCAGGCCATCAACGGCATTGTCTCGAGCGCTGGCATCAATATCGTCTCCCAGTATCTCCAGACCCTGCCCGACATCGGCTACGTGGTGATGGACGTGGAAACCGACGATACGCCCTCCCTCGTTGCCGAGCTGGACCGCGTGCCCGCAACGATTCGAACCCGCTATCTTTACTGACCGATCTACCGCCAGGAGACGTTTCGACCATGACAGACATCAGCCTTGAATCCCCGAAAGCCCAGTTCGCGATGACCGTCGAGGGCGAACGCTGTGAGCTGGATTTCAGCGTCTCCGGGGCGGTCATGGACATCCGGTCTGTGCGCGTGCCGAAGGCCGTCGGCGGACGCGGCATCGCCGGTCAGCTCACTCGACATGCGCTCGACTGGGGCCGCTCCCAGTCTCTGGCGATCAAGCCCACCTGCCCCTACGTGGCCAAGTGGCTGGATCGCCACCCGGACCATGGCTACGCCCTGGCCTGACGCTGCGCCACCGGATCAGGAAACCAGAGGCCGGGTCAGCAGGACGCCCGGATCAGAGTGAATCAGCGACCTGGTCGAGCCCGCGCTGGAGATTGTCGACCAGTTCGTTGATCTGCGCCTCGTCGATGATCAGCGGCGGGCATACGGCCACGACATCACCAGGAATGGCGCGCACGACCAGGCCAGCATCGAGACAGGCGGCCGCGACCTTGAAGCCCATCTTTCGCGCCGGGTCGAAGGGTTTCCGAGCCGCCTTGTCTTCAGCCAGCTCGAGGCCGGCAATCAGGCCGATGCCACGCAGATCACCGACCAGGGGGTGATCGGCCAGCGGCGCGAGCTTGCGCTGCAGAATCTCGCCCATCCTGGCGGCATGGGCCATGACGCCGCGCTCCTCCATCAGCTCGAGGTTTCGATCGGCCACGGCGGCGGCGACGGGGTGGCCCGAGTAGGTCAGCCCGTGGGCAAACAGCCCGACACCGCCGGCGGCCTCTTCGATCGCCTCGTACATGAACGGTGGCACGGCCACCGCCGAGATGGGCTGATAGGCCGACGACAGGGCCTTCGCCATCGTCATCGTACTGGGGCGGATATCGTAGGTCTGGCAGCCGAAGTCCTTGCCCGTCCGACCGAAGGCACAGACCACTTCATCATCGATGAGCAGGATGTCGTTCTGCTCGAGCACCGGCATGATTCGCTCCCAGTAGCCCTCGGGCGGAAGAACCACGCCGCCGGCGCCCATCAGGGGCTCGGCGATCATCGCGGCAATCGTATCGGCGCCCTCGCGCTCGATGACCGCTTCGAGCTCCTGACCGCAGCGCTCGACGAATTCGGCCACGCTCTCCCCGTCCTTCGCCTGGCGATAATAGTGCGGCGAGCCCAGATGAATCACACCGTCCATCGGCAGGTCGAAGTGGCGGTGGAAGGCCGGCAGGCCGGTCAGGGCGGCGGTTGCAATCGTCACGCCGTGGTACGCCGTCCCCCTGGACAGGATCTTCTTCTTGTCAGGCTTGCCGATGGCGTTGAAGTAGTAACGAACCAGCTTGACCTGTGCGTCATTGGCGTCGGAGCCGGAGCAGCCGAAGAGGAAACGCGCGCCATCGATCGGTACCCAGCGCGACAGGCGCGAAGCCAGGCGGATGCTGGGCTCGTTGCTTCGGCCGGCAAACAGAGGCCCGTAGCAAAAGGTCTCCATCTGCTCCGCCGCCGTCCTTGCCAGCTCCTTTTCACCATAGCCCAGCGCCGTGCACCAGAGCCCTGCCATGCCCTCGAGGTAGGCCCGTCCCTGGTCATCCCAGACATACACGCCCTTGCCCTTCGACCAGATGATCGGGCCCGCATTGCGATGCCCCGCCAGATCGGTGGCGGGGTGGAAAAGATGGTCGAGATCCTGCTGTGCCAGTGAAGCGCTCAAGACTGATCCTCGTTCGGTTGGTTCGGTTGGTTCGGTTGGTTCGTTTGGTGGAGATGGACAAGCGGTGCTGGCAGCGCTCAGCCCGGCGGCCAGGCCATGCGGCGCCCGCCGAGCAGATGCAGATGGATATGAAACACCGATTGGCCACCGTGCTCGTTGCAGTTGAACACCAGACGATAACCGTCGTCCGAGAGGCCCTGCTCTTCAGCAAGCCGTCGAGCGGTCAGGACCAGGCGCCCGAGCAGCTCGGCGTCGGAGGCCTGAGCGTCGTTCAGGGTCGGGATTCGACGTTTCGGGATGATGAGAAGGTGGGTCGGTGCCTGGGGGTTGACGTCGCGAAAGGCGAGTATGTCGTCATCCTCGTAGACGATGTCCGCTGGAATCTCCCGCCGCACGATTTTTTCGAACAGGTCTTCAGACATTCTCCGCTTCTCCTTCCTTGATGATTTTCAGAACCCGACCGGCGACGACCTCGATGGGATCGAAATCGCCGGGCTGGGCAACGGGCCAGGCCTTGACGCGAAGCGGACTGTAGAACGCACCGGGATCGACGGCCATGACCTCGATCCTGTCGCCGGTGATTTCTCGCTTCAGGGCATCGACCATCCAGCGACGCGCGGCCTGGGCGACACCATAGGCTGCCCAGTTGGCGGGATGCTTCAGACACTCCTCATCGCTGATGAAGACCAGCTTCGCGCCCGACGTTGACTGCAGCAAGCCCATCAGGGCCGAGGTCAGCAGCTGCGGCGCGGTCACGCCGGCCTGAAGGATACTCATCCACTCCTCTGGGGACTGATGAGCCATGGGCCGCAGAGCCTTGAAATCGGCCGCATTATGAATCAGCCCGTCGAGGCGACCGTACTGCTGCGAGATACGATCGGCGACCTGGTCATAGTGCATCGGACCCGCGCCGGCGAGATCGAAGGGCAGCAGGGATGGCGGCGGAAACCCCTGCGCTTCGATCTGGTCGTGGAGCTGGTTCAACGCCGCTTCGTTGCGGTCCAGCGCAACGCAGTCCGCGCCGCCAGCAGCCAGCTGACGCACCAGTTCCGAGCCGAGCGCACCCGCCGCGCCGGTCACCAGCCAGAGTGGCCGAGTGGATATCGCCATCTAGGGTAATCCTTGTTCCTGTCGATCGACCCATTGTCGCAGATTGAATCGTCACGGGGGCGGGCCCATAATGAAGCCATGCCGTTCTATGAGTACATCGCCTCGACGGAGGCACACTGCGATCACTGCGAGCGCCCGTTCACGCTGTTGCGTCGCCTCTCGGATCCGGACCTGACGTCCTGCCCTGCCTGTGGCGCGGCCGTCCGCAAGGTGCTCTCCCCGCCCAACGTGGTGGCAGGTCAGGCGCACAAGCTGAAACCATCCTCGATCGAACAGGCGGGCTTCACCCAATACCGAAAGGCGGGCAAAGGGGTCTACGAGAAAACGGCCGGAAAGGGCCCAGGAGTCATCAGTGCAGACTAGAAACGCCCAGCGCAGGCCCGGTCAAGGGCGCGACGACGCAGCGCCAGCTTACGGCCTTGCAGCAGGATTGAGGGCGCTGATCGCGGCCGCGGCCTTATTGCTCCTCGGGGGGTGCGCCAGCAGCGTGATCGTTCCCAAGGGCGTCGATGTCGCACCCGTCGGGCCGGCCCACGTCCTCGAACGGGGCGGCCATGAGGGCGAACTCGTGGTCTGGGGCGGGCAGATCGTCGAGGTCGAAAATCTTGCTGATCGAACGATACTTGTCGTCGCCAGCTACCCCCTCGACAGCTCGGATCGACCGCGCTGGCAGCAGGAGCCGGGCGTTCGATTCATTGCCGAACAGTCCGGATTCCTCGAACCCCTGACCTTTGCGCCAGGACGTTTCGTGACGGTCCTGGGAACCGTCGACGGTATGGAACAGCGCCCCGTCGGCCAGTTCGACTACCGCCACCCCAAGCTGCAGACCAACGACCTGTATCTCTGGCCGGCAGACCCCTTCTACTGGGACCGCCAGCTTCGCTGGAATCTCGGCGTGGGCGTCTACCTCTGAACCCTTAGCGGCGAGAGAGCTCGGAGGGGCATCTCGTCATCGTCCTCTCAGCGATCGCACCAAGCCCCTAGGCGCCGGCCCTGCGACGCAGCCGGCGGGCCGCTCGCCACGCGGTGATGACGTTACCCGCATGGCCCGGCAGGACCCGGCGTTCCATCAGCACCGCGGGTCGGCGCGCCAGCTTCAGTGCCAATCGACGATCGAGCATCCAGTAGATCAGCGCATGGCGGTGGCGCCAGGCCTCGTCGGGCGGCATCGCAGCTACGGCCTCATCGCTCCGCGTCAGCGCCTCGTGGAGAAGCGTTCTGATCAGGCCATCGAAGCCCAGTCCACCCTTGCCCTCAGCGACATCCGTGCGCGAAAGCTGGTACTCGGCCTGCAGTTCAAGGGGCACCCACCAGCGCTGCGCCCGGGCATCCATGGCAATGTCACGGACCAGTCGAATCAGGTAGGCGCAGGAGCCCAGATCTCGAAGGCTCGCCACGCTATCCCCCTCGCCGCCCAACAGCTTCGCCTCGAGCGCCAGGGCCTGACCGCCAACGCGGCAGCAGAGCTGCCAGAGTTCTTCGAAGCGCTCGAAGCGAGGAGACTCGAGGATTTCGCCGATGGCATCGACGACGGCCTGCAACTCGCCTGGCGTCAATCGATCGGTCGCACCGGATTGGGTCATGGCCAGAATCGCGGGGTGGCGCTGAGCCGCGTCGAGCTCGCCGGCCAGCGCGCTCGACCACCATTCGAGGCGGGTCTGTCCGACTCGCTCTTCCTGGCTCTCGGCGGCCGCCCCCAGCTCACCGATCACGGTTCGCAGGGCAAGGATACGGTCGCGCTCCTCGTCATCGGCAAAGGGCAGACTCGCAGTCAGGGGATTCCCGGGGACGAGCAGCCGATCCCGGCACCAGGCCAGGGCATCCATCAGTGCACCGTTGGTGAGGTGGCCGCGGACGAGTCGCTGAGGAGCTCGCTCAACTGGATCGGGTCGAAGGCATAGTCCTCGCCGCAGAATTCGCACTGGACGTTCACCACTTCGCCCTCGGCAGCCATCGATTGAACTTCCTCGACACCGAGGCCGGTCAACACGGCGGCCACCCGTTCACGCGAGCAGGGGCAGTGGAAGCGAAGGACGCGTTCGGGAAACTGGCGACGATCCTCCGCGTGAAAGAGTCGGGTGACCAGCTCCGTGCCCGGCAGTTGCTCCAGCTCCTGATCGGTCAGGGTCTCCAGGAGCTGGTTGAGGCGATTCCAGCCATCCGCATCCTCGCTGGGCCCGGGCATGCGCTGAATCATCAGCCCGGCGGCCTGGCCGTCAGCCGCTGCCAGGCGGACGCGGGTCGGCAACTGTTCCGATCGAAGGAAATAGTTTTCCATCGCTTCGGCCAGGCCGTTGCCTTCGAGGGGCACGATCCCCTGCCAGCGCTCACCCTGGTTGTCGGGTTCGAGAGTCAGGGTGAGGATGCCGTCCTCGATAAGACCATGCCAGAGCGCCTCGTCGGTCTCCGGCAGGCTGACCCCGTCGTTCAGGCGGGCCACGCAGCGCAGGCCACCGTCGTCGGTGCAGTCTGCAAGCAGCAGGCGCAGGCCGCCGGAGGCCGACTGCAGCTGAAGGCTGATCCGTCCGGTGAACTTCAGCCCCGACGACATCAGACTGACCATCAGCAGGGCCTGGGAGAGGAGACGCTCAACGACCGGCGGGTGCGGTTGCCGGGCCAGCGCGTCGTCCAGAACCGAGTCGATCTGGACGTGGACGCAGCGGGCATTGATGTGCTCGAACAGCCAGCGTTGGAGTTGGTCCTTGTGTTTCGTGCTCATAGTGCGGTGCTCGTTACTGCTTTACAGGGTTGCCGATCAGCTCGGATAATTCCTCGACGCGGTCGATCACTCGATCAGCGCCCCAGCGCTCCGGCGAGTCCGAGTCATCGATGTAGCCCCAGCGAGCGGCCCAGGTGGCCGTCCCCGCCGCGCGCCCGGCGAGAACGTCGCGCTCGTCGTCGCCAACCATCACGCAGGCATCCGGTGCCACGTCAAGCGCTCGGCACGCGGCGAGGACCGGGCCTGGATCCGGCTTGGGCGCCGGTGTTGAATCACCGCCGACCAGAGACCCGAAGAGGTGGTGCCAACCTGCCTGCTTCACAAGCGGTCGCGCCAGCGATTCGATCTTGTTGGTGACGATCGCCAGGCGAAGACCCGACGCCGCCAGGGTCCTGAGCACCTCGTCCATTCCCTCGAAGGCACGGCTGTCCTGCCACAGTCGCTGTCGGTAACGAGCGACGAAGGAATCACGAAGGGCGGCGCGCTCGTGCTCGTCCAGTTCGGGCAGACCGGCGGCCAGAAGGCCGGCGGCGCCCTTCGAGGCCTGCGAGCGGAGCGCGGCGTAGGGCTTGGGTGCCAGCCCCTGTGCCAGGCGCAGATCGTTCAGGGTTCCGACCAGGTCCGGCGCCGAGTCGACCAGCGTCCCGTCCAGGTCGAAGAGAACGGCCCGTCGTCGGGGCTCGATCAATGGTCTGGCCGGCGCGCGTGCAGCAGGTAGTTGATCCTCGGCGGGCCACCGATCCGAACGGTGCGGGAAAACGGGTTGTAGCTCATGCCCACGATCTCGACCACGGCCAGGCCGGCCCGGCGACAGGCCGAGGCCAGCTCCGACGGCCTGATCAAGCGGTCGTAGCGGTGCGTGCCCCGGGGCAGCAGCCCGAGGACGTACTCGGCACCGACGATGGCGCCGCCCCAGGCCAGGGGGCTGCGGTTGATGGTCGAGAAGAACAGCTCACCACCGGGTCTGGCGAGCTCGGCGCAGGCCTGAACGGTGCTGGCCGGATCAGGCA
>CAZDFS010000051.1:0-1733 GCA_964504865.1 uncultured Wenzhouxiangella sp.
GCCAGCTTATCGAGCTGCTTGATGCGGTCATCCTGCGCGAGACTTCCGAGGAGCCACTCGCTGGACAGCAACAAGCGATCACATTCCTTGCCCCGGGCAGCATCGATGGCCGATTCAAGCCAGCGTCGGACGTCCTCCCAGCGGTCTTCATGCAGAAACTGCGCCAGGTGCAAGGCGTTTCCGGCCGATATGCGGCCTGCCTGCATGCAATCCTCATCGTAGGGGGTTCCAAGGGGAAAGTGGATACCGCTCCGCGCCAACACCTTCCGCGATCTTGCGCAGAGCGTCTGCAGGAATGAACTGCCGGCCTTGGGGCTGCCGATGTGTAGCAGAATCTTCAAACCTTCCCCCATCCAAACGTATTGCAGAAACCCGGCACCGAATTCAAATCGAACGCATCGTCCGGAAAATGCGAGAGACTCCGGGCAAGATTGGCGCTGATTCCTGATTGGCTGTTATATGGCTGCATGTCAAAAATCATAGGAAGGATCCGAGAATCTACCAAAGGTCTCACTGGGCAGGGTATGAAGGCATGGTGACCATCCACGCATAACGACCAGACTATTCTGCTATCGCTTGACAGCCAAAGTAACGCTCAAGGCCAGCAGCGAATTGAGCACGCGCGCGGCGCCAAAGGGGAGCGCCTCGAGCACATTCTCCATGGCAACCTTCGCCTTGATCATTCCCTGACCGGCAAAGAACGCCTTTTTTCTGGTCGCAAGAAGCGGGGTCGATATTTCGCCGAAGCCTTCAGCACGAAGTATGTTCATCACTTCGCTCAACCGGTATTCCTTGAGGTGAAAACCCTTGGCCTCTGATCGCGGGGGCTCGAACAGTCGAGTCACATCAGACGGTCGAACGTGCCAATTCGGTGTGATCGTCAGGATACATCCTCCTGGCTTCAGCAGATCATGGAAAACGCTTGCGATGGGCTGGATTTCATCGGGTGGAATATGCTCCATGACGTCATTCCAGTAGATGACGTCGACTTTTTCTCGGAGGCCACTCAGGTCGGCATCAAGCATCTCCCCATGGAAGAAGCGACCATTTTCCCCGCCGAATTCACGCTTCGCTGCTTCCACAAGGGCGTCATTGACTTCAAGACCATACACGTCGAACCCCTGCTCTCGGGCGACTTCAAGGGCACGGCCCGACCCGAACCCGACCTCGAAGAACACCGGCGCCCCGCTAATATTCTGCCGAACCGCCTTCAATACTGATTGGAGAATATACCTGTGTTTCTCGGCGAAACCGGCAGACGCATGTTCGACACCCCGCTTCCTGTTCTTTGCAGCGACGATCCGCGATACGTTTCCGTAGGCCCTTTCTATCAGCTCCGATCGCTCCTTGCTGCGACCGCTCATGGAGCGAATCTTATCGGCAAATAAACGCTCCTCCCGCCAATGCAATTCATCAAGCGAAGACATATCGAGCTTGTCCAGCTCGAGAAGCTCCCGATCAGCGTCTGTCTTCTGTTCCATTCATGTCTCTGTTACCAAAAAGATCGATGCGGAGGATTCGGCTCGTATATGAATCGACGGTCGCCTACATCCGAGAATCGAGATATCTCCCGGTTTCCTTGTGCTCGAACTCCGGGATCATTCGGTTGAATAGCGCGACGATTTCCGGCTTGTCCCAGCGCTGTTGGGCGCGAACGCCTTGAATATGCTCCAGAAAGAATTCCAGCTGTTCCGGATCGTAATCTGCGCCCTCGAGGTCCATAGCAACACTCT
>CAZDFS010000051.1:1743-7807 GCA_964504865.1 uncultured Wenzhouxiangella sp.
CCGATCGGTGAAGAACTCCTCGAAGTCCTTCTCGCCGGTCGTGTCACTGGCGAAGAAATAGACCGGCCAGCGCTTCTTCTCGATCAACTCGGATGCCCTGCCCCTGGCTTCCTCCTCGGTCGCACAGGGATAGGGCTCGTAGCCCAGGTTTTCGAGGAATCGCACCGCGATATCGGAAAAGCGAGTGAGGTGCAGTGACTCAGACAGCTTCGGGAAAAAGATGTCCCTGTTTTCTCCCAACAGGCAGGAGCTCAGGCAGAGCTCGCCCGCTTCCTGCGGCGTCACGAAGTAGCGGCGTACATCGTTGGGGGCCGAAATCGGCTGGCGCTTGGCAAAACGCTGATTGAATCCATGCAGCAGGGAACCATCGGAGAAGGCGACGTTGGCGAAGCGAGCCGTCGAGACCGGGATCGACTCACTTTCCCGCATCAGGAACATCTCCATGATCCGCTTGCTGGCCCCCATCATGTTGACCGGATTGGCGGCCTTGTCGGTGGAAACGCAGAAGTACTTGACCGCGCCGGCGTTTCGCGCTTGATCGATCGTCTTGAGCGTATTGAGGATATTCACCTCGATCATTCGCATGAGCGTGAACGGATCCTTCTCCGAGCGGACATGCTTGAGCGCGGACAGATTGAGCACGTAGTCATAGTGCTTCTCGGCCGTCAGCAGCGCCGTGAAGGCCTGGCTGCCGCAATCGATGGCGAAGGTCCGGAAGTCGCCGTCGATGTAGCCCAGCGTCGAGCGCAGATCGCGCACGAGCTCGACCATGTTGTTCTCCGAAATGTCCACGACGTGAAGCGCCCGGGGATTGCGCTTGAAGATCTCGCGGGCGACCGCTTGGCCGATCGATCCCGCACCCCCGATGACCAGAAATCGATTTGCGCGTACTTGTTCGGTAAGCGCCTGTTCGTTTGTCTGAATATCCGGTTCAAAAAGCGGGGTATCCCGACCGATCAATGAAAGTACGTTCAAACCTTGACTCCAATCTTTGATTGCCAATAATCGAAGACCGAAAGAAAACGATCATCGATCATCGGCTTCGGATCGGGCTTCTGCATCGCTCCAGTTCCGAAATTGCCGTTGGCTTCGATCACCAAGGGACCCTCGTTCGTCAGGGCCATGTCCCAGCCAAGAAAAGGGTAGTCAGACAACCGTCGATGTGCCGCAATCACCGTATCCAGAAGCCGTGCCCAATCAGGCAGGATGACACCCTCGATCATGTGGCCATTTTCGGGGTTGCGAGAAAGAAAATCCTGGCTTTCAGACGAATGAAATGCCTGCCCTAGTCGCCCGGACTCCAGGTCCACGGAAACGGTTAGTCCGTTTTGGGAAATAATGCTGTCGGCAGCCCCGAAGCATAGGACCGATCCCAGAAATGTCACCTCGTCACCGCTAATGCCGGAGACCACGCGTACACAGACTAAAGCTTCACCGAAGATCGCCCTAAGTTCGGGGTGGTTCGACGCACGGCGCTGCAGCAACCAGGCGCGTCCCGATGGATGTTCGGACAGTCGCTTCACTAGCTCACGAGTTTCCACACGGAAGACCGGTTCTGAGTTCTCGGGGACACAACGGTAACCCTCCCATGAAGGCCCGCTCCGAACCAGCACCATAGAACTCTGACCGCCTCGCCCCCTAAGCGGCTTGAGGAACAGCGATTGCTCAGAGTCGATGGTTCTAACCACCTGGTCGAGCCAGCCGGGCCGGGCCAGTTGGTCACGAGAAAGGGTTGCAATCAGCTGCAATCGAGGAACGGAGCCCCGCTCAAGAACGGCGTTAAAGAGACGCTTGTCATTAATTTCGAATAGCGACTTGTCCTTACGAAAAACCCGAGCCAATAAGCCGACCTGACCAGCCTGAATCCAGGCCATCGGTGAACCCATTTCTTTCGAGCGAACAACCCCCATCTGGTAGTACATAGACGGACTGATACCGTGAAACCACGCCAAATAGAGCTGATGAATGAACTGGGACGAGGGACTACGTAAATCGTCGGTGAGGCGCCCGACGCTGCGCGACAGCCGCCACGCCGCCAGAGTCGAGCGCAAGGGCCAAAAAAGCAACGCAACACCCAGATCGAAAAGCCGGGCCAGGGTGCTGCCTGTCGTCAGGTACTCGCGAAGAATCGCTCGCTGCACACGGCTGGTCGGGTCAGGCAGCAGCATCCGCAAGCTCAGTGGCGCCGGCAGGCGACAGGGGCCGTTTACCGCAGTTCGCAATCGATCGATCGGGTAGCGGAGTGTGCGGGTGATGGACAATGGGATCGGGGAGGGGACGGGATGGTTTCAGGGTTCAGGGTTCAGACTTTTCGGGTTACGGGTTACGGGTTACGGTTTACGCAGGATGATGCACCCTTTCACCCTGAGCCTCGCGCCTGCAGTGTTTTCCGGAAACCGTAAACCGGAAACCGATTCTTTTCCTTTCGCCTTGAGCCCTGAGCCCTGAGCCCTGAGCCTTTCGCCCTTCTCCCTTCGCCTGACCCCTATATCAAGCTCTTAATCAGCCGCCGGAAGTACAAGCCTGCGATTCCGAATCTTGAGCTCTCCGGATACAGTCTGCGCATGTAGCTGGCCGGGGGGAAGAGGCCTAATCTGATTCGAGTCAGCTTTCTGCCCAGACCCGGTTCGCTTCGAAGGGCGAACCAGTAGGCGGTGCTGCGCCTGCGGTTCGCTCGGATCAGTCGAGTCGCCCATTGCTGCTCGCCGATCATTCGAAGATGATCGATATCGGCGCTCTCCACGGGGGTAGCGAATTCGGATCGTGCACGGCTCAGGCTTTCGGCCAGCAGGCCGGCCAAGCCACGATCGGAGGCCAGTACCATCGCCTCGCCCTGGTCATCGCTGCTCATCGACCGCCACAGCAGATCCTTGTCCAGCAGGCCCTGCTGCGGTCGCTCATCGGTGTAGTCGTTGAAGTAATGCATGCTAGCGTTCAGGAGCGCGTGCACCGGTCCCATCCCGACGGCGTTCTCGTGCAGGTCCGGTAGCGGCTGCCTCGACTCGAACAGCTCCTGAAAGCTGAAGCAGCCCTGAAGCGCTGGATGATTGCGCAGGTCCCAGTGCAGGTCGATAGTAAAGTCTCGGCTATCGCAGCGCCGACTCCACTGGGACTGCATCACAGGCATAGGGGTCTGAGCCCCCTCGGGGCGCTCGTAGCCCAGCGATCGCAGCCCTTCCTCTATTTCGGCGACGGCCTCCTCCCGGATCAGCAGATCCAGATCCGTGCGAAACCGGCTCTCCGGCGTTGGGTAGACGGTCCGGGCCAGCAGCGCGCCCTTCAGCACCAGGGGTGACTCCGTTGATGAGGACAGCGCGGACACGACGCGCCGTTCCTCCTCGGCCTGTGCGCGCATGTCTCGGAGCTGCGACTCCGCAAGAGGGGCTGCCAGCGCAGCGAGTTTCGGAGGCACATCGCCACGGCTGGCCAGAAACCCGGCCACCGGCCAGAGCCGATGCCTGCCTAGCCAAGCCAGACGAGCAGCATCGTCGGCACCGGGCACGATCATCGAAGGCCACGTGCATCGGCGGTCGCGCCGGGCGCAAACTCGGTACAAAGCCCTGAATAGATTTGAAAGAAGCGCTCAATCACAATGCTCGAGTCGAACTGCGACAGGGCCTTGTCGCGCGCCGCTTGGCCGAGCCGTCGTCGCAGGGCCGGGTCATCCTGCAGCTGAGCGATCGCTCCAGCCAACGCCTGGGGGGCCTTGACCGGGACCAGCAGCCCGTCCTGACCGTCAACGACGACTTCGCGACAGCCCGGGACATCGGTCGTCACCAGCGGCAGCGCCGCGGCAGCGCCTTCGACCAGCACCTTGGGCAGGCCCTCGCGATAGGACGGCAGTACGACGGCGTCGACCGATCGATACAGCGAGGGCATGTCCTCGACGTATCCCAGCCACTCAATCAGGCCCTGATGTTCCCATTCTCTGACCGTCGCCTCGGAGACCGATGTCGGATTACTCTCATCCGGCGCGCCGGCCAACAGAAAGCTGACCCGGCGCCCCTGCTCCCGGAGAATGCGCGAAGCACCCAGGTACTCGGCCAGACCCTTGTGCCAGAGCAGCCGGGCGGGCAGCAGAACCCGAAAGAGCTCTGCCGTGGATGCCGAAGAATCCAAGACTTCGGCAGACTCATCCGTGCCCGCCGCGGGCGCGAAGCGCTCGCAGTCGACCCCGGAACCCGGAATCATCTCGAGAATCTCTGACCGCGCCAGACGCTCGTCCCTGAACAGGGCCAGATCGTCCCGATTCTGGACAACGACCCGAACCGCTGACCCGGAGAACGCAACGCGGAACAGGATCCGAACCAGTCCACGCAGCACCCGACTCCACAGGCCGTGATGGAGGAACAGATAGCCCATGCCGGTAATCGAGGCCACCCGCCCGGACACCCCGGCCGCCCGTCCAGCAAGGGCACCATAGACCGCCCCCTTGATGATGAAGCCGTGGACCAGATCGACCCGCTCACGTCGAAGCAGGCGAGCCAACCAGACGATCAGCCAGAGCTCCTTGAATGGATTCATGCCCGCCCGCTCCATCGGCGCCGGACACCAGCGATACCCCAGCGCCTCGAACTTCACCCCAAACGGCCCCGGCGGCGCCACCATCAACACCTCATGCCCCGCCGAATGCAAAGCCGCCGCCAACGCACCCCGAAAATTGAACAGGTAGGCATCGGAGGGGGCGAAGAGGACAATCTTCATTGAAAGGCCGGTTTAAGGGGCTAAGGGGTTAAGGGGTTAAGGGCTAAAAAGGATAAGGGATGAATGGGTTAAAGGGCTAAGTGGTAAAGCCAATCGTGTAACCTAGTTGGGCCGGTAGATCGCGGTTTCTTCGCCGGATTTGGCGGCGAACTCTTTCTTCTTCTTGATTAAGGCAGTCAGCATGGCGGCGATGCGTACCGTTTTCTGAATCCATTCTCTGCCCGCTTCGGCCTCGATGAATCCGACGTCGATACCAACGTAAAGTTGAGAGCGCACTTCTGCGGCAGAGCTCTTCGCGTAGACCAGAAACTTGATGCAATCGGCCTGACTTTCTCGATCAAAGCCTTCAGCGATATTGCTCGAGATGGACAAGGCAGCGCGAGTCAATTAATCTCGAAATCCCCAATCTTTCAGATCCTTAGTCGCCTTGTACAAGTCCGCCGCTAACCGAGCAGATACCTTCCAAACCTTGAGATCTTCAAACCGCATCGCCATCGCCAATGTTCCCGAACCCAAAATCCCCTTGCCTTTTCTCCCGTTACCCCAGCAACTTCAGCCCGAGCAAGCCTGCTGCCTTGTTCACGCGCCGGTCAAAGCATGCAAATGTTAAGGCAGGATCAATTTGATCACGGAGACGGACAGCGCTGGCAAGCTGAACAGCGTCATAGGCTGGCAGGCTGAACACATCGGCGTACTCACCAGCCAACTCGACTACCTTCTGGTTGGCCTCAAGAACAACAAATTGCGGCCAATCTTGGGCGAATTGAGACTTAACCCTCTCGAGCGCCGGTTGATCCTTCGGTGATTCGCGCCCCCGCCGAGCTACAGCAGAATGCAATTCAGCCCAGGCCAACCGAGACAGCGCGACTGAATCGGCCTCCTTCGTCGCTAGCTCGACCTTTGCAGAATGTTCTTCAACGACATAGAGCTTGACCAGAGCTGAGGTATCGCAAAACAAGATCATCCGCGATCTTTTAATACCAAATCGGACATCGAATCACCGCCATGACTCAACTCGACCTGACTACCGGTCGGCTTGCCACCGTTCCAGGCGACCTCTCCAGAAGCGATCATATTCGCAAGCCTATCGCCTGCCTCATCAGGGATACCGGTGACTCGCGCCACGGGGCGACGATGTCGAGTAATTTCGATTACTCGCCCAGACCTGACTTCAGCCAGATAGCGGGACAGATGTGCTTTGAACTCTCGAATTGACGGCATTTGTAGTCACAAACATCAAATTATCGCAACAAATAAGCCCATATTATACCGCTCACCGTCGAAAATTGAACCCACACTCCGCATCCCTTAACCCCTTAACCCCTTAACCCCTTAACCCCTTAACCCCTTAACCCCTTAA
>CAZDFS010000051.1:7907-24762 GCA_964504865.1 uncultured Wenzhouxiangella sp.
TAACCCCTTAACCCCTTAACCCCTTAACCCCTTAACCCCTTAACCCCTTAACCCCCTCCACCATCCCCCAAATCCCTTGACACGTCGTGCCCTAGCGCCTATCGTGGCGGGAAGTGGTAATTTGTGGGAAAAAGTGGTTTTTGTTGGAGCGGAGTAGGCAAGGGTGTTCTTTGGTGAGACGGCAATTAATCTTGACGCGAAGGGTCGCATGGGGATTCCCACGCGCTATCGCGATGATCTGGATGCCGTCTGCCAGGGCAAGCTGGTCCTTACCTACTCGGCCTTCGATTCGGGCTGTCTGTGGATTTACCCCGAGCCCGAATGGGAGCGCGTTCGTGAACAGGTGATGCGCCTGTCCACTTTCAATCCCTCGCACCGAAGTCTCCAGCGCCGCCTGGTCGGGTCGGCCACGCTGCTGGAACCCGATGGAAACGGGCGCGTTCTGCTACCCGCCACCCTGCGTCAGGTGGCAGGACTGGAAAAGCGCGTCGTGATCATGGGCATGGGCCAACGCTTCGAGCTCTGGAACGAAGCGGTCCTGCAGGAACGACGCATCGAAGAAGAACAGCAAATTCAGGAGCAAGCCTCCACCGAAATGGCCGAACTGGTCCTGTAGGCGGCGATGGACAGCGGACATCAACACGTGCCGGTGCTTCTGGGGCCGGCGCTGGAGGCCCTGATGATCGAGCCCGACGACCGGGTCGTCGATGCAACCTACGGTCGCGGCGGTCACAGCCGGGCGCTGCTCGAGAAGCTGGGTCCCGGCGGGCAGTTGATCGTCATCGACCAGGACCCGGAAGCGATTGCCCATGCGCAATCGACGCTGGGCGAGGACCAGCGAGTGTCGATCTGGCGCGGCAATTTTGCCGAGCTGGATCGAATGGCCGATGACCTGGGTGTCATGGGCCGGATCGACGCAATGCTTATGGACGTGGGCGTGTCATCGCCGCAGCTGGACACGCCAGCGCGTGGCTTCAGCTTTCGTGAAGACGGTCCGCTGGACATGCGGATGGATCCGGAGCAGAGCGAATCGGCAGCCGAGTGGCTGGCGCGGGCCGAGGAGGCTGATATCGCTCAGGTGATTTTTGACTATGGAGAAGATCGGAACGCGCGCCGAATCGCACGGAGTATCGTCATGGCCCGAGCGGAAGCGCCGATCGAGCGCACCGCCCAACTTGCCGCTCTCGTTGCCCGGTCATCCGGACCCGCGCCGGCCGACCGACACCCCGCCACGCGCACGTTTCAGGCCATTCGCATCCACGTCAACGACGAGCTCGGCGCCCTTGATCGGGCGCTGGACAAGGCCATCGACGTCCTTGCGCCCGGTGGCCGCCTGGCCGTGATCAGTTTTCATTCCCTCGAAGACCGACGCGTCAAGCAGGCGTTTCGCGCCTTGTCCAAGGCGCCGCCGGTCAGTCGCCGCATGCCCGTGGTGCCCGACTTCAAGCCGCGCGCCCGCACCCTCGGCGGCGTCATCCGTCCGTCCGAGGCCGAGACCGCCGGTAACCCGCGCGCACGCAGCGCGCGCCTGCGAGTCGTCGAAAAGCTGGCCGAGGTGACGCCATGATCCGCTGGCTGATCTTCCTGACCCTGATCCTTGCGCTGCTGGCTTCGGCTATCGGCGTGGTTGCCCAGCGCCACGAATCGCGGCAGCTCTTTGCCGAGCTACAGGATGCGCAGGCCGAGCGTGATGCCGCCCGCGTGGAGTGGAGCCGCCTCCAGCTCGAGCAGGCCTGGCTGGCCGAGGCCGGCCGCATTGAGCAGCAGGCGCGCGCGCAGCTGAACATGGATCGCCCGGAGCGCGTGGGCCTCCTGATCGAAGCACCCTGGGCCGATGCCCTGGCCGATTCCCTGTCGAGCGCGCCGCCGGCGACGGTGGCGGGATTCCGCTCGGAGGACGAGCGATGAGCCAGGCCAAGCCCTATGCCCAGAGCGTCCTTCGAGTCTGGCTGACGGCCGGGATCATGCTGCTTGCCTGTGTGATCCTTTTTGCCCGCGCGATCAATCTGCAGGTGATGGAGTCGGAGTTTCTCCAGAGCGAGGGTGAAGCCCGCTTCCTGCGCCAGGTCGAAATTCCGACGGTCCGCGGCAGTATTCTGGATCGCCACGGCGAACCGCTTGCCGTGTCCACGCCGGTGGACTCGATCTGGGCCCATCCCCGGACCCTGCTGCAGGAGACCGCGCAGATTCCGATGCTCGCCGGCCTCCTCGAGATCGAGGCCGATGAGCTCGAGCGTCGACTCACCCAGCGCGCCAGCCGTGAATTCGTCTGGCTGAAACGCCGCGTGCATCCCGAGCTGGCCGATCGCGTCACCGCCCTCGAAATTCCCGGCGTGCACTTGGAGCGCGAGTACCGCCGCTTCTACCCCACCGGCGAAGTCACGGCGCAGGTGCTGGGTTTTACCAACATCGACGACTTCGGCCAGGAAGGGCTCGAGCTGGCCTACAACAGCTGGCTCCAGGGCGAGCCCGGCGCCAAGCGGGTGATCAAGGACCTGTTCGGCCGCACGGTCCAGGAGGTCGAGCTCGTCAACGACATGGAGCCGGGTCGCGACCTGCAGTTGACCCTGGACCGGCGCCTCCAGTACCTGGCCTTCCGCGAGCTCAAGACCGCGGTGCTTGAATTCGATGCGCGCTCCGGCTCGATCGTGGTGATGGACGTGACCACGGGCGAGGTCCTGGCCATGGTCAACTACCCCTCCTACAACCCGAACTCCTCCGAGCGCGGCGCCTCCGACGGCCTGCGCAATCGCGCCGTGACCGACGTGCTGGAGCCGGGCTCGGTGATCAAGCCCTTTGCCATGGCCGCGGTGCTCGAGGCGGGCATCGCCACACCCGACATGCTCGTCGACACCAGCCCCGGCACCATGGAGGTGGCGGGCCACACGATTCGCGACGTTCGCAACTACGGCGAGATGACCGTCACCGGCCTGATGACCAAATCATCGAACGTCGGGATCGTCGACCTGGTGCTGAGCATGGACGCGCGCCACCTCTGGGGCGTGTACTCGCGCTTCGGCTTCGGTGAAGTGACCGGCACGGGTTTTCCCGGCGAGTCCGCTGGCGTGCTGCGCGACTATGACCGCTGGCGCAAGCTGGAGCAGGCCACCCTTGCCTACGGCTATGGCCTGTCCGTGACGCCGCTGCAGCTGACCCGCGCCACCGCAGCGATTGCCGACGGCGGCCGCCTGCGCCAGCCCAGCTTCGTGCTCGGCACCGATAATCCCCCCCTGTCCGTGGTCGATCCTGTCCTGGCCCATGAGCTGGCCGCGATGATGGAGACCGTCATCGAGCCCGGCGGCACCGGCACGCGCGCGGCGATCGCCGGCTATCGCGTGGCCGGCAAGACCGGCACCTCGCGCAAGGCCGGCGCCGGCGGCTACAACGATCGCTACGTGGCCAGCTTCACCGGCTTCGCGCCCGCATCCCGGCCGCGGCTTGCCGCCACCGTCGTCATCAATGACCCTGGCGGCGAAGCCTATTACGGCGGCCAGGTCGCGGCGCCGGTGTTCGCCCGCGTCATGGACGCGGGGCTGCGCCTGTTCAACGTCGCACCGGATCGTATGGATTCGCTCCTGGTTCAGGCGGAGGTCGGCGAATGAGCCAGCGTCAGTCCAGCATCAGCCTGAAGGCGCTGCTCGCCGACCTGAACGTCGGCGACGCGATTCCCGACGGCTCGATTCACGGGCTGGTGCTCGATGCGCGCCGGGTCGAAGAGGGCGATGCCTTCGTCGCCGTCCAGGGCCACGCCCGCCACGGCCTGGAGTTCGTCAAGCAGGCTCGATCGCGCGGTGCATCGGTGGTCATTCACGATGGCCGCTACTCGGGCTCCGTCGCCACGGACCTGCCCCTCGTGGCGTGCCAGGACCTGCCCGAAGCCCTGCCGGTCCTCGCGCAGCGGCGCTGGGGGGATCCGGCTCAGTCCCTCGATCTCGTGGCGGTGACCGGCACCAACGGCAAGACCTCGGTGGCCTGGCTCCTGGCCCAGGCCCTCGGCGGCGCCATGATCGGAACCCTGGGCGTTGGCCGACCGGGCGAGCACGCCCCGGGGTTGCATACGACGCCCGATATCTTCACCCTCTATGCCCAGCTCAGCGCCCTGAGCCAGGACGGCGTGCGCTCGGTGGTGCTGGAGGCCTCGTCGCACGCGCTGGACCAGCATCGTCTGGCCGGGCTGCGCTTTACCAGCGTGATTTTCACCACCCTCGGCCACGACCACCTCGACTACCACCGCGATCGAGAGTCCTACGCGCGCGCCAAGGCCCGCCTGTTCCGCGATTTCGACAGTGATCGCCAGATCATCAATCTTGACGATGCCTTCGGCCAGGTCCTCGCCGCCGAACTGGGGGAGGGCGGTGGTCGCGTGACCGTGGCCCTGCGCCGCGATCTCGACGCTGACCTTCGCGCCGAACTGCTGGAGGCCAGCAGCGACGGCCTGCGGGCGCGCCTGTCCTGGCCCGCCCGTGATCGCTCCCTCGAGGTCAGCGCGCCGCTCCTGGGTGAGGTCAATCTCTACAACATGATGATCCTGGCCGCGGAGCTGTCGGCTCGGGGGCGCTCGAGGCAGGACATCGCCCGGACCCTCTCGACCCTGAAGCCCGTGCCCGGTCGCATGCAGGGCCACCGCGTCCCGGACGGACCGCTGGCCGTGATCGACTACGCCCATACGCCGGATGCCCTGGAGTCGGCGCTGAAGAGTCTGCAGGCGCTCAATCCCGATCGCCTGTGGTGCGTGTTCGGCTGCGGCGGTGACCGCGATCGCACCAAGCGGCCGATCATGGGTCGGATTGCCGAGTCCCTGGCCGACCGTGTCGTGCTGACCAACGACAACCCCCGGCACGAGGACGCGCGCAGCATCGTTCGAGCGATCCAGGGCGGCATGCGCAAGCCCGAGCGCGCGACGATCGAATTCGATCGCGCCCGCGCCATCGAACGGGCCCTCGACCAGGCCGAGGCGGGTGATGTCGTGCTGATCGCGGGCAAGGGCCACGAAACCGACCAGATCGTCGGCGAGACCCATCACCCGTTCTCGGACCTCGAGACCGTCCGCCAGTGGCGGCGGGAGGGGGTGTGATGGACCTGATGCTCAGTCAAGCCGCCGCCGCGGCGCAGGGACAAGTTAAGGGCGCCGACGTGGCCTTGCGCGGCTTCTGCCTCGATTCGCGCCAGGTCCGGACCCGGGAGCTGTTCATCGCCCTGGCCGGCGACCACGTCGATGGCCATGACTTCGTCGAGCAGGCCGGCCAGCAGGGCGCGGCCGCCGCGCTCGTTGCTCGCCACCTGCCCGTCGACCTGCCGCAGATCGTCGTCGATGATGTCACCGCGGCCCTGGGCCGCATCGCGCGCCATTGGCGCGACCAGCTGGCCGTGCGCGTCGTCGGCATCACAGGCAGCAACGGCAAGACCACGGTCAAGGAAATGATCGCTGCGATCCTGTCGCGCGTCGGGCCGACGCTGGCAACCCGAGGCAACTACAACAACGAGCTCGGGGTGCCACTGACCCTCGGCCGCCTGGAAGGCAGCCATCGCTTTGCCGTGGTCGAAATGGGCTGCGGCCAGCCGGGCGATATCCGCTACCTGGCCGAGCTGGCCAGGCCGGCGATCGGCGTGGTCACCAACGCCGGCCCGGCGCACCTCGAGCGCCTCGGCACCGTCGAGGGCGTCGCGCGCACGAAGGGCGAGCTCTTCGCGAGCCTCCCCGACGACGGGGTCGCGGTGATCAATCGCGACGATGATTTCGCCGACTACTGGTCGGGGATCAATGCGCACTGCCGGCAGCTGGGCTTCGGCCGGGGCGAGGAGGCCAACGTCCGCGATCGCGGCGGCCGCGGCCAGACCCTGGTGATGGACACGCCGGTGGGCACGATCGAGACTCGCCTCGCCCTGCCGGGTGCTCACAACCGAATGAATGCCCTGGCCGCCGCCGCGGCGGCGATCGCCCTCGAGATCCCCAGCGACGAGATCGCCGCGGGACTGGCGGCGGTCCGCAGCCTGCCCGGGCGCCTCGAGGCCCATGCCACGGCCGCCGGCTGGACCCTCATCGATGACACCTACAACGCCAATCCGGCCTCGCTCTACGCCGGCCTGAGAGTGGTCAGCGAGAGCGGCGGCGAGGCCTGGCTGGTGCTCGGCGACATGGCCGAGCTCGGCGAGGAAAGCGAGAAGATGCACGCCGAGATGGGGCAATCCGCCGCCGATCTCGGCGTCAAACGACTCTTTGCTGTCGGTCGCGACAGCTCAGCGGCGGTGGTGGCCTTCGGGCCGGGCGCCAAACACTTCGAGTCCCACGCGGCCCTGGCCGACAAGCTGAAGGCCGAGGTGCACGAGGGTGTCGTCTGCCTGGTCAAGGGTTCGCGATCCAGCGCCATGGAAACGATCGTGCAGAAACTGATCGGGGAGGGCGGCTGATGCTGGTCTGGCTGTTACAGGATCTCTTCGGCCTGGAGCTGGCGCTGTTCGGCTACATCACCTTCCGCACGATCATGGCGGCGATGACGGCGATGGCGGTCTCCCTCCTGATCGGGCCCTATTTCATTCGCCACATGCAGGCACGCCAGTACGGCCAGCCGATCCGCGAGCTCGGCCCCGAGTCGCATCAGATCAAGGCCGGCACGCCGACCATGGGTGGGGCGATGATCCTGATTGCCCTGGTCCTGAGCACGGTGCTCTGGGCGGACATCGACAATCGCTACGTCTGGACCGTGCTGTTCGTGACCGTGGCCTTCGGCGTCATCGGCTTCCTCGACGACTACAGGAAATTGAAGTACCGCGACAGCGCCGGACTGTCCGCGCGCTGGAAATACACGCTGCAGTCGTTGGCGGCCCTGGCCGTTGCCGTGTTCCTTTATCTGAGCGCCGACGTGCCCGAGGCAACGACGCTCTACCTGCCTTTCTTCAAGGACGTGGCCATTCCGCTGGGGCTGGGCTTCATCGTCCTGACCTACTTCGTGGTCGTGGGCTCGTCGAACGCGGTCAACCTGACCGACGGCCTCGACGGGCTGGCGATCATGCCGGCGGTGTTCGTGGCTGCTGGCCTCGGTATCTTCGCCTACGCCACGGGCAACGTGATCTTCGCCGACTACCTGGCGCTGCCCTACGTGCCCGGCGTTGGCGAGCTGGCCATCTTCTGTGCCGCCCTGGCCGGAGCGGGCCTGGGGTTCCTCTGGTTCAATACCTATCCGGCGCAGGTCTTCATGGGCGACATCGGTGCCCTGAGCGTTGGCGCGGCCCTGGGCTTGATCGCCGTTGCCGTTCGCCAGGAGCTGGTGTTCGTCCTGATGGCGGGCATCTTCGTCATCGAGACCCTGTCGGTGATCCTGCAGGTGGCCTCCTACAAGCTGACCGGCAAGCGCTTGTTCCGAATGGCGCCGATTCACCATCATTTCGAGCTCAAGGGCTGGCCCGAACCCAAGGTGATCGTTCGTTTCTGGATCATTTCCGTGATGCTGGTGCTCGCCAGCCTGGCCACGATGAAGGTGCGCTGAGATGACCGCACGCGCCGCCGCCAAACCGCGCCAGGCCTCTCGCTGGGGCGAGGTCCCCCGCACCGTCGGGCTGGACCCGGTCATCGTGGTCTCGGCCACGCTGCTGCTGGCGATCGGCATCATCATGGTGGCCTCCACCTCGATGGCCGTGGCCGAGAACTTCGCCGTCTCCCAGTGGCACTTCGTCCAGCGCCATTTCATGTTCATCAGCGTGGCCCTGATCGCCGCGGTCAGCCTGCGCTTCATCGGCACGGCGCAGATGGACAAGCTGGCCCGCGCCTGCCTGCCGCTGGCCTTCGTGGTCTTGCTCCTGCCCTTCCTGCCCGGGCTGGGCCATGAGGTCAACGGCTCGACGCGCTGGGTCGATCTCGGCGTCTTCCGCTTCCAGGCGGTCGAGGCGGTCAAACTGCTCCTTATCATCCACGTCGCCGGCTACCTGGCGCGCCGCCCGGAGCTCAATCGCTCGCGCTTCATCGACACGATCAAGCCCCTGGTCGCCGTCGGCCTGATGGCGGTCATCCTCCTGATGCAGCCGGACATGGGCTCGGCGGTGGTGCTCGTGGCCATTGCCGGCGGCATGATCTGGCTCGCCGGGGCGGCCTGGAAGCACCTGTTCGTGCTCGGGGCCGCGGGCCTGCCCCTGTTCGGATTCGCGGCCATGGAGCCCTACCGCCTGCGTCGAATCATGAGCTTTGTCGATCCCTGGGCTGACCCGCTCAACGCCGGATTCCAGCTGGTCCAGGCGCTGATCGCGGTCGGTCGAGGCCAGATCAGCGGCGTCGGACTCGGGGCCAGCGTCCAGAAGCTCTACTACCTGCCCGAGGCGCATACGGACTTCATCTTTGCCGTGCTCGCCGAAGAGCTGGGCCTGATCGGGATTGTCCTGGTGCTCGGCCTGTTCGTGGTCTTGATCGGTCAGATGTTCCGCATCGGGCTGAAAGCCCTGACCATGGAACGCGCCTTCTCCGCCTACCTTGTCTGGGGCATTGCCTTGTGGCTGGGGCTTCAGGCCCTGGTCAGCGTCGGGGTGAACCTCGGCGTGCTGCCGACCAAGGGGCTGACGCTGCCGCTGGTCTCGTCGGGCGGCTCGAGCCTGATCATGACCCTTATCGCCATCGCGGTGGTGCTGCGGGTGGACTGGGAGCTGAAGCGCATCGAGCTGGCCCGTCCCCGGCGACGCGCGGGGTGGTCCGTATGAGTGAGCGCCAGGCGATGCCGCGTCACATCATGATCATGGCGGCCGGGACCGGCGGCCATATCTTCCCGGGCCTGGCCGTTGCCCGCCAGCTCCTCGCCGACGGACTGCGCGTGTCCTGGCTGGGTACGCCGCACGGCCTGGAGAATCGTATCGTGCCGGCGACGGGCATCGAACTCGACCGGATCGAGATCACCGGCCTGCGCGGTCGCGGTCTCCTCGGTTGGCTCGCCGCGCCGGTTCGGGTCTGGCGAGCGATGCGCCAGGCGCGAGCGATCCTCAAGCGCCGGCGGCCCGACTGCGTCCTGAGCATGGGCGGCTACGTCGCCGGCCCCGGTGGCCTGGTGGCGCGCTGGATGCGCATACCCCTGGTCCTCCACGAACAGAACGCCATTGCCGGCCTGACCAATCGCTGGCTGCGTCCCTTCGCTCGGCGGGTCTTGAGCGGATTCCCGGCGGTGCTGAAGGGTGCAGAACAGGTCGGCAACCCGGTCCGTGACGAGATCGCCGCCCTGCCGCATCCGCGCAGCCGCTACCTGGCGCGCCAGGGTCCTCTTCGCATTCTGATCGTGGGCGGCAGCCAGGGCGCACTGGCCTTTGCCAGCAAGGTGCCCCAGGCCCTCGCCCTGCTGCCGAAGGACAAGCGACCGCGCGTCCTCCATCAGGCCGGTCGCCAGCTTGACGCGACGCGCCAGGCCTACAAGGAGGCTGGCGTCGACGGCGAGGTGGTCGAGTTCATCGACGACATGGCCAGCGCCTGGGGCGAGGCCGACCTGGCGATCTGCCGTGCCGGGGCCCTGACCGTGGCCGAGCTGGCTGCCGCCGGCGTGGCGTCGCTGCTGGTGCCGTTTCCCGCGGCCGTCGACGACCACCAGACCGCGAACGCGCGCTATCTGTCGGAGGCGTCTGCGGCCTGGCTGGTGGCTCAGAACGAATTGACCCCCGAGGGACTGGCCGAGCGCTTGGGCGCGCTCAATCGCCTGGCCCTGGCCGAGATGGCCGAACGGGCCCGTGGCCTGGCTCGCCCCGACGCCACGGCGGCCGTTGCCCGAGCCTGCCAGGAGGCCGCAGCATGAGCCGCCTTGACCGTCCCGCACCGAACCTGATGCACCGCGTTCGCCGCATTCATTTTGTCGGCATCGGCGGCGTCGGCATGTGCGGTATCGCCGAGGTGCTGCTGAATCTCGGCTTCGAGGTGTCCGGGTCTGATCTGAACGACTCGGCAAGCTGCGATCGCCTGCGCCAGCGTGGCGCCTCGATCGACATCGGTCACCATGCGGACCACCAGGCCGGTGCCGACGTGGTCGTGGTGTCCGGCGCCGTGCCCGAGGAAAACCCCGAGATCCAGGCCGCACGCGCGCGCCGGGTTCCCGTGGTGGCACGGGCCGAAATGCTCGGTGAGCTGATGCGCTTCCGCCACGGCATCGCCATCGCCGGCACCCACGGCAAGACCACGACGACCTCGCTGATTGCCGGCATCCTGGCCGAGGCCGGCTTCGATCCCACCTTCATCGTTGGCGGGCAGGTCAACGCTTTCGGCACCAGCGCTCGCCTCGGCGAGGGCCGCTATCTGGTGGCCGAGGCCGACGAGAGCGACGCCTCCTTTCTCAAGCTGCAGCCGGTGATCTCCCTGATCACCAACATCGACCGAGATCACCTGGACGCCTACAACGGCAACTTCGATCGACTGCAGCTCGCCTTTCTCGAATTCATCGGTCACCTGCCGTTCTTCGGCGTCGCCGTGATGTGCCTCGACGACCCGCACGTGGCCGAACTGGTGCCCATGGTCGATCGCACGGTCGTGACCTACGGCTTTGACGCGCGGGCCGACGTGCGCGCCACCGATCTTGTCCAGGACGGCATTCGCATGGGCTTCAAGCTCTGGCTGCCCGATGCCGACGAAGGCGTCCCGGTCAGCCTGCTGCAGCCAGGCCGCCACAACGTCCTCAACGCGCTCGGCGCGGCCGCCGTGGCCTGGGAGCTGGGCATCGACGCCGAGGGTATCGTCAAGGGCCTGGCCGCCTTTCGCGGCATCGGCCGGCGCTTTGCCCGCATCGGCGATCTGGCCGTCGGCGACGGTCAGGTCCTGGCCTTCGAGGACTACGGCCATCATCCGACCGAACTCGACGCGGTGCTGCGCGCGGCCCGCGCGGGCTGGCCCGATCGTCGCCTGGTGCTGGTCTTCCAGCCCCATCGCTACACGCGCACGCGCGATCAGTTCGATGCCTTTGCGCGGGTCATGGCCGAGGCCGATGCGGTGATGCTGCTCGACCTCTATGCCGCCGGCGAGACGCCCATCGCCGGCATCGACAGCGATGCGCTGGCCCGCGAGATTCAGGCCCGGCGCGACATCGAACTCCTGCGCGTCGGCACCATCGATGAGGTGCCTGGCCACCTGGATGCCCTGTGTCGCGATGGTGATCTGCTGCTCGTGATGGGCGCCGGCGACGTCGGTCAGCTCGCCCAGCGCCTGCGCGACACCTGCCAGGAGGTGTCGGCATGAGCCCGAGGGATGCGGCCAGCATGGGCCACGTCGCGCTGGTGATCGGTGGTGACAGCGCCGAGCGCGAGGTCTCCCTCCGCGGCGGCGAGGCCGTCGCTCGCGCCTTCGACGCGCTCGGCGTTCAGTACAGCGTGGTCGACGGTCCGCGCCGTCTTCTCGAACAGATCGACTCGGGTCATTTCGACCGGGTGTTCAACCTGCTGCACGGGCGCGGCGGCGAGGACGGCGCGCTTCAGGGCGCGCTCAAGATCTACGGGGTCCCGGTGACCGGCTCGGGGGTGCTCGGATCGGCGCTGACCATGGACAAGCTCCAGACCAAGCGCGTCTGGCTGGCCGCCGATCTGCCGACGCCGCGCTGGCGCGCGGTGGGCACGACGCGCGCCGCGCTCGCCGTGGTCGAGGCCCTGGGCCTGCCGCTCTTCGTCAAACCGGCCCACGAAGGATCGAGCATCGGCATGAGCCGCGTGGACAAGGCCGAGGAGCTGGCAACGGCGATCAAGCGAGCGCTCGAATTCGACGACACCGTGCTCATCGAGGCCTGTATCCAGGGCCCGGAGTTCACCGCAGCGATCCTCGACGGTGAGGTCCTGCCCCTGATCCGCCTCGAAACGCCGCGCAGCTTCTATGACTACGAAGCGAAGTACGAGTCCGGCGACACGATCTATCGCTGCCCCTGCGGCCTGGCGAAGGCTCAGGAGCAGGCTCTGTCGGCCCTGTGCCTGGATGCCTTCAAGGTCAGCGGCGCCCGGGGCTGGGGGCGGGTGGACTTCATGCTCGACGAGGACCAGCAGCCGTGGCTGCTGGAAGTGAATACAACGCCGGGGATGACCGAGTCATCGCTGGTGCCCAAGGCGGCCAAGGCGGCCGGCATCGATTTTGAGGAACTGGTATGGCGGATATTGACGACCAGCCGGACCGACTGATCGGCCCGGCCACTTTGGCGACGCTGATCCTGATCGGCAGCGTGCTGTTGATCGCGCTCTGGCTGCGATCCGGCCTGCTGGGCGCGGATCAATGGCCGATCGCCTGGCTGGATGTCGAGGGCGAGCTGCATCGCACCTCGTCGAGCCAGATTCGCGGCGCGGCCGCGGGACCGGCGGCCAGCGGCTTCTTCTCCGCCGACCTGGAGCGCGTGCGCGCGTCCGTCGAGGCCCTGCCCTGGGTCGCGATTGCCGAGGTCAGCCGGCACTGGCCTGACGCGCTGCGTATCCGCATCGTCGAGCATCAGCCGGTCGCGCGCTGGAACGATGCCAGCCTGTTCAGCGATCGCGGCGAGGTGTTCACCGTCGACGGCAGCGACGCCATGCAGGGTCTGGCACGCCTGAGCGGGCCCGATGGCCGGCGCCAGGACGTGCTCGAGGAATGGCTCTGGATGCGCCAGGAGCTGGGTCGAATCGGCCAGGACATCCGCGCCATTCATCTGGATGATCGCGGGGCCTGGACGATGGAGCTGGCCTCCGGACTGGAGGTGCTGCTCGGTCGCGAGCAGACCCGCGAGCGCCTGCAGCGCTTCATCGGCATTCATGACGTTCTGGCCGAGGGCGAGCGCCGGGCCGGTCGCGTCGATCTGCGCTACACCAATGGCCTGGCCGTTCGCTGGCTCGACGAGGCCGGCCCGCGCGAGGGCGACCTTCTGACGACCAACGAGGACGAGCAGATCAATGGCTAAGCGCACGGACAAATCCCTGGTCGTCGGCCTGGATATCGGCACCAGCAAGATCGTTGCCATCGTCGGCGAGATTCAGGCCGATGGTCAGGTCGAAGTCATTGGCCTGGGCTCCCACGGTTCGCGTGGGCTCAAGCGCGGCGTGGTCGTCGATATCGAATCCACGGAACAGTCGATCCAGCGCGCCATCGAAGAGGCCGAACTGATGGCCGACTGCGAGATCCATTCCGTGTTCGCGGGCATTGCCGGCAGCCACATCCGATCGCTCAATTCCCACGGCGCCGTGGCGATTCGCGACAAGGAAGTCGTCGACGGCGACGTCGAGCGGGTCCTCGAGTCGGCGCGGGCCGTGGCCGTCCCGGCGGACCAGCGCATCCTCCACGTGCTGCCGCAGGAATACGTCATCGACACCACCGACGGCATCCGCCAGCCCGTGGGCATGTCGGGGGTGCGCCTCGAAGCGCGGGTCCACCTGGTGACGGCCGCGGTCAGCGCCGTCCAGAACGTGACCAAGTGCGTGGCGCGCTGCGGTCTCCAGGTCGATGACCTGATCCTGCAGCAGCTGGCTTCCAGCCACGCCGTGCTGAGTGACGACGAGCGCGATCTCGGCATCGCCCTGGTCGATATCGGTGCGGGGACGACTGACGTCGCCGTCTTTACCGAGGGTGCCATCCGGCATACGACCTGTATCCCGATCGCCGGCGACCTGGTCACCAACGACATCGCCGTCGCCCTGCGCACGCCGACCGTGCATGCCGAAGAAATCAAGATCAAGTACGCCTGCGCCCTGGAGCAGATGGTGTCGAGCGACGAGACCATCCAGGTGCCCAGCGTGGGCAATCGCGATCCCCGACGCCTCGAGCGCCAGACCCTGGCCCAGGTCGTCGAGGCGCGCTATCGCGAGTTGTTCAATCACGTCCACAAGCAGCTGCGCCAGTCCGGCTTCGAATCGATGATTCCCGCCGGTCTCGTGCTCACCGGCGGCGGCGCAAAGATGGAGGGCGTGGTCGAGCTGGCCGAAGAGATTCTGCACATGCCGGTCCGCCTGGGCAGCCCCCAGGGCGTGACCGGCCTGTCGGAAGTCGTGAGTAATCAGATCTACGCCACGGGCGTGGGTCTGCTGATCTACGGATCGCGTGCCGATGGCACCCGCCACAGCCCGCTGGGTCGGGGTGGGGAGAGCCTCTGGGAGCGCATCCGGCACTGGTTCCAGGGAGATTTTTGAGTATGCGGTGGGAGAAGAGCAAAAGCCGCGCCACCGCTTTTAGAGATTCGGTTTCGACCCGTCATGCGCCGACCGACCGAGGCGTCCGTCAAGAAGACGTCGCGCATGACCGGGCTTCGAGCCGATGGTTGTTGTTGAAATGGCGAGCTTGTTAAGGAGATACAACATGCCTTTTGAATTAATTGAAAACTACACGCCCGGTGCAACCATCAAGGTTGTGGGCATTGGCGGAGGCGGCGGCAACGCCGTCAATCAAATGGTGGAATCGGCGATCGAAGGCGTCGAGTTCATCTGCGTCAACACCGATGCGCAGGCGCTGCGCAACTTCACCGGTAAATCCACGCTGCAGATCGGCTCTGGGGTGACCAAGGGCCTGGGTGCGGGTGCCAACCCCGAGGTCGGACGTCAGGCGGCCCTCGAAGACCGCGAGCGCATCAGCGAAATGCTGAGCGGCTCCGATATGGTCTTCATCACCGCCGGCATGGGCGGCGGCACCGGGACCGGCGCAGCCCCGGTCGTGGCTCAGATCGCCAAGGACATGGGCGTGCTGACCGTGGCCGTCGTGACCAAGCCCTTCCCCTTCGAGGGGCAGCGGCGCCTCGGCGTGGCCCAGCAGGGCATCGACGAGCTCGGGCACCACGTCGACTCGCTGATCACGATTCCCAACGCCAAGCTCCTCAGCGTTCTCGGCGCCGAGATTTCTCTGCTGAATGCCTTCAAGTCGGCCAATCAGGTGCTTTCCGGCGCCGTCCAGGGCATTGCCGAGCTGATTACCCGCCCCGGACTGATCAACGTCGACTTTGCCGACGTGCGCACGGTCATGAGCGAGATGGGCATGGCGATGATGGGTTCCGGTACCGCCGCGGGCGAGGATCGCGCCCTGCTCGCCGCCCAGTCGGCGATCGGTTCTCCGCTCCTCGAGGACGTCAACCTCAACGGTGCCTGCGGGATCCTGGTCAACGTGACTGCCGGGATGAACATGACCATGAAGGAGTTCGAGGAGGTCGGCACCACCATCGCCGATCTGGCCAGCGAGGATGCGACCGTCGTGATCGGGACCGTGATCGATCCGGACATGACCGACGATATCCGCGTCACCGTGGTGGCGACCGGCCTGGGTGAGCAGAAAGCCAAGGCCATGGAACCGCCGATGAAGGTGGTTCGCACGGGCACCGATAATCGTCCGGCCTTCCGGGCCACCGAGGGCCATCGCTCGGGCGGCGATCGCGCCGGGTCTGGTCAGGGTCGCCAGAATGCCGGTCACGACGACGGCGGCGATGGTGCCGACGACGGCCGCCGCGACAGCAGCAAGCTCTTCGGCGAGCAGAAGGAGCTGGACTACCTCGATATTCCAGCCTTCCTGCGCAACCAGGCTGACTGAGGAGTTACCCGGCCGCGTCCGGGCAGAGGAGGAGCGCCTGCGCAGGGGCAGGGGCCCCGTTGGATCGGCACTTGCTGGGTTGCACGGCGGTCATCGCCGTGTGCCGCCGGTGCCGCTGGCTTCAGCGACCCGATGGTGACGCTCTCGCCATCGACGTCATCGGGTCGTTGTGCCTAAAAGGAAGGGCGTTCACCGCCCCTTCGCTAGAGCTGTTGCTCTAAAACAACAGCTGTTGCCAAAACAACAAAAGACTGCGTTTTCGCCACGACGATTGTGCTAATCTACGCGCGCAATGTCACACCAAGGTCATAAATCGTGATCAAGCAGCGCACCCTGAAAAACGTGATCCGGGCGACGGGCGTCGGAATGCATACGGGCGAGAAGGTCGTCATGACCCTGCGACCGGCGCCGGTCAACACCGGCATCGTCTTTCGGCGGGTCGATCTCGAGCCACTGGTCGAGATCAAAGCCGACCCGCACAGCGTCGGGGACACGGCCCTGTCGACCACGCTGGTCAAGGACGGCGTGCGCGTAGCAACGATCGAACATCTGATGTCGGCCCTGGCGGGGCTCGGGATCGACAACCTCTATGTCGACCTCACCGCCTCGGAAGTGCCCATCATGGACGGCAGCGCCGGACCCTTCGCGTTCCTGATTCAGTCGGCAGGCATCGCCGAGCAGAGTGCGGCGAAGCGCTTCCTGCGCGTCCGCAAGACCGTCGAGATTCGCGATGACGACAAGTGGGTGCGCTTCGAACCCTTCGACGGTTTCCGCGTCAACTTCACGATCGACTTCGACCATCCGGTGATTCGCAGCGGCTCCTGTCGGTGTGACCTGGACTTTTCCACGACCTCCTACCTGAAGGAGGTTGCCCGCGCCCGCACCTTCGGCTTCATGCGCGATATCGAATACCTGCGCGAGCGCAACCTGGTCCTCGGCGGCAGCCTGGATAACGCCGTGGTCCTCGACGACTATCGCGTGCTCAACCAGAACGGCCTGCGCTACCAGGACGAGTTCGTCAAGCACAAGGTCCTCGACGCCATCGGTGACCTGTATCTTGTCGGCCGCAATCCCATCGGCAGCTTCACCGGCTACAAGTCGGGCCATGAGCTGAACAACCAGCTCCTCCGGACGCTCCTGGCCGATGCCGAGGCCTGGGAAGAGGTGACCTACGAGGACAACGCCCAGGCGCCGATCTCCTACGTTCAGCCGGCGCAGGCAATCTAGGGAAGCTCTGAACAATTATGCTCGGAGCGCGTTTCAGTCGGAAAAGCCGCAGATCGTGTGGTGCGACATGAGCGACAGTAGCCATAGCTACGGCCGAGTGACGATTGTCATGACAATCTGCGCGAGGTGCGGCTTTTCCGGCCGCTTGTCATAACAATCGCCAATAGGGACGGG
>CAZDFS010000052.1:0-24635 GCA_964504865.1 uncultured Wenzhouxiangella sp.
CAAAATGGGTGAACTGGTCGCCAATGATGCGGACAGCTACCGCTACCTGGCCGAGTCGATCCGACGCTTTCCCGATCAGGAGACCCTCGCTGACATGCTGCGCGAGGCCGGCTTCGAGCGCGTGACCTTCGAAAACCTGTCTGCCGGCATCTGCGCGATCCACCGCGGCGCCCGCGTCTGATGGGCCGCTATCTGACCCCGCTGCCCGGCCTGCTGGCCGTCACTATCCAGGGCGCCTTTGCCCGGGCGATCGCCCTCGATGAGCAGGCTGCTGACCGCCTCGCTGCCCTCGACGGCAACTGCGTTCAGCTCGCCCTCGAGGGCGTTGGAATCGATCTGTTTTTCGTCGGCGAGGGAATGCGCCTGCGCGTGCTGGCCGAGACCGATGCCGAACCGGACACGACGATCCGAGGCACGCCCTCGGCCCTGCTCGCTCTGGCCGTGCCGGACTGGGGCGCGTCGGGCAGCGGCGTGCGCATCGAAGGTGACGCCGGCACCGCCCAGACGCTGGAGAAACTGCTTCGTCGCCTCGACCCGGACTGGGAACGGCTGATGACCGATCGCTTCGGCGAGGTCGTCGGCCACCAGCTCTGGCGCCTGACGAAGGACAGCCTGAATCTCGGCCGGCGAAGCGTCGATCTAGCCAGCGACCAGCTCGGCCACTACCTGCGCGAGGAGAGCGGCCTGCTGGTCACGGCCGCCGAAGTCGATCAATTCACCATCGAGGTCGACGAACTGCGCGAGGCCGTCGATCGCCTGGAATCGCGACTGCGGCGCGAGGGTCGAGGATGATTCGCCACAGCTTCCGGATGGTCGGCATTGCGCTGACCCTGGCGCGCTACCGCCTCGACGAGGGTCTGGAGGGGGCGCCGATTCGCCTCATCGCCGGCCTGGCCCGCCTGGTGCCCTGGGGCAAGCGACCGCCGGCTGACGCTGACCTGAGCTGCCGCCTGCGCCTGGCCCTGCAGGAGCTGGGGCCGATCTATGTCAAATTCGGCCAGATCCTCTCGACCCGGCGCGACCTGCTGCCGCCGCGCCTCGCCGACGAGCTGGCCAAGCTGCAGGACGACGTCGAGCCCTTCGACGTCGACGAGGCTCGGGCGATCGTCGAAGCGCAGCTCGAGGCCCCCATCGACGCGCTGTTCAACAACTTCGAGAACACGCCCCTGGCCTCGGCCTCCATCGCCCAGGTCCACGGCGCCGAACTCAAGGACGGCCGCTCCGTGGTGGTCAAGATCGTCCGCCCCGGCATCGAGCGCCGGATCCAGCGCGACGTCACGTTGATCAGCAGCCTGGGGCGCCTGGTTCGACGCTACCACCCCGAAGGCGACCGGATCCGCCCCGATGAGGTCGTCGGTGAGTTCGCCCGGGTGATCGAAGGCGAGCTGGACATGCAGGCCGAAGCCGCCAACGCCACGTCCATCCGCCGGAATTTCGAGGACTCGAACGATCTCTACATCCCCCAGATCTACTGGGACTACAGCGCCAGCCGCGTGCTGGTCATGGAGCGGGTCAGCGGCATACCCGTGCGCAACATCGACGAGCTGCGCGCCCTGGGCGTGGACCTGGAAAAGCTCGCGCGCCGCGGCATCCGCGTCTTCTACACCCAGGTGTTCAGGGACAACCTCTTCCACGCCGACATGCATCCCGGCAACATCCTGGTCGACGCCAGCACCCCGGATGATCCAACCTTTATTTCCCTGGACTTCGGCATCGTCGGCAGTCTTCCGCCGGCGGACCTCTACTACATCGGCGAGAATTTCCTGGCCATCTTCAACCGCGAGTACCGGCGCGTCGCCGAGCTGCACATCGAGGCCGGCTGGGTCCCCGCCGACACGCGCATCGACCAGCTCGAAGCCGCCGCCCGCACCGTCTGCGAACCGGCCTTTACCCGGCCGCTCGAGGACGTCAGCTTTGCCGAGCTGGTGATCAACCTGTTCTCCGTCGCGCGCAAGTTCAAGCTGACGCTCCAGCCGCAGCTGATCATGCTGCAGAAGACCCTGCTCAACATCGAGGGCATGGGACGCGACCTGTATCCCAAGATCAACATCTGGGACGTGGCCAAGCCGGAGCTGGAGTCGATCTACCGCGAGCGCTACGGCCTACCGCGGACGGCCCAGCGCATCGGCCGCCAGCTGCCGGGCATGCTGGCCCGCAGCCCGGAGCTGCCGACCCTGATCTATGAGTACCTGAAGCTCGCCAGCACCGGCTCGATCCGCACCCGCATCGACTCCGGCGACCTGGAGAAGCTCTCCGAGCAGCTCGGCCATCACAACCGCCGCCTGCCCGGCGCCATCCTCGCCGCCGGCCTGATCGTCGCCAGCGCGGTTCTGGCCGGCTACCAGGTCGGGCCGGTCTGGCACGACCTGTCGGTTCCCGCCGGGCTCGCCGCCCTGGCCGGTCTGGTCGTCGGCTGGCGCGCCTTGAAGTAAGCCAAACGGTCAGGCCGTGACGGGCTCAGGCCCGGGCCCGGAAAAATCGTCGGATCGTCCAGCCCAGGAGCCAGGCGCTGATGGCGCCAAGGAAGGCGCCGATCGTATTCGCCGCCGCATCCACCCAGAGAAAGGTTCGGTTCGGAATGGGGATCTGGGCGAGCTCGATCAGCAACCCGAGGGCGGCCAGGCCGGGGACCACCCAGACCAGGTCCGAGGCCCGAGCGCCGGCCCAGGCCGTGATCAGAAACCCCAGCGTGCCGTAGGCCAGAAAATGAGCCAGCTCCGGCGGGCGAACCGGGGACCAGCCCAGGCCACTGGGCAGGAGGGAGCCGATCAGCACCGCCACCCCACCCAGCCCGGCCATGGCGAGCAATCCTGCGCGCGCGCTCACGGGTCAGTCCTCGAATCGATCCCTGAAGATCTGGATCTGAAACACGTCGCCCGGGTCGCCGAGGGCCGCCCAGAAGCCGCCGATGTGGCTGAAGTCCGCGCTCAGGGCGGGATGGTTGGCGTCGGCGTCGATCTGGCCGATCGTGCCGCGCAGCTGATAATTGCCGCCGGTGGCGAAGGTCGTACCGCCGTCGATGGTCTGGCGGCGGATCTCGTAGCCCACGCCGGCCGTCGCTTCACCGCCGGGCGCATCAGAGGCCCCGGCAGCACCCGGGAGCGCCGCCCCCACCAGGGCCCCGACCAGCAGCAGGGCCGGGGTCAATGAGGGCCGCCCGGCCAGGGCAAGGCTATGGCCCACCGTCGTCGTCCTCGATCCGAGCCCGCAGGGCCTGGAGTTCGCGCCGGAGGTCGGCGATCGCGGCGTCCTGGACGTCGTTTTCTTCGCGCAAGGCCTGGTTCTCCGCCTCCAGACGCTGATTGAGGCCCTGAATCGCTGCCAGCGCCACGCCGCTGGCGTCCACCGTGCTGATGGTCTCAGCGCTGGCGCCCAGGCCGAAGGCAGCGTGGAAGTCCTCGGCCATGGGCCCCAGGTGCATGCCCTCCCCCGGCGAGGCCTTGTAGACCCAGCGGGTCAGCGGCAGCTCGAGCAGGCGAGACAGGATCGTGGCGGGCTCGACCGCCTCGAAGCCCGCCTTGAGGGCGCGGCTCGAGCTGTTGGTCCAGACCCCGCCGGTCGATAGAAAGGCCCCGGTCGAGGTGTTGATGAATCGCCCGCTGGGAATACTGGGGCTGCTGTTGGCGCCGAGATAGATGCCGCCGGCGGCACGGACCAGGAACTGGTCGCTGCCCGTCGAGATAAAGTCGGCGTTCTGCGAATCGGCCCAGACAAATGTGCCCTCATCGCCCGTGCCAGGCGTTCCGAGCGGAACGCCGAAACAGCCGAAGTCATCGCCGCCGCCGGGAAAGGCAGGACGAACCTTCGCACGCTGTCCGCCTGCCCATGATGCGTTCCCGCCTGCGCAGTTCTCCAGACCACCGGAAACGAAGCCCGCATTGCCCGTGGCGGAGTTGAATACGCCACCGGCGATCGCGCTATCGAACCCGCCGGCAAAATTGCCGAAACCGCCGGCGATCGTGCTTCCAACCGCCGTCGCTCGATTGCCCACACCGCCGCCGATCGTCGCTTCATTGTCGGTCACGAAATTCTCGAAGCCACCAGCCACCGTGCTGTTATCGCCCAGGATCTGATTGGTCTTGCCGCCGCCGACCGTGCTCGCTTCGCCACCGGCCAGATTGTCGACGCCGCCACCGACCGTTGCCCAAGGCGCGTTGCCAACATTGCCATCGTTATTCCCCGCCTCGTTGTCCTGGCCGCCGCCGACGGTGCCGAAGTTGTCATGGACGCGGTTCGGATTGGCAAAGGTGCCCGGGTCGGCGCCCGGCACGCCGCCGCCGGACACGGTGGCGCCGCGCACGCCGGGCTGGAGAAAGTTATCGGGGCTGCCCATGACGATGTTGCCGGTGAATTCGCCGGGTGCCGGCAGGGCCACTACCTCGAAGCGGGCGACCGGCTCGTTATTCGACCGAAGGACCAGGGCCTCGTCATCGGTGGTGCCGAGGAAATTCGTCGACGAGTTCGTCCCGGCGTTCCCGCTCAGGGACCAGCCCGATCCAGCGCCGCCCGCGCTGGCGCAGACCGCAGTGCCGTCTTCTTCGATCTGACGGACGAACTCGCCGCTGGGGCAGGCATTGGCCACGCGGCGCTGGACTTCACCCGAGTCGATTTCCGCGCTGCCGACGCTGCCAGCGACGATGCTGTCGCTGTCCACGGAGCCCTCCAGCGCCACCGCAGCGGCCAGGGCATAGGGTGTGGTGGACAGGCGCGTGCGCGGCGCCAGGGTCTGGTAGGTTCCGGCGCCGGCACTGCGCACGTCGATTTCGAGAAAGCGCGGCTGACTGGCCAGGGGCGCCGTGCCGAAGTCCAGAAACACGGAAAAGACGCCGTCGGCGACCGGCACGTTCGTGAGCGAGATCGTCGGACCGACGGCCGTTCCACCCGAGGCGAGGTCATAGAGCCTGAAGCGGAAATCATGATCACCATCAACGAGCGTCCCGGACAGGCGCAATTCGCCCTGATAGCTGAAACCCGGGTCGAGAGCCGCGTAGCCGGGAGAACCCCCTGCTCCGAGAAACGCGATCAGCATCACTACTGCTGGTAAAAAATTTGATCGAACCGTCATTAGACGTCCAGACTGCCTTAAAGACTTTCCATCATTGTTCCTAACGCGGGGTCGGTCAAGGGAAACGGGGCATGGATTCTTATCGCATCAGCCCGTCTCGGCTCGCAGGATGGCATCGGTCACCACGAAAAACGCCCGGACTGGAACCAGCCCGGGCGTTGCTCTGAATGGGGTGTCGGCCAAGCCGCCACCTTCATGTTCTCGCCTAGCGGCGGGTGGTCAGCGCCGTCCAGCTGAAAACCGACAGCAGCAGGATTAGCAGCGCCACTGCCCACGGCCCAAGCGTCGGGACGGGGCGGAACGGGGATTCCGGATCGCGCGCGTCCTGGACGGCGTAGAGTCCATAGCCGCTCAGATAGATGAAGGGCTTCGGATCATCCACGGTGCTCAGGTCGACCAGCGGGTGATAGTAATTGATGCGCCCACTCGGCTCCTGGAAGGTGTTGACCAGCTCGTTGAGACCGGCGGTGATCTGCAGGAAGTACTGCGTCTCACTCAGCGACTGCAGCGCGAGGACCGCAAAGGAGGTCACCTGGCTGACGGTCTGGACCGGGTCGACGGGCGAACTGAAAGCCTGGGTGCTCTGAAGGAAGCCGCCGTCGTTCGACTGGTGATCAATCAGCGCGGCTGCCAGACCGGCGGTGGTCAGGCCTGCCCACTGGCCTGCCGCCGGCGTCACGGACTCACCGGTGATGCCGGCCATCCAGACAGCGCCTGCCAGCCCCAGAATATCGAAGCCCGCGGTACCCAAAGAATAGGTCGTGTCGGGCGCCGATTCCAGCGCCATCGCAGCACCGGCGGCCAGCGCGCTATTGAACGTCGTGATGCCGGCCTCGTTGGCGGCAGCCGCGATCAGCGCCAGATCCCAGGCCGCAACCGCCTCACCGATGGACGCTCGACGCGCCAGCTCGGAGGCGACGTAATCATTGATGTCCCAGTCGCCCGTCGGGCCGTAGGTGCCGGCAGTCAGGGGATCCCAGAAATTCGTCTGGATGAAATCGGCGTACTGGGGATCGCCCGTCTCGTCGGACAGGCGGATGAAAAAGAGCGGGTCGAAGGTCCGAATCCGCGGGGCCGTGGTCGGAAACAGATCGAAGTTGGCAATCAGGTAATCGCCTGCGGCCGTGGCCGAGGCGAGGAATGCGGGATCTTCCGTCGCCACCCAGGCGCCAAGCACACCGAGCGCGGCCGGTGACTGGACGCTGGCGAAAAACAGGGTCGCCGGATCGCCCTCACTCAAGGGGAAACTTCCGTCAGGGCGCTGGCGCGCTTCGATCCATTCGCCCGACGCCTGCATGAAGCCATCGACATCCTGTGCCGAGGCAGCAGGAACGAGCATGCCCACCGCGAAACAAAAGGCGACCAGATTGACTATCAAAATCTGCTTGACGTCCCCATAACTCTTTGATCTCAAAACCGGGCGCATACCCCTCTCCTTGACTCATGTTTGAGTGACAAACGTCGCAGCTGTTGTTTTCCGGCCGCCGCAACCAGGCCAAATTCTTGCAACATCAGTAGTTTCGCGTCGAATGCTAACAGCAAACTGAAGTTTTCACCAGCGTTTTTTTGCCGTAGATCCTGACGCCGACATCCGAGAATAGCCCCTGCGAGGGGCGGACGCAATCGCGATCCCAGGCGACCTCGAGCCCGAACAAAGCACCCGCACCGTAGCCATCACGGCGGATTCGAGGGCTCGAGTGCCCTGCTCGGACGACACGGAAATGATTTGACGCCTGTAGACTGGCGGCCGTACACTTGGCGTAAGTGCGCAAACCTTATGGTTCAGAGTTTGCACTCCAACATTCAAAAAGCGGGACTAGACATGGCGATATTGAGAAAGACTTCTCGGCTGGCAGCGACCTTCACGGGCGCACTCATGCTGGCGGCACTCGGCGCGCCTGCGCAGGCCGGCCCGATCGGTTATGTCCAGAGCACCGGTGGGATCACCGTTCAGCCCGCCGGCAGCAAAGCGCCGGTCCGAATCACGGGAGACAACTACACCGTGTTCGCCAACGATCGCATCGACACGCGACACGGATCAGCCGTGATCACCTTGAACGGCGGCGGCACCATCGGCCTCGCTCAGGGATCCAGCGCGGTCATCCAGGATCGGTCGGCCGGTCTGTCGGTCAGCCTCGACCGCGGGGCGCTGACCTATTCCCTTCCCAGCGATGCCGGCAACTTCGATATCCAGGTGGACGGCGTCACCTTCGCCGCGACGCGCGCTACGGCCGGCGCCGAGCTCGCCGGCATGCTGCAGATTGATCAGAACCGTCAGGTCGACGCCTTCGCCCGGTCGGGCGACATCGCCGTCCGCCAGCCCATCGCGACCCAAAGCGCTGGATCAGCGTCAGGCCTGCCAACAGCAGCGGCCACCTCGTCAACCGCTTCCCTCTCGACACAGGCCTTTGACACGCTGACCAGCGTCTCTCAGGGCAATGCGGTCAGCATTCAAACGAGCGCCGGCGGCAGCGCATCCAGCGTCTCCGTCGTCAGCGCCTCGACGGCTCAGCCCGTCACCGCCTCCGCCAGCAGCGGAATCGCCCTGGTCGGCGGCACGCAGGGCACGACCATGGTGGTATCGGATGACAAGGCCGACCAAGGCATCCAGTCCGTCAGCCCGTAAGCCCAACCCAAGACAGCAAAAAGCCGGGCCAAGCGCCCGGCTTTTTTGTGCCCGTTTATCCCTTTAACCCCTTGCCTCCTTAACCATTCTTGGCCCTGAGCCCTGAGCCCTGAGCCTATGATTTTCCCTTTAACCCCTTAACCCCTTCTCCCCTTGACCGTTTGTTCAACCCTTCGCCCTTCGCCTTTTTCTCAAACCGCCAGTCTCAACAATCGGACCAGGCAATCAGCCACAGCGCCCTGATCCTCTGGGCTCAAGACACCTGCCTTTCGAATCACCAGCGGAATTGCCAACGTAAACAGCTTCATCCGCACCACAGAGGCAGAAGGCAATCCAGCGGCATCCAACCCCTTGATTTCAACATCCAGTGGCCAGTCGGAGTGTCTGGCACTGGTGATCATCGCCAACACCAGGTGACCCGATTGCTTGTTGAAGGCCCCGGCATCGGAGAGCACCAGAGCGGGCCGGCGTTTCGTTGTGTTGCGATCCGTAAAGGGAAACGGCACCACTACCACATCGAAGGCCTCAAAGGTCACGATAGGCATCCTCATCGGCCGCCGACATCCACTCGCTCAGCGTTCCCTCCAAGCTGTGAGCAAATGCCAAGTCAACCGAGCGCGCTTTACGAAGCTTGATCGAATCCCCCTCGATGTCGAAAGCCACCGCATCACCAGCCTTCAACTGAAGAACTCGACGCACAGGCTCCGGGATAGTGGCTTGATATTTCTTCGTCAGCTTACTTGTCGCAGTTTCCACCGTCCGAACTCCGCGATCAAAGAATTACCAGTATTACCCATTACCCTACGAAGTACAACAAGGGACCACCACCCAAACAGCCACCCGATTGCCTGTGCCCTGAGCCTATGCTTTTTCCTTATCCCCTCCCCTTGACCTTCTTTTGCAGCCTTGTACCTTGAGCCCTGCGCCCTGAGCCTATGGTTTTCCCTTTAACCCCTTAACCCCTTCTCCCCTTGACCGTTTGTTCAACCCTTCACCCTTCGCCTGATTTTTAAACCCACCCCCGCCACCAATAAACCCAGTATCCCACCCATTCATGCACCGCCCGGGTACTGCTCGACAGCGCAGCCGCGCTCGGCAGAAAATCCCGAAGCCCCAGCTCGCCTGATGACACCTCGAAGTCCGTGGCAACCGGCACGGGATCCAGCCCGACGGCCCGAAACGCGGCAACCGAGCGACGCATATGCAGCGCGGAGGTCACCAGCAATAGCCCCTCGATACTCTGCTGCTCCAGCAGCTCGGCCACAAACACCGCATTGCCTCGGGTCGTCAGCGCCTCATCCTCGAGCAGAATCGCACCCTCCGGAACCCCCAGGTCGAGCAGAAACAGCCGCCCGGCTTCGGCCTCGGTCATTCCCTGTCCGCGTCCGGGCGATCGCCCACCGGAAACGATGATCCGGGGCGCTTTGCCCGCATGAAATAGACGGGCTGTGTGCCAATAACGGTCCACAGCGGAGCCCGCATTCGGAAAGGATCGGTCCGCCTGATGAGAAAATGCGCCGCCGAGGACGACAATCACTTCCGCCTGAGGAGAAGCCTCAATCGAAAACTGCGCCCAGGGCGTCTCCAGAGAACCCCGCGCCCAGTCCGAGACCAAAGGCATGGACCAGACCCAGAGCCAGACAAAACCGAGCAACACGAGCGCCTGACCGATTCGCCGGCGAGGGAGGAAGAGGAGCGCAAGGACGCCGGCCCCAAGGAGGAAGACCGAGGTACCCAAGGGATAGACCAGCCCGGACAGAAGCTTTTTCAGCTCCCAGAAGAAATACGCCACCTAATCAAACCCTTGATCCTTTCACCTTGATCCCTTCCTGCTCTATCAAAAATACCCCTTCAATTGTTCCGGCGGCTCCGGCAAGTCCCTGAATACTCTCCACAAAATTCGACTCGACGGAAACACCACCACCCAGGCAGTGATGAAAATCAGAAGAAAATAATTCTTCAAACTCTGATTGGAGACATACCACTTTTCAAGAAGCCCCTTGTAGGGCATGATCACCTCATCGTAGAGACGATCCGCATCATGAGCATCGGCCATCATCCGTTCTTCGGCGCGGAATGCAATTGAGCCCACCCCAGACAAACCTGGGCGAATTTGAATGATTTCAGATTGGGCGCTTTCTGGAAACGCATTAAAACAGCGTTGGGTTTGTGGCCGAGGCCCAATAAGGCTCATCTTGCCTTCTACAATATTGAACAACTGCGGCAGTTCGTTGATTTTGGTACTGCGGAGGAACTTTCCTACGGGCAGAACGCGTGGATCATCCGTCACAGTAATTGTTCCAGTGCCTAAATTGGGGCTGTCCTTCAACATTGTCGAAAACTTGAGCAAACCAAACTCTTTGCCCCGATAACCAACTCGGTTCTGGCGGAAAAACACCTCACCTTCCCCGGTCAGGCGTAGCAGGATAGCCACAAGAACTAGCAGAGGCGAAAGGACAAGCAGAGCTGTCAGAGCCGAAAAAAAATCGATAAGCCGCTGAAAAATCAAGGTTATTTCACTCCAATGACATACCGATCACTTTAATTCCGACGAACTCCAGTGCGTAGTACCGCAGATCTCGTTTAAAGAATCCCTCATGCAAGGTATATTAACGGGGTTATTATTTTGTTCGTGGTTTCGCTTGGCAAGTGATCTGACTTGGCAACAGAGACGCTATTATTACAGGTTTAATCGGGGGCGGGATTTGATGAGTGCCGGGTCACTACCTTCAAAGCAAGAAAGCCGGAGCCAAGATCATCCATCTTACCCACTTGATGCTCCCTATGCCTATCGACTTTTTGGACTCAATCTACGGTCCGAGATTCCCTTTGAAGAACTGACACAGGACGCCATCTCTACCTCACCGCCTCCTGACATAACCTTGTTTCAGGGAGACATCGAGGAATGCTTGCAGGGCGCTCACACGAAGTTACCATTCATGCAGTTTTCCGAGACCGCGGCACAAGTTCATGTGCAGGGTATGGCAAGGTATCGAGTCTCGAATGGTCGTGAAATAGTTTTCGATCCCGGGCCGGCTAGAACCGACCCGCAGCCGCATTCACCGGGAGACCTGAAGGCGCATCTACTGGGATCGGCGATGGGCATCCTCATCCACCAAAGAGCCGATCTTCCGCTGCACGTCAGCTTAAGTGAAAGCCCGTCTGGGGTTATCGCCTTCACTGGCGAAAGTGGCGCCGGGAAATCCACCGCAGCGGCCTGGCTCTGGCGTACCCATGACTGGCCGTTATTGAGCGACGACGTGGCCGTCGTGAAGGCGCACTCTGACCCGATATCACTCAGATTTGGTCCACCGAGAATTAAATTGTGGAACGACGCCCTAGTCAAAATGCGGATTGACCCTAACCGACTTAAGCGGGACACTGCCCGGGAGCAGAAGTTTCATCTCGCCAGCAAACGCTCAAAGACTGAACGTCAGACGAAAAGGCTTGCTGCACTAGTTTTGTTGTCAAAAACACAGAATCGCGAACCCTTCCTTGAACGCGTGAGAGGCGCTGAAGCCTTTACAGTAGCTATGAGTGCTGTTTATCGTCCTAGAATTGGAAATTTTATCCGTGGTCAGCATGCGATCGCCGCTGACATCGCAAAATTGATTAATGAGATTGAAATCTACCGCTTTCATCGGCCATGGGATCTTGATCGTCTGGACCAATCCCTAAAACCGATAATCGAACTTTTCGGCCATCAAAAATGATGGAATTATCTTCTGTAGATCCTATCCTAATTCGCGCGACAGAGATGGAGTTCCTTTTTAAGGGCAAGAAAATTTGGCTAAAAAATCGTGATGGTCAGATTCCCGCCCAACCTCATAGCGTTTCTTTGATCGATGAGCTTGCCAGACCACAGAACCTTGGAACCGTCATCGATCAGATTGCTAGCCGAAGTCAAAGTCCGCAGCTGACCGATATTACGCCGGAATTGAGAAAAGAGGCTGAGCGCCTTTGCCTCCACGGCTTCTTGATCGAACATGGCCTTCATGACCCTCAGTTTGAAATCGAAATCGGTAGTTTCGACGCTGCGGAATCACACTTGCGAATGCTGAAGGATCAGACCAGGACGTTGGCATTTAAAAAGGCCCTAGAAGAAAAGATAGAGCCTGACTCCGTCGTTCTAGATATCGGCACCGGCACAGGCGTCCTTGCGGCGTTTGCTGCTCGTGCTGGAGCAAAACATGTTTACGCCATCGAGCGATCTCCGATCATGGCTAGCCTGGCGCGCAAATTTTTTGAAGCCAATGGACTTTCGTCTCGAATAACGGTTGTCGAGGGTACATCTACCTCCGTCCAAATTCCAGAAAAAGTCGACTGCATTGTCGGTGAAATAATCGGCAACGATCCACTTTCCGAGCGAATCGTTTCTTTGTTCCATGACGCTCGGACTCGATTCGGTAACTGTCAGTGCTCGCTCATCCCAAATAAAATTACGCTACTGGCTGTTCCAATTAATCAATCGTTAAATAAACACATTCAGGAAACAAGAAACTGGATTCACCCACAGAAACTGTCACCTGATATGGCTCTAGGAGATCCGGCCGAGATTATTCAAATCGATCTCTCCCAGAATCTAGCGGAGTCGGTCGATAAGGAATTCGACCTGAAATTCACGGATCATGGCCTGCTTGAAGCGCTGGCTCTTTGTTTTACGCTTGAGCTCAGCCCATCTGTATCACTGTCAACGGTGCCCGGATCGGCGGGATCCGACAACCACTGGATGTCCCTCCTCTGGAAAATGTCGGAACCGCTGCGCGTCGAGCCTGGCCATAGCGTGACTCATCGATATATTTTTGACAAATTCAACCATTCTTATTTCGAAACCATCTAGTTCGATCGCGTTTCCTAACCATCTCTATTAAAGAAGACCTCCATGTCAACAGCTATCCTCAGCCTGCATATGTTGCTCGCATCCACTGCCGCCAATTTCGAAGGTCCATCCGAGAAGGCTCCAGCGGGATTTCTCCTCGATGCAGCAACCAATTTCGTCGTGGATGCAAGTTCGCGACAGGCGCCTACTTCAGCGCCCCCGCTGCGCCGTCTTAATCAGACCGCGCCGACGCTGTCTCAGGACACCTTCTCAATAACGCTGGCCCAGGGCGAAATAGAGGCAGTAGAAATAATGCTGGGTAACACAAATGACCTCGAACTCGGTTGGTCATTAGAAGCATCGCAGCCGTTCCTCCTTTTCTCGAACGGAGCAGTTTTCAATACTCCGGCACCCGGGCCTTCTTTAACAGGCCTAAGCGTTCTTGAAGACATTTCGCTCGGGATGAATCTGTTTGGGTTTGGCGCGCGCCAGAATCTCGACATTCGGTTGGCCGACCAGTTCTATACACATCAATCAGTGGAAATTACTGAGTTTCACTTGTATGGATATAAGTTCGAATCCGGTCTTGAGAGCCCTTTTGATGCCGCGATTTTTCAGATCTGGGATGAAATGCCATCGGACACGGGGGCGCCTATCTTTGGAGACAACAGCACGAATACGCTGTTTGCTACTTCTTGGTTTTCTGGTTGGCGGGTTCCCGAGTCTGAACTTACAAACGAGCAGCGTCCGATCATGGAGCTAAGGGTATCTCCTGCAGTCCATGGATCACTCCAACTCAACGAAGGTATGCACTGGATCGATTTTTCTTACTTCAGCGAGGAGACAGGCCCACTCTTCTCGCCTCCCATTGCTACAAACGGCTCAACGACGACAGGTGATGCGCTGCAGTTTTCAATTGATGATGGCGGATGGAACCCTTTGGTGGACTTCGAGGGCACAAATACTCCGCAAGGACTGCCGTTTCGAGTGATTGGCCTGCTACGGAAGCCACCGGGTTCGAAGACATGCGAAGATCCTTCGGCAATTTCATGGCTTGAGACATCTGCTACCCATGGGAGCATCGAAGGCCAAGGTAACGACTCGAGTACCCTGACACTTTCGACTGCCACATTGGCACCCGGTCTCTACCAAGCGACACTCTGCCTGTATAGCAACTCTCCCATCGATGCCGTTCAGCCAATCGACATCTCGCTTGAAGTTCGGTCTTCGCAAGTGTTTTCTGACCGTTTCGAGCAATGACGATTATCAGCGACACCGGCAAAAGGAAGTCCTGATGAAGATTGGCAAGAATAGCGTCATTCAGCGGGCGCCCGAACTCAAGGTCATTATCAGAGGCAACCGAGTCTTTCTCGAGCCTCGGCCTGGCATCGAGCGAGCCTCCAACTACCACGCCCTTGCTTTACTGGATGTCTTTGGTCGACCTCGGACCCTCGAAAACGCCCTTGATCAGGTCTCTAGCAGACTCACCGGACGCTGGGACTGGATCAATCTGACGGCCGAGATTAAACGCCTTGTAGGACTAGGCGCGCTACTTGTCGACGGTCAGTCTCGAGCCAGACTGTCCTTTTCCGAGGCACGCTTCGACGATTCTGAAATCCATGTGCGGATGCTGCGCGACACCATCCGAACCAAGGCCTACCAGAAAGCCATCCAAGCCACGGTGACCTCGAACGATACGGTCATCGACATTGGAACCGGCACAGGGGTTTTAGCCGCAACCGCTGCAAAGCACGGTGCGAAAAAGATCTATGCCGTTGAACGCTCGTCTAACATGGCAAAGCTGTCAACCCGCTTCTTTGAAGAAAACGGCTTGGCAGATCGCATAGAAGTAATCGAAGGCATGTCATCGCAGGTCACGCTGCCCTCGCCTGCCGATGTCCTGATCACAGAGACGATCGGCAACGACCCGCTCAGAGAAGGCATCCTAGAGATTTGCCATGACGCCGTATCCAGGGGCCTTGTGAAGCCGGATGCCAGATTCATCCCGAGCACCTTGACCTTGTATGCCATCGGTTTGGAAATGCCGGAAAAACTAATCGGAAGGCTCCGATTCACTGACCGGGATTGTCAGGAGTGGAAAGAACTCTACGGTCTGGATTTCTCTGTATACACACAAGTCAGCAAAGAAGCGGAGGGCTTCATCAATCTGGGTAGTCAGGTAACTCGTGACTGGAAGCGCTTCTGGGATCCTGTCGAGTTGGCAGAATTCAAACTCGGCGAGGCCGCCGCTTGCGATATCAAGCATAGCTTGACATCCCGATGCCTCGTAGACGGCACGCTGAACTGCCTCCTGCTGTTCTTTGAGGCCAGGCTCGCCGTAAACACCTTACTATCGACCCATCCCGACCGAGCGGCGCCGACGAACAGCTGGGCCAATCCCGTCTGGGTCTTGAGGGATAATGGCCTGAAAGTCAGTAACGGGGAGAACGTGAGCGTCCTTTATAAGTACGACTCTATTGCTCGTATGTCCAGATTCAGCGCAAAAAAAACGCCGGCTTAGAGCCGGCGCCGTCCGCAATTCAGTCCAGCCGCCTCAACTCACGCCAAAGGTGGCAAAGCGCTGCCCGTCACGCAAATAGGTTCCATCGATATCAGTAGAGTCCCCACCGGCAGCGACGAGCGCACTGTGACTGCCGAGCTCAACCAGCTCAGGAGCTCGGTATTCTTTCTTGTCACTCTGGTTGTTCATCTATACGTCCCTTAAAAAATTTCGCTCGAATGTGAAAGGTATCACGCGCCGATGCCATCGTCAACTGCTTAATCGCTTTCCCCAGCGCGGCCTCGGCTCGATCCAGAACGGAGCCAACTGTCGAGAAAATAAGGAAAAACTTCGACCGGACGACTAGGGCGGTGTTCACGGGACGGCATTTTCTCGATATCGACCACGCGCTCTAGCTTTGGATGCGGCTGAAAAGGGGCAGGGAAAGGCAGCGCGCCTTCGGAGGAAAGCCATTTCCCAGCCGGGGTTTTCGGCCTCTGCGTGACTTCCGGCGGAAGACGATCCCTCATCGCCTTCCGGAGCAGATATTTCTTGTGATACCAGGGCAGCGGCGGCAGGCGCCAGAGCAGCTCCAGCACCCTGAAGTCGAGGTACGGGTCCGAAACGAGCGCTGGAGAAAAAGGCAGCGACCAGTCCTCTTCTCGCATGGCCCAGTGGTTATAGCTACTGAACCAGCCAAATGCAGCGGGCCTGAGCGCGTGCGCACCCGGCTGCTGCCGCCGTTGCCAATACAATTGCCATCGAGCTTCTAGGTCGAAGGCGTCGACGTGGCCGGCTTTGATCCATGACGGAAACTCCGGCGATGGGCGGGCAGGGAGCGCGGTGTGATAACCGTTCACTCGTGCCAGCAGCCCCGTCCCCCACGGCGGCCGATACTTGAATTGTCTGCGGAGCGCAAACAGGGCGGCAAGCGCCCTTTTCGGACCTTGCAGCCGGAACATGTCCATCACGGTGACGCCGCTTTCAGGCGCAAGTGCGTAGTCCCCCGCGTGCCCGACCAGACTGATTTCGCCCAGCTCCGAGACCCGCTTCAGAGTGCTCTGCTGGTAACCATGGAGATTGGTGTTTGGAAACGGCGTCTGCTGGTGATCCAGTGAAGGACGCCCTCGCTGCACAACGTGGACCACATGGGGAAGCCCGAGTGTCTTCGATACTTGAGCCGCGAGCAGCGCTTCCGGGTGGTCTGGATGACCCACCGCGGTCAGGGCGGTCAAACGATCAGGTCCCTTGCCTCGCTTCCATAGGTCAGCCGCGAACCATGCAATCGTGGTGGAGTCAAGCCCCCCGCTCAGCGCAAGCACGGCTGACCCCACCTGCAGGCGATCCTCGATCGCGGCAGCCATCGCCGAATCGAAATGGTCGAGAACATCGCGTTCCGAGCGGTACGGAAGCAGCTCGACCTGGGTCGGAAGCCGCCAGTAGCTGCGCTGCGATTGACGCCCACTCGCAACCCACAGCAAGGTGCTTGCGTGGGGCACCATCCTGATTTCAGAGTAGGGCGTCAGCGCTGTATCAAGTTCGTTGACGTTCCCGAATAGGAGAAAATCGGACAGAGCGGTCCAATCGAGTTCTGGCGTGAAATCAGGTGCGCTGAAGATGCTGCCCAGGTGGTTACTGACCGTGAGCCTTCCCGAAGCCTGCCGGTAGAACAACTTTCTCATCCCGAAGCGATCCCGGACTGCAAGCACCCGTCGCTCCTTGAAATGGACCACGCAGCAGCTGAAATCACCCTGGACATGCTCCGGGAACTGCTCTCCCCACCGCGCGTAGGCGGCCATCAGCAGCTCAGCAACAGCTCCGGCATCGAGCCGGGCTCCATGCGAGTACTGCAGTTTTTCGACAAGCTCCTGCGCCGCATCCAGACGTGCGTCGACCACGATCAGGGCTTCGCTCTGCTCGTCATAAAAGAGCTCGACACCTTCAGCATCGAGGGCATCACGACAGTCGAAGGAAAGTCCGAGCTGAACTCCAGCAAAGGAGCGCTGCAGCAGGCCGGACCGGCCCTTGAATTTCAGACCGTCCAGCATGCTTCTGAACTGTTCCTTTGGCCGTAGGGGCTGGTCGAAATCGACTTCGATCAGGAATCCGGTCATTTTCGCCCTGATTTTCCGATTTCAGATGGCTCCAATCGACCCCAGAGACGGCGGAAGGAACGAATGTTTTCGGGGTCATCATTGACCACCTGTCCGTTGACCTCCACCCAGGCATGCAACAACACTCCGTCCTCCGTAGTGGAGCGAACACCGGTCAGGATGCTAGAGCGAATCCCGAGAAACCGCAGGAGCCACCATAGACAAATCGACTCATGCAGGCAGCGGAAATCGGGGCCGATCGGCCCTTCCGCAGCGCGCTTGATCAGTTTCGACAGAAATCTTGCCCTATGCACGCCGGAACCCTCGGGATTGGGCGACAGAACGCTCAGAAAGCGAATGGTCCGCGCGTACTTCAGGGCATGGAGGCAAAGAAAAATGAGACACAGGAGAATCCAGAACAACAGGATCAGCACCCGGTCTCGAAAAGCCTTGATCACTCCTGCCTGCCGCGCCTATGCTTTTTCGAGCAGGTTCTTTTCGAGAAGAGCGCCGACAAAATTCTCGAGGTCACGCCGCAGCACGGCACGTTCGACTTCGTATTCCGTTTCCAAAGCAGCCAGCACATCCTCGAAAGGCAGATCAGACGTCAACAATCCGAAGAATCTGGCACCGACCTCATCCAGCGAAAAATAGACCTCCGTCTCGAGATTGAAGAGCACCATTTCGTCGTTGACGGTCTGGCTCAATATGTTCTCCGGGGCTTTGAAACTCATCGATTCATACGTCATATTCATCCACACCCTTTTTCGATTTCTCCAATTCTGTCGAGTACCCGACACGGGCCATCATCGACCTGTTTGCTTCCATGATTCGGGCGGCTAACCTACCGCTCAGTTTCGCATGCCCTTCCCCGACCGTTCCGGACCGGAAGAAGGCCGTCATTCCGGCCGGCTTTTCCCGGAATCCACGCTTGCGCTCCGTCGCTTTCAGGCGCTCGAATCTCGCCGCATCCACGATGGCCTCGAGCTCCACGCGGCTCGCATCTCGACCGATGAAGGCCAGAATCCGCGCCAGCTCGCCTACAGCGTCTTCGATCAAATCCTCGTAGCGAACAACGACCACCGGGATTTTTGACTGGTCGATCCACGACGCCGCATGCTCCGCCCAGGAACCCACGTCCTGCGGCAACTGCCGGTGCAACTTTAGCGTATCTCGCGCGATGTAGAAGCCCGAGTTGAGCATTTTCACCGCCTCCTCGTACTCGCATTTCTCGTGATTGGCCAGCGAAACTGTCACATCCAGTGGATTTCTCAGAATATAGATGCAGGCAGCGGATATGTCAGGCCCGAAAAGACAGTCTTCATCGACCATTCGAAACCGATCATGAACTTTCAGGAAGACTTCACCCAGAGCGGTATCCGAAAGACGTCTGAGTGCTGCGAAGCGGGCCCGGTCCAGATCTTTCAGCGCAAGTTCGGAGGCGACGAATGGCGAAAATCGCTCGATCAGACTTCTCGCCGCCGAGTGCTGCCCCACGCTGAGCGAATTGAGGTCCAGTTCCTCCCCCCGCCCCCGCTCTGCCGATTCGAAGAGTTGTAGCAGGATACGAACCCAGGTATTCCCGCTCTTGGGGAAGGACGAAATCCAGATGAGTGTTTTCCTGGCCATCGGTTCTAGGCAGTGATCTCGTCCAGACGGTCCTCGAAGAAGCGCAACAGATCCGGAATTGAGAAGGACATCGGATTGGTGCTCAGGCAGAACACGGGCAGGCGAGAGGCGATCCCCATCAGCACTCGGGCCTGCCGGGTTCGAGCCTCCCGAGAAGCCAGGTGCTCCAGCCGCGCGCTCGCAGCGAGCAGAAGGGGAAGCGCACGTCGAAAATCGACGCGCTCGATTCCGGGCTCACCGACCCGAGCGACGCGGCAGACGACGATCGCACCGATCCGGGACATCGAGCGGGAACGAGATTCCTCGACCGGGACAAGTCTTTTTCCGAGCCCGGGGGCAATCTCGGCTCCGCGGGAAGGCGTCTCGCCGAGACCGAGCAGTGCATCGGGCCAGAGTTTGCTGCGAAGAGCCCCTCGTCTCACGAAAAAAGCGCCGTCGTTCTGTTCCTGCACTACCGCCAGATCATCCGCAATGAAGTGCCCGCCCAGTTGCTGCAGGCGTGCAAGCAGCGACGACTTGCCGGCGCTCGATCTGCCGATCAACAGCACGGCCTTGCCCTGAACCTCCACCGCCCCGCCATCGAAACAGACCATTCCAGCAGTCTGCATCAGGGCTTTGAGGCCAAGACCCAGAATCAGCTCCCGCAGGTAGGATTCCGGAGCGAGACCATCGCTGGCAAGCAGCAGATTGCCGGTCGGACTGATCTCGAGCCTGGTACTCATGGGCCCCGGGATCAGCCAGGGATCAAGATGCTCGCCCTCGCCTCCTCTCGACGCTGCATCCTTCGCGCACGCTGAAAGCCTGACGGACCATTCCTTTCCCCGAAGCTCGTGGGCTTCGGCGAGAGGCAGTTCGATATCACTCCTGATTCGGATGCCAAAGGCTTCACCGAGATAGCCGCCTCCCACTACTGATCACCATCGCTTTCTGCAGCAGGTACGTAATTCCTGGCCTGCGTACTGAACGCTGAATGATAGGAGCCGCCGAGCGCCATCAATGCATCGTGGGTACCGTGCTCGATGATTTCTCCGCCGGCCAGAACGTAGATGTAGTCCGCCATCCTGATCGTGGACAGCCTGTGACTGATCACGAGTGCGGCTCGCCCGCCGATTCGCTCCTTGAAATTCCTGAACAGCTCGGACTCGGCATTCGGGTCCATCGCGCTGGTCGGCTCATCCAGAATGATGAACTTCGATGGCCTCAGGAATGCACGCGCCAACGCGACCTTCTGCCATTGGCCGAGGCTCAATTCCACCCCGCCTTCGAACATGCGACCCAATCGCGTCTCGTATCCCCTGGGCAGGTCCTGGATCAGATCGTCGGCACCGGACAGGCGCGCCGCCGCCCGGATCGACGGATTACCGGGCTGAAGTCGGATATCGCCGAAGCGGATGTTCGTCTCGGCGGTATCGTGAAAGCGGCTGTAGTCCTGAAAGATCACGCTGAACTGCTGCCGGTAGGCGTCCAGGTCCATGCATCGCGCGTCCTGCCCGTCGACTTCGATGGCGCCGGTGGTCGGATCGTAGAGACGACAGAGCAGCTTGATCAGCGTGGTCTTGCCGCAGCCGTTCGCGCCGACCAGGGCAACGATCTTTCCGCTTTCGAGCGACAGATCGATGTTCTTCAGCACCTGCTTTTCCGCGCCCGGATAGGAGAAACTGACGTCCCTGACCAGGAGTCTGGAAGGAGGCGTCGAGTCAGGAAAGACGGCCTTGTCGGGGCTGGAAATCAGGGGTTTCAGTTCCAGAAACTCGAACAATTGCGAAATATAGAGGTGGTCCTCGAAGAATCGACTGATCTGCCCGATCAGTTCCTGCCCCGTACTCTGCGCGCGCTGAAACACGAGCAGAAACAGCACCAGATCGCCAAGGCTGTTGCCCCCGCCGGCCGTCTCGATCGCGAGGAAGCCCAGGGCCGAAAAGAAGACCAGCGTCGAGATCACCCCGGTCAGGGTCTCGAAGGTCGTTCTCCGAGCGTTGATTCGCAGGCGCTCATCGCGCAAACGGGTGCGGATGGAGGAGTAACGATCCTGAAGATCCGAACCGATCTGGCACAGGCGGATTTCCTTGGCGTGGATGTCCGAGGTCATCAGCCAGTCCAGGTAGCTCGCCTGGCGCTCCATGGGCGTCCGATCACGCCGCCAGAGGAAGAGCTTGCGAGTGAAATGCATCCGCACGAGCAGCGCAGGGATGATCGCGATCAGCAGGATCGGCAACAGCAGCGCATGAATGGTGACCAGCAATGCGGTGATACCCGCCAACAGCACCAGATTCTTGAACAGCATCAGCAGGTTCGCCACCACCTGCGCCGGTCGCTGATTTCCCGACTGGCGCGCACGCTGCAGGGTGTCGAAGTATTGCGGGCTTTCGTAGAACGCCAGGTCCGCAGCGATCGCGCTACCGTGCATCTGCCGATCGACGTGATCGGCCACGAGCCCGGCCTGCGCTTCCCGGGCGAGCCCAGAAAGGCTTCTCGCCAACAGAAAACCCAGCGTGGCCAGGCCGGTGTAGATCACCGCTCGTACAACCGCATCCAGGCTCCCGGGCTCGATCGCAGCGAGTTCGCCAGCCGAAAGTACATCGACGAGCTGCTTGATCAGGTACAGCACGGCCAGACCGAAAACGATCTCGCAGACCGCCAGCACGGTCGCCGCGATCGTCCAGCCAGGCGCACTACGCCACAGCAGGGGCAGAATGCGCCCCAGCGTGCGGAAGGGATCGACCACCCGCCGGCTCAGCTGTCCTGCCATCGACTCATCGTGAGCTGGAACGCCGCTCCGCACCGAACTTCGCCACCAGGTGGAGAAATGGCCGAATCAGGTAGTACAGCCAGTGCCAGGATGCGCGCATGGGCAGCTTCAGAAAGTCCTCCCGACGAGGCCTGAACCGGGCGAGATTGCGACCAATCAAGTGCTTGCGTCGCCGGCGGGCAGGAGCGATATCGATGCTGGTTGCCGGGAACGCATCTCTGAGCTCGAGCTCCTGCTCGAAGTCACCGTCCAGATTCGCCAGACAGTGGCGAAAGAGCTCCTGCGCAAACGGGTCCTCGAATCGTCGATTCCAGGGCTCCGGGCTCGAAACCGCTTCATGGATCGCCAGGGCGGCATCGACGGTGCGTTCGAAACCACGCTCGCGGGCTCGCTCCCGCGTCCTGGTCAAATCGAAGCCCGGCGACGCGATGATCGCATTCAGATCGGCGATCCAGTGCAGCCTCGCCCAGTGGTGCCGACTGTGATGCTTGCACAGATAGCAGAAGAAATCCGGGCAGGAAATCACCGGAATCGTCTCGCCTTCGAGATCGACGGCCTCGGCTTCCGCGATCACCTCATCGGTGGGCAGACGATGCCAATCCGCGTCCAGAGAATTCGGCATCTCGATCAGAATGCCTTCTGGCGCGACCCAGTCCATCATTCCGACAAAGCGCTGCTGGAACTTCAAACCATCATCGGTTCCGAACTTCGGATCCGGGTAAGCCTCGAATCCGGCCGCTCGAAGACGCTGCCCCACTTCGACCATATTGCGCTTTGGGATCAGCACATCTATATCGCGGAACTGTCGCAGGCTCGGCTCCCGGTAATAGCGGTAGGCCAGGCTCGGCCCCTTGAAGAACAGGTGGGGCACGCCCAGCGGTCGCAGCACATCGCGCTCCAGACGATGGTGCAAGGCGATCATCCTGAGGTTGCGCATCGTGACCAGTCGCGTGCGCTCCTTGAGCCTGGCCAGCACTTTGGCAGGGACGAGGCCGTCCGGTAGTCCGGAAAGGTGTCGATACACCATTGAGTCGATCAGCCTGAACCCGGCCTGTTCGAGCACGTGGTTCCAGTCTTCGACCTGGCTGCAGAGCGCCAGCAGGTGATCGGTCTGCTGCGCGTCCAGGCGCTCGCGGGCACAACTCAGCAGCAATTGCGCGGTCGTAGAAACCCTAACCAGCGGTCGCTCAGCGGCTCGCTGGAGCGCCTTCTCCGAGGTCGGCGCGGGAAGCGGAAGCGGTGCGGTGGTCATTCGAAGATCGTTCATGAGCCTAGCGCCTCGAATGCCAGGGGAAAAGCGCGCGTTTGACGCGCGCCAGGGCGGGCCGCAGGCGGCTCCGCCAGTAAAGCTGCCATTGCATTCTGGCTGCCGCAGCGTCGCCCAGCATGTCCATCACTGCCGCGACCTGCGCCTGGGACAACTCCAGCTGACGAGGCTCCTCGCCCGCGGGCTCGCCCATCGAAGGCACCTCGTAGCGCTCGGCTTCAGGCATCATCGAGTTCCAGCGCGACCACTCGCTGGCCTCTCGAGCGACCGTGTTGGTGGCCACGCGGCGCGCAAATGTCAGCATCTCCCTGCCTTCGACCTTGCTGGATGGCTCGACCTCCAGAAGCCGCTCATAGAGAAAAGGCACCAGATCGGTGTTGCGTGTCCGCAATTTCCTTAGCAGGATCAGTTCCGAAAGGAGCAGGGACGGATTTACGAGCAGACCGTTATGCTGCTGGGGCACGGGCACGTCCAGCCAGCCCTCGAAGAACAGTCGCTCCAGTGAACCCGGCTCCTTGCCGTAGGCCCGAACCGACAATGACTGGCCATGTTCCTCGACCTGCTCTCGAATACTCCTCAATCGCTCGGGCAGGTTGTAGCCAACCTCCGCCCATCGATCGATCGACGGGACATTTCCCGACTTGGCCCGATGCTTGTACAGCGACAGGAACTGCCCTACCGGGTCACGCAGCACCATAAGCAGTTGAACGCCATCCGCGCCCAGTTCTCTAGACAGCTCATCGAGCCGCTTGATGCGGTCATCCCTCGCGAGACTTCCGAGGAGCCACTCGCTGGACAGCAACAGGCGATCGCATTGCTTGCCTCCTGCAGCATCGATGGCCGATTCAAGCCAGCGCCGGACGTCTTCCCAGCGGTCTTCGTGCAGAAACTGCGCCAGGTGCAAGGCGTTTCCGGCCGATATGCGGCCCGCCTGCATGCAATCCTCATCGTAGGCTGTGCCGACAGGAAAATGAATGCCGCTCCGCGCCAACACCTTGCGCGATCTGGCGCATAGCGTCTGCAGGAAGGAACTACCGGCCTTCGGACTGCCAATGTGAAGCAGAACGTTCAAAGGATCAATCCCGCACCGGAGAGCCTACATTCTTGCATCTAGATACTTCCCTGTCTCTTTGTGCCGGAACTCCGGGATCATTCGATTGAACAGAGCGACGAGCTCGGGCTTGTCCCAGGTCGGCTGCGAACGAATCCGCTCGATCTCGGACATAAAATGGCCAAGCAGTTCGGGATACGAGTCGGCTGGATTCTCGATGACCCCCATGGTCTCGAAGCGGTCGAAATCCAGCGCCTGACCCTCGATGAAGAATTCCTCGAAATCCTTCTCGCCCGTGGTGTCGCTGGAGAAGAAATAGACCGGCCACCGGCCCTTGGCAATCAGCTCCTCCGAACGGCCCCGCGCCTCTTCCTCACTCGCGCACTCGAAGGGGGTGTAGCCCAGTTCCTCGAGATAGCGCACGGCGATATCGGAAAAGCGGGTCAGATGCAGGGCTTCGGACAGCTTCGGAAAGAAGATCTCGCGATTGCCGCCCAGCAGGCAGGAGCTCAGGCAGAGCTCACCCGACTCCTGGGCGGTCACGAAATAGCGACGAACATCGTTGGGGGCAGAGATCGGCTGGCGCTTGGCAAAGCGCTGATTGAAGCCATGCAGCAGAGAACCGTCCGAAAACGCCACGTTGGCAAAGCGTGCCGTAGAAATCGGAAGAGTGACACTCTCCTGCATCAGGAACATTTCCATGATGCGTTTGCTCGCGCCCATCATGTTGACCGGATTGGCCGCCTTGTCGGTCGACACGCAAAAATACTTCTTCGCGCCAGCCGCTCGACTCTGTTCGATCGTGGCAATCGTATTGAGGATGTTGACCTCGATCA
>CAZDFS010000053.1:0-24098 GCA_964504865.1 uncultured Wenzhouxiangella sp.
AGGGCTCAGGGCTCAGGGCTCAGGGCTCAGGGCTCAGGGCTCAGGGCTCAGGGCTCAGGGCTTTTCGCCGTGTGCCTTGAGCCCTGCGCCTTGTGCCTTTTTTTCAGTGATCGACGGCGGCGTCGGCGCCGCGGGGGACGCGGATGCTTTCGACCAGGTCCTGGATGTGCTCGGGCGGCTCACCGGTGAGCTTCATCGTGACGTAGGCCGCCGCGAAGTTCACCACCGCACCGACTGCACCGACCGACAGGGGCGAGATGCCGAAGACCCAGTTGTCCGGCGTGTTGGCCAGCATGTTCGTGTCGGGAATGAAGAACCAGCCCAGGTAGGTGAAGATATAGAGCAGGGTGAAAGCCAGGCCGGCGAGCATGCCGACGATCGCGCCCTGGCGGTTCATCTTCTTGGAAAAGATCCCCATCATCAGCGCCGGGAACAGGGTGGCGGCGGCGAGGCCGAAGGCGAGCGCCACCACCTGGGCCGCAAAGCCCGGGGGATTCATCCCGAGGATGGTGGCCACCGCGATCGCGAAGCCCATCGAGATGCGGGCGGCCATGAGCTCCTGCTTGTCGGTGATTTTCGGCATCAATACCGACTTGAGCAGGTCATGGCTGATCGCCGAGGAGATCGCCAGCAGTAGGCCGGCGGCCGTCGACAGGGCGGCGGCCAGGCCGCCGGCGGCAATGAGGGCAATCACCCAGCCCGGAAGCTGTGCGATCTCCGGATTGGCCAGTACCAGGATGTCGCGGTTGAAGGTCACCATTTCGTTGCCCTCCCAGCCGCGTGCGGCGGCGGTGGCGGCGAACTCCTCCGAGGCGTCGTTGTAGTACTGGATGCGGCCGTCGCCATTCTTGTCCTCGAAGGCCAGCAGGCCCGTGGCCGCCCAGGTCTCCATCCAGTCCGGCTGAGCCGAATACTCGATCGGCTGCTCGGTCGTGCCGTTGGGGAAGATGGTGGTGACGATATTCAGCCGCGCCATGGCGCCGACGGCCGGGGCCGTGAGGTAGAGCAGGGCGATGAAGACCAGGGCCCAGCCGGCTGATTTGCGTGCGTCCGAGACCTTGGGCACGGTGAAGAAGCGGATGATCACGTGCGGCAGGCCGGCGGTGCCGATCATCAGCGACATGGTGAACAGGAACATGTTCATCGTCGAGCTGTGCAGGCCCGTGTAGTCATGGAAGCCCAGCTCGACGAGGACCTGATCGAGCTTCGTCAGCAGGGGCAGGCCGGACTCGGCGTGGGTCGAGAACAGGCCCAGGGGCGGGATCGGATTGCCCGTCAGCTGAATCGAGATGAACACCGCGGGGATCGTGTAGGCGGTGATGAGCACGCAGTACTGGGCGAGCTGCGTGTAGGTGATGCCCTTCATGCCGCCCATCACGGCGTACATGAACACGACGCCGGAGGCGATCAGCAGGCCCGTGGTGTTGTCGACCTCGAGGAAGCGCGAGAAGGCGACACCGGCGCCGGCCATCTGGCCGATGACGTAGGTGATCGAGATCGTCAGCAGGCAGATGACGGCAACGATTCGCGCCGACTGGCTGTAGAAGCGGTCACCGATGAATTCCGGCACGGTGAAGCGGCCGAACTTGCGCAGGTAGGGTGCCAGCAGCAGGGCCAGCAGCACGTAGCCGCCGGTCCAGCCCATCAGGAACGAGGAGTTGCCGTAGCCGACGAAGGCGATCAGGCCGGCCATGGAAATGAACGAGGCCGCCGACATCCAGTCGGCCGCCGTGGCCGCCCCGTTGACGATCGGATTGACGCCGCGGCTGGCGGTGTAGAAATCCGAGGTCGAGCCAGCTCGGGCCCAGATGGCGATGCCGATGTAGAGCGCGAAGGAGGCGCCGACGACAATCAGATTGAGGGTAAATTGATCCATGATTCGACTCCCTATTTCTCGTCCACGTCGAACTCTTTATCGAGTCGATTCATGTACCAGGTGTAGTAGAAGATGATCCCGATGAAAATCAGGATCGAGCCCTGCTGGGCAAACCAGAACCCGAGGTCGACACCACCGATCGTCAAAGGCAGGGCGGCGAGCATCGGACGAAACAGAATCGCGAAGCCAAAGGACGCGATCGCCCAGATGACCAGGCAGATGAGGATGATGCGGATATTGGCCTTCCAGTAGGCCGCCGCGGTGCGGTCGAGTGTCATGGTGAAGCCCTCTTGCGTGGAGCGATTGAAGCTGAGCCTCAATCTAGCAAGGGGCCTGGGAAAATTCGCTGCTACTTTGGTCGCTTCGACTTTGGTCGAATAGCTTCGGAGGTTCCCTGGAAATCGCTGGGCTATGATGGCGCGATGTTCTCCCCGGCCCTGATAGTCGCGATCGCCCTGAGCTATGTGGGCGTGCTGTTCTTTCTGGCCTGGTGGGGAGATCGACGCGCGCGCAGAACCGGGCGGATCATCAGCCATCCGCTGATCTACTCCCTGTCCCTGGCCGTCTACTGCACGTCCTGGACCTTCTATGGTGGGGTGGGTCAGGCCGCGCGAACGGGCTGGGATTTTCTGCCGATCTATCTCGGGCCCTTGCTGATGTTTCTGGTCTTCGGCGGGCTGATCCTGCGCATCGTCCGGATCAGCAAGGAACAGAACATCACCTCGATCTCGGACTTTCTGGCCTCGCGCTTCGGCAAGACCCAGCGCCTTGCCGTCCTGGTGACCGTGGTGGCGGTGCTCGGGCTCATCCCCTACATCGCGCTGCAGCTCAAGGCCATTGCGATGAGCTTCGAGCTATTGACGGCCGCGGCGGGGACGGCGCAGCCGAGCCGGATCGAGGCGCCGATCTGGTTCGATACGGCGCTGATGATCGCCCTCCTGCTGGCCCTGTTCACGATCCTGTTCGGGACGCGTCAGCTCGATGCCACGGAACACCACCCGGGTCTGATGCTGGCGGTCGCCTTCGAGTCCCTGGTCAAGCTCCTCGCCTTTCTTGTCGTCGGGGTCTACGTCACCTGGTTCATGTTCGACGGCTTTTCCTCCGTCAATCCCCTGACCCTCGACTCCGCGAGGCTGGGTCAGATGTTCGAGCCGGAGAATCTGAGCGTCAGCTTCATCACCATCCTGATCCTGGCCATGCTTGCCGCGTTCTGCCTGCCGCGCCAGTTTCACGTGACCGTCGTTGAAAGCACGAGCGAGCGCGAGGTCCAGTTCGCCCGCTGGCTGTTTCCGGCCTATCTGATCCTGATCGCCCTGTTCATCGTGCCGGTGGCCGTGGCCGGCCTGCTGACCTTCGGCAGTGCCGACAATGCCGATGCCTTCATGCTGACCCTGCCGATGGCCGCTGACCAGCACGCCCTGACCCTGCTGTCGATGCTCGGCGGATTCTCCGCGGCCACGGGCATGGTCATCGTCGCCTCGGTGGCGCTGTCGATCATGGTGTCCAACGACATCGTCATGCCCGCCATCCTGCAGCTGCCGATCGCCTCTCGCGCCCGCGGCGCCGATCTGGGCCGGCTGCTGCTGCTGATCCGGCGCGTGGTGATCGTCTGCGTGCTTCTCCTGGCCTGGCTCTACTACCGCCTGTTCGGCTATACGGAAAGCCTGGCCAACATCGGGCTCCTGTCCTTTGCGGCGGTCGCCCAATTCGGCCCCCTGGTGATTGCAGCCATGGTCTGGCGCCGAGCCAATCGACGCGGGGCCCTGCTGGGTCTGTCCCTGGGCTTCGCCTTCTGGACCTACACCCTGCTGCTGCCGGGCATCCTGCGCGCTCTCGGGGTCGGCGAGGGCCTGTTGTTCGATGGGCTGTTCGGCCTGGCGTGGCTCCGCCCCGAAGCGCTCTTCGGACTCGAGATCGACGATACCCTGACCCACGGCGTGGCGATCTCGCTGGGCTTCAACCTCCTGGGCCTGTGGCTCGGGTCCCTGAGCGGCGGTGAGCGAGCCATCGACCGCATCCAGGCGAATGCCTTCCTCGGCGTGGCCAGCGCACCTGGTTCCGACTCCCTGCCGCGGGGCGGTATTGCTCGCGTCGGCGACTTCATGCGCCTGACCCAGCGCTTCCTGGGCGAGCAGCGCACCCGCCAGTCCTTCAGCGAGTTCGCTCAGCTCAACGAGCGGGCCTTGCGTGAAACGGACCCGGCCGATGCCGAGATCGTCCGCCACACGGAGCGCGTCCTGTCCGGGGTGATCGGCGCGAGCTCGGCTCGGGTGATGCTGTCCTCGGCCCTGGCCGGCAGCGGGATGCGCTTCGACGAAGTGGTCAGCCTCCTCGATCAGACCTCCCAGAAGCTGAAGTTCCGCCACGAGCTGCTCCAGTCGGCAATGGAGAACCTGTCCGAGGGGATCAGCGTGATCGATTCGAAGCTGCGCCTCGTGGCCTGGAACCGAAGCTATCTGGAGATGTTCGACTACCCCGACGGGCTGATCCATATCGGTCGACCGATCCGCGAGGTGCTGGAATTCAACGCTCGGCGCGGACAGATGGGCGATGGCGAGATCGAGATGCTCGTTGAAAAGCGCCTCAACTGGCTGCGTCAGCGCAACCCCCATTTCTATGAGCGCACGGGCGCCGACGGCCGCGTGCTCGAGATCCGCGGCAATCCCATGCCCGGTGGGGGCTTCGTCACCAGCTTTACCGACATCACCGAGCGCAAGCGCACGGAGCAGGCGCTGCGCGAATCCGAGCGCAGCCTGACCGAGGCCAAGACCGATCTCGAGCGTCGCGTTGCCGAGCGCACGCGCGCCCTGACCGACCTGAACGAAGAGCTCAAGCACGAGGTGGAGATTCGGGCGCGGATCGAGGACGCCTTGACCGTCGCCAAGCGCGAAGCCGACGACGCCAACCAGTCCAAGACCCGCTTTCTGGCCGCGGCCAGCCACGACCTGCTGCAGCCCCTGAATGCGGCGCGCCTGTTCGCCTCGGCGCTGGAGCAGGATGCCGCCCTCAGCGACAGGCAGCAGCACCTGATCGAGCGCCTCAGCGGTTCCCTGACCAGCGCCGAGGAACTGCTGACCGCACTGCTCGATATCTCCCGGCTGGATGCGGGCGCCATGCCCGTGCACCTGAAGGACTTTGCCATCAACGACGTGCTGCGGCCCCTGCATGCAGAGTTCTCGGCCATGGCCGAAGCGCGCGGCCTGGCCTTCGACCACGTCGACTCGAGCGCGCGGGTCCTGTCCGATCCCAAGCTCCTGCGGCGCGTGCTGCAGAACTTTCTCGCCAATGCCCTGCGCTACACCGAGTCCGGCCGCGTCCTGATCGGCTGCCGGCGGCGGGATGGACAGCTCCGGATTCAGGTCTGGGACACGGGCCCCGGGATCAGCGAGGACCAGCAGACGGTGATCTTCCGCGAATTCCATCGCCTCGACTCCGCCCCTCGCCATGAGCGTGGGCTGGGTCTTGGCCTGGCCATCGTCGATCGCATCGCGCGCATGCTCGACCACCCCATCGTCGTCGAGTCACAGGTCGGGCGGGGCACCGTTTTCGAGATCAGCGTGCCGCTGAGCGCCGAGCTCCCGGCGCACGCCAGCCAGCCGACGCGCAGCATCCGAACCGGCCAGGACCTGAGCGGTCTGGTCCTGCTGTGCATCGACAACGAGCCCGACATCCTCCTCGGCATGGTCTCGCTCGTCCAACCCTGGGGCTGCCTGCCCCTGACCGCCGCCGATCAGGACGAAGCCCTGGCGGTACTGCGGGTCCATGGCGGGGCGCCCGACGTCATGGTGGCCGACTACCACCTCGACGACGGCCGCAACGGCATCGATCTGATGAACCGGATTCGAGCCACCTATGACACCGAGATTCCGGGCATTCTGATTACCGCCGATCAGAGCGAGACGGTTCGTCTGGCGGCGCGATCGCAGGGGTATCGGGTGCTGCAGAAACCGCTCCGGCCGGCGGCGCTGCGGGCCTTATTGAGCCGTCTCCACAAGAAGACTGCGCAGGACTGAAGGCCTCTGCTAGTATCGAAGAAAGCCGGGCGGACCGGTCAACCAACGATGGAGGTATACAGATGGGACTGTTTGATTTCGTCGGCAATGCCGGCAAGAAGCTGTTCGGTGGGGGACGGATCGACGAGAACGCCGTTCGGGAGCACCTGTTGACTCTTGGCTTGCCGATCAAGGCGCTGTCGGTCATCGCCTTCCAGCCCGAAAAGAAGGTCGCGCTGGTGGGCAAGGTCGCCTCGGTCGCCGACAAGGAAAAGCTGATCGTGGCCGCCGGCAACATCGATGGCGTGGAGCAGGTCGATGATCGCCTCAGGGTCGAGGCGCCCGCGGCCGATGAAACGGCCCCGATGGCGCCGCCGCCCGCCGACGACGTCGACAATGCACCCGAGCCGCCGGAAGAAGAAACTCCCAGCTCGCAGTTCTACACCGTCGAGTCCGGCGACACGCTCGGCGCGATCGCCAAGCAGTTCTACGGCAACGCCGGCAAGTACATGGTCATCTTCGAAGCCAACCGCCCCATGCTCGAAGACCCCAACAAGATCTACCCGGGCCAGGTCCTGCGCATCCCGCAGGAGGACTAGCTACTTCCAGCCCAAAATCTTTCTATCGCAAAGCAGCGAAGCAGCGAAGAGAAAGACAGAAGGAAAAGCAAAACCTTTTTCTCGCAAAGACGCCAAGAACGCAAAGGAAAACCAAGTTTCATTGTTTTCTTAGCGCTCTTGGCGTCTTCGCGTAACAAAGTAATTATTTCTTTTTCTTTGCTGCTTCGCTGCTTCGAGATTCAGAGGTTTTGATTTTAAACGCTCACCGAAGCTTGCGGCTGTAGCTCGGCGCGACGAGGACGGCGTTGACGAGCAGGCCGTTCAAGCCGTCCAGGTAGGCGCGAACGGCCGGGTCTTCGGTGAAGGCGATGACCTGGCCGAGGCCGTGATACTGGGCCATGACAAAGGGTTTGAACGCGAGCTGGCGACGGTTTTCCTCCCACAGGTAGCCGCTGGCCAGAAGCTCGTCGGGGCCGGCGAAGCGGGCGACAATCTCGGTTTGATCCTTGCTGGGCGGGGTAAAGACCCGCGTTCCCCGGACCAGGGCGTTGACCTGATCGGCGACGCCGGCACCCAGCCAGTGATTGCCGTCGACCTCGGCCTTGACCAGGACGCCGGCGACGCTGTCGGGGGGGCGATTGCCGGCTCGGGTGCGGGCATCGAGATCGTCAAGGGACTCGAGTTCGAGGCCGCTGACGCGGGTCTCCTCGCCGTCAACTTCGTCTTCTCCGTCCGCATCACTCCGGTTTTCCAGGCGACTGGCCAGCAGGTCGACGTCGGGATGGGCGGCCCAGGCGGTGGCATCGGCGAGGGTGACCAGCGTGCCGCCGCCCTTGATCCAGTCGCGCAGATGGGTCGCTCCTGCCTGGCCCAGGGTACCGGCGAGGCCGCCGCCGAACCTGCGAGAGGCGTCGGGCAGGATGACGACATCGAAGCGGTTCAGGTCGCCACTGCGCAGGGTCTCGGTGCGAATGACAGTGACCGGGTAGCCGATCTGGCGTTCAAGGACGAAGCGAACGGCGCCAGGCGAGTAAACGTCCGTGGGCTGGTCCCAGGCCAGGGCGATGCGCGGGGCATGCAGGCGCTGCACCTGATTGCTGCCGAAGCTCGGCCCTTCCATGATCCAGCTCGTGTCGCTGCCGGTGACTTGCGCGCCCGTGGCGCGCGTCAGGTCGAGGAGGGTCTTCGGGAGGTCGTCGGGGTTCGCGGCCTGCTGGAAGATCAGGCTGCCGGCGGGGAAGCGCTGACCGTTGAGCTCGAAGGCCTTCTCGCTGCGGTCGATGACCAGGCCGGCTCGCAGGCCGGCGGCCAGCAGACGCAGGGAGGCCGTCGAGCCGCCCGGCGCGACAAAGGCCAGGCCGGCGTCCGGGTTATCAACGCGCCCGGGTACGACGGCATCGCCGTCGACCCTCGCCAGGCCATCGGTGGACGGCGCGCGGCGGCAGGTCTCGACGGTGATGTTGAACATGACCGGCAGCGACCAGCCGGTGACATCGTAGATCTGGTCGCGTTCGCCGCGTGCGCGTCGACGCTCCTGTTCGGCGAGGAAGTCCTCGTCCATGTCGATCTGCTCATCAAGGAGCACGCGCAGCTGACGATAGCTCGGCTGGGCGGCCGGGATCAGGTAGCTGCCGGCGCCGAGCTCGATTCCGCAGGCGCTCATCGACTCGTCAAGGCGGAACACGTCCGAGCCGTGCTGCGCGATCAAACGGCCCAGGCGATCAGCGCCGCCCTGGTCGGTCTGGGCGGGAATGACCCAGGCCGCGGGTCCCTCGCTGCGCGCCTGGGCGATAGCTGAACGGCGGTAGTCGGCAAAGTCGGCCCAGAGCTGGTCGCGCCGATTCGAGACGGTCTCGAGGGTGGCCAGGGAGGCGGCCACGTACTCGGTGACGGTCTCGGCGTAGGTCATGATCTCGCCGTGGCGCTTGCGCGCGATCAGGCCGCGGGCCGAGCTCTGTTCATAGGTCATGCCGATGCCGCCGTAGTAGGACGGCCAGCTGGCACCGTAGCCCGGGTAGAAGGCGTCGAAGATTTCCCGGGTGAAATAGGCGTAGCCGTAGCGATCGAACCAGCGGGCGTTGTTGCGGCCGAACTCGGTCAGGTTGCTGCGCTGGTCCGCCGTGAGCAGCGGGTTGTAGGGTTCGGCTTCGGGGGCGAAGAAGAAGGTCGTGTCGGTGCCCATTTCGTGGGCGTCGACCATGGCCAGGGGGTACCAGTCGAGGAGGGCTGCGACGTGGCCCCGGGTTTCGGGCTGGGTCAGCGGCAGCCAGTCGCGGTTCAGATCGAAGAGATAGTGGTTGACGCGACCGCTGGGCCAGCGCTCGTTGCGTTCGGCGGACAGGCGGCTCGGATCGGGCTCGAGGCCCCGGTTGGATTCGTATTCGCTGACGAAGCGGGCCCGGCCGTCGGGATTCTGCAGGGGGTTGATAAAGACCAGGCTGTTGGCCAGGACCCCGTCGACCCAGTCCGAATCGCTGGCGGCGAGCAGATACCAGGCGGTGACCATGGCGGCGTCGGCGGGCGAAATTTCGTTTCCGTGCACGGAATAGCTGAGCCAGGCGGTGGAAGGGACGCGCGCCAGCGCGGCCTCGACCGCCGCCTCGCTGTGCTCGTCGGGGTGGGCAATGGTCTGGATGTCGTCCTGAATGGCCGCCAGGTCGCCGATGCGCTCCGGCGTGCCAATGATGGCGTAGTAAAGCGGCCGGCCCTGCCAGCTCGTGGCGTAGTCGACCAGGCGAATCTGATCGGGGCGTGCCTCTTCGAGTGCCAGGAAATAGCGATGGATCTGCTCAGGGGTGCTGATTCGCTCGCCCGGCGCATGACCGAGCGCGTCCTCGATCGTGGGGACTTCCGGATCGAAGTCGCTGTGGCCGAACCACTCCTCTGCCTGCGCCGGCAGGCTGAGCCCGATCAGCAGCGAAAGGACGAGAACAACAGGGTAAACAGGACGCATGGCAAGAGCTCGCTGGGGACAACAGCCCGTGAGGATAGCGCAAGGCCGTGGTCAGGGTCATGTGGAAAGGGCGCCCCGACAGGCGCACGGCGCCATCGCGCTGTCAGTGAAATCCCTCGCGGCCCGCCTCCGGTGGATCGACGGCCAGCTTCTGAGCGAGGAGCACGGCCTGGGTGCGGTTGGTCACGCCCAGCTTACGAAAGATGGCCGTCATATGGGCCTTGACCGTGGCCTCGGAGATATCGAGATCGTAGGCGATCTGTTTGTTGAGCAGGCCTTCGGCGACCATCATCAGCACCCGGAACTGCTGCGGTGTCAGTTCACTGAGCCGCTCGGCGGTGTCGAGCTCGTCGGCCTGGGTGGTTTCGGCCATCTGGCCGTCGTTCGGATTCCAGAGATTGCCCGCCAGCACGCTCTGGAGGGCTTCTCGTATCGTGTCGACGGAGGCCGATTTGTGGATGAAGGCCGAGGCGCCATGGTCCATGGCGCGCTGAATGACGACGGGGTTGTTGTTGGCCGAAATCACGCAGACCGGCAGCTCCGGATGATGGGCGCGCAGGTAGATCAGCGCCGAGAACCCCTGGACCCCGGGCATGTGCAGGTCGAGGAGGACCAGATCGGCGTCGCCATGGGTCTGCGCGGCCTCCTCGAGGCCCGCCATATCGCCGGTCTGGATGATCTCGGCACCGTCCAGGGCCGTGTTCAGCGCCAGGCTGAGGGCCTCGCGAAAGAGCGGGTGATCGTCGGCGACGATGACTTTTCTTGCGTTGTCGGCCATGGCGACCCCTTTGTCGGTTTTGTTGAATTCCGCCTATCGATTCTTGCGGTTTTCGATCAGGTCGTCGACCACGGCCGGTTCGGCCAGCGTGGACGTGTCGCCCAGATTCGAATACTCGTTCTCGGCAATCTTGCGCAGGATGCGCCGCATGATCTTGCCTGAGCGCGTCTTCGGCAGACCGGGCGCAACCTGAAGGTGATCCGGCTTGGCGATCGGTCCGATTTCGGTCCGCACCCATTGAGTGAGTTCGGCGAGGAGCTCATCGCTGGCCTCCACCCCGGCGGTGAGCGTGACATAGGCATAGATGCCCTGGCCCTTGACGTCGTGCGGGTAGCCGACCACCGCGGCCTCGGACACGGATGGGTGAGCCACCAGGGCGGACTCGATTTCCGCCGTGCCCATGCGATGGCCGGAGACGTTGAGCACGTCGTCCATGCGACCGGTGATCCACCAGTAGCCGTCCTCGTCGCGGCGCGCGCCGTCGCCGGTGAAGTACACCCCAGCAAAGGTCGCGAAATAGGTCTGATAGAAGCGCTCGTGGTCGCCGTAGACGGTCCGCATCTGCCCCGGCCACGAGTCCTTGATGATCAGTGCACCACTCGTGGCGCCTTCGAGTTCCTTGCCGTCCGTATCAACGAGGGCCGGCTGGACGCCGAAGAAGGGCGTCGAGGCCGAGCCGGGCTTGAGGGCCGTGGCGCCGGGCAGGGGCGTGATCAGCACGCCGCCGGTTTCCGTCTGCCACCAGGTGTCGACGATCGGGCAGCGCCCGTCACCGACGACGTGGTAATACCACTCCCAGGCCTGGGGGTTGATCGGCTCGCCGACGCTGCCCATGACTCGCAGACTCGCGCGCGAGGTGGCCTTGACCGGGTCATCGCCGAAGCGCATCAGGGCGCGGATCGCCGTGGGAGCGGTGTAGAAGCTGTTGACCTGGTGCTTGTCGATGATCTCCCAGAACCGAGAATTGTTCGGGTAATTGGGGACCCCCTCGAACATCACCGAGGTGGCGGCGTTGGCCAGGGGGCCATAGACGATGTAGCTGTGGCCGGTGACCCAGCCGACGTCGGCGGTGCACCAGTAGATATCGCCGGGCTGATAGTCGAACACGATCTGGTGGGTCATGGCCGCATAGAGCAGGTAGCCGCCGGTCGTGTGCAGTACGCCCTTGGGCTTGCCCGTCGAGCCCGAGGTGTAGAGGATGAACAGCGGGTCCTCGGCGTTCATCGGTTCCGGCTCGCACTCGGGGCTGACCCTGGCGGCTTCCTCATGCAGCCAGACGTCGCGATGCGCGTCCCAGGCGACATCGCCGCCAGTGCGCCGTACCACGATGACGCGCTCGACGGTGGTGACTTCTTCGTTGCCGAGCGCCTCGTCGACGTTCTTCTTCAGCGGCACCCGCTTGCCGCCGCGCACGCTTTCATCGGCGGTGATGACCAGCTTCGAGTCGCAGTCGGCGATTCGATTGGCCAGCGCGCCGGGGGAGAAACCGCCGAAGACCACCGAGTGGACGGCACCGATGCGGGCACAGGCCAGCATGGCGTAGGCCGCTTCGGGAATCATCGGCAGGTAGAGCGTCACTCGATCGCCTTTTTCCACACCGTGCGCCTTGAGGACGTTGGCCATCCGACAGACCTGCTCGTGCAGCTCGCGGTAGCTGATGTGCTTGTCTTCGCCGGGGTCGTCGCCTTCCCAGATGATCGCCGTCCGGTCGGCGTGTTCGGCCAGGTGCCGGTCGATGCAGTTGTAGGCGACGTTGAGCACGCCGTCCTCGAACCAGCGAATGTGCAGGTCTTCCCTGGCGAAGCTGACGTCCTTGACCTTGGTGAATGGCTGCATCCAGTCCAGGCGATCGCGGGCCTGGTCGGCCCAGAAACCCTCGGGATCCTCGATCGAGGCCCGATACATCTGCTCGTAGCGCTCGGCGTTGACGTGGGCATCGGCAAACGATGCGGGGACCGGATAGACCTTGGACTCACTCATGACTGTGCACCCGTACTGAACTGGATAAGGAGTCTAGCAAGCAAGCAGGTCTCGAGCGTATCCGACCAAAGTCGCGAAGCGTTGAAAGGACTCGGGCAACGGGCCTCGACTTTCGTCGTATAGACCAATCGGTAATGGTCTCGATTCGCGGCGCGGCCGCATAGTCATGGCACGTCGCCGCCGGTCCCTGCATTCGGCTGCGAGCATCCAACATGCAAGGAGCAGTGTGATGACGAGTATCACCATGAAGAAAACGGCCGTGACCCTGCTGGTGTTGTTCTTGAGCCTGCCGGCCTGGGCCGATGCCGACCCCAGCGAGCGCGAACGCGCCCTGGAGCAGCGCGTGGCCGAACTCGAGCGGTTGGTCAATCAGTTGTTGATCGAGCGCAACGGGCAGGTGGCCGCGCAGGAAGCCGCGAGCCAGGATGCGGCGGCTGCGGTCGATTCGATGCGCCGCGAGGTGGAATCGGTGTCCGAGCGCGTCGCCGCCGTCGAGGAGGCCGAGGCCACGCCCGCCGCCGCCGAGATCGTCCGCGGTTCGACGCGATTCAACTTCAGCGGCTATCTGAAAAGCGACCTGATGTGGTCGCGCTACAGCGGTGGCTCGGTCGCTCCTCAGGCCTTGATCCGTGATTTCCGAATTCCCGGTCAGATCCCCGTGGGCGGCGATACTTCGACCACCGATGTGGATTTCCACGCCAAGGAAAGCCGGGTCAATTTCGGCTTCGCCCACGACGTCGGCAACGGTCGCGAGGTCGCCGGCTTCGTCGAGCTCGACTTTCTCGTTGGCCCGGGGGGCAACGAGCGGATCAGTAATTCCTACACGACCCGCGTCCGGCACGCCTTTCTGACCTACGGCAACTGGAAGGTCGGGCAGTACTGGTCGACCTTCTTCGATGTCGGTGCCCTGCCGGACAACCTCGACTTCATCGGCCCGACCGAGGGGACCGCCTTTGCTCGCCAGCCCCAGATCCGCTACACCAACGGGCCCTGGCAGCTGGCCGTGGAAAACCCGGAGACCACGATCACGCCCTTCGGCGGCGGCGGCCGGATCGTCACCGATACGGCGTCCATTCCCGACCTGATCGCTCGCTACACGCTCGATGGTGACTGGGGCCACTTCTCCGTGGCCGGCCTGGGACGACAGCTGTCCGTCGACACGGCGGCGGGCACCGAGCGCGCGACCGAGCTGGCGCTCAGCGTCAGCGGCAAGGTCAACTTCGGTCGCGACGATCTCAAGTGGATGGTGACCGGTGGACCCGGTGTCGGACGCTACCTCGGGCTGAACACCGCCAATGACGTCGTCTTCGACGAAAACGGCGAGCTCGAGCCGATTGACGCCTACGGCGCCTTCCTGGCCTATCGCCACTTCTGGAATGATCAATGGAAGTCGACGATCACCCTGTCGGCCTTCTCCGCCGACAACGACGTGAATCTCACCGGTCTGGGCGTGACCCAGGAGGTCTACAGCGGCCTGGCCAACCTGATCTATCAGGTCAATCCGAAGCTGCGCGTCGGCATGGAGTACACCTACTCGCGCCGCGAGACCGAAGCCGGCCTGTCGGGCAACATGAACCGGCTTCACTTCTCGACGATCTACGCGTTCTGATCGGGGCTCGTGCGGCCTGAACCAGAAGCCGCCGGCGCCTCCAATCCCGATCGAAGGAGCCCGGCTGACCCACGAGGTCGGCCGGGCGCTTGCATGTCAGTGATCGGCAAACTCTGCTAACTTAGGGTTTTGGCCACTCGACGCGACCCTCCCCCGATCGATCGATGAGCTCGCATCCGCAACTGGAACCCTCACCGGAACAGCCTCGATCCTGGATCGCCGAGGGCGCCTGGACCGTGCGTTATGCCGCCCGCCTGGATCGGCGCCTGGATGAGCTCGCGCATGCGACGGCCGAAGACAAGCCGACGCGAATCGACGCAACCCGAATCGATCGTCTCGATTCGTCCGGGGCTCAGCTGCTCAGTCGCTTCATCGATCGCCTCGGGCTGGGAACCGATGCCGTCGATCTCAAGGCCGATCACCGCGCGCTCTTCCAGGCGATCGCCGAGGTCGACAGCCGGCCGCCCGATGAGCAGGCCAGAAAGGCCACCCCGATCGACTGGTTCGAGGGCGTGGGCCGATCAACGCTCGGTTTTCTCCACGACCTGCGGGCCCTGCTCAGCTTTCTCGGCCAGACGATCGCGACGGGCATTCTGATCCTGTTTCATCCCCACCGCTGGCCGGTGACCGCCACGGTGCATCATATTCATCAGACCGGCCTGAACGCCCTGCCGCTGGTCGCCCTCCTCAGCTTTCTGATCGGTGCCGTTGTCGCTTTCCTTGGTGCGACGGTGCTGCGGGATTTCGGCGCCGAGCTGTTCGTCGTCGACCTGACCACCTACGCCTTCCTGCGCGAGTTCGGCGTGCTCCTGACCGCCATCATTCTTGCCGGGCGCACGGCCAGCGCGTTTACTGCTCAGATCGGCACCATGAAGAGCCGCGAAGAAATCGACGCGATCCGAACGATCGGTCTGGACCCCTTCGTCCTGCTCGTCCTGCCGCGCCTCATCGCGCTCCTGATCGCGCTGCCCATTCTGGCGCTGGTCGCCATGGTGGCCGGGCTGGCCGGGGGATTGATGGTCTCGTCCTTTTCGCTGGATATTCCCGGCCAGCTCTTCATCGATCGAATGAGCGCGACGGTCCGTTTTCGCGATTTTCTCGTGGGTATGTCCAAGGCGCCACTCTTTGCCCTCGTGATCGCCCTGGTGGGCTGCCTCGAGGGCTTCAAGGTCGGCGGCACCGCCCAATCCGTCGGCGAGCGAACGACCTCTGCCGTCGTGCAGTCGATCTCCATGGTGATCGTGATCAATGCCCTCGCGGCCGTGTTCTTCATGGAGATCGGCTGGTGAGCGAGCCGGCCATCGAAGTCAAAGGCCTGGTCAATCGCTTCGGCAGCCAGACCGTGCACGAGAATCTCGACCTGACCCTGCCCCGGGGTGAGATCGTCGGGGTGGTCGGCGGATCCGGGTCCGGCAAGTCGGTGCTGATGCGCGCCATCCTCGGCCTGCGCCCGCCCCAGGGCGGCGAGATCCGCGTGCTGGGCCGCCCCGTCACGGGCCTGCCCGATCGCGACGCGCACCTGCGCCAGTCGAGTGGCGTGCTGTTCCAGGATGGCGCCCTGTTTTCGTCCCTGACGGTGGTCGAAAACGTCGAGGTGCCGCTCAAGGCCCATGGCGTCGACCTCTCCCCGGCGCTCATGCGCCAGCTGGCCACGCTCAAGATCCGCCTGGCGGGGCTGCCCGCGGTGGCCTGCAACAAGTACCCCTCCGAACTGTCCGGGGGGATGCGAAAGCGCGCCGGCCTGGCCCGCGCCCTGGCCCTGGATCCGGACCTGCTGTTTCTCGACGAGCCGACCGCCGGCCTCGATCCGATCGGGGCCGCCGAATTCGATGAGCTGATCAGAACCCTGCAGCAAGCCCTGGGGTTGACGGTGTTCCTGATCACCCACGATCTTGATACGCTCTACACGATCTGCGATCGCCTGGTGGTGATCGGCGAGCGGCGGGTTCTGACCACCGGGCCCCTGGCCGAGGTCGAGGCCTTCGACCACCCCTGGGTACAGCAGTATTTCCACGGACCGCGCGGACGCGCCGCCAAACGATGAACACGAGGATGAAGTCATGGAAACTCGCGCGCCTTACGTTCTGATCGGCGTCTTCGTCGTCCTCGGTCTCGTCGGCCTGGTCCTGTTCGGGCTCTGGAGCGCCCAGTTCGAGGATGACAGCGCCTGGAAGCGCTATCGGGTCGTCTTCGACCAGGCCGTGTCCGGCCTGTCGGTGGGCTCCAGCGTGCAGTACAACGGCATCAATATGGGCAGCGTCACGGACCTCTACCTGCATCCCGATGACCCGCGTCGGGTCGTGGCCGACATCCGGGTTCGCAACAATGCACCGATCCGCGAGGACACGGTGGCCCGACTGACGACATCGGGCCTGACGGGCCTGGCTTTTATCCAGCTGCAGGGCGGTAGCCCGGAAAGCCTGCTGCTGCACACCGCCGCCGACGATGACGAACCGCCGATCATCCAGTCCGAGATCTCCGAGTGGCAGCGCCTGTTCAATGCCTCCGAAGACATCGCCACCACCGCCAGCCAGGTCCTGATTCGCGTCTCCAACCTGCTCAGCGACGAAAACGCCGAGAGCGTGGCCAGCACGCTGGAAAACATCGACACCCTGACCGCAGCCTTGACCCAGGACGAGGCGCTGATCACCGACACCCTGGCCAACGCCCGAGCCGGCAGCGAATCCCTCGTCGCCGTCCTCGATCAGGCCAATCAGGGTTTGGTCCAGTTCCGCGCCATGCTCACCGATATCGACGCGGGACTGATCCGCGACATCCCCGAGCTGTCCACCAGCGTCGAGCAGACCTTGACCCAACTCGCCTCCATGACCCAGCGCCTCGACCGGGTCATTGCCGACAACGAACAGGCCTTCGCCGAGTTCGGCAACGAGGGACTGGGCCAGGTCGGCCCCGCCCTGCAGGAGCTGCGCATCCTGCTGCGCGACCTGTCACGCATCGGCAGCCGTTTCGAACGCAATCCGGCCCAGTTCATCCTGGGGCGCGAGCAAATGGAGGAGTACCAGCCGCAATGAATACACTCTCGTTCCCCCTGCTGGTATTGAGCGCCCTCGCGCTGTCTGCCTGCAGCCTCGGCGGCAAGGCCGTGCCCCTCACGGTCATCGAGCCCCAGATCGAGCCGATCGTCATCGAAGGCCTGGCGCCCGTCGACTGGTCCATCGAAGTGGCGCGGCCGATCACCGACCAGACCCGCGACTCCGACCGCCTGATCGTGCGCCGCAGCGGCGGGCGCCTGCAGTTCTACCCCGGCGTGAGCTGGGTCGACAGCCTGCCAGACATGGTCCAGACCCTGCTGGTGCAGGCCTTCACTGACAGCGACACCGTCACCGGCGCCGCCCGCGCCGGCATCCGGGCCCGCTTCGCCCTGGCCACGGAACTGCGCCGCTTCGAGCTCGTCGATGATGGCGATGGAAGGCTAGTCGAGCTGGTCATTACCGCACGACTCATTGATCGCGAAGGGGAGGCGACGGCGGCCGTTCAAACCTTCCGATCGACCGCAAGGCCTGATTCGACAACCCTGCCCAGCATGATCGATGCGTTCGAGGCCGCGCTGGCTGAGCTAACACGAAAGCTGATTGAATGGAGCGTCGAGGCCGGGGAGCCGGCTGCGGCGGAAAGCCCTTAGGAAGCGCCAAACCCGGGCTTTTTGGGGACGGCTTTTGGGGGACATCCACGCAATAAAGGTAGTGCCTTACCCATGCCGAACAGGTTTCCTATGCAAAACAGGAAAGCAGGGCCGGCGATTAAATTGATGAGTCAACGTCGGGTCACTCAATTCTTGTGAAGACGACCGGCTCGGCAGCAATATTCATGCTCAGTCTATCGGGCCCGAATTCCACTTGGAAGAAGTCCATTACGATGCCGAGGGGCACGGGATTGACCGAGGCGAGTCCGAAGCTTTTATTGCCCTGAGGGACAAGCACGAACTCCCAGGCCGGAGTGGTTAGCATCAGGGCCATATCGTTGACTCTGACGCTGACCAGGCCGTAACCCTCTGCTGTGTAGTCGCCGACCAATTCCCCTTCTTTCATGCCGAGCTTGGTCGTCTCCAGCCATGCCAGCTTTGCCTCCTCTTCCGAGATGAGTGCGGCGACGTTACTGACATTGACCGGATAGTCGCTGATCGCTGGCATGTCCAGTCCCAGCAATTGCCGCATCAACAGATCATTAACGATGTTGGGCAGAATGGAATTCTGTTGATTAGTGAGTGTTACAACTCCGAGCCTTTGAGCCGGAATGAAGGCGCTGTGGGCCGTGAATCCGTTTTCATTTCCACCGTGCCGAACAGGATAATGGCCTTCGAACGACATGGTTTGCCAGCCAAATCCATAGCCGAAGAGATAGATGCCGGGCGCGTCCGGGCTGGGTGGGCTCCCGTCTTCGATTGCCTGAGTCGCAATGGCCGCGTGTGCATATTCAGTGGGAAATAACCCCTTGCCGTCAGACATCCAGACATCAAGCCAGCGCGCAAGGTCGCTCGCTGTCGTATAGATGTGTTCTCCGTAGAGGTACTCGACGCTCGCGGCCTGTGGCTGACCTTGCGACATTCCGTAGCCTGTCGCAGCATTCGGAGAGGCCTTGAAAGCGTCTGTGGATGAAAGCGTTTCTTGCAGGTCGGCAGGTTGCAGGAGACGCTCAGCGAGAAGATCGGTTTTCGACTTCCCCGTGATGCTTTCGACGATCATGTCGAGCAAGACAAAGTTCAGGTTGTTATAGGACCAGCAATCGCCCACGCGGCAGGAGGCATCAAAGTAAGCAAGTCGCTCTACCAGATCGATTTGATCGGCTTCCGGGAAGAAGGCTAGCGACCCATCCATGAATGGAAGGCCGGATGTTTGCGAAAGAAGATGAGAAACTCGAAGGTTTTGCGTGAGGTCCGTCGAGGGCAGTTCGAGACCCTCGATAAGTTTAGCTGGAGAGTCATCCAAGCGGAGAAGACCATCTTCGATCATTGATCCGACGAGAGCGCTCGAAAAGCTTTTGACGATTGATCCGATTCCATACTGCGTGGCCGTGGTCGCGGTCGTTCCCGAAGCGATGTCCTGCAGCCCCAGAGCATGGGTGTAAATGATCTCATTGTCTTTTATGACCGCTACCGAAACAGACGGCGCATTGTAGCGAGCTGCTAGCTGACTGATATCTTCAGTTGATTGACGCCAGTCAATGGTCGTCGTCGTCTCAGCGCTTGAAGTTGTCGTGACTCCCCGTTCTTCCGAATGAAGCGTGCTACTAGCGGTCCCTGTGGCAATGATTGCGACGAGAAAGGCAAACCCGCGTGAAAAATCAAAATGAGTGCTCATGCTTTTCGTTCCTCCATCAGGGGTTCCGCTTATCTTCACGGGGATGTCCTGGCTGCTATTCTGAGCACGCTAGGAATTCAACCGACTTTTCTTCGTAACTTTTCGGCTGATGAGTTTTAGCGTCTGGGAAAAGTCTTAGATCTGGGTCGAAATGAAGTATGATAAGTTTCGTACTTTACACGATTCAGTCCCGAATGGCGCAAAAATACCTGATTTTGATGATCTTTCTACTGTTGAGCCCTTGCTTGGAGTCCAGGGCTCAGACACTGTCTTCAGAGCAGGTTGACCATCTATATCTGCTAGCCCAGGTCTGGTCGACGGCTAAGAATTACCACAGCGGGACGTGTCGGGTGGATTGGGATGCTCAGCTTCTGGAATCGATTCCCGAAGTGCTGTCTGCAAGCGACAGGGCAGAGTTCAATGACCATCTTGCGGACCTGTTGAATGGCCTTGGGGACAATGACATTTCTGGTCAACCGCCTATCGAGACTCCCCTATGGATTCAGCAAGAGTCGGATAGTAACTGGCTAGACGATCCGGGTTTGAACGAAAGCAACCGGGCCTGGTTAGTTGGAGTTATAGATGAGTTCCGCCCCCGGGCTAACTGTCATGTTGGACTAGGCAGCGTGGGTCAGCCCGGTTTTCTCCAAGATGATGGCTACTTCGAGTTTCCAAGGCCGGATGCTCCGATGCGATTGCTGGGGCTTTTCCGATACTGGAATATCATCGATAGCTATTTCCCCTATAAGAATTTGATCAGTCAACCGTGGCACGAGGTGCTCCGGGAATTTATTCCGAGGGTTTATGCAGCAAATGAAAATCTGACCTATCAGAAAGCCATGCGGGAAATGACAGCGCATATCGAAGACTCGCATGCGTTCTTTTCCAGTCCGTTTTTCGACGCGCTGCTTTGGCAGAGGTATTTACCTTTCGAGCTGAAGACCATCGAAGGCAAGCTTGTGATCTACAGGCATCAGGATCGCAGCCTCCTTGGTGCCGAAGTTCTCCGAATCAATGATCGTCCTGTTGCCGAGATCGTCGAGGACCATGCACGGCTCGTGGCGGCCTCAAATCCAAGCACGATTACAAGGGAGATAGATTCTCTCCTGAATCGGGGAGAGGGCGAGGCCAGGCTGCAAGTTCTGAAGGACGGATTGGAGGTCACGATCACCACGAGTTATCAGCTGACGAGTCAATCGTCATTAGTTCAAGGTACCGAGGCGTTTTATTCGATGGACCAGGCGACGTGTTCTGTCGGCTATGTCGATATGGGCCTCCTTCAGCGACAGCAAGTGCCGACGATGATGGCCGAGTTCAATCGAAAAGATGCACTGATCTTCGATTTGCGAAACTACCCCAATGGCACGCTCTGGTCACTAGTCAACTATCTGTTTGACGAGCCTATAGAGATCGCTAAATTTGCCGTTCCAGAAATCCAGAGTCCAGGGCAGTTCAAAGTCCGTGAGGGCATCATCGGCTCCTTCAATAACAATGCCGTCTATCGAGGGCGAGTGTTGATTTTGATCAATGAAGAAACACAGAGCCAGGCAGAATACACGGCCATGGGGCTTGAGCAGCATCCGAACGCGGTAAAAATCGGAAGCCAGACCGCCGCTGCAGACGGCGACATTTCAGAGATCCGTCTGCCAGGCAATATTCGAACATTCATAACAGCACTGGGAGTCTACTATCCAGATCGGACGCCGACGCAGCGAGTCGGCATTGTTCCGGATTACTTCATTCGACCGACAATTGCCGGCGTCGCGCAAGGTGTCGATGAAGTGTTGGAAAGCGCCCTGGATTGCGAGAATATCTTGACGCGTGATTGGCCGCCCCCTGTCGAACCCGTTCCTGGCTTGTATTGGGATCCTGAAAAAAGCGGAAAGGGGATCGATATTCATGCCGCGAACGGCGATCACGTGGTCTACGTCTATGATTTCCGCGACGATGGGAGCCCTGTCTGGTACCAGGGGTTTGCGGATTCTCGGTCCAGCGTGCTACGTTTTGGGGAGGGCTCATTCTTCGAATATGAGTTCGATTACGCCACGCGAGCGCTCCATCAGCGCATTCCTGCGTTCGCTATGCGCATGGATTTCAAGCGCGGTATGTTTGAGATTCCCTGCGCCGTCTCATCGCCTGAGCTGCAGACAACCCCGGCACAGCTCCTCTGGACTACGCCGTGGGGCCAGGAAATGCGCTGCATTGAAAAGATGCGGTTCTCACTTGATCAAACCGCCCCAAATTATACCGGGCTATGGTTCGGTGGCTCTGAAGATGACGGCTGGGGCTTTTCAGTCAATCATGAGGGTGATGTAATCGTCGTGATTGTGTATTTCTATGACGACGCGGGCCGCGCAATATGGGCAATCGGGTCCGGCATTCGAGACAATAATGAGCCTCTAACGATGGGTCTGCTGAAAGCGAGAGGGTTCTGTATTACATGTGAGGTTCAGGATGTCGAATTTGAGAATCTTGGTGAGCTCACGATTTACTTGTCTGATTTGAGCGGACAGGAGGCAGGAGCGAACTGGATCAGCCTTGCGCTGGATCTCCAGAGCCCCTGGAATCGCGAGAAGATGCCAATCTACCTGCTGACTGCGCCCGTGCAATGAACCCACGGCACGCTCAGGAAAGCCACGATGACTACGCTGTCAGAATGCTATCGGCTTTGGCACCAAACGAGGAACCTGACGTCCAGCGAATCGGCGACTTCTGAGCGAAGAGAGACTTTGTAATCCTGAAGAACGTCTACTGGCTGGTAGGGGGGGCGTCGACTGAATGGCGGGAGTCAGTTGGTACTTGGAACAAAATTATTCGGCCTGAGGGCGAAGAATCAGCCAGGTTCGCTTGCTCGCTCGCTTGATTCACCGTGCATCCACGCATGACGGCATTCCGCATTGGCTTCTACCGCGTGCCGCGGAAACTGCAACTGCTTGATTGCCTATGCTGCCTCCGATGATCGAAGTCTTTTCCTGAAAGTAGATCCAAGCTACACAAGAATGACCGGCGTACGCATCGGGTCATGACGTGGAAACATCCGCACTCACGGGGCGGCGCGATCTGGGGGCGGGCGTAGGTCATCCGGTCAGTGTTTACAGCGTCCGAACCAGTGGCCATAGGAAAAATACCTATCTTGGGCTACGCTATTGGCTGGATTGCCTGGATGTCCCGCGATGGTATTTATGATTTCCAGGCAAGGCAACACACAAGCGCTTTGTCTGGAGACCTGCCGTAGCAGGGCTGGCACTATTCAGTCTGTGAGCGCAATATTAAGTAGGCGCATTCACCCGAGACGCCCCAGCTCCCACCGCAGTCTGAAACGTCTGGTTGACCTCCTCGCCCTCTAACCCGGCCACATCCGCCGCCAGACGCCATCCTTCTGGACGAAGGCATGCTGGAGCACGGCGAGCACGTGGACGGCGACCAGCGCCAGCAGCAGGCGGCCGGTCCATTCGTGGACTTCGTGCATGATCGATTCCAGTGATTCGCTGACCGGGAAGATGGCCGGCAGGTCGACTAAGCCGAACCATTCCGGGCCGTAGCCGGCGGCGGCGCTGTAGGCCCAGCCGCTGATCGGCAGGGTCAGCATCAGGACGTAGAGGCCCCAGTGGGCGCTGGTGGCGGCGACGCGCTGCCAGGCGCTCATGCTGTCGGGGAAGGGTGGGGGACGGTTGAAGGCTCGCCAGGCGATGCGGATCAGCACCAGCATCAGGACCGTGACGCCGATCGACTTGTGCTCGTTGACCAGGGCGAACTGCGCTCGGATCGACTCGGCCTCGTCGATGCGCCAGGCCCAGAGGAACTGCAGTGCGATGCCGATGACCACCAGCCAGTGCAGGGCCTGGGCGATGAGGCCATAGCGGTCTTGATTGTTTTTCAGTCCCATGATCTACCGATGTTCGAGTGAGTCGTGGCGGGCCTTGTCGAATGCGCGGATGGCCAAGTATCACTCACCTTCCGCGAAGGGCTCGACAGGATCAGTCGGCGGGCCGGAACTCGATGATCGCCCCGTCGGCGTAGGTGGCCAGGAACAGGTGGCCGTCGCGCAGCACGTAGCTGCGGACGTATTCGAACTGGCTCGCGTAGCGTTCGGACAGGCCGTTGTCCTGGCACAGGGCGCGGGTTGAGGCGACGGGCGAGAATTCCAGCTGGCCGGCTTGCTGCGAGGACCAGCTCGACCGGCCGCGGTTGCAGTCCAGGGCCATGGTGGCGCGGCCGTCCCGGGCGAGCTCCAGCGTGTAGCGCGACGGATCCTCGGGTGCCCAGCGCTGATCGTCCATCGACTGGATCTCGACCAGCTCCCAGGCGGTCCCGGCCAGCTCGCTGGCCACGACGGCGTCCTTGACGAGCTCGCCGTCCTTCATGATCACGGCAAAGTTGCTGTCCGGATCGGCGAGCAGGCTCAGATCGGCGATCGGGTCGCCGCGCACGAGCAGCAGGTCGGCCAGGGCGCCTTCTTCGACCACGCCGAGTCGACCTTCATAGGGGCTTCTCAGGCCCGACAGGGCCAGCAGCTGGGCGTTGTCGTGGGTGACGAGCTTCAGGACCTTGGCCGGTTCGAACCATTCCGCCAGCAGGGGGATGTAGCTGTTCTGCTCGTGGTTCAGATCGGGCTCGAAGAGGAAGTCCGTGCCCCAGGCCAGCTTGACGCCCAGCTCGCGTGCCATCGACCAGACCCGCGGCTGATTGTCGATGATCGGCGCCCGCTTGGCGCGCCTAAGCGGGTCCATGTCCGGCGTGCTGGCGCGCAGCACCTGGAGCGATAGCCAGACCTCGTTGTCGGCCATCTTCTGAAGCGTCTCCTCATCAAGGAGCTGACCGTGTTCGACGACCCGTACGCCCGCGTCGATGGCGCGCTGGACGGCGCGCGGCGTGTAGGCGTGCACCGTCACGTAGGTGCCCCAGTCCTCGGCGGCCTCGACGGCGGCGCGCATCTCGTCGAAGGTGTACTGGGTGACGTCGATGGGGTCGTAGGCCGAAGACGTGCCGCCGCCGGCCATCAGCTTGATCTGGCTGGCGCCGAAGCGCAGGT
>CAZDFS010000054.1:0-24024 GCA_964504865.1 uncultured Wenzhouxiangella sp.
GCGAACGTGGGCCGACATGTCGTCGGGACCTTCGGCGACGTGGGAAAACCGCCGATCGCCGTCGAGCACCGCCCCGCTCATCCAGACCTCCAGATCTCGATGCACATCCGGATCGGCATTTTCGGTGATGATGAGCGAAGCAGACGTGTGCAGGATGAACAAATGGCACAGGCCGACCGGGTGCCCCAGGCTTGCCAGCCACTCATCGACCTGCCGATCCAGCCGATAGAATCCTCGGCCCCGGGTGGCGATAGCGAGCTCCTGCCTCTTCACCCGCCGATCTCCGCCAGCAGGTCGGCCTGGTGCGCCTCGGTCAGGGGTTTCAGCACCGGTTCCAGGTCGCCCTCCATGATTCGGTCGAGCTCGTAGAGGGTCAGGCCGATTCGATGATCGGTGACGCGGCCCTGCGGATAGTTGTAGGTGCGAATTCGTTCGGAGCGATCACCCGAACCCACCTGGAGCTTTCGGTCCGCTGCCTGTGCGCTGCGCTGTTCTTCCTGCTGGGCTTCGAGCAGGCGAGAGTTCAGCAGGCTCATGGCCCGCGCCTTGTTCTTGTGCTGCGAGCGCTCGTCCTGGCACTCCACCACGATGCCCGTGGGAAGGTGGGTGATGCGGATCGCCGAGTCGGTGGTGTTGACGTGCTGCCCGCCGGCACCGGAGGCGCGGAAGGTATCGATACGCAGGTCGTTCGGATCGATGTTGACCTCGTCGATGTCGTCGACTTCGGGCAGGATGGCAACGGTGCAGGCCGAGGTGTGGATCCGCCCCTGCGATTCGGTCGCGGGGATGCGCTGGACCCGATGGGCGCCGGATTCGAACTTGAGTTGAGAGTAGGCGCCGTCGCCGATCACCCGGGCGATGATTTCGCGGTAGCCGCCGGCCTCGCTGTCCTGAGCCGACAGGGCCTCGACGCGCCAGCCCTGGCGTTCGGCGTAGCGGCTGTACATGCGAAAGAGATCGCCGGCAAAGATGGCCGCTTCCTGGCCGCCCGTGCCTGCACGGATCTCGAGAAATATATTGCGGGCGTCGTTCGGATCCCTGGGCAACAGGAGGGTCTGCAGACGCTGTTCGAGTTCGAGTGAGCGGGCTTCGGCCTGGCGCAGCTCGTCGCTGGCCATCGCCGCGATCTCGGGGTCATCCTCCCTGGCCATCTCACGAGCGTCCTCGGCCGCCTGGGCATTGGCTTCGCTCTGCCTGAGCACCTGGATGATCGGCTCGAGCTCCCCGTACTCGCGCGACAGGGTCCTGAATTGCTGACGGTCGCCGATGACATCGGGGTCGGCGAGCAGGCGCTCGACTTCTTCGAATCGTTCCCGAGCCTGGTTCAATCGTTCCTGGATGCCGCGGTTCATGGGTCCTCGTCCTGGAAGAAGAAACGCGCAGCCGCCAGCAGCTCTTCGTCGGACTGTTCGGCGGCCTGACGCATACGGATGCTCGGACCGTGTAACAGGCGATTGAGCAGGCGGTGACCGAAACGCTTCAGAACGTCATCGGGATCCTTGCCGGCTGCGATCTGTGTCCGCGCCTCGTCGAGCAGTGCGTCGCGCTCGATCTGCGCGCGCTGTCGCAGCAGTTTGAGCGTCGTGTTCGATTCGTGGAGATGGAGCCAGCGCTCGAAGGCGTTGACCTCGGTTTCGATCAGATTCATTGCCTGGCGCAGAGACGCCTGGCGTTTTTCCTGATTCTTTTCGATGATGCCATGGAGATCGTCGATCGTGTACAGAAACAGATCCTTCAGCTCGTTCGCCCCTGGATCGATGTTCCTCGGCACGGACAGGTCCAGCGCAAAGATCGGCTGTCGCCGACGCGAGCCGAGGGCGCGCTGGAGCATCGGACGGGTGACGACCGGCTCGGGGCTGGCGGTACAGGCGATCAGAAGGTCGTGGTGGGGCAGGAGGTGATCGAGGGCATCGAGGCCCGAACTCTCGGCGCCGAACTGCTCAGCCAGGGCCGCAGCACGCTCGGGTGAGCGGTTGGCGATGGTCATCCGACCCATGCCGGAGTCCTTGAAGTGAGTCGCGCAGTCACTGATCATTTCGCCGGCGCCGACCAGCAGCGCGGACCGTCCTTCCAGGGGACCGAAGATCTGGCGGGCCAGACGCATGGCCGCGAAGGGCAGCGTCACCGGATCGCGACCGATATGGGTTTCCGTGCGAACGCGCTTGGCGCCGGCAAAGGCATGCTGGAACATTCGGTCGAGGCGTGTGTCCAGCGAGCTGGCTTCCGATGCCTGCTGCCAGGCAGACTTGACCTGACCGGCCACCTGGGGTTCGCCGATGATCATCGAGTCGGCGCCACTGACGACCTTGATGAGATGAAACAGGCAGGCAGATTGCTCGAGCTTGTAGAGGTGCTCCTGATACTGTCCGGGATCCAGCCCGTGCCAGTCGTGCAACCAATCCGAGGCGGCGTGCATGGTAGGCTTCGAGCCTGATAGATAGAGCTCCGTTCGATTGCACGTACTCAAGATCGCGCAGCCTTCGACCGACGGCACGGCAGCGAGCCCGAGCAGCGCCTCAGGAAGTTGTTCGGCGGAGAAAGCCAGGCGCTCTCGGATGGCAATCGGAGCGGTCTGATGGCTGATTCCCAATACGAATAGCGACATGCAGAACAAAATAGCAAAACAACTCCCCATTCTCGTATGGAAGCGTGGTCAGTGCAACAAGATCACTGGCTTATGTCTTGCCGTGCTGCTGGTCGGTTGTGCCGCATCGGGGCCCGAGTCGCCCCGCGAGAATGGTCAGCCGCAGCCAGCCGAGCCCGACAGGCCCGCGCGCGAGGACGCGGCGCCGCGTGCCCAGGACCTCGACCCTGATCTGCTGTTTCATGTGCTGGCAGCCGAGCGCTTCAGCGCGGATGGCAATTACGAGGAGGCCTACGGTCACGCCTACGAGGCGGCGATCCTCACCGATAACCCCGATCTTGCCCGTCAGGCCGTCAGCCTTGCGATGCAGACGGACAACTGGTCGGGGGTGACGCAGTCGGCGCGGCGATGGCGACAGCTTGATGGCGACTCGACGGCCGCGGGGCAGTTGATCGTGCTGGGCCTCATGAACCAGGGTCAGGTCGTTGCGGCGGCGCGCGAGCTCGCCGCGCAGATCGAGTCGGCCGACGACAGCGCGGCGGCCTGGCGCGAGGCGGCCTCCCTGATTGCTTCTGCCGAGGACGAAGAGAACGCGATGGAAGCGATGGACGCCGTGGTCGCTCGCGTCGAGGACGCGGACCCGGCGCTGGTTCTCCAGAGCCGAAGCCTGCTCCTGTGGCAGCTCGGCGATGAAGAGGCTGCCCTGGAAATGGCCAAGAGCGCTGCTCGTCAGGGTGGCGGTCTGGACCAGCTGGTCTGGGCGGCGCAGCTGGCCGAAGCCAGCGACGACCTCGAAGCCGCCCTGGAACTCTACGAGCAATCGCTGGCGATCGAGCCGGAAGATGATCAGCTCCTCCTGTCTCAGGCCGAACTCCTGCGCGAGCTGGAGCGAACCCCCGAGGCCATCGACCTCCTGGCGTCGGCGTCGGCGACAACGGGAACGCTCTACACGCTGGGCCTCTACCAATTCGAATCAGAGGCGCTCGCTGCTGCCGCATCGACCTGGCAACGCCTGGCCGATCTACCGTCGCCCGCAGACGCCGATCAGCACGCCTACCTCACCGGATTCCTGGCGGAATTGCTCGAGCGGGACGAGGACGCACTGCGCTGGTACGAAGCGGTCCAGAACGGCGTCAACGTCGATCGCGCTCGGCTGCGTCGAGCCGGGCTCCTGGGCCGACTCGGTGACATGGCGCAGGCCCGCGCCCTGCTGGCCGAAGTTCGCGCCAGCGGCAGCGAGGAGCTGATCGAGCAGTCCTGGCTTGCCGAGGCCGAGCTGCTGCGCAGCGCCGATCGCCCGAACGACTGCGTCGAACTCCTCACCGGGGTGCTGCGCCAGACTCCGAGCAGCATCTGGCTGTTGTATTCACGTGCACTGTGTGCCGTCGATGCCGAACGACTCGAGCTGGCCGAGCAGGACCTGCGTCGCATCATTCAGATCGACGGTGATAACGCCATGGCCCTGAATGCCTTGGGCTACACGCTCACGGATCTGACCAGCCGTCATTCGGAAGCACTGCGATTGGTCGAGCGCGCCCTCGAACTGCAGCCCGACGATCCGGCCACGCTCGATTCCATGGGCTGGGTCCTCTATCGCCTGGGCCGCCTCGAAGAAGCCTTGCCGTATCTGCAGCGTGCCCATGCCATGGACGAGAATCCCGAGATCGCCGCCCATCTGGCCGAGGTGATGTTCTTCAACGGTCAGCGCGACGAGGCAATGGCGATGCTGGCAAGCCTGTCGGCGGAGTATCCCGACGAAGCGATCGTGACCGACACCCTCGAGCGCCTGACGCGCGAGCTGGAGTGACGGGCCATCGTTCCTGCGCAGCGCTCCTGCTCCTGGCGGCGCTGCTCCTCGGCGGCTGCGCCAGCCGCGAAGCCCGGGATGACGGCGCCTGGCTGAGCGACCGCGAGGCCCTGTTCAGCGAGCATCCGAACTGGTCGGTTTCGGGTCGCCTGGCCTTGTCCGACGGCGATCGCGGCGGCTCGCTGTCGATGCGCTGGCAGGCTCGGGAGGGTCATCATCTGATTACGCTCAGTACCCTGGTGGGCGGCCGTCAGTGGCGGCTGGAGTTCGACGAGCGCTCGGCCACGCTGGAGGGCAGCGACGTCGGGCGGTTGACCGGGCCGAATCCCGATCCCCTGGTCGAGGCGGCCGTGGGCTGGCCGATTCCCGTCCGCGATCTTTCCTGGTGGGTGAGGGGCCTGGTGCCGCCGGAACGATCGCGCCGGATTCGCTATGCGGAGGATGGCACCCTGGCCTACGCCGAAGCGCCGCCCTGGTCGCTGGCCTTCGAGCGATACAGCGACTTCGCATCGACGGTTCTTCCCAGCCGTCTCGAGGCCAACAGTGGTCGCTATCGGGTACGAATGGTGCTGCGGAATTGGCAACTCGGGGTTCAACCCTGAAATAAAACCGCTATAATGCGAAGCCGTTCAGGACGGGCCGGTCGCCCATGCGAACCGGTGATCTGACGATTTCTGCTGGGACGTCGCCAAGTTGGTTAAGGCACGGGGTTTTGATCCCCGCATTCGCAGGTTCGAGTCCTGCCGTCCCAGCCATTTCTCCGATGCCGTCCGTCGCGGTCCAACGAGGGCCAGAGGTCCAACAACGTTCATCGAGTGAGCGTGCGAACCGGGAGTTGCAGTGACCCAGCCGTCCCTGATGGTATTTTCCGGAACCGCGAATCCGGTCCTGGCCCGCTCCATTGCCGAATGCCTTGGCGTTCCCATGGGACGAGCGAACGTCGGTCGCTTCAGCGACGGCGAGGTCGCCGTCGAGATCATGGAGAACGTTCGCGGCCGGGATACCTATCTGGTGCAGCCGACCTGCCAGCCCTCGGCAGAGAATTTCATGGAACTGGTGGTGATGGTCGATGCCCTGAAGCGCGCCTCGGCCTCGCGCGTGACCGCCGTCATTCCCTACTTCGGCTACGCTCGGCAGGATCGCCGACCGCGCTCCTCTCGGGTGCCGATCACGGCCAAGGTCGCCGCCCGCATGATCAGCGCCATCGGCACGGATCGCGTCGTGACCGTGGATCTCCACGCCGACCAGATTCAAGGTTTCTTCGACGTCCCCGTCGACAACGTCTATGCCTCGCCGCTCACCCTGGCCGACATCTGGAAGCACTACAGCTCCGACGAAATCATCGTTGTCTCCCCCGATGTCGGCGGTGTGGTTCGCGCGCGCGCCATCGCCAAACGCCTGGACACGGACCTGGCGATCATCGACAAGCGTCGACCGCGCGCCAACGAGGCCACGGTCATGAATCTGATCGGTGATGTCGAGGACAAGATCTGCGTCCTCGTGGACGACATGATCGACACTGCCGGCACCCTGTGTGCAGCGGCCGGGGCACTCAAGGACAGCGGTGCCCGCCGAGTCGTCGCCTACTGCGTCCACCCGGTGCTGTCGGGTAAGGCCATTGACAACATCGAAGGCTCGCGCCTCGACGAGATCGTCGTGACCGACACGATTCCCCTGAGCGAGGAGGCGGCGTCCTGCGATCGTATCCGCCAGCTCTCGGTCGCTCAGATGCTGGCCGAGACCATTCGCCGCATGTCCGAAGGCGAGTCGGTCAGCTCCCTCTACGTGGATTGAACGACTGGGCTCAAGGCTCAAGGCTCAAGGCTCAAGGCTCAAGGCTCAAGGCTCAAGGCTCAAGGCGATTTTTGGTTTTGTTTGCCCTTTGCCCTTCGCCCTGAGCCCTTCTTCAGCTATACCCGATCCGCACGGCCACCACCATCGCAATCGATGCCGTCAGCAGCAGTTTGACGATCAGCGGAAAGATGAACTTGAACCAGCGCGAGTAGGGGATGCCGGCCACGCCGATCAGACCCATCAGCACGGCGTTCGTCGGCACGATCATGTTCATGAAGCCATCGCCGTAGAGAAAAGCCTGTACCGCCACCTGCCGTTCGATGCCCACCAGGTCGCCGATCGGCGCCATCAGCGGCATGGTCAGGAAGGCCTGGCCGCTGCCAGAGGCGACGAAGATGTTCATGATGCTCTGGATGCCGAGCATGCCCACGGCCGAGATTTCGGCGGGCAGGCCGACAAGGGGGCTGGACATGGCGTTGATGATCGTATGCAGGATCATCCCGTCTTCCATCATCAGGGAAATGCCTCGAGCGAAGCCGATCAGCAGCGCCGTGGCCGCCAGCTCCGAGGCGCCCTTGCTGAATTCGATGGCCACGCGGTCGAAGCTCAGGCGGCCGATGATCCCGATCAGGATCGCCGCGGCGATGAACAGGGCGCTGAGCTCGTTCAGATACCAGCCCTTCTGAGTCACACCCCACACCATCACCAGGAGCGAGGCAAAGGCCACGCCCAGAACGGTGGCGCGCATGGGGTTGAACTCCGGCGGTTCGACGTGCTCCGGCGGCTGCGCTTCGGGGATGTCGGCGACCAGGGACTTCGATGGATCGGCCTGTACCTTCAGCGCATAGGACCAGACGTGGTGGGCGCCGATGAGGACGAAGGGGATGTACCAGGCGATCCGGAACCCGATGCCGGAGATCGGCTGCAGCTCGGCGACGTTCTGGGCGATGACCAGGGTGAAGGGGTTGGTGATGGACGCACCGTAACCGATGCCATAGCCGACCACGACGATGCCGATTGCAGCGACCGTGTCCATCTTCATGGCGCGGCACAGGACGATCAGCAGGGCGGCCAGCGGGACGTACTCGACGGCCATGCCGATGGTGGCCGAGCCGAAGGAGAAGATGAATACGCCGACGGCGATCAGCGATCGTGGCGCGTTGCCGAAGTGGTGAATCATCCAGCCCAGCAGCGCATCGATGGCGCCGGTCGCCCGGACCACGGCCAGCGCGCCGCCGATGAGGAGCACGAAGAAGATGATGTCCTGGGCCTGTCCCAGGGCCCGGGGGATGGCCGTGAACAGATCCAGGGGAGTCAGCCTTTCATGGTCTTCGACGACTTCATAGGTGCCGGCGATCACCACTTCCCGGCCGGCCTCGTTCAACTCCGTCTGATACGTGCCGGCCGGCAGGATCCAGGTCATGATCAGCGCCACGATCATCAGCGCGAACATCAGGACCAGGGTGTGCGGCATCTTGAAGGGTTCGCTTCTCGGCACGGGGCGTTGCTCCTCGGTGATTGGCTTGATCGGCCGGCGTGGTGTTCGGCCTGGACAGTCGAGGAGTATACCGAGGCGCCGCGTCTGGCGCCGCGCCGAGTGGGCTCCTGGCCGTCGCGTCAAGCCACCCGGACGTCGCCGCGACGGGCAAGCGATAGGCCGGCATCGAGATCGGCCCAGAGATCATCGAGCTCCTCGAGCCCCACGGACAGCCGCAGGAGCCCGGGGTCGATGCCGGCGATCGAGCGTGCCCTGTCATCGACGACGCGATGAGTCAGTGAGGCCGGGTGCTGGATCAGCGTATCGACGGAGCCAAGGCTGACGGCGGGGGTAATCATGCGCAGGCACTTGAGCAGGCGCCGAGCTTCTGCCTCTCCCGCCAGGCGGAAGGCAAGGACAGCGCCGGGACCGGCCATCTGCCGCCCCAGGAGCCGCATCGGATCCTGGCCGGGCAAGGACGGATAGAAGGCCCGGTCCACGGCGGGGTGCGCCGCCAGGCGCCTGGCGAGCTGACTTGCCGTCGCCTGGGCGCGCTCGACCCGCAGGCGTAGGGTGGCCATGGACCGGTGGAGCAGGAAGGCCGCCCAGGGATGCAGTACCGCGCCGGTCGCCACGCGTACCTGCCGCAGCGCTCGAGCGCGGGATTCGCTGCAGGCCACGGCGCCGGCCAGGACATCGCCATGGCCGCCGAGGAATTTCGTCGCGCTGTGCAGCACGAAGGCTGCGCCAAGGCTGAGCGGTTGCTGCAGCACCGGCGTGGCAAAGGTCGAGTCGACCAGTACCGGAACGCGACCGGCTTGCTCCACGACCGCCGCGATGTCGATGAGCGCGAGCGTGGGGTTGGCGGGGGATTCGATGATGATCAGGCCCGTGTCGGGGCGGAGCGCGTCGCGAATCCGGTCCGCATCGGTCCAGGTAACGCGAACGCCGAGAAGCCCCGACTCGAGTAGGTGGTCGCTCGTGCCATAGAGGGGACGCACGCCGACGACGTGGCGCTGATCAGCGGGCAGGGCGAGCAGGCAGGCGGTCATCGCCGCCATGCCGGATCCGAAGGCGACGGCTGCCTCGGCGCCCTCGGCCCGGGCCAGGGCCTGTTCCCATCGCGCGACGGTGGGATTGTAGAGCCGCGAATACACGGGCTCCGCGCCCCGAGCCTGACCTTCGACCAGGGCATCGAGGCTGGCAGTCGCGCCCTCCGGGTCTTCAATCGGGTAGGTAGAGGACAGATCCACGGGCGGCGCGTGGACGCCCAGCTCGCGCAGGTCGTCGCGACCGGAGTGGACCGCATCGGTGTGGCTGAAGGGAGAGTGCATGGCTGGCTCCAGGTTCGTGATTTGGCCAGCAAAATAAAATAAAATTAGAAGCTAAAGATTCAATCAGAAGTAAATTCGGTTATGGCGCCAAAAACACCGCTTGATTCGACAGATATTCGTATTCTGCGCCTGCTGCGGAAGAATGCTCGGCTATCGAACAAGGATCTCGCGCGTCAGGTCGGGCTGGCTCCCTCGTCCTGCCTGGAGCGAGTTCGTCGACTGCGCCTGGCGCGCGTCCTCCTCGGCTACCACGCCGATATCGACGCCGACGCGCTCGGCATCGGGCTGCAGGCGATGGTGGCGGTGCGCCTGCGGCGTCACGCGCGGCCCGCCCTGGCCGAATTCGAGCGTCACCTGATGACCCTTGCCGAGGTGGTGACCTTCTTCCACCTGGCCGGCGCCAACGACTATCTCGTTCACGTCGCCGTCAGGGACTCGGCGCATCTGCGCGATCTTGCCCTCAGCCAGTTCACGGAGCGACCGGAGATCGACCATATCGAGACTCAGCTGATCTTCCACCATCAGCGCAATCACGAGCTGCCCGTCTATCTTTCGGCAGCGGAGGACGATTAGTCGGGGCCAGGACCGGCCCGGGGCTAAAAAAGAACCCGCCGAGACGGCGGGTTTCACTTGGATCGACAGGCGGTCGGCGGTCAGGCGGCTTTCTGTGCCTTGCCGGGATCGCGGCCGGCCATCTGACGCAGCACGTAGTGCAGGATGCCGCCGTGGCGGTAGTACTCGACTTCCTTCGGCGTATCGAGGCGCACCCGCGCCTTGAACTTGATCGTCTCGCCGTCGTCGCGCGTCGCCGTGACCTGGACTTCCTTGGCGCTGCCGTCACCCAGGCCCTCGATGTCAAAGGTCTCGGTGCCGTCCAGGCCGAGCGATTCCGGGGTCTGGCCGTCGACGAAATTCAGCGGCAGCACACCCATGCCGACGAGATTGGAGCGGTGGATGCGCTCGAAGCTCTCGACGATGACCGCCTTGATGCCGAGAAGGCGCGTGCCCTTGGCCGCCCAGTCGCGCGACGAGCCGGACCCGTACTCCTTACCGCCGATCACGACCAGCGGCGTGTTGTCGGCCTGATACTTCATGGCGGCATCGTAGACCGGCATGACCTGGCCGTTGCCGAAGTAGGTCGTGAATCCGCCCTCGGTGCCCGGCGCGATCTGGTTGCGGATGCGCACGTTGGCGAAGGTGCCGCGCATCATGACCTGATGGTTGCCGCGGCGCGAGCCGTAGGAGTTGAAGTCGGTCGGCTGAACGCCGTTGGCCTGGAGGTATTCCCCGGCCGGTGAGTCGGGCTGGATCGAGCCGGCCGGCGAGATGTGGTCCGTGGTCACCGAGTCGCCCAACTTGAGGAGGACGCGAGCGCCCTTGATGTCCTCGATCGGCGGCAGCTCCATGGTCATGCCCTCGAAGTAGGGCGGATTCTGAACATAGGTGGAGTCGTCCTGCCAGGTGAACATCTCGCCCGTCGGTGTATCCATGCCCTTCCAGCGATCGTCGCCTTCGAACACGTTCTTGTAGGACTTCCGGAACATGTCCGAGGAGACGTTCTTCTTGATGAAGTCCTGCAGTTCGGTGGCGGACGGCCAGATGTCCTTGAGGTAGACGGGCTCGCCATTGGGGTCTTCACCCAGCGGGTCGTTGACGATATTCGCGTCCATGCGACCGGCAATGGCATAGGCGACCACCAGAGGCGGCGAGGCCAGGTAGTTCATCTTCACTTCCGGATGGATCCGGCCCTCGAAATTGCGGTTGCCCGACAACACGGAGCAGACGACGAGGTCCTTGTCCTTGATCGCCGCATCGATCGTTTCGGGCAGGGGGCCCGAGTTGCCGATGCAGGTCGTGCAGCCGTAGCCCACGGTGTAGAAGCCCAGCGCTTCGAGGTCGTCGAGCAGCCCGGCGGATGCCAGGTAATCGGTCACGACCTTCGAGCCCGGTGCCAGGGAAGTCTTCACCCAGGGTTTGACGGACAGGCCGCGCTCGCGCGCGTTCCGCGCCAGGAGGCCGGCACCCAGCATGACCGCCGGGTTGGAGGTGTTGGTGCAGGAGGTGATTGCGGCGATGACGACAGCACCGTCCTTGAGCAGGAAGTCCTGATCCTTGTAGTTGACGCTGGCCACGCCGGAAGGCAGCTCGCTGTCGATGGCCGTCCCGCCGCCGCCTTCGCCTTCGAGGCGTGCCTCCTCCTTCGACGCCGCCGTGTCCCGCTCCTTGATGAACGGGGCCGCATCCACCTTGAAGCTGTTGTCGGCGTTGGACAGGAGGACGCGATCCTGCGGCCGTTTCGGCCCGGCCAGGCTGGGAACGATTTCGCCCATGTCGAGTTCGATCACGTCCGTATAAATGGGCTCGGCGTCGCCGTCCTCGCGCCAGATGCCCTGGGCGCGGGCGTAGGCTTCAACCAGCGTCTGGCGCTCCTGCGTGCGGCCCGAGAGCTCCAGGTAGCGAAGGGTCTCGGCGTCGACGGGGAAGATCGCGCAGGTCGACCCGAATTCAGGTGACATGTTGCCGATCGTGGCGCGGTCTGCCAGGGGCAGATGGCTCAAGCCGTCGCCGAAGAATTCGACGAATTTTCCAACCACGCCCTTGTCGCGCAGGATGTCCGTGATCGTCAGGACGAGATCCGTGGCGGTCGTACCCTCCGGCAGCTTGCCGGTCAGCTTGAAGCCGATGACCTGGGGAACCAGCATGGAAATGGGCTGGCCCAGCATCGCGGCTTCGGCCTCGATACCGCCGACACCCCAGCCAAGAATGCCCAGGCCGTTGATCATCGTCGTGTGGGAGTCCGTGCCGACCACCGTATCCGGCCATGCCAGCAAGTCGCCGTCGACCTCTTCACCGAAGACCACGCGCGAGAGATTCTCGAGATTCACCTGGTGCACGATGCCCGTATTGGGCGGAACGACCTTGAAGTTATCGAAGGCGCCCTGGCCCCAGCGCAGGAAGGCATAACGTTCCTTGTTGCGCTGGAATTCGATGCGGTTGTTGAGATCCAGGGCGTTGGCCTGGCCGTAGTTGTCGACCTGAACCGAATGGTCGATCACCAGCTCGGCCGGCGAAAGGGGGTTGATCTGGCCGGCCTGGCCGCCGAGGGCCTTCATCGCGTCGCGCATGGCCGCAAGGTCGACGATGGCCGGCACGCCGGTAAAGTCCTGGAGCACGACGCGTGCGGGCGTGAAGGCGATTTCCTGATCCGGCGTGGCCTTCGGGTCCCAGTTGACCAGGGCTTCGATATCGCTGGCGGTGATGTTGACGCCATCTTCGAAGCGCAGGAGATTCTCGAGCAGGATTTTCAGCGAGTAGGGCAGCTGCTTGACCCTGGGGTGGTCTTCGGCCAGCTTGTTCAGGCTGTAGAAATTGAAGGTCTTGCCGTTGGCCTCGAACTGGTCAAGGCAGCCGAGCTCATTACGCATCGATTGCTCCTTTTTGCGAGTCTGGTTCTGCGCGGCCAGAACGGGTTTCCGACCGGAGTTTTATCACCGGAAGTTTACCATGCGCAGGGGGCTGCTCGCCGGAGGCCCGTTTATTGGCGTCCCATCAGCTGCCTGGCTTGCTGCAGCATTCTGGCGCGCTGGAAGATCAGTCGCCACTGGCGCCCGCCGACCTGATGCCAGAGGATGGCCGATCGAATGCCGGCCAGCAGCAAGGCCCGGATCAGAGCGATCTTTTCCGGCTGCTTGAGGTAGTCGGGCCTGCCGTTGATCGACAGGCGAAAATCCATGCTGGAAATGAACTGCTGGTAGGTGTCGGCGAGCTGGCTGATCATGCTGGGGTCGAAGTCGTTCTCGCGCTGCTGCCAGGCCGATTCGATCAGGCCGATCTCCTCGCCCATGGCATCGAGGCGCTGACGATCTCGCCTGAGCTTTCCGCTGAGCTTGACCAGGCCGAGGGCGTAGTTGAGGCTCTGCATGGACTCGCGCTGGGTGCGCGCGCTGAAGATTTCATCGAGCATCCGCAGGCCGAGGCGAACGCCTTCGAGGCCCCCGAAGCAGTCCTCGGTGGTCGCGGGCGCGCGCTCGAAGATGCTGGCCAGGCTGTGGTGGGCGGCCTGCTGACTGCAGTGGCCTGAGGTGGCGATCTGGCGGACCAGCTCGCCGGCCTGCAGCATGCCGGCGAAGGCGATCGTCGCATCTCTCACGGCGCACCCCCACTGCTGCGCTGGTCCATCGTCGTTCGCGGCGAGACGACCTCGGGCCAGGGCGCATTGCCGCCCTCGATCACGCCGCCGCCCAGGCACTCCTCGCCGTCGTAGATGACCACGGACTGGCCCGGCGTGACCGCGCGCTGGGGCGTGTCGAAGGCCAGCGAGAGCCGGTCGCCGTCGGCGTGGACGATCGTGCAGGCCTGATCGGCCTGGCGATAGCGGATCTTGGCGCTGAGCTTCTGCCCGGCGGCCGGCGCCTCGCCGCGGATCCAGTTCACTCCCACGGCCTCGAGTCGATCCGACATGAGCCAGGGATGGTGGGCATCCTGCACGGCTACGAGCGCGTTATCGGCCAGCGACTTGCAGGCCACGAACCAGGGCGATTCCGGGTAGTCCCTGAGTCCGCCGATGGCCAGCCCCTTGCGCTGACCGAGCGTGTAGTGAATGAGCCCCCGGTGGCGACCGATCCGCTCGCCGCGATCGCTGACGATGTCGCCGGGGGTCGATCGAAGATAGCGGTCGATGAAGGCATCGAAGTTGCGCTCCCCGATAAAGCAGATTCCGGTGGAGTCCTTCTTTTTCGCGACGGGGATTCCCGCCTGCGCGGCGAGTCGACGGACCTCGACCTTCTCCAGCTCGCCCAGGGGGAACCAGGCGCGCTTGAGCTGCTCCTGGTCAAGGGCATGGAGGAAATAGGACTGATCCTTGCTGTTATCGATGCCCTTGAGGAGCGATACGCTGCCATCGGGGTTGTCCCGGCGTCTCGCGTAGTGCCCGGTGGCGATCAGGTCGGCGTCGAGGTCTGCGGCGTGCTCGATGAAGGCCTTGAACTTGATTTCGCGGTTGCACAGGATGTCGGGGTTCGGCGTCCGGCCGGCCTTCAGCTCGTCGAGGAAGTGCTCGAAGACCGATTCCCAGTATTCCAGGGAGAAATTGCGGCCATGAAAGGGGATGCCCAGGAGGTCAGCCACCTCGCGGGCATCGGCGGCATCGGCTTCGGCCGTGCAGGCGCCGTCGCCGTCGTCTTCCTCCCAGTTCTTCATGAACATGCCGTCGATCCTATGGCCCTGCTGCTTCAGCAGCCAGGCCGTGACCGACGAGTCCACGCCGCCCGACAGGGCGACCATGATCTTGGCGCTTTCGCTATTCACGAGGGAGGATGTGGGGATTGGTGGGGCGGTTTTCATGTCCAGCGGGGCATGAAATTTCATCCTTCGAGGTCAGGCCGCCTTGTCGGGGTCCTGAGCGTCGCCGAACAGGTCCGGGCTCATCATGTCGATGAAGCGTTCCGCCTGGGGGGAGAGGTAGGTACCGCGCCGCATCACCACGCCGTAGGATCGCCTCGGGAAATACTTGCTCATGTCGCGCACGGCCAGCCGGTCCCGGTCTGCCTGGGTGATGCAGATACTGGTGACGATCGACAGCCCCATCCCCAGGCCGACGTATTTCTTGATGACCTCCCAGCCTCCCACCTCGAGGGTGACCCGGAAGGGCAATCCATGCTGCTGGAAAATCATGTCCACGAGCTGGTAGGTCGTCAGACGCTGGGGCGGCAGGATGAGACCGTGGGGGGAGATATCGGCGAGGGTCGGCTGACGCTTCCGCGCCAGCGGGTGGTCCGGGTGCATGATCAGCACGGGATTGAAGTGATAGATCGGCCGGTAGTCGATGTCGTCGGGCACTTCGAGCATGCTGCCGACGGCGAAATCGACCTGATCGGCGCGGATCATGCCCAGGCCATCGGCGCCGGTCACGTTATGAAGATGAACAAAGATACCCGGATGCTTGTGGCGAAAGCGCATGAGCAGGGACGGCAGCAGATGCATGATCGTCGACTCGCCGGCGGCGACGCGGACTTCGCCACTTTCCAGGGACCCGTAGCGGCGGGCGAAGCTGTCGGGCAGGGCGTCGAGGCGATCGACCAGGGGGCGGGCCATATCGAGGAGGGCCTTGCCGGCCGGCGTCAGGCGCATCTTCGGGCCGTGGCGCTCGAACAGGGTGCGGTTCAACTCGTCCTCGAGCGCCCGAATCTGCTGGCTGATCGACGGCTGACTCAGAAACAGACGGCTGGCGGCCGCCGAGACGCTGCCCGTTCGCGCCGTCTCGATGAAGGCGCGGAGATGCTTGAGTAAATTCCCTTTGTACATGCGGGTTTCTGTTGACGAGACTTCGAGTATAAGAAAAATCAATATTAAACATCAGAAGGTTTAATTTGCCAAATACTTGACCCCCTCGGTAGTCTTCGCGGGTCCATACGCACCCGCACGGTACACGCACTCGTGAAGCAGTCGTCGCAGCACTACCCCGGAGACGATCTCAGCGCCGGAGGTCAGTCCCTCGAAATGACCCGGGAACTCCCTTCGGAGGCCCGTCATCTGTTCCCCACGGCCCTGACCAAACTCCTGTCCAAGCTCGGAAGTCGCTACACCCAGCGACGCAACGCGCTGCTGGCCGATCGGCGGGCGCGGCAGGCGGACTGGAACGGCGGCGCGGTGCCGGGCTTTGAGGCCGAGACGGCCGAGATTCGCGAGCGAGACTGGCGCGTGGCGCCGATTCCCGAGGATCTGCGCGATCGTCGGGTAGAAATCACCGGCCCGGTCAGCCGCAAGATGGTCATCAACGCGCTGAACTCTGGCGCGCGCGTCTTCATGGCTGACTTCGAGGACTCCTCCACGCCCAGCTGGGACAACATGCTCGAGGGTCAGGTCAACATGTACGACGCCGTGCGTCGCACGATCGAGTTCACTGCCCCCAACGGCAAGCATTACGCCCTTGGGCCGGATCCGGCCACCCTGATCGTCCGGCCGCGCGGCTGGCACCTGGATGAAAAACACGTGCTCGTCGACGGCCAGCCTCTGCCCGGTGGCATCTTCGACGCCGCGACCTTCGTCTTCAACAATGCCCGCAATCTGATGGCCCTGGGCAGTGGCCCATACCTGTACCTGCCGAAGCTGGAACACTGGCGCGAGGCCGAGCTCTGGGAGGACGTGCTGACCGACATCGAGAAGGCCCTGGAGCTCGAGCCGGGCACGATCAAGGTCACGGTGCTGATCGAAACCCTGCCGGCGGTCTTCCAGATGGACGAGATCCTCCACGCCCTGCGCAGCCGGATCGTCGGACTCAACTGCGGCCGATGGGACTATATCTTCAGTTATATCAAATGCTTCCAGGCACATTCTGACAAAGTGCTTCCAGATCGTGCGCAGGTCACTATGACCGTCCCGTTCCTGCGCGCCTACTCCCAGCTGCTGATCAAGACCTGCCATCGTCGCGGCGCCTTCGCCATGGGCGGAATGGCGGCGCAGATTCCGATCCGCGACGACGAGGAGGCCAATCAGCAGGCGCTCGAACGCGTTCGCGCCGACAAGGAGCGCGAGGCCGGTGACGGCCACGACGGCACCTGGGTGGCCCACCCGGGCCTGATCGATCTGGCCATGGACATCTTCGATCGCCACATCGAGGGGCGCAACCAGCTCAAGCGCCTGCGCGACGACGTGGCCGTGACCGCTGATGATCTGGTCGCGCCCTGCGACGGCACGATCACCGAGGCCGGCGTGCGCGGCAACATCGAAGTCGCCGTGCGCTACATGGCAGCCTGGCTGAGCGGTCAGGGGTGCGTCCCCATCCATCACCTCATGGAGGATGCGGCAACCGCCGAGATCGCCCGTGCTCAGATCTGGCAGTGGATTCGCCATCCGGCGGGTCAGCTCGACGACGGGCGCGCCATCGATCACGCGCTGATCAAGCAATTCCACGACGACGTGATGATCTCGATTCGTGATGAGGTCGGCGCAGACGCCTTCGATGAGGCCAACTTCAAGCAGGCGGGGCAGCTGCTGGCCGACGTGACGGCCAGCGACGACTTCGTCGAATTCCTTACCCTGCCGGCCTACGAGCTCATCGACTGAGCTGGCTGGCCCGCATGACCGTCGATCCTGACCCGGCCGGAGGGTGGGCAGGCACGACCAGGTCGATCCAACGCTAACCGAAGACCATACAAACCGGAGCTAAGAGCAATGAACGCCAACCGCATTATCGAACTGCAGAAACACTGGCTGGAGGATCCCCGCTGGAAAGGGGTCGAGCGCCCCTACGACGCGGCGGAGGTCATGCGGTTGCGAGGCAGCATCACGATCGAACACACGCTGGCGCGCATGGGCGCGGAAAAGCTGTGGAAAATGATCCATGAAGAAGACTACGTCAATGCCCTCGGTGCCCTCACCGGTAACCAGGCCATGCAGCAGGTGCGTGCGGGTCTGAAGGCCATCTATCTTTCCGGCTGGCAGGTCGCCGCCGACGCCAACCTGGCAGGCCAGATGTATCCCGATCAGTCCCTTTATCCGGCCGACTCGGTGCCCTCGGTGGTCAAGCGCATCAACAACGCGCTGCTGCGCGCCGACCAGATCCAGAGCTCGGAAGGGAAGGGCGACATCGACTGGTTCGCGCCGATCGTGGCCGATGCCGAAGCCGGCTTCGGCGGTGTGCTGAATGCCCACGAGCTGATGAAGGCGATGATCGAGGCCGGTGCCGCCGGCGTTCACTTCGAGGACCAGCTGGCCTCGGCGAAGAAATGCGGCCACATGGGAGGCAAGGTGCTGGTGCCGACCCAGGAAGCCGTGCAGAAGCTCGTCTCGGCCCGCCTGGCTGCCGACATCTGCAACGTGCCGACGCTGATCGTCGCTCGCACCGACGCCATGGGCGCCAACCTGCTGACCTCCGACATCGACGAGCGCGACCACCAGTTCGTCACCGGTGATCGCACCTCCGAGGGTTTCTATCGCATCAACGCTGGCCTCGATTCCGCCATTGCCCGCGGCCTGGCCTATGCGCCCTACGCCGACCTGATCTGGTGCGAGACCTCGACCCCGGATCTCGATCAGGCGAAGCAGTTCAGCGAAGCGATTCGCGCCGAGTACCCGGACAAGCTTCTGGCCTACAACTGCTCGCCCAGCTTCAACTGGAAGAAGAACCTGTCCGATCACGACATCGCTCGCTTCCAGAACGAGCTCGGCGCCATGGGTTACAAGTTCCAGTTCATCACCCTGGCCGGCTTCCACGCCTTGAACCACTCCATGTATCAGCTGGCGATGGGCTACAAGGCCCGGCAGATGGCGGCCTACGTCGAGCTCCAGGAGGCCGAATTTGCCGCCGAAGCACAGGGTTACACGGCCACCCGCCATCAGCGTGAGGTCGGAACCGGCTACTTCGATGAGCTGACCCAGGCGGTCAGCGGCGGCCAGTCCTCCCTCAGCGCCCTCAGCGGTTCCACTGAAGAAGAGCAGTTCGACGAGGACTGAGTCCTGCGCGTCAGCGACTGTTGAAAAGCCTCCACGGGTGCCGCAGTATCATTGGGACTTTCCGACGTCCTGACTGCGGCACCCGATGAGCGAAAACGAATCCCCCCAACACGGCAACGAGGGCGACACGGGCGAGGGCCTGGCGCTTCAGGAAGCGCGCCCGAAGGTCAAGAAACCGCCCCTCTACAAGGTCATCCTCCTGAACGATGACTACACCCCGATGGACTTCGTCGTCCAGGTCCTGAAGCGTTTCTTCGGCCTGTCGCACGACAAGGCCACCACCGTCATGCTTCATGTCCACACCCGCGGCCGCGGCGTGGCAGGTGTCTACACCTACGAAATCGCTGAAACCAAGGTCGTCATGGTCAATGATTACGCCCGAGAACACGAACACCCCCTGCAGTGCACGCTGGAGGAAGCCGGCGATTCGGGCGACTGAATGATTCAGCGACGGACGAACGTGAAGGATTTATCGAACGCAGGAATCATCCTGCGGCATACTGGTCTCATGGATCGAGCACGGCGCAGCGAGGTAGACGACTACGATGTTTAGCAAAGACCTGGAACTGTCGATTTCGCAGGCCTATCACACGGCCCGCAGCAAGCGCCATGAGTTTCTGACCGTCGAGCACCTGCTGCTGGCGCTCCTCGACAACCCCTCGGCGCGGGAGGTGCTCGATGCCTGCAGCGTCGACCTGGCGATCCTGGGCCGGGAGCTGGGGCAGATCCTCGATGAGACCATCCCCGTGCTGTCCGCCGGCGATCAGCGTGACACCCAGCCCACCGTCGGCTTCCAGCGCGTGCTCCAGCGGGCGCTCTACCACGTCCAGTCGGCGGAACGCAAAGAGGTGCTGGGGTCGAACGTGCTCGTTGCCATGTTCGGGGAGAAGGATTCCCACGCGGTCTATCTGCTCGGCAAGCAGGATCTGGCCCGCCTCGATGTGGTCAACTTCATCTCGCACGGCATTTCCAAGAAGTCCGAGGCGGCCGATGCCGCCGATCCGGAGCAGAAGGTCGAAGGCGAGGCCGCTCAGGAAGAAAAATCGGCGCTGGCCTCCTATGCCGTCAATTTGAACGAACGCGCGGCTCAGGATCGCATCGACCCCCTGATCGGCCGCGACCTCGAGGTCGAGCGGACGATTCAGATCCTGTGCCGGCGACGCAAGAACAACCCGCTGTATGTCGGCGAGTCCGGCGTCGGCAAGACCGCGCTGGCCGAGGGCCTAGCGCGGCGGATCGTCGAAGGCGAGGTGCCGGAGGTGCTGCTGGATGCAGAGATCTGGTCGCTGGACCTCGGCGCGCTGCTGGCCGGCACGAAGTACCGCGGTGATTTCGAAAAGCGCCTCAAATCGGTCCTCGCGGAATTGAAGGCGCGCGAGAAGTCCGTGCTGTTCATCGACGAAATCCACACCATCATCGGCGCCGGCGCGGCCTCCGGCGGCGTCATGGACGCCTCGAATCTGATCAAGCCCGTGCTGGCCAACGGTGAGCTCCGCTGCATCGGGTCAACGACCTTCGAGGAATATCGCGGGGTGTTCGAGAAGGACCGGGCCCTGGCCCGTCGCTTCCAGAAGATCGATATCGTCGAGCCCTCGGTGGGCGAGACGATCGAGATCCTGAACGGCCTCAAGCACCGGTTCGAAGAACATCACGGCGTGCGCTACGCCGCTGACGGTCTCGAAGCGGCGGCCACCCTGTCGGCACGCCACATCAACGATCGGCACCTGCCTGACAAGGCGATCGACGTCATCGACGAAGCCGGCGCCCGGGAGCGCCTGAAGGCAGCCGATGATCGCGCCGAGCTGATCGGCGTGACGGAAATCGAGGAAGTGGTGGCGCGGATGGCGCGCATTCCGCCGCGTCAGGTTTCGCGCTCCGATCGGGACGCGCTCAAGACCCTGGAACGCGACCTGAAGATGGTCGTCTTCGGCCAGGACGATGCGATCACCACGCTGGCCTCGGCGATCAAGATGTCGCGGTCAGGCCTGGCCGACGCAGACCGCCCCATCGGCAGCTTCCTGTTCGCCGGTCCGACGGGCGTGGGTAAGACCGAGGTGACGCGTCAGCTGGCGCTGACCCTGGGCATCGAACTCATTCGCTTCGATATGTCGGAATACATGGAAGCGCATACGGTCTCGCGTCTGGTGGGTGCACCGCCGGGCTATGTCGGCTTCGATCGCGGCGGCCTCCTGACCGAGGCCGTCACGCAGACGCCGCACGCCGTGCTGCTCCTCGACGAAATCGAAAAGGCCCATCCGGACGTGTACAACCTGCTGCTCCAGATCATGGATCACGGCAAGCTGACCGACGCCAACGGCCGGTCCGCCGATTTCCGAAATGTGATCCTGGTCATGACGACCAACGCCGGGGCATCGCTCATGAACCGTCGGGGCATCGGCTTCACGCAGGCCGACCATTCCACCGACGGCATGGAAGCGATTCGACGCCAGTTCACGCCGGAGTTCAGGAATCGCCTCGATTCGATCATCCAGTTCAAGCCGCTGCCCTTCGACGTGATTATCAAAGTCGTCGACAAGTTCCTGATGGACCTGGAAAATCAGTTGGCAGACAAAGGCGTCACCCTCGACGTGTCGGAGCCTGCTCGCGGCTGGCTGGCCGAGCATGGGTTCGATGAGCAGATGGGCGCTCGCCCGATGAAGCGCGTGATTCAGGACTCGATCAAGCGGCCCCTGGCCGACCAGCTGCTCTTCGGTGAGCTGTCGGAGCAGGGCGGCCGGGTCAGCGTCACGCTGGCCGCCGACGAGAAATCCCTGGAGCTGGACGTTCAGACGGCGTCGGGCAAGGAGCTGGCAACCACGACGCCGGAGGCCGAATAGCGGCCTATTTCATGCGGTAGGTAATGCGGCCCTTGCTGAGATCGTAAGGCGTCATTTCCACCTTGACTCGGTCACCGGTCAGGATGCGGATGTAGTTCTTGCGCATCCGCCCGGAAATATGGGCAGTGATGATATGTCCATTGTCGAGTTCGACGCGGAACATGGTGTTCGGCAGGGTATCGAGAACCTTGCCCTCCATTTCTATATGGTCGTCTTTTGGCATTGCCTTCCAGAGCGTGAGTGAACAAAACCGAGCTATTGTGCCAGCTTTCCCGCGATACGCAAGTCATTAAGACGCCTACTCCGGAATCTGCTCGGGCGTGCGCAGCTGCTGCGGCTTGAAGCCCTCGGCAATTCGATACACGATCTCACCATCGCTGACCCCGCTTCGCTGCACCGTCATGCGCCGGACCGGCCCGAGACCCACCAGCGCGAGCTCCAGCCAGGATTCGGTGATCAGCTTGTCGGACCGGTTGACCAGCAGGACGGGTTGATTCGGGTCCATGTCTGCATCGAACCATCGCTCCCACATGGAGCCGCTCATGCCGATGATGTTCTGGCCGGTCAGGCGTCCCAGGTCGCTGGGGCGACCGTGCCAGGCGAGCGCCGCGGCGCCGTTCCACTTCGTCGTCGAGGCGATGATCGGCGCTTGACCAGTCTCTTCCTCGATCTCCGAGGCGATTCGCATCACCTCGTCGGCGGCCTCCTCCCAGGTCAGGTAGCCGGTCCCGAAGTCCGACACGCGCACTCCGGGCAGGCCCAGGGTCAGGGCATGCAGCAGCAGACCATAGGCGAGGACGAGCGTCAGGATGCTCGGCACCCAGGCCGATATCAGCCAGCGGTGCAGGCGCCCCAGGCGCTCGCGGCCGTCATCCCAGAGATTGCGATTGAGAAGCGCCGCGATCATCGGCAGCAGGGCGATCCACGGTGGCAGGGTCCAGTGGAACTTGATCATCGTCGAGGTCCCGTAAGCCAGGAAGATCAGCAGCGGCACGGCGGTCATGACGATCATGAAACGACGTTTGCGCTGGTCCGGGGCCAGCTGGCGCCGGACAGGCCCGAAGCTCAGCAGGCCCGCCAGGGCAACCACCGGCGACAGGAGCAGCAGCGCGTAGAGCAGCACCAGGTGGCTGGCGAACTCCGGGTTCTCCACGAGCCGACGCGTGCTCTGGAACAGCAGCGACGCCCACTCGTTCTGTGCATTCCAGACCAGCACCGGCGAAAAGATCAGGGTGGCGAGGAGTACGCTTAAGTAAGGCTCGGGGCGACGGAACCAGTGCCAGCTCTGGCGATCGAGGAGCATGAACACGAGCCCCGCCGGTGCCAGCAGGGCGATGCTGTACTTCGCCAGCAGGCCAAGGCCCATGGCCAGTCCCAGTCCGACGAAGGCCGAGGCGTGCTGGTCGATCAGGGCGCGCTTGAAGAAATACAGGGCGGCGGTCCAGGCGATCAGCATGGGCGCATCCGGGGTCATCAACAGGCCCGAGAGCGAGAAAAAGGGCAGGACCGTGACCATCAGTACGCAGACCATCCCGATCGTGCGCCCGCCCATGCTGGCGCCATAGAGGTAGACAAGCCAGGCGGTGGCCAGGGTCATGGGAATCAGCAGCAGCCGCACGCCGAAGATCGTGTCGCCGGCCAGGCCCGTGCCGAACTCGATCAGCCAGGCGACGAGGGGAGGATGGTCGAGGAAGCTCAGATCAAGATTCTGGCTGTAGACCCAGTAGTACATTTCGTCGGGGATCAGCCCGACGTGCCCCATGTAGAGCAGGCGTAGCACCACGACGTAGAGCAGCAGGCCCAGGATGGCAAGGTGCCAGCGAACGCGGGGGACGACGCCCGATGCCGTCGAGGCGAAGACATAGAAGGCCGAGCCCAGGTAGTTCACCCCGGCGGTGATGATGATGGCCGGGACGATGGCGGCCGCCGGTGATAGGCCCAGGACCTCGACCAACAGCACCAGGACGCCGCCGCGGATCATCAGCGCCATCAGGGCAACGAGGAGGAAGCGCAGGTAGCGCTGGGTCAGCCCCAGGTCCGTATGAGCCTCGCCGCTGAAGGTCCAGCGATAGTTCAGGGCGAAGTTCGTCAGGGTGGCGACGACGAAGCTGGCCATGTGCGCCGACCCGAGGCGCGCCTCCTGGGCGATCAGGACATAGAAGATCAGCAGGTCGATGGCCATGCCGCTGAAGCCGACGAGGATGAATTTGCCCGCACTCGACCCCGACACCCGGCCGCCGGCGAGGTAGGTCAGGCGCTTCAGGTAGGTCAGCTGCTGCGACAGGCCAAGCTTGGACTGGCCGCGCTGGCGGTCGACGAAGCGGATCGGCACTTCCTCGACCCGCAGCTCGTCGCCGCCCTGCACCAGCAGCTCGAGAAGGATCTTGTAGCCGGCCGCCTGGCCGGGCAGCGACAGCAGGCGCTCGCGGCTCGTCGCGAAGTAGCCGGCCATCGGATCCTTGACCTCGGTAAAGGGCCAGGCCAGGGCCGTGGCCAGGCCCGAGGCCAGGTGGCGATGCCAGGGCCAGCCCTCCGTGCCGCCACCGGGGGCATGGCGCGAACCGATGGTGAGATCAGCGCGGCCATCGATCAGCGGCGCCAGCAGGGCGTCGAGCTGCTCCGGTGGATGCGAGCCGTCGGCGTCCATCACCACTACCCACTGGGCGCGAGCCGCCTCGGCGCCTTCGAGGACCGACGCTGAAAGATCCGCCGGGCCACGCCGCTCGATCACGCGGACG
>CAZDFS010000055.1:0-24020 GCA_964504865.1 uncultured Wenzhouxiangella sp.
TCGCGCCGCCTTCCCCGGTAATGCGCGATGAACCAAAAAAAAGGCGGGCCGTATGGCCCGCCTTTCCTTGTTCGCTGACTCCTACTATTTAGAAGTTCAGGCGAAGGTTTGCCATGTACCGACGTCCAAGTGGGTCGTAGGTCGACGGATAGGTGTTTCCTGAGTTGAACGCAGTCGTTCCAATGTTCGAGCCAACAATTGGCGGCTGGTTGTCGAGAAGATTGGACACCGTCGCTGTGAACAATACATTCTCAAAGCCAGACCACTGGAATGAAAGGTCAAAGTAGTTCTGAGCATTGATTTCAGTGAAGTCTACATTCCCGAAGACGGGAGAGTTTCCGATGAATGCAGGACCTTGGCTAGCGACGTCCAACGGCTCCTGCTCAACTGCAGACAAATGCCTCCACCTAAGCGAAACCGAGTAATCCTCTAGGAAGTTGAAGGTAGTGCGTTGGTTGAAGCCAAATTCAGGCTGAATCGAACCACAGTTAACGGAGAAGAAGCCGACGCAATCACGAAATGCTCCCTGTCCTGTAATGGCCTGGAACTTGTTTTCATTAACCCAGGTCGCTTCTAGATCAAGCTCTACGCCAAGATCATTCGACAAGTCAAACCCGTAATTCACACGCGCATCAACACCATCCGTCTGAATCCGCCCCAGGTTAGACAAATTCAAAAGCAGGCCCTGAACTTCGTCTGGCGAACCATCCAATCCGCCCGTGGTAGCACTCCGGCTTACCAGCTGACAGAAGGGGTTGCTCGGATCCAAGTTGCCACTGTTAAAGCACCCGTCGATGATATCGCCTTCGGAGGGGCTGGAAATGGCGTCTTCGATCGAAATATTGAAGTAGTCGATGGCGACGGTCAGGCCCGGGACAGCGGCCGGCTGAGCGATGAGCCCTATGGTGAAGGTTTCTGCTTTTTCGGTGTTCAGACTGGTGTTGCCGCCAGACGTAATGTTGACCTGCCCAGCAGCTGGCGGCTGGATGTTGCCAGCATTAACGATCGAAGCTGGAGCACCTTGAGCAATACAGACCTGGGCGAGTGCGGGATCCGTCGTTGGCGCATCACCTTGACACGGGTCAACCTGCAGGTTTCCTAAACCGGTAGTGGTTGGGAAGAAGAGCTCACCAATGTTAGGCGCCCGGGCGGCTTTCTGGAAGTTACCACGTAAAGTATATCCTGCGATCGGCTCCCAAGTTAGCCCTGCTTTCCAAGTGAACTCGTTGTCAGATAGCTCATAATTTGAGTGACGAGCACCCAGATCCAATGTTAACCGCTCAGCGAACTGAGCGCCCTGAAGAATCGGAATGACTAATTCTCCATAGACGTCAAGAACATCGTAAGACCCGGAGTAATTCGGATTGGCTCCGCCGCCACCCACGACTGCGCCAGGCGTTTGCGATGCTTCATCTGACTGTGTACTCGTCGTAAACTGACGATACTCAGCACCTGCCGCAAAGTTGATGGGAGCGCTGTCAAACAGAGTAATCGGCAAATCTCCGAAAACGGACGCTTGTGCCGTCTCAATGGAAGACACATTAACGACTTGCTGCGTCAAATTGAAAGCGAAATCCCGTGCTTCTTGACTACCGAGATTGCCTTCCAGCCCGAACAGATTAACCGGAGCGCATCCGCCCGACGCGTCAATGCACTGAGCTCCGCCGGAACCGTCAGGAACGGCGAGCAATGATTGCTGGAGCCGAGAAAATCGCGCGAATCCTCCCTGCCTTTGGATTCGCTCAGACTCACCATACGTGACGTTGACGTCATAGCCAATGCTGTCGGTGATATCGCCTTCGACGCCCGCTACGAAATTGAAAAGCGTGGTGGTGAAATCGGAAGAACGCGGGCCAATTTCAACGGTGCGTCGGCGTACTTGAGCGCCGAGCTGAACATAGTCCGGATTGGCCGTCCCATCCGGCAGCGTCGGCCCGAAGGGTGTGTTACGAGCCGCCGCAAACTCTGTCGGTGTCAGCCCAAGTGCGTCGCCGAACCGCTGAGCGATGGCGTCAGGGATCGTTGGATTGTTCAGGTTGAGCTGATAAGTGTTAAAGAAGGAACCGCCTGGGGCGATTTGGGTCGAGACCGTCTGCTTTGAAAAAACACCCTGCGTGTAAACTTCGATGTTGGGATTGATCTCATATCGAGCAGATCCAAACATGTTATATCGCTCAAAGGGAGTCTGGAAGATGTTGAGCGGGTTGAAGTTAAAGGGCCCAGCGGCAGTGTTAACACCCCCGGGCACAATGTCAGTCCCGGCGTTGTTGATCTGCCCGATCACTAGCCCCTCTGGACCGGAAAAAATCACATTTGCAGGTACAGCAGCAGACGAGCCGCCCGGCGTGCCGAAGAAGGAATCGACGTTGAAGAGCGAATAATCCCTATCACCCTGGAGCACTGCTCCTTGATCTTGATAACCGAGACTGAAGACAACGTTGCCGCGACCATCGTCAAAGCCCGCACCGATCGTCATTTCGGTTCGATTGACCTTGCCATCACCCTGCTCAGTCACCTGGTACAGATGGTCGATCTGCACTCCCTCGAAATCTCTTTTCGTGATGAAGTTGACCACTCCGGACACTGCATCTGCACCGTAAGTCGTCGTCGCACCACCCGTCAGGATCTCAGTTCGCTGGATCACGGCGAGGGGAATGTTGTTCAAGTCCACGCGGCCACTGTCGTCGGCTGGAACGAAGCGCCGACCGTCCAGTAGGACCAAGTTACGGTTGGAGCCGACACCGCGAAGGTTTACGAAAGACGCGCCTCCGTTGCCATTATTAACTTGGGCGCCAATGCTCGGCACAGAACTCGGCAATTCACTTAGAAAGTCTTCAGCGACGCTCGTGCCCCGAAACGTCAATTCCTCCTCATCAACTGAGGCTACCGGACTTGAAATTTCCAAGTTCGGATCAGTGATTCTGGAACCAGTTACGACAACGCGGTCAACGTTCGAATCTGCAGAATCGTCATCAGAATCTTGGGCGAAGGCGCTGCCATATGACAGCATTGTCAGGCTGGAAACCAGCATTGCTGCCGGTAGAGCCTTCATTGCTATGTTTGTATCTCTAAAAAATAATTTTTGCATGATGTTGAGTTCCTTAATTTCAGGCGCTTAATGACCCACAGACAGTGTACAAATGACACTTTTATTCGTCAAGTTTTCGTTAAAATTAATTGCCCAATAAAAACAATAAGATACAGCCCACTCTTCTTGATAGTTGCCTAAAAGCCTTCCACTACGCCTGATTAAGCAAACCTAAGAAGTCATAGATTATGCGTGAGAGCTTTCTGAACGCGACCCAGCTCGTCGCGCAGGGGCTGCGGCACGCGCGGCTCATAGGTGTCGAAGAACTCCTTGATCGCGGCCATTTCGTCGCGCCAGGCCGCGGGCTCGACGGACAGCAGGGTGTCCAGATCCGGTCGCGAGTCCAGGCCGTCGAGTCGAATGGACTCGGCCGTGGGCAGCGAACCGATCGGCGTCTCCACCGCCTCGATCTGCCCTCGGGCACGGGCCAAGATCCACTCGAGCACGCGCAGGTTCTCGCCGAAGCCGGGCCAGATGAAGCGACCCTCGTCATCGCGGCGGAACCAGTTGACCTGGAAGATCTTCGGCGGATGACTCAGGCCCTGACCCACGTCGAACCAGTTGGCCCAGTAATCGCCGAAGTGATAGCCGCAGAAGGGCTTCATCGCCATCGGATCGCGCCGCACGACGCCGACCTGGCCCGATGCCGCCGCCGTGGTCTCGGAGGCCATGGCAGCACCGATCAGAACGCCGTGCTGCCAGTCGCGGGCCTCGAGTACCAGCGGCGCCAGCGTGGCGCGACGACCACCGAAGACGATGGCGTCGATCGGCACACCGCGGGGGCTCTCGGCCTCGTCGGAATAGCTGGGGCAGCGCTTGATGGACACGGTGAATCGCGAGTTCGGGTGCGCCGCCGGCCCGTTCTTCGGATCGAAGGCCCGGCCGCGCCAGTCCAGCGCCGGCGTGCGGTCGTCGAGCCCCTCCCACCAAGGCTGGCGATCGCTCGTGGTGGCCACGTTGGTAAAGATGGCTTCGCGGTCGAGCATGGCCAGCGCGTTCGGGTTGGTCTTGTTGCCGGTGCCCGGGGCGACGCCGAAGAATCCGGCTTCCGGGTTGATGGCATACAGGCGACCGTCATCGCCCGGGTGCAGCCAGCAGATGTCGTCACCGACTGTCCAGACCTTCCAGCCCGCCTCTCGATAGGCCTCGGGCGGAATCAGCATGGCCAGATTGGTTTTACCGCAGGCCGACGGGAACGCGGCGGCGATGTAGCGAACCTCGCCCTGGGGGTTTTCAATGCCGACGATCAGCATGTGCTCGGCCAGCCAACCCTCGGTCCGCGCCTGGTAGCTGGCAATGCGCAGGGCGTGGCATTTCTTGCCCAGGAGCGCGTTGCCGCCGTAGCCGGAGCCGAAGCTCTGGATGCTCAGCTCCTCCGGGAAGTGCATGATGTAGCGACGATCCGGGTCGAGCTCGCCGGTCGAATGCAGCCCCTTGACGAAATGCCCGTCGCGCTCGATACGCGCCAGGGCATCAGCGCCCATGCGGGTCATCAGGCGCATATTGACAACGACATAGGGGCTGTCCGTGATCTCGACGCCGCAGCGCGACAGGGGGGAGTCGATCGGGCCCATGCAGTAGGGCACGACATAGAGGGTGCGACCGCTCATGCAGCCGGCAAACAGCCCGTTCATCAGCGCGTGGGCTTCGGCAGGCGCCATCCAGTTGTTGTTCGGCCCGGCGTCGCCTTCGCTGGCGGTGCAGACGTAGGTCAGGTGCTCGACGCGAGCGACGTCGTCCGGGTCCGAGCGATGGATGTAGCAATCCGGATGGGTCTCGGGATTGAGGCGCTCCAGGTCGCCGCTGTCGAGCATCATGTCGATCAGGCGCGCGTTTTCGCTCTCGGAGCCGTCGCACCAGTGGATTCGATCAGGGCGCGTCAGCGCAGCCACCTGATCCACCCATTCATTCAGGGCGGAAAGTTTGGAAGTCATTGCGTTAGGAAACTTTGCCGAAAGCAGGGGTTTTGGAAGCGCGTCAGATTACCTTCAGGGCGATCTCGATTGCAAGTCGATGCGGACAGGTGACACGATTGCCGGTCGTTTCCCGTTGTCTAGAGCACACAACCTGAGTCGGCCCGACCTGATTTCGGGCCGGCGACACACTACACTCAGGTATTCAACAGGAGTCACGGGCACGCCCCGAGGAGAATGATCATGCACCAACTCGCAAACAAGGGATACGCCATCCTGGCCGCGATCGGCCTTCTGCTGACCACGAGCCCGGCCCTGGCCGACGAGCCGGTTCTCGGCGTGGCTGAATTCAAGAACGAGTCCGGCGCCGGCTGGTGGGGCGGCGGCGTCGGCTGGGATCTTTCCGGCATGCTGGCCAACGAGCTTGCCTCGATCGGGGCTTTCCGGGTGGTGGAGCGCTCCAATCTGGAGGCGGTACTGAACGAGCAGGACCTCGGCGCGTCCGGTCGCGTGCGCCCCGACACGGCTGCTCGAATCGGGCAGCTGACCGGGGCGGAGTACATCGTCCTCGGCACGATCACGGCCTATGACGAGCAGACGCGCTCGACGGGCGGCGGCATCAGCTTCCGCGGCATCGGCATCGGCGGGCGCAAGACCGAGGCCTACCTCGCCGTCGATCTGCGCGTCGTTGATGCAAACAATGGCGAGATCGCCTACGCCCGCACGATCGAAGGGCGCGCCGGCGGCGGCGGCATCAACCTGAGCGCCTACCGCGGCGGCTTCGGCGGCAACCTGTCCAACTACGAGGACACGCCGGCCGGCGAGGCCATTCGCGCCGCCCTGATGGAAATCACAGACTACCTCGAGTGCGCCATGGTGATCCAGAGCAACCGCTGCCTGTCGAAGTACGAAGAGCGCGACGACACGCGCCGCGAGCGGACCCGCAGCCGCCTGCGCTTCTGACCCAGCGCTGCGATCGGACGTCCCGACAACGCCGCCCGGACCGGGCGGCGTTGTCGCATCCGGGGGCCGCGGACGGCGGACTCCGCACGCTCCGGTCCGATCAGGCGAGCACGCCGCGAGCGGTGTCCTCCAGGCGGTCGTAGAGATCAGCCGCTGTCCAGCGGGACTGCCGCGTCAGCGCGAAGGCATGCTCATCGTCGAGGTGACGATCCAGCCAGATGCCGCCCTTCGACGACATCGCCGGCTGCTGATCGATCAGCCAGAGGATCGTGTCAGCCCCCTGATCCGCGTTTCGCAGGGCGCGCCGGAGGGTCGCTCGAAACGCGGGTAAGGCTGTCTGCACGCCCGCCGTATCGACCCAGCCGGGGTGCATGACATAGGCCCTGCGCCCCGTGGGCCAGCGCGCATTCCAGGCCCTGACAAGCTCGACCTGAGCGCGTTTCTGCAGCGCATAGGCCGCCACGCCGTCCCAGTGCGCTTTCGAGGCAGCGGTGAGCTTGTCGAGATTCAGGGCCGCCCCGTACATGCCGCCGGAAGAGGCTTCGACGACCGCCGCCTCCGGTCCCAGGCGGTCGGCGCTCAGCAGCGCTTCGGTCAGGACGAAATGGCCGACCAGATTGGTCGCCAGCGACAGCTCCAGCCCTTCCGCGCTTCGCTGAAAATCATTCAGCAGCACGCCCACGTTGTTGACCAGGGCGTCGATCGGTGCCCCATGGAGCGTCGGATGGGTGGCCAGATCCCGCGTATCCGACAGCAGCGACAGATCGCAGACCAGCGTGTGCAGACGATCGGGAGCGGCCGCCTCCGATGCAAGACGCTCGAGCTTCTCCTGACAGCGCGCAACGGCAAAGACCTCCGCGCCGCAGGCAAGGGCCTTGAGCACCGCTGTCTCTTCCGGGTAGGCGCCCTGGCCGGCCGCGTCGATCAGCCCGCCGATCGAAACCTCGGGTCGAAAAAGCGTTGAAGAAGCGAGCGTAGAACAGCGCGCTTGCCATTGTTCGAAGCATCAAGATCACTCGCCAGCTGGGAAAACTCGAGAAGGTAACGACTCGCGCGTCGGCATGATGCCATCGGCGCTGGACGGCGCTGGAATCACCACCCGCTTCAAGACGGCGGCCTGAGGCAGTAAACTCTCGGTCCTGCCACCGCCACGAGCCCGTTTTGATCCTCAAGCGACTTCAGTACCGACTGTGTCGGATGGCCTGCGCTGCCCTGTTGGTCCTTGCATCAAGCGCTGGCGCCAGCGACCTGAATGACTCGGTGCTCGTCCTGGGCCGGGTCAGTGACGATCCCGCCGCCCACTATGATCGACTGCGTCCCCTCCTCGACTACGTCGTCGGAAAGCTCGGCGATGTAGGCATTCGCGAAGGGCGCATCCTGATGGCGCGCGACGGCCAGGCGATGAACAGCTACCTGCGTCAGGGCCGCGTCGACTGGGTCACGGAAACGGCGAGCGGCGCCATCAGCATGATCGATCGAGGCGACGCGGAGCTGCTGCTGCTCACCTGGCGCGGCGGGCGGCCCGAGTATCGCTCCCTGTTCATTGCCCGCGCCGACAGCCGTATCGCAACCATCGACCAGCTGCGCGGCCGAACGATCGGCTTCCAGCATCCAATGTCGACGAGCGGCTACCGCGTGCCGGCGGGCCTGCTGCTCGATGCCGGTCTCGATCTGGCAATCCTGCTCTCGCCGCTCGACTCGCCGGACCCGGACTACGTCAGCTACGCCTTCACCGGCCACGCCTTGAACTCCGTCACCTGGGTCCAGAAGGGCATCGTCGATAGTGCCGCCATCAGCGATCAGGACTGGGAGGAGTACGTCCTTCCCGTCGCCGACTATCGGCGCGATCTGCAGATCATCTCGACCAGTCCGCCTATTCCGCGCGGCCTCGAGTTGGTTCGCGGCGGGCTGAACCCGCGCCTTCGTTTGCGACTTCGCGAGGTGCTCCTGGCGGCGCATGACGATCCCGCCGCGCAGGAAGCCCTCGGCAATTATTTCCGGACGAAGCGATTTACCCCGTCCGACCAGGCGCTGCAACAGCAGATCGACACGCTGCGCGCACCGTTCCAGCGCGTCAGGGACGTGCTCGAGTGAGCGCCTGGGGCTTGCAACAGAAACTGCTGGCGGCTTTTCTTGTCACCGCTCTGGCCGTGCTGCTCGTCCTCGCCGGGCTCTGGTATGCCGGCAGTCGCAGCCAGCTCGACCTGGCCGAAGAGACCGCTCAGGCGATGCGCGAGCAGGCCCTGGCCGGGCTCGAGGAGCGGGGCAAGCTGATCAGCGAGTTTCTTCTCAAGTCTCTGCCCAATCAGCTCTACTACTACGATCTACAGGGGCTTCGGCAGACGGCGAGGAGCGCGCTCGAAGAAGACGATGTCGAGTACGTGGTGATCTTCGATGACGAGGGACGAATCGTCCACGACGGCAGCCAGGCCCTGGAACGCTTCGGTGAGGTGATGAACGACGAACTCGCTCAGGCCATCGTCGACAGCGACGAGCTGCTCGTGCAGTGGACCGATCGCCTGGTAGATATCAGCCGCCCGATTCAGTTGGGGCAGGAGACGATCGGCGGCGTTCGCGTCGGCCTGACGCGTGCGAGTTCCGATGCGCTGATCGCCGCGCAGCAGCGGGAGGCGAGCCAACGCGTGGGCGACGCCTTTCTTTTCCAGCTGCGCATGCTGCTGCTCGGATTCCTAGCCCTTCTGCTGGTCGCCGCTGCGCTGACCTGGCTGATCGGCCGCGGACTGATCCGGCCGATCCGGAGCCTGGCGGCAGCGGTCGAGGACCTCGAGGCCGGCCGCTTCGAGTCGGCGCAGCTCGAGAAGCCGCGCTACCAGCATCGGGGCGATGAGCTGGGCGCGCTGATTCGTTCCTTCAGCCAGATGGCCCGCAGCATTCAGAATCACGATCAGGCCATCCGCAAGCTTGCCTTTCAGGACACCCTGACGGGCCTGCCGAATCGCCTGATGTTTCGTGAACTCCTCGATGAAACGATCGCTGAGTGCCACGACGAGAAGGCCGATGCTCCCCGGCCACTGGGTCTGATGTTCATCGACATCGACAACTTCAAGCGCATCAACGATACGCTGGGCCACGACGCGGGTGACGACGCCTTGATCGAAGTCGCGCGGCGACTTCGAAGCAGCGCCGAATCGACGACCCGAGACGGCGGCACGGACCGAACGCTGATTGCCCGCCTTGGCGGGGACGAGTTTGTCGTCCTGGTCTCCGGCGGCGATGTCCTGCAGCGTTGCCAGCGCCTCGCGGAGCGCATCCTCGTTGCCCTCAGCCGGCCCTTTCAGATGGGCGAACAGCGCCTGAAGCTCAGCGCCAGCATCGGCATCACGCGCTATCCCGACGATGCCCAGACCTCGAAGCTGATGCTCAAATGCGGCGACCTCGCCATGTACCAGGCCAAGCTCAGCGGCAAGAACGGCTTCGCCTTCTACAACGAGCACCTCACGCATGCAGCGGACCGGACCCTCCTCCTCGAACAGGACCTGCGCCAGGCGATCGAGGACCACCAGATCCGGGTCGCCTATCAACCCATCATCGACCCGGGCAGCGGCCGGCTGGTCTCGGCCGAAGCGCTTCTGCGCTGGCACCATCCGCGCCTTGGCGACGTGCCTCCGGAGCAGTTCGTTGCCGTTGCCGAAGCGAGCAATCTGATCGAGAATCTGGGCGCGCAGGTCGTCGATATCGCCTGCCGCGACGCGGCCCGCTGGCAGAACCACCTGCCCGGCGTGCGAGTCGCCGTCAACGTGTCCGGACAGCAGCTGCTGAAACCCGGTCTGGATGATCGAATCTTCAAGGCCGTTCAGGCCAGCGGCCTGGATAGCCGCCTTCTCGGAATCGAACTGACGGAGAGCAGCCTGCTCCAGGATCAGTTTCTGGCCTCGAAGATGATCGAAACGCTGCGCAACCGCGGCGTGCGCATCTGGCTCGACGACTTCGGGACGGGTTTTTCTGGCCTGAGCCACCTGCGCCAGGTGCACGTCGACGGCGTCAAGATCGATCGTAGCTTCGTCGCCGATCTGACCGACGCCGGGGACGATCTAGCGCTGACCTCGGCCATCATTGCGATGGCCCATTCGATCGGCATGAAGGTCATCGCGGAGGGGGTGGAGAACGACGAGCAACTGGCGCTCCTCAAAACACACGGCTGCGACTACGTTCAGGGCTTTCTCTTCGGCCGCGCCATGTCCGCTGAGGCGCTGATCGAGGCGTTTCAAGAACCCCGGCCCTGACGACTCGGTGATCGGCTAAGCGGGTCGGCGGCTCCTTGGCCACTGCGCAGGCTCGTGGACCTGACCCAGGCCCGGCGGCACTTCGGCGTGATGCGCACCGATCCGGCACGGGTGGCCCAAGCACGCCGACTTACCGGATACCGCCTGCGATCGACGCAGACCCGGGCTCGGCGTCGTTTGCCGTCGCGGTAGTGGCGCTGGCCGGCGGGCCCTCGGCGAGGACGGCGCGCCAGAAGGTCGTGGTGATTTCATTCAAGGCGCGGGTCTCGGCGTTCAGGAGGACGGCGAGGCCGATCTGGCGATCGCGCGAGTAGGCCACCTCGGCGACGAAGCCGCGCACCCAGCCGCTGTGCAGATAGATGGTCTCGCCAGCCAGCTCATAGACGCGCCATCCCAGGCCGTAGTGCGCGTCGGTGAGAAGCTCGCGCCAGCCTCGACGGCGGAGCTCACGGCTCGTGCGCACGCGCGAACGCGTCAAGGCCTCGAGTTGCGCCTGATCGATGACATCAGGCCGGTGGCCGAGCTGGGCGATCAACCAGCGCCCCAGGTCGCGAGCGCTCGAGTTCACCCCCGCGGCCGGCGCAACGCGGTAGTAATTGGCATTGCTGGAGGCCGGAACCCAGGGCAGACGACGAGAGGCTCGAAGGTGGGCGACGGCCCGATCGGAGGTGGCCCGGTAAGCCCCCAGCCCAGTCGACGAATTCGTCATCGCCAGCGGCTCGAAGACGCGCTCGGCCAGAAGCGCGTCGTAGGGTCGTCCAGTCGCTGATTCGATCGCCGGTTCGACGAGGGAGAATAAGACGTTCTGATAGGTATAGCACTCGCCAGGACGACACAGCGGCTCAAGATCGGCAAACCGGGGAAGGATCCGATCCAGTGGCTGGCTGGCGTCGAGGAGGTTGTCGTAGGCGTTGGGCACCACGCCCACCGATTGGCCGAGCAGATGCTGGATCTGCAGGCTGTCTGCGTGGCGAGCATCGGCCAGGCGAAACTCCGGCACGCGGCGGCGGATGGGCTCATCCCAGCGCAGCACGCCTTCCTTGACCAGAGTTGCCGTGAGCTGGGCGGCGAAGGGCTTGGAGACCGACGCCACCCGGAACACCGTCTCGGCAGTTACCGGGACGGGCTCGGCCAGCGAGCGTACGCCGTGACCGGCCGCCGCCACTAACCGGTCCCCCTCAACGATGGCGTAGGCACCACCAGGCACACGGTCAGCCTCGAGCAGGCGGCTGAATTCCTGGTCGAATTCGACCAGGTCGAGGGCCAGGCTCAGGGGAGAAAACAGGGCCAGGGCAGCCAGTAACAGCAGCGCCCGGCACGAACGATCAGCGAATGACATCGGCTTGCGGACAGCCTTCAGCTTGAGCACGGCCTGCATCATGCCAGAGGCCCGTCCAGACCGGGTGGCGGCTCAGACCAGGACGTGGCGCCGGGTCATCGCTCGACTGTAGATCAGCAGCAGGACGGAAATCACCGCGATCACGGCCGAGAACGCGACGCCGGCCTGGCCCATGACCTCGGCGCCATCGCTCAGGCCGAAGTTGTAGATCGAGGTGACGACCATCGATAGCAGGGACACGGAAAAGAGCGTGCTTGCCCAGCGGCTTCGCAACAGGAGTGCCAGGGAGCCCGCAACCGCCGACCAGACGGCCAGAGCCCAGGCGCCCACGACCCAAGGGGGGAAACCATAGAAATAGGCCAGTTGCTCGGGCGAGAATGCCGCCATGTAACCCTCGATTTCCAGCTGGGTGGCCAGATAGTCGAAGGCGCCGATCGCATTCCAGAGCAGGGTCAGAATCCCGATAACCCAGAGATGCCAAGGCGTGGGCGCACGATCGCGGAAGATGCTGGTTTTGCCGGCCATGGGCTGATGCGTCCTCTATCGTGAGTGATCATCACTACCGCCAGCGCCCGCCGCTGACTACGATGACCGAGCGCGAGGCGTTTTGCAAGTTGCCCCTTTCGCCGACTGATGTCCGGCGTGCATACTCACAGGCCCCTTCTCACCCACCAGCCCGGAGAGACTCATGACGCCCATCCCCCGTCGCATCACCGCCCTGATCGTCGCACTGGCGACCGCCACGCTGGCAAACGCCAGCCCGGAAGACGCGATGATGCGAGCGATCTCCGGCCAGGCCGAGCCGCCACAGGGTGAGCATGTGGCCTACTTCGACGCGGACGCGAACACGCGGGGCTATCTGGCCCTGCCCGAGGGCGATGGCCCCTTTCCAGCCGTGATCCTGATTCACGAGTGGAACGGCCTCGTCGACCGCATTCGCCAGACCGCAGACGCCTTTGCCGCCCACGGCTACATTGCGCTGGCCGCGGATCTCTATTCCGGGCGCACGGGGTCGACTCGAGACGAAAACATGGCCCTGGTGCGCGAGGTCCGTGCCGATGAACCCACCATGATTGCCAATCTCGACGCCGCCGTTGACTGGCTCGAGTCGAATGCGCCAACGACCGGTCGAGTGGCAACGATCGGCTGGTGCTTCGGCGGTGGCATCGCCCTGTCCTATGCGCTTGGAGGAGACGAGCACGAGGGCACGGCCATCTTCTACGGCTCCCTCCTCGATGATCCGACGCAGATGGCCCACGTTCACCACGAGGTCTACGGCACCTTTGCTGAGAACGACCGCGGCATTCCCGTCGCGGAGGTCGAGGCTTTCGTCGGCGCCATTCGCGTGGCAGGCATCGACAACGACGTCCACATCTACGACTCGGTCGAGCACGGCTTCTGGCTGCACACGGAGCGGGACCCGGGCAATAATCGACCGGCCGCAGCCCACGCCTGGGAGCGGCTCCGCGCCTACCTGAACCGGACGATCGACGGCCCGGATCCGGCGCAGTCGCAGTCGGCCCATGACCACGACTGAGTCCCCACAGCACGGTGCCGTGGCATCCGCTGGCGTCGCCCTGGCCGCTTTCTTCGTGCTCACCGTCGCCGCGGCATCGACGGGCTACTTCTTTCGGCCCGATGACTGGTACGGCCAGCTGAACGCACCGGTCTTCGCCCCACCCGACCGGCTCTTCGGGCCGGTCTGGGGCGTGCTCTATGTCCTCATGGCGCTGTCGGCCTGGCTGGTCTGGCGGCAGACGGGCTGGCGCTCACGGCTGATTCGGCTGTGGCTGATCCAGCTCACCCTGAACGCCCTCTGGATGCCCCTGTTCTTCGGTCTCCACTGGCTGGGCCTGGCGCTGGTCGAGCTGGGCTTGCTGTGGAGCGCCATCGCCCTTTGCATCCTCAGATTCCAGCCGGTCTCGAACACCGCCTCGTGGCTACTCGTGCCCTATCTCGCCTGGGTCACCTTCGCTTTTGCGCTCAACCTCGGCTACTGGTGGTTGAACTAGAGAAAAGCTGAGCGTCGGGCATGCTAACGGGCGCTGGACGCGCCCGAGGTCTGGCGCTTGGCGCTGAATCGTTCGATCAGCTCGAGGAGGGTCACCATCAGGGCCGGCAGGAAGGTCAGGGTGACGAGGGTGGCAAACAGGAGTCCGGACAGCACCACCACGCCGACACCGCGATAGAGTTCGGTGCCTTCGCCGGGAATGAACACCAGCGGCGCCAGACCGAAGAGCGTCGTGATCATCGACATCATGATGGGCCGGATTCGAGTGGCCACAGCCTGGGTGACGGCGTCGACCGCGTCGGTCGTCCCCTCGCGGACGAGGCGGAGGGTGCGGTCGACGATGAGAATCGGGTTGTTGACCACCACGCCGAGCAGGATCAGGAAGCCGAGCATGGTGATCATGTCGAAGGGCTGGGAGACGGGCTGCAGACCGATCATAGGGAGGAGTGATCCAACGCCATTGAGGAGCGCGAGGCCACCGATGCCGCCGGCGATGCCCAGGGGCACCGCGGTCATGATGACGAAGGGCCAACCCCAGTGGCCGAAGATCGCCACCATGACGAGAATGCAGAGAATAATCGCGACCACATAATTGCCCGCCAGTGCGGCGCGAGTTTCCATCAGCTGATCGCTGGCACCGGAGATGTCCAGGCTCATGCCGTCACTCAGGTGTCCCTGATCGCGCAGCCAGTCGACGACCTCGGCCTGCACCTGGCCAAGCGCGGTTTCCAGCGCGACCGATTCGGGCGGGATGATATTCAGAGTCACGGTGCGCCGGCCGTTGAGACGACGAATGGCATCCGTATCGACGGTCTCGACCACCTCGGCCAGGCTGCCAAGCGGCACGACACCGGCATTCGGAACGAAGATGGGCAAGGCCTCGACGCGGTCGAGCTGCTGATCGCTGCCGGCCTGGCTGTAGAGGAAGATGTCGATCTTGTCGTCGCCCTGGAAATACTCGTCGACGAAGGCGCCATCCGTGAGGGCGGCGACGGAAAAGCCGATCTCGTTTGCGCTCATGCCCATCTCCGCGGCTCGATCCCACTTCGGACGAATTTCGACCAGCGGCTGGTCGAGGGTCAGGGACGAGGGCGACGACCCGATTCGCGGGTTGTCGAAGACCTCCTCGGCTCGGGCGTAGGCCAGGCCCGCCACGCGATAGATGTCGGCCAGCTCACGCCCGGTGATGTCGAGATTGACGCTGCGTGAACCCCCGTCGTTGCTGGAAATGATGGAGCCGCGATTGGCAAAGGCGCGCATGCCCGGGAACGTCTCGTAATAGGCCGTGATGACGTCCATGAAGGCATCGATCTGGCCTGGATCCACGGTTTCGGCCAGCAGCCAGATCCGATCGGCGCTGACCGACAGGCTGATATAGGCCAGGGCCGGCACCTCGCTGTTGCCGCTGGCAAAGCGCTCCGGATCGTCACCGACGTAAGGCAGTAGCCATTGCTCGACCTGCTGACCGATCTCTTCCATTTCATCCAGGTTGTAGCCCGGCGGTGCAAACATCAGGGCAAAGGTCTTGGGCTCCTCACCTTCGGGCAGGTATTCCGCCGGGGGCGTCAGAACGATAATGATGGCCAGCACCGCCGCCACCACGCTGCCCAGGGTGATCCATCGCCGCCGGCTGGTGGATATCAGCGCCTGAACCAGGCCCAGCAGCCCGTCGCGCAGGCCGTGTCCGGCCGCACGACCCTGATCGCGGACGCCGAAATTCAGACGCGCACTGAGCGTGGGAACGATGGTGATGGCCACCAGCATGCTGGCCAGGATCGAGGCCGAGATCGCGACGGCCACGTCGGAATAGAGCTGCCCGGCCTCTTGCTCGATGAAGAAGATCGGCGCGAATACGAGCACCGTCGTCAGCGTCGAGGCGAGCACTGCCGGCCAGACCTGCCGGACGCCCTCGGCGGCCGCCGCGAGGCGGTCCAGACCCTCGCGACGACGACGCTCGATGGCCTCGAGGACGACGATCGTGTTGTCCAGGGTCATGCCGACGGCGAAGGCGACGCCGGCCAGGGAAATGACGTTGATGGTGCGCCCGGCGAGCAGCAATCCCAGGAAGGCGGCGATGGTGCAGATCGGCACACCGATCACGCCGACCACCGTCGCGCCGAAGGAGCGCAGAAAGGCGAACATGACCAGCGTGGCCAACAGGGCGCCGAGAAGCAGGTTCTGCCAGACGTTGGCCACCGAGGCCTGGACGTAGCGCACGTCATCGCTGAACAGGCGCATCTCCATGCCCGCCGGTGCCAGGACCTCGCGGTTGATGGTCTCGACGACCGGCAGCAGCTGGCGTTTGATGTCGATGACGTTCGAGCCCGGTTCCCGGTCAATGGCGATGCTGACGCCGGGACGACCGTCGGCAAAGCTGAGGCTGCGAATCTCGTAGAAGGAGGACTCGACCTCGGCGACGTCGGACAGGCGTACCAGGCTGTCGCCCTGACGAGCCAGGATCAGTTCACTGAGCTGGTCCAGATCCTCGAAGCGCCCCACGGTTCGAAGGAGGTAGCGACGCTTGCCCAGATCGACGTCGCCGGCCGAGACGTCCCGATTCCTGCTCCGGATGGCCTCGCGGACCTCGGTCAGGGTCAGATCGCGCTCGGCCAGAGCTGCCGGGTCGATGAGAACGCGGATCTGGCGCTCGGTGCCGCCGCGGATATTGGCGCGGGACACGCCCTCGACGCGCTCCATGCGCGGGCGCACGTTGTCGTCGAGGAAGTCGAACATCAGACGCATGTCGAGATCGAAGGGGTTGCCCTCGAGGGGCAGCACGCGGAAGAACATGAAGGAATTCTGCGAAAAGGAGCTGGCTTCCAGGCGCGGCTCGTCGACGTTCTCCGGATAGCCGGGCACCTGGCTGAGCGCGTTGTTGACCCGGATCAGCGCTTCATTGATGTCCGTGCCAAAGGGGAATTCGAGATTGATCGACGCCTGGCCGTAGCTGGCCGTCGAGACCATCCGCTCCATGCTCGGGATCGTCCGAAGGTACTGCTCCTGCTCGATGAGGATTTCCTTCTCGACATCCTGGGGAGTGGCGCCAGGCCAGACGGTCTCGACGCTGATGACGCGCACTTCCAGATCAGGAATCATCTGCACGGGAATCCGGAGCGCCGCGAGGATGCCGAGGACGGCGAAGATCAGCACCGTCACCGTCACGATGATGCCGTGGCGAATGATGTGCTCGAACATCAGCCGCCCTCGCCGACGATGCGTACGACCTCGTTCTCGCTCAAGCCCTCGTTACCGCGAACGACGACCCGCGAATCCGCAGGCAGGTCGTCGGCTAGCTCGACCTGATCGGCGAGCAGGCGACGGACCGTGACCTGGCGCTCCTGCGCCTGGTTGCTGCCCGCATCAACCACCCAGATCGTGGTGGTGCCATCGGGGTAGCGCAGGAGGGCGTCGCGGGGAATCAGCGTCGAGCGCTCCTTCGAGCTCAGGTCGAGCTCGACCTGGGCCGACATCCCCGGCGTGAGGTTGGACTCCGCGGCCGCCACAGCGAGGCGGAGCAGAAAGGTGCGGGCCGTGGGGTCGCTGACCGGAACCCGAGCCAGCACCTCGACCGCCAGGGGTTGGTCAGGCGCTACGTCGGCCGCGGCGCGGATCTCGACCTGACCCTGCGCCAGGTCGGACCAATAGCGCTGCGGCACGCGCACGTCGAGCCACAGCTCGTCGAGGCGAACCAGCTCGAAGACCGCGGTCCCGGGCTCGATCCACTCGCCGCGCTCGGTCAGGCGATCGACGATGACGCCGTCGAAGGGCGCCCGCAGGACGTGGCGGTTCCGGCGCTCGCGCTCCGTGGCAAGTTCGGCCTCGACCCTCGCCACGGCGGCGTCAGCGAGGGCGACGGCTGCCTCGCGGGCACGCACTTCCGTATCGGGCAGGAATCGATCCTGAACCAGACGTCGACCCTCCTCGGCCAGGCGATTGACCTCATCGCGATCGGCCCGCGCCTCGGCCAGGGCCGCCTCCGCGCGCACGACGTTCAGGCGGGCCAGCTCGGCGTCGAGGGCCAGCAGCAGCTGACCCGCCTCGACCCTGTCGCCGACCTCCGCGTTCAGTCGGTCGACCAGGCCAGCGGTCTGCGTCGACAGGCGCGCCGACTGGCTGGCGGTCAGATTGCCGGTCAGGCGCAGGGTCTCGACGCTTTCGGTAAACGATGGCCGCGCCACGCTGACCGGCGTCTGAGCCAGGGCGGTAGACGTCAGCACGAGAAGCAGCGGCAACAACCGACAGCGAAATGTCATCTCTGACTCCAGAATCCAAAGGGATACAGCGCGGCGGAGCATACGGCCCGCCGCGCCAAAGCCAGGTGAGAGGCCGATCGCTCAGTCGTCCGACGACTCGCGCGATCCGTCATGCTTCTCGCCTCTCGCCGGGTAGCGCTCGAACCAGTGCAGGATGTATCCGACCTTGGCCATCAGATTGCTCGGCCGTCGATAGATGGCGTGGGAGGCTTCGGGAATGCGCACCATGGCCGTGTCCACGTTGCGGATCTGGAGGGCCTGATAGTACTGCTCGGTTTCAGAGATCGGCGTTCGGTAGTCCGCCTCACCGGTCATCAGCATCGTCGGCGTGGTCACGTTGCCGACGAGCGTGATCGGCGAGCGCGCCATGTAGTGGTCGAGATGCTCCCAGGGCGGTCCGGGGAACCAGTACTGGGTGAAATAGCTGTAGGCATCGGCGCTGAGCACGAAGCTGTACCAGTTGATCACCGGCTTGACCGAGACCGCGGCCGCAAAGCGATCGGTCTGCCCCACGATCCACGCCGTCAGGACGCCGCCGCCGCTGCCGCCGGTCACATAGAGCCGCTCCGGGTCGATGAAGCCTCGGTCGATGAGGGCATCGACGCCGTCGATCAGATCGTTGTAATCCTCGCTCGGGTAGTTGTGATGAATCAGATTGGCGAAGTCCTCGCCGTAGCTCGTGCTGCCGCGCGGATTGGTGTAGAGCACGACGTAGCCTTTCGCTGCCATCAGCTGCAGCTCCATCGCAAAGGCCGGGCCATAGGTGGTGTGGGGGCCGCCGTGAATTTCCAGGATGAGCGGCCACTGGCGATCGGGCGTGAAGTCAGGGGGATAGATGATCCAGCCCTGGATCGGGCGCTGATCGACGGAGGACTCGTACCAGACCATCTCGACCTCGCCAAGCTGGTGATCCGCCAGGAAATCCTGATTCAGGGCCGTCAGCACCGACACCTCGTCGCCATCGAGGATCGCGACTTCCGCCGGGCGTGAACTCGCGGCGTGGGTGAAGGCGATCAGGCCACTCTCGGCCAGGGCAAAATCGCCGCTGCTGTAGGGGCGGCCATAGGAGGTGCCGCCCAGGGTGTCGGTCAACACGTCGCGGCGACCGTTGAGGCGCTGACGGGCGATCAAGCGGTCCCCCTCGTGGTCGTAGGCAATCAGCAGCGAGCGGCTGTTCGGCGCCCAGTGATAGCCGTTCACGTGACGATCGAGGTCCTCGGTCAGATTGCGGACCTGGCCCGAGTCGAGATCCTGCACGTACAGGCGGTCGGCCTGATGCGAGAGGATCCGATCCTCGTAGCCCAGCCAGGCCAGATAGCGACCGTCAGGGGACATCTTCGGGCTGCTGTGGGGGCCGGGCTCCGGATTGAGCTTCTCCAGCTCGCCGCTGGCCAGGTCGAGACGGAAGATATCCTGGCGAGTCGGCTCTCGCTCCGCATTGCCGGAGCGATTGGCCGTGAGCAGGAGCGCCGCACCGTCGGGCGTCCAGCTGATATCGCCGTGGTTGTAGGGGCCCTCGGTCCGCTGGGAGGGCGAGCCACCCACCGCCGGCAGGGTGTAGACCTGGCGAAAGCCTCGCTCGAGATAGCCGGCGCCGTCGGCTCGATAGAACAGGCGGTCGATATAGACCGGGTCCGGCGCCCATTCGGCGCCCTCGGGGCGGCCGGGGAGCTTGACCGGCAGGGACTGGGGGTCCGGCGTCAGCATGACGAAGGCCAGGGTCTCGCCGTCCGGCGAGAACGCCAGATTCGAGGCCGAGCGGCCCAGGTCAGCGATCTGCGCCTCGCGGCCGCTGTCCAGCCAGTGCAGCCAGATCTGCCCCCCGGACAGGTAGGCGAGCCGCTCACCGTCCGGGGACCAGCGCGGCGAGCTGGCCGACCGGTCCCGCGGGGTGAGGGGTTGAAGCTCGCTGCCGTCGGCCTTCATGATCCAGAGCGAAGACCGGGCGCGATCGTTCCGGCGATCCATCCAGACGCGCTCGAAGACGATCCGCTCGCCGTCGGGCGAGGGCCGAGGATCACCGGCGAGCTCGAGATCGAAGACATCGTCGAGGGCCAGGGGTGCGGGCGCGACCTGGGACATCGCCGGCGAGATGAGGCCGATCAGGAGCAGGAGGAGGAGTCGAATGGATGGAGCCATGGGGTTTTCTCTCAATGGGACGTGAATGCCTTTTATTATGCGCGCAGCGCCGCTGGCAGTTGGACTGCTGCGGATCGGGCCCGGCGCCGGCCTTTTCATGCCATCATTCTGAGACCCTCTCCGTGAAGGACGGCAGCGAGATCGCGATGCCCCTGACCAGCGAACAGATCGAGCATTTCCAGGCCCGGGGGTTTCTCTGCCTGGACCCTGGCCTGGCGCCGACGCTGCCGGACCGAGTGATCGAGGACCTGGCGCCCCATTACGGTCAGGACGATCTCCTTGCCAGCCCCAGCGGCACCCGCGTCCAGGACGCCTGGACCTTCAGCCAGGCGGCAAGAGAGCTCGCAACCCACTCAGAGATCCTCGGCGCCCTCGAGCAACTCTATGGCCGCAAGCCCCTGCCGTTTCAGACCCTGAATTTCCCGGTGGGAACGGAGCAGCGAATCCATTCCGATACGATCCATTTCAACAGCGAACCAGCCGGCTTCATGGCGGGGGTCTGGGTCGCGCTGGAAGACATCGACGAGTCCAACGGTGCACTCAAGTACTACCCTGGAAGTCATCGTTTACGGGAAATCGACATGCAGGACGTCGGCAAGGGTATCGGCTACGAGCACTACCCGGACTACGAATCGTTCATCGAGGAGATGATCGAAGCACAGGGGCTGAAAGCCGAGCGCGCGCGGGTCCACCGCGGCCAGGCCTTCATCTGGCACGGCAACCTGCTTCATGGTGGCGGAAGCCACCCGGACCGCAGCCGGACTCGACACAGCCAGGTCACGCACTATTTCTTCGAGGATTGCCGCTACTACACGCCGATGAATTCGACGCCCGCCAAGCGTCAGTGGCGACAGCCGCGCTGGATCGGCGAGCGCGCCGAGGCCGCACCTGCGCATCGATCGATCGGGCAGCGCATCAGGACCCGCCTGCGTCGCCTCATCGGCGGCTGAAGCGTTGGAGGGGCCGGGGTCTACGCCTGGACCCGCAAGTCCAGGCGCTCTGGATCGGTGGCTGCCGCAACACTTCGTGACCCTGATGCCTCCGACTCGGCGCTATTCTTGACCCATGAGCGAAAAGGGCACGCTGCTGATCGTCGACGACGACGAATCACTGGGCCAGATGCTGGCCGACTTTCTCAGCGCTGAGGGCTGGTCCGTGATCACGGCAAGCGACGGGCAGTCGGGCCTGTCGATGGCCATCGATTCTGCCCCCGATGCGGTGGTGCTGGACGTGATGCTGCCGCGCATGAGCGGCTTCGACGTGCTGCGGGCCCTGCGATTGAAATCCATGGTGCCGGTCATCATGCTCACCGCTCGCGGCGATGAGACCGACCGCATCGTTGGTCTGGAGCTCGGAGCCGATGACTACCTGCCGAAGCCCTTCAACCCGCGCGAGCTGGCGGCCAGACTCCGAGCCATTCTTCGCCGCGCCGCTCCCGATGATCCGCCCCGGCTGTCGCAGCACGCGCTGTCGATGGACCGCCAGGCCCGGCAGGTCACCCTGGGCGACGAGACGATCCACCTCACCGGCGCCGAGTTCGCGATTCTTGAAAAGCTGCTGCTGGCCGGCGGCGAGGTCGTCTCCAAGGACGATCTCTGTCGCCACGCCCTGGGCCGGGAGCTGCTGCCCTTCGATCGCAGCATCGACACGCATATCAGCCGCCTGCGCGGCAAGCTGGATGCTACCGGTTCGGGGGATTCCCGGATCCAGTCGATTCGCGGCCGCGGCTATGTCCTGATCGACGCCGGCTGATGGCGATCGACGCTCGCGATCGCAGGACCTCTCGCCTGCCCGGAACCTCCCTGAGCCTGTTCTGGCGCATCTTTCTCGCCTTCTGGTTGGTCATCGTTCTGAGCATCATTGCCACGGTGTTCCTCAACGACCGACTCGATCAGGCCCGGCAGCAGGATGGCCTGACCAACGAGCGCGTCGAGCGGATGGCCCGAGAGGTTCGCATTCGCGTGCTTCGCGAGCTCAATCGAGGTGGGCCCCAGGCCCTGGCGCGGTGGGGCCGGACCCAGGCTCGCGGGAATCAGCGAATCGAACTCCTGATCCTCGATGGCGACGCCCGAGAAATCAACGACCGTCGCATTCCCACGCCGTTGAATCCCCTGACCGAGGCCTGGCGTCGCGCTCGCCCGCTGCCCGATCTGCCGCGCGGCGCGCGGCGCCTGGCCGAGGTGAACCACGCCAGCCACGGCCGATTTCTCGTGCTTGCCCTGACGCCGCCCCGCCCGCTGCTGCTGCGCTTGTTCGGCCCGCTGGGCCCCCTTGGCCTGCTGGCGGTTGCGCTGAGCGCCAGCGCCCTGATCAGCTGGCTGCTCGCGCGGACCCTCAGCCGGCCGATCAGGCGGATCCGGGCCTCGGGCCGAGCCTTGGGAAGGGGCGAGCTGAGCGCCCGCGTCGATGGGAGTGTGAGTCGGCGCCGCGATGAACTCGGCGAGCTGGCCACGGACTTCAACGCCATGGCCGATCGGATCCAGGCCCTGATGGAGCGCCAGCAGTCGCTGCTTCGAGATGTCTCGCACGAACTGCGGTCGCCGCTGGCGCGGATGCGAATGGCACTGGCCCTCGCCGAACAATCCGGCCGCGGCGACGCGCAGGATGATTACTTCGCTCGCATGGCCCGCGACATCGAGCGACTCGATCGGCTGATCGAGGACATCCTCCGCTACACGCGCATAAACCAGTGCGGCGCGCCGGATCCCCAGCCCGTGGACCTGGCGTCCCTGTGCCAGGACCTTATCGATTCCGCGCAGCTTGAAGCGGCACCCCGCTCGATCAAACTGGCCTATTCCGGCCCATCGGCGCTCAGCGTTCGCGGCCAGCCCGAGCTCCTCGAGCGAGCGCTGGAGAATCTCCTCAGAAACGCCATTGCCCACAGCCCGGATCTCGGTCGAGTGGTCCTCTCATTGAGCAAAGAAAAGTGCGCGGTCGTTCTCCACGTCCTCGATGAAGGCCCCGGCGTTCCCGACGATCAGCTCAGCGCCATCTTCGAGCCCTTCGTGCGCTTGAGTCCGGAACGTGGCGAGAACGGCCAGAGCGGCGGTATCGGACTGGCCATCGTCAAGGCGGCCATCGGACAGCACGGCGGTTCGGCCCGAGCAAGCAACCGGGCAGGTGGTGGACTCGATGTCAGGATCGAGCTGCCGGCATCTGGATCCACCGATTGACACTTCGCAACAAATCGCCACGTCGCGGCACCCAACGTAGCGCGACACGGCGGGATGATGGAACCGTCGACAACGACCCCTCAACTCGCAGCAAGGAGTTTCATCATGACAAGACAGTCCCCCAGCAAGACCTTTCACGCCATCGTCCTCGGTTTGAGCCTGCTCGCCGGCGGATTGATTGCCCTGCCATCGGCATCAGCCGAGTCGAGCGCCCGACTCGACAGGATGGCCGAGGTGCTCGACCTGAGTCCTGATCAACGCGCCGAGATCGAAGCGCTGTTCGCCGCGCATCAGGCTCGCATGGCCGAGCTGGGCCTTGACCCGGAAACACGCCGCGAAGGCCGAGCGGAGCGCTATGCGCTGATGCAGGAGGTTCAGGCCCTGCTGACGACCGAGCAGCAGCAGCGCTGGAAGGCGATCCGCGACCAGCGGCGAGGTCGGGGGCAGGGCTCACGCCGTCGCCTGATGCAGACCCTGGAAGGAATGGCGCTCAGCGATGATCAGCGCGCCTCGATCAGGGCCCTGATCGCCGAGGGTCGCGAACGCGGACGGGAAGAGCGCAGTGCGTTCCTGAGTTCTCTCGAAACGATTCTGACGCCGGAGCAGTTTTCGGAAATTCAGGCCCTGGTGGACCAAGGTCAGGGTCCCGGAGCCAGGCGTCGCGGCTGACGCTCCCGGTCGTTCTCAGTCAGCGCACCTTGGCGTGCCGATGGCCACAATCACAGAAATGGAAGAGCCTCTGACACCCCTTGATGCAGAGGCTCTCTCATTGAGGGCCCTTGGCAGCATCGTCCTTCACTTCACCCGTCGATTCTAGGGAAGCTCTGAACAATTATGCTCGAGCGCGACGGGCTTTTTCGGGAGGCTCCGGCTCGGCTTGGGCGAGCGACGTTTGGT
>CAZDFS010000056.1:0-16385 GCA_964504865.1 uncultured Wenzhouxiangella sp.
CTGAAATGGTGCCGGTGGACGGATTAACTCCGCTGCGCTTCGTTGAACTCGCCTGCGGCTCGGTTCGAACCGATTATTTATCTAGGTCGGCGGTTCGAATGAGGAAGCTTGAGGCTCTGAGACAGTAGCAACTTGCGGGAACTTCAAAATGGTGCCGGTGGACGGATTCGAACCGCCGACCTGCGCATTACGAATGCGTTGCTCTACCACCTGAGCTACACCGGCACGGCTGCAGCGCTTGGGTGCACTGCGGAAGACCGCGCATTATAGCGGCTGAATTTGCGACTCGCCAACCTTTTCACTCGCGCACGCCCTAGAATCACCCGGTATTCTGGAGCCCCTGGGCGATGCCGTGGACGCTGGCGATCAGCGCGTGTTCGAGCTCCGGGTCGTCCCGGTCGCTGTCGCGCCAGCGCCTGAGGAGGTCGACCTGGGCGAAGCTCATCGGGTCCGTGTACGGGTTTCGCAGCAGAATGGAGCGACGCAGCGTTGGATCCTGCTCGAGCAGCACGTCCTGGCCCTTGAGGCGGCAGATCATGCGCTCGGTGCGGTCGAATTCCTCCCGGATGACAGGGAAATAGCGATCACCGAGCTGGCCCGCCAGACCGGCGTAGAGGCTGGCAATTTCCAGGTCGGACTTGGCCATGGCCATTTCAGCGTCGCCGAGAAGATTGGCCAGGAAGAGCCAGTTCGTCGCCATCGCCTGGAGCGCCTCGAAACCGATGTCGTCTTCCAGTCGCTTCAGCCCGCTTCCCAGGCCGAACCAGCCGGGCAAGGCATGCCGGCTCTGGCCCCAGGCAAACACCCAGGGAATGGCGCGCAGGCCCTCGATGCCGGCCTTGCTGGCGCGCGAGGCCGGGCGCGAGCCGATCCGCATGCGCTCGATTACATCGATCGGCGTGGCGGCGCGGAAATAGTCCGCAAAGCTCGCGTGCCCGTAGACCAGCTCGCGATAGGCGTCGCGCGCGTAGCCGGCCAATCGGGTCATGGCCGCGTCTCGGTCGTCGTCGATCGCGGACGCCCGCACGGGGTTCAGCGTCGCCTGGAGAACGGCTCCGGCGGTCTGCTCGAGATGGCGGATGGCAATCGAGCGCAGGGCGTACTTGCGGTGAATGACTTCGCCCTGCTCGGTCATGCGCAGCCGACCGTTGACCGCGCCCGCGGGCGAGGCAAGCACAGCCTTGTGGGTCTTGCCCCCACCGCGGCCCACGGTGCCGCCGCGACCGTGGAAGAACACCACCGCAAGATCGTGTTGATCGAACAGCTCGACGAGGCGGCGCTGAGCATCCTGCAGGGACCAGCGCGAGGCCACCATGCCGCCGTCCTTGTTGCTGTCCGAGTAACCCAGCATGATGGTCTGACGCCTGCCCCGCCACGCCAGCAACTCGCGCCACAAGGGCAGCTCGAGCAGGCCGGTCATCACTCCCTCAGCGGCCTGCAGATCGTCGACGGTCTCAAACAGCGGCACCAGATCGAGACGGCCATCGGCAACCCCGGCGGCGCGCGCGACCAGCCAGGCTGCCAGCATGTCATCGACGTTTCTGCTCATGCTGACGATCAGCGTTTCGACGCAGCGACGACCAAAGCGTTCATGGGCCTCGGCCGCCGCCTGAAGCAGACGGAAAACCGGGTGATCCTGCTGCGACGGAGCGATGGTTGACGGCTCAGGGGCCAGCGCACCCTTCTGCAGCTCGGCGATGAGCCGGCGGGCGCGCTCTTGCGCCGGTCGACCGGTCCACTGGCGATCGTCCAGCAGCTTGGCCACCGCTTCATGCAGATCACCGGAATCGATGCGCAGGTCCAGCGCAGCCAGGTGGAATCCAAACATATCCACCCGTCGGCAGAGGCGCTGAACGGGGAAAAAGCCGGCCCGTTCACCGCGATTGGCCTTCAGGCTGTCAGCGATCAGCTGCAGGTCCGAATGGAGCTGCTCCGGACCCCGATACTTTTCAGGTCCGTCACCGATCGTGGCGCGCAGCCGCATTTCGATGAAATAGAGGAAGACCCGATAGGGCATATCCGCATGGCGGAGCGGAATGGTCAGCTCAGTCTCGGAAAAGCGGAGGCGGTAGTCGGTAATGCGAGCGGCCAGCTCGCCGCTCATGCCAATGCGGCTCTCGGTCTGGCTCAGCAGGCGATTGAGTTTGCCGACCTCGCGAAGATAGTTGCCGATGACCTGACGACGCTGCTCGGCGAGGGTATCGAGAACCGTTTCGCCGCTGACGTTGGGGTTGCCGTCCATGTCGCCACCCACCCAGGAACCGAAGCGCAGAACCGTTGGCAACTCCCCCGCCGCCAACGATTCGCCGAAGACCTGGGCGACGGCCTCGGCAAGATTTTCATGAAAGACCGGGGCGATCCGGTAGAGCACGTTGGCCAGATAGAAGTGCGCATGCTCGGCCTCATCGGCCACGCTGGGCCGCTCCTGCGACTGTTCCGCCGTCTGCCAGGCGATGGTCAGCTCCATGCGCACGCGGTCGAGCAGGCGGTCAGCCTCGGCCCGGGGCATGTCCGGGTCCAGGCGCTGAATCAGGTAGCGCGCCATGCGCTGCTCTTTTTCCAGGATGGAGCGACGCGTGGCTTCCGTCGGATGGGCGGTAAAGACCGGCTCGATCAGAAGATCACCCAGACATTCGAGGACGGCCTGCCACTCCACGCCCGAATCGCGCAGCTGCTGAAGGGCATCGGCGAGGCTCTCGGGCTGGATGCCGGCCCCCTCGGCCTGATACTGGCGCCGACGTCGAATCCGATGCACCTGCTCCGCCAGATTGACCATCCGGAACCACGCGGCGAAGCCGCGTACGAAATTCGTGGCCTCGGCCGGGTCGTCGATGCGGGTCAGTGATTCGAGCTGCTCGGACGATGCACCGGCGCGGCGCTCGATCGCCGCGGATCGCGCTGCCTCGACCTGATCGAAGACCCCCTCTCCGCATTGTTCCAGCAAAAGCTCCCCGACCATGCTTCCGAGCATGGAAACATCGACGCGCAGGGGCTCGTGGCGCGCGGGAAAATCGATTTCGTCTCTTTTCATACCGAGATCAAGCGGACTCACTGCAATGACAGCCGTCTAGGTTAGCGCATGGACGGTCATCGATTCAGTCGACGCGCCTCCAGCCTGGGCTGAAGGCGCACTAAGGCGGCGCGTCGGGACCGGGCGTCAGGGGGCGTCGCGGGCGATGCGCGCGTGGATCGAGTTGACCTGCATCAACGCGGCTGACCCGTACCAGGGCTTGAGTTCCATGATCAGACGACCCGCCTGGACGGCGGGATCGGCGGCGGTGAGGGCCTCGGCCGCAGCCAGGTCGTCCACGGCGAAGATGAATATGCCGCGGACCTCGCCCTGATCCATGAACGGCCCGGCCATGACCAGGTCGCCGTTCTCGGCCATTTCCCGGATGTAGGCCAGATGAGCGGCTTGGGTGGCGCGTCGCTCCTCGGGATCGCCCCCTTGATTGGGGCCCGCCTTGAGAAACGCCATCACGTAGGGCCGCATGCCGTATCGATCAGCGCCCAGGGCTTTGGCCAGCTCGGCATCGAATACAGTGTTGCCGGGCACGGCCTCCTGCCCCATTGCAGCGCTCGACAGGAGGGTGATCAGCAGCGCGATCGACCGAACTATCTTGATGGTGCAGTTCATGAGTACACTCCTTCCACGGGGCACCTGAACGGACGCCCCGCCCGATGGGCAAGGTGTCGATGATACGCCGCATGCGCTAGGCTTGGACAGCATGACTGATGCTTTTGACAAAAACCGCTCGCCCTTCCTGCCGCCGGAATCGGAGCTGGAGGAGCATTTCATTCTCACTGGCGGTCCGGGAGGACAGCACGTCAACCGCACGGAAAGCGGCGTGCAGCTGCGCTTTGACGCGATGAACAGCGCCCGCTTTTCCCCGGCCGTTCGTCAACGCCTGATCGACCTGGCCGGCAATCGCGCCGACGCGCGCGGCGTCATCACCATCGAAGCCAAAAGCCATCGCAGTCAGTTTCGCAACCGAGAAGACGCTCGCGAGCGCCTCGCGGATCTGATCGAAGAAGCACACAAGAAGCCGAAGACGCGGATCAAGACCCGCCCGAGTCGTCGCGCCAAGAAAAAGCGCCTGGAAGCCAAGCGCAAGCACTCGAGGATCAAGGCCAGGCGCAAACCGCCGAAGCTGGACGAGTGACGCCCAGCCGCCCAGCGGCAGCGCAAAAAAAACGGCGGAGACATCGCTCCGCCGTTTCTTTTTTTGACTTACAGCCATGGGCATGGCCGTTGGTTGATTCGATCAACTCGACAACGTCACGACGCTTTCGGCTGTCAGCTCGTTCAGATCGAAAAATCTGACATCAAGCTCGCCAACCACACTGACGCGGTCACCCGCCTCGATTTTTTGAAATCCTTCGCTATCCAGCGGGTTGTAGGGCAGCGCAGAGACATCGACGGTCACTGCCGAATCACCCGTATCGATAGTGAACTCCATATCCTCCCGGTCCACGGCTGCCACGGTACCAATGTAGGAAAAGTCGCCAATGGGCATCACGGTTGTCGAGACCCACGGACTCCAGGACTCCTCGTCGGCGGCACTCGCATAAAAATAGGTGTTCAAGTCGTGGATAAAGACGCTGGATGCCTCGATCGAATGACTGTCGAAGATATTCTTATCGACGCGTCCGTAGATCGTGACGCGATCGCCGTCGGTCAAAGCATAGGCATCACCGTCATTGTCCCAATCATCCATTTCGATCCGAAGCATGCCGCTGCCCGTATCGAGGTTGAATTCATCGGCGGTTACCATCGTTACGGTTCCGCTGACGCTAAGCCAGCTGCCGTCTCTGTAGTTGGTCAGATCATCCTGCGCCGAGGCTGCGGACGATGCCATCAAACCCAAGGCTGTCAGTGACGGAATGATTGTTTTCATATCGACCTCGACAATTTGAGTTCAAGGTCAGACCATGGCACCTCCTCCGCCTTCGCTTTAATCTGGATTAATCATCCTCCGAAGGCATCCGGCTGACACGCGGTTTCTGCGCCCGGGTGAGTGGATCATCTGCCTGCGCCGATCGGACAGTGAAAGCATCGCTGTGCTACCTTTGCCGAAATCGAATTCCTTCAATCTCGATGCCCTGGAGAACCCATGCGTCTGACCCGCCTGCTTACCCTGCCCCTGTTCGCTCTGTCCTTGGTGGCCTGTCAGCCCTCTAGTCAGGATGGCGCACCAAGCGCCGCGCCGAGCGCGCCTGAGGCCCCCGCAACCGAGATCGCTGATCGGGTCCTGATTGGAGGCACCGTCATCACCGTCGACGCTGAACAACCCGAGGCGGAGGCCCTGGCGCTGAAAGACGGCCGTATTCTCGCCGTCGGCTCGGCCGAAGAGATTCAGGCGCACGTCGGAGAAGCGACCGATGTCATCGACCTGGGCGGTCGCGTCGCGATGCCCGGCTTCATCGAAGGCCACGGTCATTTCCTGGGGATGGGCCAGGCCCTGATGATCCTCGACCTGATGCCGACCCGGAGCTTCGACGACATCGTCGCGTTGGTCGCCGAGGCGGCCGAACAGGCCGAGCCCGGCGAGTGGATCGTCGGCCGAGGCTGGCATCAGGAGCGCTGGGGCGAGTCCGAGCGCCCCCTCTATGATGGCGTCCCGCATCACCGCGATCTGAGCGCCGTCAGCCCGGACAACCCCGTCATCCTGTTCCACGCCAGCGGCCACGGCGCTTACGCCAATGCCGCCGCCCTCGCCCTGGGCGGCATCGACCAGGACACGTCGGACCCGGAGGGCGGCACCATCATTCGCGACGAGAACGGTGAGGCCACGGGCTTTCTGCGCCAGGCCGCGCAAGCCCCGGTCCGCGCACAGCTGGAGGCGGCCCAGCAAGACTTGAGCGAAGAAGAGCGACAGGCTCGCTTCGAGCGCCAGGTCGAGCTGGCCGGCGAGGAAGCCCTGCGCCACGGCGTCACCAGCTTCCACGACATGGGCACGAACTTCACCGGCATCGATCGGCTGAAAGCGCTGGCCGAAGCCGGTCGCCTGCCGGTGCGACTGCACGTCGCGATCCGTTTCGAACCCAACGAGGCGCTGCGTGCCCGCGCCGCCGACTACCGCATGATCAACCACGCCGACGGCTTTCTGACCGTGCGTGCCCTCAAGCGCAACATCGATGGCGCCCTGGGCACCCACGGCGCCTGGCTCCTCGACCCCTATGCCGACAAGCCCGAGACCTCGGGCCTGCCCCAGACCTCGCTGGAAAACCTGCGCGAGACCGCCGAAATCGCACTGGAATACGGCTTCCAGCTCAACACCCACGCCATCGGCGATCGCGGCAATCGCGAAGTCCTGGACCTCTATGCCGACCTGCTGGGCAGCCGCCCCGATGAGGACCTGCGCTGGCGCGTCGAGCACGCCCAGACCCTGCACCCCGACGAAGTGCCGCGCTTTGCCGAACTGGGCGTGATCGCCTCCATGCAGGGCGTGCACGCGACCTCCGACGGCCCCTGGGTGCCGCAGCGCCTCGGCGAGGCCCGCGCCCAGCGCCGCGCCTACGTCTGGCGCGCCCTGCTCGATGCGGAGGCCATCATCTGCAACGGCACGGACGTGCCGGTCGAGTCGATCTCACCGATCGCGTCCTACACCTCGTCGGTCACGCGCCGCATGGCCAACGGCGAGCAGTTCTTCCCGGAACAGTCCATGGGCCGGATGGAAGCGCTTTACAGTTACACGATGGGCTGCGCCGAGGCCGTCTTCGACGAGGACCGGCTGGGCAGCCTGACGCCGGGCAAGCTCGCCGACATCGTGGTCCTGAACGCCAATCCGCTGACCGTCAGCGAAGCGGAGCTGGCCGATCTACGCGTCGAGATGACCCTGGTCGACGGCGAGGTTCGCTATCGGGCGGAGTAACTGCTTGTGAGTATCGGGCCGCGACTCCTACGCAGTGTCGTGCCCGAACTCATCCTTGGGAGGACGCTGCACGAGACCTGAAGACAATCGCCAGCAGCGCCGCGATGCCGATCGCACAGAGCGCGACCACCAGCCCGTTCAGCGGTGAGGTGTTGGAAACGATCACGCCGATCAGCGCCCAGATCACGGTCAGGGCGTATTCGGGAGTATCGGGGCGCGCGCTCTGGACAAGCACCGCGATCGCCAGGGCCAGGGAGATGCAGACCAACGCAGCCGCAGTCCCGCCCAGCCAGCCGTAGCCGGCCAGCACCAGGCCCAGCGCGACGCAGCTGGCCGCCGTCAGCCAGCCGGCGTAGAGCGCGATCGGCGAGCGCAGCCAGAGCCGGTCGTCCTTGCCGGCGGCCAGAAGCGCGAGCACGGCGGTCACCAGCATGGTCCAGATCAGGACCGTCGCGCCGAAAACCGACCGATTGGCGATCGGAATCCACGCCGCCCCCACCACGAGGCTGGCAATCAGCGGCCAGCGTGCATTGTCCCAACCTGAACGGTCTGCCCGCTTGAGCAGGCCGTAGACCGCGCCCGCCAGCAGCGCCAGATAGATCAGCCCCCAGATCGAGAAGGCATAGCCGGCCGGCTGCACCGGCGGATCAACCTGCGGAATCGGAAACTGCCCCGCGGAAAACCCGTTGAAGCCGCTGCTGAGAATGGGCGAAAGGAAAAACGCAATTGCGGCCAGCAGGCTAAGAATCGACTTCAATCGGAGCATGAAAAACACCTTGGGGCTTAGAACCTGCCCGGAGTCTATCTGCCGCCCGTCGTTCGCGCATCAGGGCGATGCGCATGGAAGCCAGCCCTCTCGAGCCGGAAATTGAGGGTTTGCACTAGTCTATTCGCCAGCAATGCGATTCAGATCGCAGCTTATGGGCCCTGACCCTTGTTTTCCCTGAGCGGCCTTGAAATGATTTTAAATGATATTTTTTGATTATTTGTTTCCAATAAATCGACTCAAGTTATAATATCTGATCTCCTTTGTATCATTAGGCATGATATGACCAGTGTCCAGATCCAGAATCACAACCCGGATGAGATCGCTCGTCTTCTGGCCGAGCGCATTCGAGCCGAGCGCCTGCGTCGTGAGTGGAAACAGGACACGCTGGCCGAGCGATCGGGTGTGTCCTTGCCGACCCTGCGCCGCTACGAACGGACCGGCCGCACGTCGATCGAGAACCTGCTCAAGCTTTGCCACGCACTCGGACGGCTCGACGAGTTCGCTAACCTGATCAAGCCGCCGCCTGCCTCGTCGATCGATGAACTGGCTGCCCGCACCGAGCCCCAGCCAAAACGCAAGCGGGGCGTGAAGTGAGAACGCTTTCAGTCCGACTGACACTCGCACCTGATGACACGCGGCCCGTCGGCAGACTGGCCGAGCAGAATCACCGCATCTATTTCGAGTACGACAGCACTTTCCTTGACGCCGGCATTGAGCTCTCACCGTTCAAGCTGCCCGCTCGCCCCGGATTGATCGAACATACCGATCGCTCCTTCGGCCCCCTTCCGGGCGTGTTCGACGATTCCCTTCCCGATGGCTGGGGTTTGCTCTTGATGAATCGCCACTTCCGCCGGCAGGGCATCGACCCTGGAACGCTTTCGTCGCTTGATCGTCTGGCTTATCTCGGCAACCGGACGATGGGCGCGCTGACCTACCATCCACCGTCACGCGAGCATGAAAAGGACACGCCGCTGATCGATCTGTACGATCTGGGCCGCAACGCCGAGGAGGTATTGGAAGGTGATGCTAAGGAAGTCTTGCCCGCGCTGATGCGGGCAGGCGGATCGCCCGGCGGTGCCCGCCCGAAAGTGCTGGTCGGCGTCCAAGGAGACAGCATTGTTTCCGGCGAAGACGACCTGCCTGCCGGCTACCAGCACTGGATCGTCAAATTTGCTGCCCGGGAGGATGCCCGCGACGCCGGCCCGGTCGAATATGCCTACGCCCTGATGGCCCGGGCCGCTGGCATCCACCTTCCTCCGACCCGCCTGTTCGAGGTCGAGGATAGTCACGGTAAAGGCCGCAGCCTTCGGCATTACTTCGGCGTCCAGCGTTTCGATCGGGGGCAAGGCAACTGCCGGATTCATATGCACACCTTCGCCAATATGATTCACGCCAACTTCCGCATTCCCTCGACCGACTATGCCGATCTGTTCAAGGTAACGCAGGCCCTCACGCACAACCACGCAGACCTTCTGCGCCTGTTCCGGCTGATGGTGTTCAACCTCGCCGCCCACAACCGCGACGATCACGCCAAGAACTTCAGCTTCAGACTCGATGAGCAGACGGGTGAATGGTCGCTGGCCCCCGCCTATGACCTGACTTACAGTCACGGGCCTGGTGGCGAACATTCCACGACCATCCTCGGCGAGGGCCGCCAGCCAACGCGAGCACACTGCCTAAAGCTGGCGACCCAATTCGGCCTCAAGCCCCGCGAGACCAGCGACATCATCGACCAGGTCAATGCCGCCATTGCCGCTTGGCCCCGCTTCGCCGACGAAGCGTCCTGCACCAGGAAGGTCACCTCCACCGTCGGCCAGTCCATCGAGCCGATATGAACCCCCGAGAAAAGGCTGACCCAACAGCCTCAGATTGTTTCCGTAACCCGTAACCCGTAACCCGTAACCCGGATTCCCCACCCTGTCCACTTCCCCAACTTAGGACCAAGCATAAGTAGAGATTTCGGCATGACCTCGGTCGGTTAGAAATTCGATTGGGGAAACGTCTCCGAGAGACTCATGGGGCCGGACGGTGTTGTACTCCGTCAGCTACCGTGTTGTTTCCTCGCGGACCTGATTCAAGGTCATGAAGCGGCGAAATTCCAGGACAGCCATTGAATAACATTCTCCCCCTTCCTAACCGACCTGCTCGACGCCGATGTGCGGAATTTCAACCCGCGTGAATTTGCGGGTCATCATCGTCTTTTATGGCGAATTAATTGCTTTTATCGGCCTGATTCAACTTATATTGCGAACTAATATCAGGTAGATGCCTGGCTTGAAGGCTCAAAAAACTCGCTATATATTGCGAATAAAACCCAATGATCAAGTAAACTCGCTTTTCATTGCGATATAAATGAACTCTATGGCAGCAGGTGCTCGAATGAAATTCCAAGAGCTGCATCACGACGCGGCCGCCCTGGCGGAACTCGGGCATCGGCTTGCTCAGCAGCGTATCGGGAAGCAGTTGACCCAGGCCGAGCTGGCGCGGAAGGCCGGTATCGGCAAGCGGACGCTGGAGCGCCTGGAGGCCGGAGACACCACGCAGACCAGGACGCTGCTCCGGGTGCTGCGTGAGCTGGACTTGCTGGAGCGCCTCGAGCTGTTGTTGCCTGAGCCGAGGGTCCGCCCCTCTCAGGTGGTCAAGGCCGAGGAGCTACCCAAACGCGTGTCCAGAAAGCGCGGCAAAAACCGCGATGACGGACCGTGGAAATGGGGGGACGAGCGGTGACAAGGGCCACCGTTCGACTCTGGGGTACGGACATCGGCTATGTCAGCCTGGCCGAGGGCGAGCAGCTCGCGTCATTCGAGTACGACCGCGACTTCTTGCGCAGCGGTATCGAGCTTTCGCCGATCAGAATGCCCTTGTCGCCGCAGGTCTACAGTTTCCCGGAGCTGGCTTTCCGGTCTTTTCGCGGCCTCCCCGGGCTGTTGGCGGATTCACTGCCGGACAAGTTCGGCAACGCCGTCATCGACACCTGGCTGGCAACGCAGGGGCGCCGGCCCGAATCTTTCAATGCGGTGGAGCGGCTGTGCTACATCGGCACCCGCGGAATGGGCGCGCTGGAGTTCAAGCCGGCCACGAATCCTTTACGATCGACGAAGACTGACCTCAACGTGGGGCGACTGGTCGAGCTCGCATCGGAGATTCTGACCCATCGAAGCTCACTCGATACGGTCTTTGCGGATCGCGAAAATGAACGGGCAGTGCGCGACATTCTGCGGGTGGGCAGCTCGGCCGGGGGCGCGCGAGCCAAAGCCCTGATTGCCTGGAACCCCCGGACGAATCAGGTTCGCTCGGGCCAGGCACCGGCCGGCATCGGTTTTGAATACTGGCTGCTGAAGTTCGACGGAGTGAGCAACAATCGGGACAAGGAACTCGCGGATCCCCAGGGTTATGGGGCCATCGAGTACGCTTACTCCAGAATGGCGCAGGACGCGGGGCTTGCCATGATGCCTTGTCGGCTGCTCGAGGAAGGGGGTCGGCGCCACTTCATGACCAAGCGCTTCGACCGGACGGACGAAGGCAGCAAGCTGCACAAGCAGACCCTCGCCGCCCTGGCGCACTATGATTTCAACATGGCAGGTGCCTATGGATACGAACAGGCCATACTAGTGATGCGAGAGCTCGATCTGGGGCCAGAAGCAATCGAGCAGCAGTTCCGGCGAATGGTGTTCAATATCGTCGCCCGCAACCAGGACGATCACGTCAAGAACATTGCCTTCCTGATGGACCGACGGGGGCAGTGGTCGCTTGCGCCCGCGTATGATGTGACGTGGAGCTACAACCCGACCGGCGATTGGACCTCGGCGCACCAGATGACGCTGAACGGCAAGCGTGACGGCTTCAAGTTGAGTGATTTCGAAGCCTGCGCGGAAGTCGCATTGCTGAAGCGCGGCGAAGCCAAGCGCATCATTCAGGAAGTGCAGCGCGTTGTCTCCCACTGGCGAGACTATGCCGAAGAAGTCGGCGTGGACCCGCAACAGCGCGACGGCATCCAGGAAACGCTTCGACTCGAACCGTTGACTTAAACAAGTCGTTTCAGGCCCGGACCCTCGAGTACGCCGAGGCGATTAAAATCCAAAAAGAAGACATCCATGCTCAGGGCCTGACCTCGGATCTGCGGGAGCCTTAAGTCGTCCATCGAGCGCCTCCTTTTCACGACTGTTCGGCCGCCATGTGCGGCTCTTGCTGGTTCCGGCATTGAATCCGGGTGAAGAGGTCAACGGACGCGCCAATGGCGCGACGGTGCCCTCATGATGACCCTAGTCGACAATCAGGAGACCGTTCGATGAACGTAAATCAACGCTACGCGCCCGTGTTGCTCGGGCTGATGCTGATCTGCACGCCGGCAGCAGCCGAAAGGGTGTCGTTGGCGGGCATGGACGCGAAGCTGGATCAGCTCGTCAACCCCTTTGATCCGGCCCGTCATGTGACATTGCGCGTTCAGAGCGCCCCAGATACCGCCTGCAGTTGGGATCGAGCGTTTTTTCGGGTCAATCTGGACGGTACGCTGGATGCCAATGAATTCGTGGTCCCGGCCGGCTTGACTCTGATGCTTTATGACTTCAGCTGGCAAGCCAACGATGACCCCACTACCTTCTCGCCAGGCCACACGCTACGCATGTCCCTCAGCACCTCGACGCCCGCTGGCGGCGCAGCCCAGACCGTGTACTACTCTACGAAAATCGACATCACCGCAGACAATCAATTCGGGCGCCTGGGTGCCAGCGAATCGGTACGGGCCGGCGTGGCTGTCGGCGAAGGGAGAATCATCTGCGCTAATGTCTCTTCATCTTCACAAAATTCCGGCTCAAGTCACACCGTGCTCGAGACGGTCCTGCGCGGCATCCTGATGGAAAACCCATGAGTCCGCTGATCCTGGCCCTGGTGCAGACACCGCTGCTGATGCTTTGCCTCGGCCTCGCAGCCCCGGCCGCCCTGGCCGACGGCTTTACCGACCGTTCAGCATTCGAGGCCGCGGTGGCTGCACTCGACGGCGTCGAGGCGATCGAGTCCTTTGACGGTTTGCCGGCGGAATCGGTCCTCGCCGACGGCGAAAGCACGGCAAGGGTCACCTTCTCCTATGACTTCGGTGAGGTGGCTATGCAGGTGCGCGAAGTCAGCGCGACGCCCACCGAATTCAGCACGACTTCGCTGCCCCACTACCTCGGAACCGACGACGGGGGTGTCTTCCAGGGCGGTGACGCCTTCGATATCGGCCTGGGCCCGGGCGTGCGCGCCGTCGGCCTCAGCATCACGAGCATCGATATGCTCTTGCCCGGCGATATCCGCCTGTCGACGCCGGAAACCACGATCGAACTCGATCCCGCCCAGGTGCAGTCAGTGCTGGCCGATGGCGCGAACGAATACTTCTTGGGCATCGTCGACGACAGCCCCTTCACCGAGATCAGCGTGACGAGCGCGGCGGGCGGCTTCTTTCTCTACACGATCGACGACTTGACCCTTATCAGGCCCGTCGAGATCTTTTCCGACCGTTTCGAGTTCTGATTTTCGATCGCTCGAAGCAGGGCAGAAATTGATCGACTTCCCGCAGACGATGTCTCAACTTTTTGTGGTTGCGTTTATCAATTTGGGACTACGCCGCTATGCCGACGCTGCGCTGTTCGACTCCCGCCATCTTGATCCTCCTGCTGATCGCGAACCCCGCCTTCGCGCAGGATGAACCGACCGAACGGGCAATGCCCTCTCCGCCCCAGACCCGCGGAGCCACGGCGCCATCGATCAGTATTGTCTTCACCAATATCAAGAGCCGCTGCCTGGGCGATAGCCGCCGTGAGATACGGCGAATTCAGGGGCCAGGCTAGCGATCCAGCAACGCCAAAAATCGAGGCAACGCAGTCGAAGGGAACCGCTGAGCGGCGTTGCCGGCGAACCCCTGACAGGACGGGCGTTGATCCAGGGCAGTCCGGTTACTCGGCAGGGCCCGAGCGGAGATGGGTCCGGAAAAAGTCGATGATTCTCCGCGCGCCGTCGCGAGACGCCCGGGCATTGCCCGACGGTGTGCCGCCTTTCGGCACCGGGACCCCATCCACGGGGTGCGGCGTGATCGTGCCAAGGGACCTCAGCGCCCAGAAGGGATAGGCGGTTGCGATCGAATGTCCGGCGCCTGGGTACACCTCCGAATCGAGGGGCGGCCGAAAACCGTGCGCTTCCAGGCGCTGCGTCAGCAACTCGACGGCCAGCGCCGAGGGCCAGATCGGGTCCGCATCCCCGGCCAGGAGGAGCACCGGCGATCGGATGGCTTCGGCGCGAATCGCCGCTTCGCCGGATACCATACCAGCCAGGAATCGCTCCCTCATCGAGGCCGGCGCGTGACCGTGGATAAGGGTTTCATTGCGTGCGTCCGGGTGCTGGTAGACCTCGGCGGCCGGCAGATCGGCGCCGTCCAGCGTGTAGGCCATGGAGGCAGCCTCAGAGCAGCAACCACCCCAGACCACATTGCTCGGTGCCACCGCCACGACGGCGCCCACCCGGTCGGGCAGTTCCGAGGCAAGCAGAAGCGCCATCTCAGCGCCGCGCGAGGCACCGCCAAGGCCGACTCGTTCCTGAGCATGCAGGCGGCTGGCGAAAGCGATCGCGTTGGAAATGTATTCGAGAGGCAGCCGGTCGAGTTCATTCGGGCGCCCTTCGAAGTTGTGGGTGGCCAGGGCCAGGGTCGCGATGCCGTTCGACGCCAGCAGCGCCGCGCGGCCCTCCGACGCCCCACCGCCAGAGCCGGCGAGCCAGACGACGGTCGGAAAGGGGCCAGCACCGGCAGGCTCATAGAGGACGCCATGCACGCCGCCTTCTGCCACGGCCCGTCGCCTGATGGAAGGGTCGTCAAGGCGCAGCGTCTGCCTGGCCTGGAGCGTGGTCCGAGCGTCCGATCGTGGGTCCGTTCGAAATACAGCAGAAAACAGCAGCTCGTAAGAGAAATCCTCGCCGGGATAGGGGCGGTCCGGCAGCTCGGACGGGACGTCGCGCTGATCGGCCCGTAGCACGTCATCTCCAAGCGCCATGGGCAGCATGGACCAGACCAGGCCGTCGGAGTCCACGCCCGTATAGGTCCCCGCCGTCGAGTAGTCCCTCGCCACATCGACCTCGCCACGCGCATTCGCGTAGAACACGGCGCGAGAGGACCAGGGGCGCCCTTCCCCATCGACAAGACGACCGTTGATGACCACGAGCCCGCCGGGCAAGGCCCCTTTCACGACCAGGCCAAGGGGGTCGATCGAATAGCGTTCGGCGCCGTTCAGGCGGATCTCCGCGCGCTGCGAGTCAGCGGCATGGCCACCGCCAGCGCTCATCATCAGAACAGCCCAGGCGAACATGACACTGCGGCGCGATATCAGTGAGGGAACCATCGATCTTCAAGCTCCAGGAAAACAAGGCAGACAAGTGTATTCAGGCCGGCACGGACTCGGGTAACTCGATCGAACCCCGTAGATAATCGACCGTCCGCCCGGTCAGATAAACGCGCTTGCCTTTGAGTGCGCAGTTCAGCGTGCCGCCTCGGGCAGACACCTGGCGCGCGATCATCTGCGTCTTGCCAAGACGCTGGGCCCAGTAGGGCACCAGCTTGCAGTGCGCCGATCCCGTCACCGGGTCCTCGTCGACCTGAAGTTTGGGAAAGAAGCAGCGACTGACGAAGTCGACCTCGTCGCCGGGCGCCGTGGCGAGCACACCGCGACGATCCAGACGCTTCAGGGCATTGAAGTCAGGCTGAAGGTCGCGGACCTGTGCCTCGGTCTCGAAGACGGCGACATAGTCAGGCGCCGCCAGCAGCAGACTCGGTTCGGCACCAAGCCCGTCAACGATATCGGGCAGCATGCCCATGGGCTTGGGGATGATCGCCGGAAAGTCGAGCGTCAGGCCGTCGGCAGATCGAAGCACCCGCAGCTCGCCGCTGTTGGACTGGAACCGAATTTCATCGCCCGAGAAGTCAAGATGCTCGAACAAGACGTGTGCGCTGGCCAGCGTTGCGTGGCCGCAGAGATCGACTTCCGCCTCCGGCGTGAACCAGCGAAGGCGATAGCCATCATCTTGAGGAACGAAAAAAGCCGTCTCCGAGAGATTGTTCTCCAGCGCGATGGCCTGAAGCACCCCGTCCGGCAACCAGGCGGCCAAGGGCACCACTGCCGCCGGATTGCCTTCGAAGAGACGGTCGGCGAAGGCATCGACCTGAAACAGCTCCAGCCGCATTTCAGCTACTCTCTTGGCTCAAGACCGAACCATAGCAAAGAGCGGAGGCGCGTGCGTGAGAAGGATCTGGGTCGATGCGGATGCCTGTCCAGGGCCAATCAAGGACATCCTGTTCCGGGCCGCTGAACGCACCGAAACGCCGCTGACGCTCGTCGCCAATCACCCCCTACCGCAGCGTCACTCCAGTCTGATCAGCAACGTCCAGGTCAGTGCCGGCTTCGATGTCGCCGATAACGAGATCGTTCGGCGAATGAATCCAGGTGACCTGGTCATCACCGCCGACATCCCGCTGGCGGCCGAAGTCATCGAAAAAGGTTCGCTGGCCCTGAACCCGCGAGGCGAGCTTTACACGAAAGCCACGATCAAGGCCCGTCTGACCATGCGTAATTTCATGGACGAGCTTCGCGGCAGCGGCGTCCACACCGGCGGGCCCTCGGCCCTGTCCAAGAGCGATCGAAAGCGCTTCGCCGACCAGCTCGACCGCTGGCTGGTGCAAAAGGAAAATCTTTAATACGCAAAGCAGCGAAGCAGCAAAGAAG
>CAZDFS010000056.1:16485-23968 GCA_964504865.1 uncultured Wenzhouxiangella sp.
GCAAAGAAGCAAAGAAAAACTCAAAGCAATCTAAGAAAAAGGCCCTTGAGATTTTTTAGATTGATTTCTTGACCTTCTTGGCGTCTTCGCGTTCAAAAGGTTTTGCTTTTCTTCGCTGCTTCGCTGCTTGGCTCAGTTTGGAGTCCTTTAGCGGTTTGCCGCAGGCAAAAAGCTATTGGACGGAGAACGGCCGAGCGCGTATTGAAGGTTTTCCGTCACGAGATTCGCAAGATCAGTTCGAGCGGCACAGGTAGGCGAAGACGTCATCGACCATCGCTTCGCAGCGGGTCAGTTCCGCCGGGTCGATGAACTCGTTGGGCTGATGGGCCTGGTCGATGGAGCCCGGGCCGCAGACGACGCTGCTGATGCCGGCGCGCTGGAAGCTGCCCGCTTCGGTGGCGAAGGAGACCTCACCGGAACCGCCCTCCCGGACGCCGCTCAAGGCTCGCACCCAGCGCTCGGCCTTCGCCTCCGGATCGGGTGTCAGGGGCGGCACGCGAGCGATCGCTGTGGTCTGGACTGACGCTTCCGTCGCGAACTCGCGCAGGTCCGGCAGGATCTCCTCCTCGATGAACTGCTCCATGGCGTCGATGATCAGGTCCGGGTCCTCATCGGGCAGGCCGCGATATTCCCACAGGAACTCGCAGTGGCTCGGCAGGATATTGACCGCCGTACCGCCCTGAATCCTGCCGACCTGAACGGTGGTCCAGGGCGGCTCGCAGCCCGAATCATCCGCCTGCGACCGGCACTCCCGACCGATGCGGTCGAGACGCTCGATGATTCGGCCCGCCGCCAGGATGGCACCGGCGCCGCGATGGGGCTGGCTCGAGTGCGCCGCCTGGCCGGTCACCACCGTCCTGAATACGTTGATGGACTTGTGGGCGCGCACGACCTGCATCGTCGTCGGCTCGCCGATGATGGCGTAGGCCGGCCTGGAGAAATGGGCCAGGGCATCGTCGACCATGCGGTCGATGCCCAGGCAGCCGACCTCTTCATCGTAGGACAGGGCCAGGTACAGCGGCCGCTTCATCGTCGCGCGATCCAGATGCGCCAACCGCGATAGGAAAACGGCGGAAAAGCCCTTCATGTCCGAGCTGCCGCGGCCAAACAACAAGCCGTTCTTCTCGGTCAGTTCGAAGGGATCGGTCTGCCAGTCCTGGCCGTCGACGGGAACCACGTCCGTATGGCCCGACAGCACGACGCCACCCGGCGCATCGGGGCCGATCGCTGCGAACAGGTTCGCCTTGTTACCGGTCTCGTCCTCGGTCCGGCGGCAGCGGGCACCGAAGGCCTGCAGATAGTCCTCGACCCAGTCGATCAGGGGCAGGTTCGAGTCGCGGGATACGGTGGGAAAGGCCACCAGGCGGGCGAGCATATCGATGGAGTTCATAGGTTTCATGGCGCGGTCGTGGAAGTCGATTGATTGGTCGTGTGTGTGGCGGGCGGATTGACGTAGGCCTCGACCGTCGCCGGGTCCTGTGCCGGCGTCAGCAGGGACACGACGACGAGCACGGGAACGTGCACGATCAGCCCGAACAGGCCCTCGTGGAGGGCAAGGGGCTTGAGTTCCGGCGCGAAGAAGAACAGCAGCGTTGTCGCGCCACCCGCGGCCAGACCGGCGATCACCCCGGGCGTCGTGGCGCGACGCCAGAACAGCGCAGCGACGACCGGCGGGGCGAGCTGGGCGATGATGCCGTAGGAGGTCAGAAGCAGGACGACCAGGGACATGCCCTCGGCGACGGCGAAGTAATAGGCCACGGCACCCGCAACCACGATCAGGATCCGGATCAGGAGACGCTGCTGATATTCGTTGAGCTTCGCAAAGGGGCGCACGCCGTCCTCGACTGCCACCGACGCCGTGGCGTGCATCAGCGCATCGCCCGTGGACATGGAGGCCGACAGGGCCCCGGCGCAGAACAGGCCCACCACAATGACCGGGAGATCCACGTTCAAAATCAGGTGCGGCAGGATGAAGTCCGGTTGCGCCAGAGAGTCGACGAACAGCACGCCGGCGAAGCCGATCAGGAAGACGGGAACCAGGAAAAGCTGGAAGGTCGGGAACCACACCACGGTCCGCCGAATGATGCGCTCGTCACGCGCCGTGAAGGCCTTCATGAAGATATGCGGCCACATGGTCAGGCCCACGGCGCTGATCAGGATCGCGCTCGTGTACCCCGCCCAGGACCAGGGCCCACCGTCAGCGGTCAGGCCCGGCAGGGTGAGCATCTCCGGACGCTGGGCCAGGATCGCCTCGAACATCGGCCCGATGCCCCCGTAGAGGGCAAAGGGCAGGTACAGACCGAGGCTCCAGGCAATCACGATCATGAACACGCCCTGGAGCGTGTTGGTCCAGCCGACGGCGCTGACGCCGCTGACCAGCACGTAGATCAGCACGATGCCGTAGGCCACCGCCGCGCCGGCCCAGAGCGGCACCTGGCCTTCGGTGACGGCTTCGATCACGATGCCGGCACCGCGCATCTGCAGGGTGATGTAGGGGATGAGCGCGGCAATGCTGATCAGCGCAATCAGCAGCGATAGGCCTCGCGAGCCGAAGCGTCCGGTCAGGAACTGCGCCTGGGTGACCTGGCCCAGCTGACGGCCGATACGCGCCACCTTCGGTCCGATCACGTACCAGGGCAGCATGCCGAGAACGCCGTAGGACAGGATGTAGAACGCGGCAGCGCCGCGCGAGTAGGCCCAGCCGGGACCGCCGAGGAAGGCGAAGGCCGAAAAGACCGTGGCACCGGTGACGAAATACATCACCAGGAAGCCGAAGTTGCGGTCGCCGGCAACGAAACCGTCGACGGTGGACGAGGTTCCGCGACCGGCTCTGAGGCCGACCCACAGCGTCAGCCCCAGGTAGGCCACGATCATCGTCGAAATCACGACCCACTGAGGCATCAGGAGTCCTCGTGCCGCTGTTCGACGTAATCCAGGATCAGCAGCATGATCCAGCCGATGAGGATCCAGGCGATCGGCCAGGCCATGGACAGGGGCAGACCGAGAACCAGCGGCTCGGCCGATCGGAAGAGCGTGACCACCGGCCAGGTGATCGCGAGGAGATTAAGCAGGAAGAAGGCGACGGTAATCCGGCGAACGGTCAGGCGACTCAAGGCAATTCTCTGGCAGCGATGGACGAGGCAATGGCGCGTCAGTATGCGACACTCGCGCGCATGGAACAAATCACCCCGATCGACGAGGCCCCTCAGCCCTACGAGGCGAGCCGCTACGGCGCACTGGTGCTCAACATGGGCCGCGCGCTCCTGCACGTAGGCTCTCCGGCCCATCGCCTGGAATCCGCCATGCAGATCATGGCTCAGCGGCTCGGCCTGCAGGCCGAGTTCTTCTCCACCCCGACGGCGCTGATGGTCTCCCTCGGCGACGGCGACCAGCAGCAGACCTACCTTGCTCGGTCCGAGCCCGGCGCACCCAATCTCTCGAAGCTGGCCGACCTGACCGAGGTGATGGACCGACTCGCCGACAGGCAGTTGAGTCCGTCCGAAGCCGATGCGCTGGTGCGACAGATCGACTCCGCGCCACCCCGCTTCAATCGCGGCTGGCAGTTCGTCTCCTTCATCGCCATTGCCTTTGGCGTGACCCCGCTGCTCGGGGGCGGCTGGCGCGAGGCTGTCCTGGCGACCTTCCTAGGCCTGGCCACGGCCCTGACCGTGCTGCTGCTGGGCTCGCACGCGGAACGGTCTCGCCTGATCGCCCCGCTGGCCGCAACTTCAACCACCTTCCTCGGCACCCTGTGGTGCGGCTTCGATCCGCAAACGGCCCTGATGCCCGCCCTGATCGCCAGCGTCATCGCCCTCGTCCCCGGCATGGACCTGACCACGGCCTGCCGGGAACTGGCGACCGGCCACCTGGTGTCGGGCGCCGCGCGCATGGCCTCGGCGGCGATGATGTTTGCCCTGCTCACCTTCGGCCTGATCGTCGGTGGTCTGGCCGGGCAGGCCGTGGTCGGCCCCGTCGACCTGGTCAACCCCAACCCCCTGCCGCAGTGGGTCACCGGACCGGGACTGCTGATCGCAGCGCTGGGCCTGGTGATCCTCTTTCAGGGCCATCGCCGCGACTGGATCTGGATGCTCCTGGCCTGCATGATCGCCTGGGCAACGTCCTTCGTCGGCGTCGCCATTGGAGCGCCCGTCGTCGGTGCCTTTACCGGCGCCCTTGTGATCGGGCTCACGGGCAATGTCTTCGTTCGCCTGACCGGGCGCCCCGGCTCGATCATCCATATCCCGGGGCTGATCCTGCTCGTCCCGGGCTCCATCGGCCTGCGCAGCCTGGCAACGCTGCTGGAGAACGATGTCGTCTCCGGCATCGAAACCGCCCTGCTCACCGCCATGATTGCCGTGGCTCTGACCACTGGTATGATCGTGGCCAGCGCGCTGGTGCCCCCGCGAAAGAATACGTTGTAGGCGGGCGAAGGGCGCAGGGCGAACGGCGAAAAGCGAAAGGCGAGAGACCGGTGGCGATTGATATACAGAAGAAGCACACGAAGTCGCTGAAAGAGGCGCAGCAGGTGGCCGACGATCTGGCCAGCGACCTGTCCGACAAGTTCGGCGTGAACTACCACTGGGACGGCGACACGATCATCTTCGAACGCATGGGCGTGAATGGCGAGATCGACGTCAACGAGGACGTCGTGCACGTCCGGGCCCAGCTCGGCTTTTTACTCTCCTACCTCGAACCGGCGGTCGAAAAGGAAGTCAACCGCTACCTCGACGAACATTTCGTGTAGTCGAAACCGAAAACCCTGTTGGTCGCGAAGCAGCAAAGCAGCACAGAAAATCGAAAGCTTTTCAATGAAAAAACCATTGGAACGCTCGATCTCCGTTGAGTGTGAAATCCTCGCTTGCGTTGCGACGTCACCTAGCCTGTTCAATTCTTAGAAAGTCTGTTTTTCTCTTTGCTGCTTTGCGGCTTCGCGATTTAAAGATTTTGCGCACGATCAGGCCCGCAGCTATAGATGCCGAAGCGCTGCTTGCTGGTGTCGACCATTTCCTCCTCGACGATGGCATTTCCGCCCAGGTCAATGGCTGAATTCCGGGCCAGGGTGCGGAGTTCTTCCGTGACCTGCGACGGGCTGCGCTGGACGCCGGCGACCCGATCACGGACCGAGACCGTGGTCTGGCCAAGTCGCTGGCAGCCCAGGGCCTCCTGCGGCTCGAGGAGGGCGATCGCCGCAGCGCCAGGGTCGGGCTGAACCCAGGTGCAAGCCGTTGCGAGGGTCAGTATGGAGAGGGGAGCGGCGAGGTTTTTCAGCATATCGAGGTCTCTGCAATCAGCGTTGTCCTGGCGCTAGGACGACAAAAATCGGGCGCAGTTCCAAGCCGGTTGCCCACACTCGCCGCCCCGGGCACTCCCAGAGCCGTCGCCAAGCTGCGATAATGGCGGCTTCCATCGAATTCTTTCCTTCGGAGTCCTGCTCATGAGCGAGTCCATCGTCATCGTTTCCGCCCGCCGCACCGCCATCGGTTCGTTTCAGGGCCAGTTTTCTCCGGTGAAATCCCCCCTTCTCGGGGCCGCCGCAATCCGTGCAGCGGTCGCTGACGCCGGGGTCGGCGGCGACGATATCTCCGAGGTCATCATGGGCTGCGTGCTGCCGGCCGGGGCCGGCCAGGCCCCCGCCCGCCAGGCGACGCTCGGTGCGGATCTGCCGATGTCGGTTGCCGCCACCACCATCAACAAGGTCTGCGGCTCGGGCATGAAGGCCGTCATGCAGGCGCGCGACGCCATCGCGGCGGGCTCGGCGGACATCGTCGTGGCCGGCGGCATGGAGTCCATGACCAACGCGCCCTACCTGATGGATCGCGGCCTGCGCATGGGCCACGTTCAGGCCCTGGACCACATGTTCTTCGACGGTCTGCAGAACCCCTATGACGGCAAGATGATGGGCCAGTTCGGCGAGCAGTGCGTGGCCAAGTATGAATTCACCCGCGAAGAGCAGGACGCCTTTTCCGCCGCCTCGGTGGAGCGCGCCACCGCGGCCATGGAATCCGGCGCCTTCGATGCGGAAATCACCCCGGTCACCGTCAAGACCCGCAAGGGCGAGGTCGAGATCGCCAGTGATGAAGAGCCACCGCGCTGCAACGTCGAGAAAATGCCGAGTCTGCGCCCGGCCTTCGCCAAGGACGGCACCATTACCGCCGCCAGCTCGTCGAAGATTTCCGATGGCGCGGCGGCGATGGTCCTGATGAGCGAAAGCAATGCACGCCAGCGCGGCATCGAACCGCTGGCGCGCATCGTCGCTCAGGCCACCCATTCGCAGGAGCCGGAATGGTTCACCACCGCCCCGGTCGGCGCCATGCAGAAGGTGCTGGACAAGGCCGGTTGGCGCGCCGACGAGGTCGACCTCTTCGAAATCAACGAGGCCTTCGCGACCGTCTCCATGGCGGCGATGAAAGAACTCGACCTGCCCCACGACAAGGTCAACGTCCACGGCGGCGCCTGCGCCCTGGGCCATCCGATCGGGGCGAGTGGTGCGCGCATCCTGGTCACCCTGATCCATGCCCTGAAGCAGCGCGGCGGCAAGCGCGGCGTGGCCAGCCTGTGCATCGGCGGTGGCGAAGCCACGGCCGTGGCCATCGAACTGGCCTGAGGGAATGAGCGACCGGGTCCAGATCGTCGAGGTCGGTGCACGTGACGGGCTGCAGAACGAGCCCTACACGATCCCGACGGAGGTCAAGGTCGAGCTGATCGACCGCCTGTCGGCGACGGGTCTGCCGGTGATCGAGGCGACCAGCTTCGTGCGCGCGCCGGTGATCCCGCAGCTGGCCGACGCCGAGGAAGTGTTCGGCCGTATCACCAAGTCTGCGGGCGTGCGTTACCCGGTGCTCGTGCCCAACCTGCGCGGCTACGAGCGCGCTCGCGCTGTCGGTGCCGAAGAAATCGCGGTCTTCACCGCCGCCTCGGAAGCCTTCAACCAGGAGAACATCAACTGCAGCATCGAAGAATCGATGGAGCGCTTCGTGCCGGTCATCGAGCGCGCCACGGACGACGGCGTGCGCGTGCGCGGCTACGTCTCCACCGTGCTCGGCTGCCCCTACCAGGGTGAGGTGCCCGTCAGTGAAGTCGTGCGTGTCTCGCGTGCCCTGTTCGATGCCGGCTGCGCCGAGATCTCCCTCGGCGACACGATCGGCGTCGGCACGCCGGCTCAGGCCCGCGACATGGTCCAGGCCGTCGCCCAACATATCCCAATCGACAATCTCGCCGTGCACTTCCACGACACCTACGGCCAGGCTCTTTCGAACATCCACGCCTGCATGGATGTCGGCATCCGGATTATCGACTCGTCGGTGGCCGGACTCGGCGGCTGCCCCTATGCGCGTGGCGCGACGGGCAACGTGGCCACCGAGGACGTGGTCTACATGCTCAACGGGCTCGGCATGGACACCGGGGTCGACCTGATGGCCCTGGCGCGCGTCGGCGACTGGATCGCCGGCGAACTCGGCCGCCCCCGCTCCCGCACCGGCCAGGC
>CAZDFS010000057.1:0-23734 GCA_964504865.1 uncultured Wenzhouxiangella sp.
GATAGTCGGTCAACGCGCGATCGTCGGCATGGGTAAGGGACAGCCCCCGGTAGTCGACGCTGCCGCTGCTTGCCGTGTCCAGGCCGCCGATGATGTTCAGGAGCGTCGACTTGCCGCTGCCGGACGCACCGAGCATGACGACCAGCTCGCCGGCCAGCAGATCGAGATCGACCCCGCGCAGTGCATGAATCTCGGTCTCACCCACGAGGTAGGTTTTCGTCAGTTGACGGATCCGGAAAACGACGCCGCGCTCGCCCTTCTCAGCGGCCTCGGACTCGGTACCCGAAGGGCGTATCGAACGCTTCATTTGCGAGCTTCCTGCGCACCCGGCGATCCACCGATGCTACACCGCCCCCCCCGGCCGTTAAAGGGACAGCCCGCTCGATCCGACACGCGCGGGCTGTCCAGAGCTCGATCGATGTGCCAGCTCGGCCCGGGGCCCATCAATCAAGGGTCTGGCCCTTGAGACGAACGAGAGCCTGACGCCAGACGTCGCCGTCGAGCTGCGAAGAGAAAAACCCACAGGCGAATCGCCGACCGTTTCCATCGACGAGCGGCAGGCCGATAAAAGCAGGGCTGAGAAATGCCGGGCGGCGCAGTCGACAGCGAAGCTCGGCGCCCCGTCTATCGGAAAGAATCACTGCATGCCTCAACAACCCGAAGCGCTTGAAGCGGGGCCGGAAACAGCGGCGGATGACCATCGCGGCGTAGGCCATCGTAAGCAGGCCCGAGACCACCGACACGAGAATCGGCAGCCCGGAAAGCGCAATTGCCAGAACCGCAAGCAAGGCGAGACCGCCGACGAACCAGGCCTGAAGCGGCGCTGGACGGATGGCAGAGAAGCAATCAGCGGGGTCGGCGCTGCTCGGCATGATGCTGCCCGATCAAGCCAACGATATCGAGGAGATCGTCTGGCGGTTGCGCGCGGCCCATCATCCAGTCCCAGATGGCATCATCTTCGCAGTCCAGGAGGCGATCAAAGGCCGCTCGCCGACCGCTGTCGGCACTTGCATAGGAGGCTTCGAGCCAGGCGGTCAGCAGAACGTCGAGCTCTCGCATACCCCTGCGGCACCGCCAGCGCAGGCGCGACAGCTCTGCGGGCGCAGGCGCGCTGGAGACGCTGTCAGACACCGCGCCGCTCGAGCATCATTTTCTTGATCTCGGAAATCGCCTTGGCGGGATTCAAGCCCTTGGGACAGGTCCGAGCGCAGTTCATGATCGTATGGCAGCGGTAGAGACGAAAAGGATCCTCGAGGTCATCGAGCCGTTCGCCGGTCGCTTCATCGCGAGAATCCACCAGCCAGCGGTAGGCCTGGAGGAGGATGGCGGGGCCGAGATAGCGGTCGCCGTTCCACCAATAGCTTGGGCAGGACGTCGAACAGCAGGCGCAGAGAATGCACTCGTACAGCCCATCGATCTTGGCGCGATCCTCATGCGACTGGAGCCGCTCCTTGTCCGGCGGTGCCGGGCTCTGCGTTCGAATCCAGGGCCGAATGGACGCGTATTGGGCATAGAAATGAGTCAGGTCGGGGACCAGATCCTTGATCACCGGCAGATGCGGCAGCGGGTAGATCTTGACGTCGCCCTTGATGTCCTCGATCGCCGTCGTGCAGGCCAGTGTGTTGGTGCCGTCGATATTGAAGGCACAGGATCCACAGATCCCTTCTCGACAGGACCGTCGGAAAGTCAGCGTCGGATCGATCTCGTTCTTGATCTTCAGAACCGCATCGAGAACCATCGGGCCACACTGATCGAGATCGATCTCGTAGCTATCGACCCGAGGATTTTCCCCGGCGTCCGGATCCCAGCGGTAGATCCGGAAGGTCTTGACGCGTTTCGCGCCATCGGCCTTGTGGACCTTGCCCTTCTGGATACGCGAATTTTTCGGAAGTCTGAATTCAGCCATGTTGCCTTGCCAGTGTCGTGGTTTTCGATGTCAGTAAGTGCGCGCTTTCAGGGGAACGACTTCTACATCGTCGCTGAGCGTATGCATGTGCACCGGGCGATAGTCGATCGTGGTCTTGCCGTCCTGATCCATCCAGATCAACGTGTGCTTGTGCCAGTTCTCGTCATCGCGATCGGGATAGTCCTCGTGCGCATGAGCACCGCGGCTCTCCTTGCGATTCTCGGCTGACACCATCGTCGTGACCGAGTTGGCGAGCAGATTCCGGAGCTCCAGGGTTTCGACCAGATCGGAGTTCCAGATCATGGACTCGTCACTGACCTTGACGTCGTCGAAGCCGGCCAGCACATCGTTGATCTTGTCGACACCTTCGGCCAAGGTCTTGCTCGTTCGGAACACCGCCGCATCCTCCTGCATCACCTGCTGCATGCGGTCGCGGAGCTCGGCCGTCGACGTGGAACCCTTGGCGTGCCGCAGTCGGTCGAATTCACCGACAAGGTCATCCACAACCCCGGCCGGCAGGGTCTTGTGCGACTGCCCCGGCTTGATCGTTTCGCCGCAGCGCTTCGCCACGGCTCGACCGAAGACGATCAGGTCGAGCAGCGAGTTGGAGCCGAGGCGATTGGCGCCATGAACGGAGACGCACGCCGCCTCACCGATCGAGTACAAGCCTTCGACCACCGCATCCGGGTCACCGTCCTTGAGCGTGACGACCTCGCCGTGATAATTCGTGGGGATGCCCCCCATGTTGTAGTGCACCGTCGGAAGCACGGGTATCGGCTCCTTGGTCACGTCCACGCCGGCAAAGATCTTGGCGGTTTCCGCGATTCCGGGCAGCCGCTCGTGAATGACGTCACCCCCGAGATGCTGGAGGTTCAGGTGGATGTGATCGCCCTTGTCACCAACGCCGCGGCCATCGCGAATCTCCATGGTCATTGAGCGCGACACCACGTCGCGGGAGGCCAGGTCCTTGGCGTTCGGAGCGTACCGTTCCATGAAGCGCTCACCCTTGGAGTTGGTCAGGTAGCCGCCCTCACCGCGCACGCCCTCGGTAATCAGGCAGCCGGCGCCATAGACGCCGGTCGGGTGGAACTGGACAAACTCCATGTCCTGCATCGGCAGGCCCGCGCGAAGCGCCATGCCGTTGCCATCCCCGGTGCAGGTATGCGCGGAGGTGGCCGAGAAGTAGGAGCGGCCGTAGCCGCCGGTCGCCAGGATCACGGCATGCGCTCTGAATTCGTGCAGCGTTCCCGTTGAAAGATCCCAGGCAAGAACGCCGCGGCAAGCACCGTCATCCATCAGCAGGTCGATGGCGAAGAATTCGATAAAGAACTGCGCGTCGTGCTTCAGGGACTGCTGGTAGAGCGTATGCAGAATGGCATGACCGGTCCGATCGGCAGCAGCACAGGTGCGCTGAGCCGTTCCTTCGCCGTAGTGGGTGGTCATGCCCCCGAACGGCCGCTGGTAGATCTTTCCAGCCTCCGTGCGCGAGAACGGGACGCCGAAGTGTTCGAGCTCGATCACCGAAGGAATGGCTTCGCGACACATGTACTCGATGGCGTCCTGATCGCCAAGCCAATCCGACCCCTTGATGGTGTCGTACATGTGCCAGCGCCAGTCATCCTCACCCATATTACCCAGGGCCGCACTCATGCCGCCCTGGGCGGCGACCGTGTGCGAGCGGGTCGGGAAGACCTTGCTGATGCAGGCCGTTGTCAGCCCGGTTGCAGCCAGGCCCATCGTCGCCCGCAGTCCCGACCCGCCGGCTCCGACGACCAGGACATCGTATTCGTGTTTCGTTATTTCATAAGCCATCTTGAATCAGGCTCCAAATGCGATATTCAGGATTGCCACGACGGCGAGAACGCCGCCGATCAGCGCTGAGAGTTTGATCAACAACTGCAGCGTCAGCTCCAGTCCGCGGTGGTGGACGTAATCCTCGACCACGACCTGAAGACCCAGGCGGCTGTGATAAAGCGACGTGGCGATGAAAAGGATGGCGAGGGCGGCGTTGACGGGCCGGCCGAGGAAGGCGGCTGCCTCCGCGTGCGTCGCGCCAACGATGGAGGCCAGGGCATAGACCACCCAGGCGGCAAGAGCAAGCATCACGATCGCACTGAAACGCTGCGCCCACCAATGCTCCACGCCGTCGCCGGCAGCACCGTGGTTGCGCGCGTTCGCCAGGGGATTCCGGAATTTCATAGGAGCACCTCCCACCAGCTCAGCGCCGTAAGAATGACCGCCCCGCCTACAACCGTGTATCCGGAGGCGTAAGCGCTCTTGATATCGAGAAGCCAGCCCGCATCCCACAGCAGATGACGAATCCCGTTCAGAAGGTGGTAGAACAGGGCCATGGTCCACGCCACCATGGCGATCAGACCCGCGGGATGGCTGACGATCGCCACGAATCGAGCGTACTGTTCCGGCCCCGCGGCCAGGGCGAGTACCCAGAGCACAACAGCGACAAGGCCAGCACTCAGCACGATGCCGCTGATGCGGTGCGATATGGACAGCACTGATGTCAGCTGAGGCCGATAGATCTGAATGTGGGGGGAGAGCGGTCGGTTATCCGTCGCCATGGTTGAATTTCTCACGTTTGTGAATGTCTAGAAGTCGATGCAGCGTCCGTTTTTTTCCCAATCGCCGTAACGGGTCGGGTCAAGACCGGACTTCCGGCCACCGTATTCGGTCGGCGAATCATTCGCCTTGCCCGACTCGGCAGTCGCTGGACTTCGGTTGTCTTGCGTCGATGTGGGATCGGCCGAATCGACCGATGAATCGCCTGAGTGAGAGTCTTTAAAACTCATAATGCTAGTGTACCTTTTTGCACATCAGAATGTAGTGATTTATGACCCCTTGGTTCCCTATTGAGCATCTAGCCGGGTGTCGCATCGAAGGTCGCGACGCAGTGGCGTTCTGTCAGTCCCAGTTCACCTCGGATGTCGCTCAACTCGGGAACGATTGCTGGCGCCAGACGGCCTGGTGCAATCGGAAGGGGCGAGTTCGATTCATCAGTCTGGCAAAGACAGATCAAGGCGATGTCGAACTCATTCTGCCGCGGGCCCAAACCGCCCTGCTCCAGGACCTCGCCCTGTTCACGATCGGCAGGAAGGTCAACATCCAACCGCCGTCTACCGTGCTTGGGAGCTATGGACGGGAAGAAGGCGCTCCGATTGCCAACGACGAGGCCGCTCGCCATCTTTTGCTGGCCGGTGACTCGACTCCGGATTCGAAACCAGCAGATACCAACACCCTGAAGCGCTGGCAGCTCGACGACCTGCGTCTTCCCCTGCCCTGGCTCGACGAGGACAGCCAGGACAAGTTCCTCCCGCAGGCCCTCGCACTGGAAGAAAACGATGGCTTGAGCTACCGCAAAGGCTGCTATCCCGGGCAGGAAATCGTCGCCCGCGTGCACTACCTGGGCCGCGCGCCGGAGCGCCTGATCGGGCTTCGAATCGAAGGCGATGCAGAGCAGGATATGCCCTCCCTTCGAAGGGCCAGCGGAAAGACTGCCAGCGGGAAACCGATCACCATCGTGGCGGAGGCGCACGCCGGCGCCACTCGCCTTGCGCTGGCCGTCGTTCCCGATGACGCGAAGGTCGGGGATCGCATTGCGCTCAGCGGCCCTGATTTTTCCGGTGAAGCGGAAATGGCGGCCCCGCAGACACTGTGCTAATATCGAAACCAAATCTATAAAGAATCAGCAAGTTAAAGGCGGGTCCTAGATGAAAATCTCAATCCGAAACATCCTGCGCCTCGGTGCCGTCAGCCTGACGATGATCCTGACGTCCTTCGCACTCGCTCAGGATCAGGCCGACCCGAGCTCCCCAGGGACTTCAGTGATCGCCCCGATGACCCTGACACTTCAGGTTCACCCCATCTTTCCGCCGGAGCAGGCCGAGCTGGTCTATGCCCCGCTGATCGACTATCTCCAGGCAACGACTCCCCACCAGTACGAGCTCTCGACCGCCCGCGATTTCCATCGCTTCTGGCTTTCGATTCGCCGCGGAAATCAACCGGACCTGGTCCTCGAAGACGCGCATCTGATCGCCTTGAGAATGGAGCGCGACGGCTACACGCCGCTGGTCAAAGCCTCCGAGCCGGCCACGTTCTCGCTGATCGGCAACACCATGAACATGGAGCCGACGCTGGATGAATTCATTGCCCGCCCGGTCTCGTCCATGCCCGCACCGAGCCTCGGCTACCTGGTGCTGCAACGCTGGTTCACGAATCCGATGGCACAGCCCCGAATGGTGTCCAACGCATCGTCCTGGCTGGAGGCGATCGAAATGGTATTTGCGATGGAGTCCGAAGCGGCGGTGGCACCCCACAACATGGTAGAACGCTACGTCAACCTGGCGGTGATTCAAACCTCGCAGGAATTCCCCCACGTCACCATTGCCGCATCGCCGGCGGTACCGGACGTGGTTCAGGCGCAGATACGCGACGTGCTGATCGACCTGCACAACAACGGCGATTTCTTCTCCGCGCTGCATGAACTCGATATCGATCAGTTCGTGCCGGCGGACGCCGCCGACTATGCCGGCCTCGAAGACTGGCTCCAGGGCTTCGCGACGCTCTAGGCCTGGGCCACGCCGGTCCTTTCGTCGCCGCCCTTTACCTCCGGGCGATGAGGTAGCAGATCCATCCGGCATCCGCATCGCCGCTATCGCTCGGCGTGTAGATACCGTCGCCCTCGCCTGTCGCCTCGTCAGTGCCTTCCCAGTAGACGGTGGCTGAAGAGAAGCCCGCCTCCAGCAGCAGCTCCTTGATTTCCGGCAGGGTCCAGAGGCGCCAGTGGTACTCGAAGGCGTTGGTCATCGCCGAGCCATCGGGGAATTCAAAATGGATTCTGCAGGTCATGGCGTGACTGATGGGATCGAAGTGGGCCTGATCCCAGACGTAGGTAAAATCGTCGTATTCGGTCCGCTCCTCGAGCTCGCGGTGGGCGTCGTAACCACCAAAGGCGTCCAGGAAGAGAATGCCATCATCGACCAGGCCAGTGCGTGCCCGCTGAAAATAGGCGCGCAGGGCCTCGCGGCTGGTAAAGAGGTAGTAGCTGAAGTTCATCGCCAGGATGGCATCCACCGCCTCGGCGTCGACGGCGTTGACGTCGGCCTGGATCAGGCGGATTCGGTTGCGCTGGTCCGCGCTCAGTCCGGCAATATGCGTCGACTGCCCCCAGGCCAGGGTGTCGGCATCGAGATCGACGCCGATCGCCCGATTCTCGACGTGCTGCCTCACCCAATAGGCCGCCGTGTTGGCCGTGCCGCAGAAATCCTCGCGGATTGATCGCAGGGGGCGTCCCGTCAATGACTCGAAGGTGTCGGAGACGAAGTCCATCTCGGCTTCGGGATCCTGCACGCTGGCCTCATAGAGAACGTGCCGGTCTGCCCGTGCCGCTTGCTTGCGTTTAGCCATCAACAACCCCCGACAAGGTCAGCCCGGTGCGCGCATCGCAGGCCAGGCCGCGCGCAGATAGGTGACCATGGAAAAAAGCGTGAGCGCGGCCGCGGCGATCAGCAGCCAGCGTCCGATATCCAGAACGGGCAGCGGGCCCAGGTCCTCGCCGTAGAGCAGGAACCCGATCGCCACCATCTGGAGAATCGTCTTGAACTTCCCGGCCCAGGCCACCTTCACGCGACCGCTCTCACCGAGGGACGCCATCCATTCGCGCAGGGCGGAGATGGTGATCTCTCGACCGATGATGATAGCCGACGACAGCGCCAGGCCGATCTCGGGATGACGCTGGACGACGATGATCAGCGCCACGGCGACCATCAGCTTGTCGGCGACGGGATCGAGAAAGGCGCCGAAGGAGCTGGTCATCTCGAAGCGTCGGGCGATCCAGCCATCGAGCCAATCGGTAAGTCCCGCGAGAATGAACAGGGAAACGGCAGCCCAGCTGGACCATTCGACGGGTAAATAGAAGACCAGGACCAGCACCGGAATCATGACGATTCGGGCCAGCGTCAGCGCTGTGGGAATGGTGAGCTTCAAACTTCGACGACCTGCAACGACCTGCCGCCATTATTACGCATGATCGCCTCGATATGGCGTTGGTATTACATCCGCCGCAAGGCCTCCGCGATGCGCTCGGCCAGCGCCGTGCTGATACCGGGCAAGCGGGCAATCTCATCGGCCCCGGCCTTCTTCAGACCCTTGAGACCGCCGAAATGCGTCAACAGCGTCTGTCGCCGCTGCGGACCGACGCCACTGATCTGTTCCAGAGGCGAACCCTGGGCGCGTTTCTGCCGACGACGCCGATGACCGGTGATGGCGAAGCGATGCGCTTCGTCCCTGATCTGCTGGATGAGATGGGAGGCAGGATGGTGCGGGCCCGGACGAACCTGGCGATCGCCGAGCACGAAGGACTCCTGCCCCGCCTTCCTGCTTGGGCCCTTGGCGACGCCGAGGATCGGAATGGCGTCGAGGCCGAGCGCACTCAGCACTTCACGGGCCCGGTTGGTCTGTCCCTTGCCACCATCGATGACGATGAGATCAGGCACGGCACCGCGGTCGTCGACCAGGCGCCGATAGCGTCGGGTCAGGACCTGCTCCATCGCCGCGTAGTCATCGCCGGGCGTGACCCCCTCGATGTTGTAGTGGCGGTAAAGCTTCTTCTGCGCGCCATCGGGTCCGAACACGACGCAGGAGGCGACCGTCTCCGTGCCCGAGATATGGCTGATATCGAAACACTCCATGTGGGCCGGTGGCGACGGCAGATCCACCAGCTCGGCCAGGGCATTCAGACCCTGACCGATGTGGTCGCGCTCGGCCAGGCGTCGCCGCAGGGCGTCCTCGGCATTGGTCCGCGCCAGCGCCACCCACTGGGCGCGCTGAGAGCGCACCCGCCAGCGGATCGTGACGGCGCCGCTACGACGGCTGGCCAGGGCCTCCTCCCAGAGATCGCGATCCTCGGGCTCCGAGGACATGAGAATCTCGACCGGGGGGATCCGCTCCGCGTAATACTGACCTAGAAAGGCGCTCAATATCCTGGCCTCACTGTCGTCGTCGGCCAGATTGCCCGGAAAGAAGCAGCGACCGCCGATATTGCGGCCCTGCCTGAATTCAACGACCTGGACGGCGGCCTGACCGCGAGAGGTAACCAGGGCGATCACGTCCAGGCTTTCGGCCCCGTCGGTGACGTACTGATTCGAGCGGACGCGCTGCAGGGAGCGGATATGGTCGCGGAACGCCGCCGCTTTTTCGAACTCGAGGGCTTCGCTGGCTTCGTTCATGCGCCGGCTCAGATGTTCGATGACTTCCTCGTTCTGTCCCTTGAGCAGCTGCGCCGCCGCTTCCACATCCCTGGCGTAGTCCTCTTCGCTGATATAGCCCACGCAGGGCGCCGAACAACGCTTGATCTGATACTGCAGACAGGGCCGCGAGCGGTTCGAGAACACGCTGTCCCGGCACTGGCGGATGCCCATCAATCGATAGATCTGATTGAGTGACTCGCGCACCGCTCCAGCACTCGAGTAGGGACCGAAATAGCGGCCGGGTCGGGACCGATTGCCGCGATAGAAACCGATGCGGGGATAGGGGTGGCTCGTGTCGATGCGGATCCAGGGGTAGCTCTTGTCGTCGCGCAGGTTGATGTTGAAGCGCGGCTTATGCGATTTGATCCACTCGTTTTCCAGAAGAAGTGCTTCGGCCTCCGTGCGCGTCAGACTGACGTCGATGGACGCAATCTTGCGCACCATCAGATCGATCCGGGCCCCCTTGGCGCGATTGACGAAATAGCTGCCGACGCGACGGCGGAGATTTCTCGCCTTCCCAACGTAGAGCACGTTCTTGCCCGCGTCGCGCATGACATAGACCCCTGGCCCCGTCGACAGACTGCGCGCGAATTCGCGACCGTCGAACTCGCTCATCCGCGGCGGTGGTCCAGCTCGGCCAGCTCCTCGACCAGTCGCGCGGCGGCACAGTCCAGCATATCGATCACGCGCTGAAAGCCGTCATCGCCGCCGTAGTAGGGATCCGGCACCTCATCGAGGCCGTAGTCCGGATCGAGACTCATCACCAGATCGATCCTGGCGGGCGCGCCAGCGGGCCGCCGACGCTCGAGCTCGGCAAGATTCGACCGGTCCATGGCGAAGATCCGATCGAACTGCCAGAAATCGCCCTCGGCCACCGGTCGCGCCCGCTGACCGGACAGGTCGAAGCCATGCGCCCTGGCATGGGCCACGGCTCGGGCGTCCGGCGCCTGCCCGGCGTGATGGTCGATGATGCCCGCCGAATCGATGGCGATGCGCAGTCCGGCCCGCTCGATTCTGGCGCTGAAAACGGCCTGGGCCGTTGGGCTTCGACAAATGTTACCCAGGCAAACGAAAAGTATATTTTTCATCTATTTAAACCCTGAATCCAGAAATCATCTTACTTGGAATCCAGCCTCGCTCGTCGGAATCGCTCAAGATCATCCAGTGTATCAATCCCGACCGGAATCGATTCCATGGCCGCGGCGGTCACGATCGACCAGCCCGCCTGCACTGCCCTGAGCTGCTCGAGGGACTCCAGCGCTTCGAGGGGGCTGGCAGGCAGCGCCGGCCAGGCCCGCAAGGCCGACACCCGGTAGGCATAGAGACCGATATGCCGCCGCGCCTGGCCCGACGGCCAGCCACCCTGACGAGGAAACGGCACCGGTGCTCTGGAAAAGTACAGGGCTTCGCCGCTGTGGCCGCAAAGCAGCTTGACCACGTTGGGATCACGCCACAGTGTCTCGTCGTCGATGGCGGCCCAGAGCGTCGCCATCTGCGCCTCGGGCCGCGCCGTCAGCAATGCTGCGACCTGCTCGATGCAGGCGGTCGGCATGCCGGGCTCATCGCCCTGCAGATTCACCACGATCGCCTCATCGTCGAGGCCGAGGATATCCGCCGCCTCGACGAGGCGGTCCGTGCCCGAGGCGTGATCGGGCGAGGTCAGGACGGTGCGCCCTCCGGCGCGCTCGACCGTCGAGGCGATTGCCCGGTCGTCGGTGGCCACGTGGACGCTCGCGGCGGGACAGGACCGGGCGCGAGCCAGCGTGTGCAGGATCAGGGCCTGACCATCGATCTCGGCCAGCATCTTGCCGGGCAGTCGGGTCGAGGCCATGCGCGCCGGGATGATGAGATGGAAGGGCTGGGTCATGCGTCGAATCCTCGCACGTGGTCGCGAACGCGCCGCAGAAAGGCCGGCGGCAGCTCGGCTGCCACGTCCAGCACGAAGACATCGAAGGGATCTGCCCAGGGCGGCAGTTTCACGGCGTCCTTGGCGCTGGTCAGGACGGGCCCTTCGAGGCCCTTGAGGTCGGCGGGCCGATAGCGATGATGGTCGGGGAAGGCGCGCAGGTCAACGGTCAGACCCAGCCCTTCCAGCGTTGCCTTGAACTGCTCGGGGTTGGCCAGGGCGCAGACCGCGCTGACTGCACGCCCGCGCCAGGCCAGCGGGTTCTCAGCCGGACGGTCCGCGGCATCGACCGCTCGGGCGCCCGAGCGCCAGTCAGCGAGGGGGCGAAGGGCCAGCGGCCGCAGTTGAAAACGGTCTGCGCCCGGCCAGTCGTAGCCGGGCCCCTTGATCAGCACCTCATCGACCTCCGCCAGGCGCTCCAGAGGCTGGCGCAAGGGCCCGGCCGGAAGCAGATAACCGTTGCCGATGCCACGACCTCCATCGAACAGGCAGACCTCGAAGCTGCGCGGCAGGGCCTGATGCTGGAGACCGTCATCGGACAGGACAAGATCGGCGCCCGCCCCCTCGATGGCCTCGCGAAGGGCGCGCGACCGCTGCGGGTCGACGATCACGGGCACCTCGGCCGCACGACGAATCAGTAGCGCCTCGTCGCCGCAGGCGCTCACCGGGGTCTCGGCCTCGACGGTCAGCGGATAGCCTTCGGCACGGCCGCCGTAGCCGCGGCTGATCACCACCACCCGCCGGTCGCCTTTCAGCGCCCGGGCGAGAGCGATCACCACCGGGGTCTTGCCGCTGCCGCCGGCGCATAGATTTCCGATGACCAGTACGGGCACGCGAGGTCGGCCCGGGGGACGATGAGCCCGCGACCGGGCGAGGCGTCGATGCAGCCCCGCCAGTCGCCGATAGAGCCAGGGCGGCTGCCGGTTCGGCGAGTACCAGAGGGCGTTGAGATGGCGCTCCATGCGATCGCGAGCGCTCATGGCCCAGCGTCGTCGAACTGCAAGCGATGCAGGTACTGGTAGAGCCCGTCCGAGCGTTCGACGAGCTCCGCGTGGGTCCCGGTCTCGACGATCCGCCCCTGATCCAGGACCACCACCCGATCGGCGCGCTGTACCGTGGACAGGCGGTGGGCAATGACCAGCGAGGTCCGGTTGGCCATCAGCGCGTCGAGGGCCTGCTGAACCTTCTGCTCGGACTCAGCGTCGAGGGCCGAGGTCGCCTCATCGAGGATGAGTATCGGCGCGTCCTTGAGCAGCGCTCGCGCGATGGCGATTCGCTGGCGCTGGCCACCGGAAAGGAGCCCTCCGTCTTCGCCGATCGGCGTGTCGAGGCCCTGGGGTAGGCGTTCGATGAATTCCATCGCGTTGGCCTGGCGGGCCACGTCGATGATCTGCTCGCGATCGACGTCGGCCAGGGCACCGTAGGCGATATTGCCCGCAACCGTGTCATTGAACAGGACCACGTCCTGGCTAACCAGGGCAATCTGCCGGCGCAGCGCGTCGAGCCTGAACTCGTCGATGGGCACGCCATCGACGCGAATTTCTCCGCAATCGGGCGAGTAGAAGCGAGGCAGCAGGCGAACCAGCGTGCTCTTGCCCGAGCCCGAGCGCCCGACCAGGGCCGTCATGCATCCGGGCAGCAGCAGAAGATCGATATCCTCGAGCACCGCGCGCTCCGTGCCGGGATAGCGGAACCCGACGCGGTCGAATTCAATGGCGCCCTGCACGCGCTCAGGATCGAAAGTGCCGAGGTCGGGCTCGGAGGGCGTATCCAGCACCTCGAAGATGCTCTCGGCGGCGGCGATCCCCTTCTCGATGACGACGTGCATCTTGGTCAGGCGCTTGAGCGGCGGAATGCAGGCCACCATGGCGGCCAAGACCGACATGAAGATCCCCGCCGTAACCTCTTCGCGCATGAAATCACTGGCGGCAATGATCAGCAGGACGATCACGGCCAGACCGGCGGCCAGCTGAATCATCGACGACGAGGCAAGCTGCGTGGCCGACAGGCGCAGATGCAGGGCTCGGTTGTCTTCGTTGACGCGGCCGAAGGCAGCGTGTTCCTGATGCTGGGCGCCGAAGATCTTGATCACCTCCTGGCCGTTCACCGCCTCCTCGGTGACGTGGGTGACGTCGCCCATGGACTCCTGGATCCGCGCGGAAATCCGGCGAAAGCGACGGCTGATGACGGTGACGACCAGGCCGATGACGGGCACCAGCAGCAGCATCGCCAGCGTCAGACGCCAGGACTGGATCAGCATCACGCTGATCAGGGCGATGACCGTGAAGACATCGCGCAGGGATCCGATCAGCGCCGTGGTGGCCGCCTGAGCCACCTGCTCGGCGTTGTAGGTCACGCGCGAAATCATCTGACCCGACGATTCCCGATCAAAGTGGCTGGCGGGCAGGCCGAGGTAGCGCGCGAACAATTCCTGACGCAGGTCGGCGATCAGGCGCCGCCCGACCCATTCCATGCCGAAGACCCCACCGAAATTGCCGATGATCCGAACGAGGACCGCCACCATGACCAGCCCCGGCAGCCACCAGCTGAAGGTCGGCTCCGGGTTGACGATAGTCGTATCGATGAGCGGCCGCAGCAGGTAGAAGAACAGGCCCTGGCCGGCAGCGTCGAGCGCCACGGCGACGACCGCCAGGGAAAATACCAGGCGCTGGCGCGCCAGATAGGACAGCAGCCGGCGGAAGGTGCCGCGGCCCGTGGTCGAGCTCACTGCTGGTTCCCGGACTCTTCCACGGCGGCGATGGTCAGGCCCTCGACGCCCTCGGCGGCGGCCGCGTCCATGACGCGAACCACCAGCCGATGCCTGGCTTCGGCGTCGGCGCGAACGACCAGGGTGGCCTCCGGCTGGGCCACCAGGGCGGCGCTGATAGCTGCCCGGATGGTCGCCAGTCGGTCGTCAGCGAGCTGGGCCTCACCGACAAACAATCGCCCGTCGTCGGTGATGACCAGCTCGATCAGCTCAGGCAGAGACTGGGATTCGGCGGTACTGGCCTCCGGCAGCTGAAGGCTGAGGAGGGACTGGCGCTCGAAGGTGGTGGAAACCATGAAGAAGATCAGCAGCAGAAAGACCACGTCGATCAGGGAGGTGAGATTGATCTCCGGCTCCTCCTTTTCCTCTTCGATCAGCTTCATGAGGCGCGCGTTCGCCGGCGCGGTGCGCGCTCGATGGCCTCGATCAGGTTGAGGGCTTCCTGCTCCATCTGCAGCACGTGGCTGCGCACCAGACCACGGAAATAGCGGTAGAAGAAATAGGCCGGGATAGCCACCGTCAGGCCCGCCGCGGTCGTGATGAGCGCTTCGGATATGCCGCCGGCCAGCTCGTTTGGATCACCGACGCCTTCGACCATGATGGCGCTGAACACCTTGATCATGCCTACCACCGTACCCAGCAGACCGAGCAGCGGGGCCATGCCGGCAATCGTCCCCAGCGTATTGAGGAAACGCTCGAGCTCGTGGACCACGTGGCGCCCCGTGTCCTCGACCGCTTCCTTGATGACGTCGCGCGTCCGGTCACGGTGGTTGAGCGCGGCACTGAGCACGCGACCAAGCGGCGAGGAGCGCCGAAGCTGCTCGATATGCTTGCCATCGAGCTCGTGCTGCTGGGCCCATTGTCGAACCTGTGCCGGCACGGCCGGCGGCATGACGCGCGCCGCACGAAGCGCGATAAAGCGTTCGATGATGATTGCTACGGCGATGATGGAGCAGAGGACGATCGGCACCATCAGCCAGCCGCCTGCAAGCATGATTTCAAGCATGAAGTCGTGGTTTTCCTCTGAACATGTCGTGATCTTACTCGTTATTCGGGGCAACGATCGAGCTCCCCGGGGCGATGATACCGGGTTCTTTCGGGCATGTCGTTTGCTTGGCGTTAAGCGTGTTCGGGGCTGACGGCGTCGATCAGGGGCAGTCCGGATCGGCCTCCCAGAATCGTCGCGACTGGCCACGCGCCGTGGTCAGGCGCCAGTGACCGGCGGAATCGGTTCGGAGTGTCATCGCGCCGCAGGCCGCCGTCGACAGCCAGCGAATCCCCCGCGACTCGAGGCGCTCGATCACCTCTCGATGGGGTCGGTCGAAGCGGTCGAAGGGCTCGACGGAGGCCAGGGCCAGGCTCGGGGTGATCGCATCGAGAAAGGGCGCCGAACTCGCCCGGCGATGCCCCCCACCCGACAGCACCAGGACGTCGAGATCCAGGTCGGGTTCGAGGGCCAGCAGACGGCGCTCCACATCGGCATCGATCCGACCGGTCAACAGAACTGCGAGCCCCGGCCCGCGGACGAATAGCACGCAGGAGCTGTTGCCGCCAAGATCCGGCAGGCTGGCGCCGGGATGGAGGAAGCGAAACTCGATTGCCCCGACCTGCCAGCCCTCCCCCGCGATACAGCGCCGACCGAGACCGTCGATCGGCGTCAGCAAGCCCTCCTCCGGGACGCGCGCCAGCACCGACCCCAGGCCGCCGCGCGCGCTGCCATGGTCACTGGACACGATCACGCGATCGAGCCCGCGGCGGCCGTACGCGGCCAGGACAGGCGGGAGAATCTGGGAGATAACGTCCTGCCCTGCCCCATCGCCCGGGCCCGTGTCGTAGAGGGTCCAGTCATCGCGGGTGCGAATCAGCACCGCCTGCCCTTGCCCGACATCGAACACGTCGAGGGCGAGTTGATCAGGCGCGGGGGCAGGCAGGGACGCCGGCCATAGAACGGGTGCAAGCAGTCCCAGGCCCAGCCAGCGCGCCGGCCAGCCCGGCGGTGCCAGCAGCCAGAACGAGCCCAGCACGCCGAGCAGCATGACGAACAGGGACAGGGGCGGGCGAAGGAGCGGCTCCGGTCCCCTTGTCTCCAACCATTCGAGGTAGCGCATGAGGAGATTCAGGCCGCCTTCGGCCAGGGCGAGAACCGGCGCGGCCGGCAGATCCAGAGCAATCAGCAGCAGGCCGGCCAGCAAGCTCGGCAGCACCCAGAAGCCGACGAGGGGAATCGCGACGAGATTGGCGGGAAAGCCCGCCCAATACACCTGGCTGAACAGGCCAGCATTGACGGCCAGCAGACCGACGCCGATGGCCATCTGGGCGCGCAGCAGACCGACCAGCCAGGTCCCAATGCCCTTCCCCCCTGCCGGGCGCCAGGCAAAGGTCCAGATCAGCACGGCGACCGCGGCAAAGGACATCCAGAAGCCCGTCGACAGCACGGCGAGCGGATCGACGACGAGGACCGCGGCGAAGGCCACGAGAAGCGCGTGCGCCGGCTGAATTCCGCGGCGCACCGCCAGGGCCAGGCCGACGACGCAGAGCATGATCAGCGCGCGCTGCGTCGGCAGCGTCAGACCTGCCAACAGGGCGTACGCCAGCGCCGACAGCAGGCCGACGCCCAGGGAAAATCGCTTCCGGTCGAGGCCGGGAAAGACCAGCATCAGCGGCAGGGCGAGCACCGAGCCGACGGCACCGGCGAGGACCGCCACCATACCGATATGCAAGCCGGAGATCGCCAGCAGGTGGGCCGTTCCAGTCACGGCCAGCCGCTCGCGAGTGGCCTCATCGATCATGCTCCGATCAGCGATCGAGAGCGCCCGCATCAGGCTCGCTGCCTGCAGGGACCGGGTCTCGGCCGTGATCACTTCACCCAGGTACTGGCGAGCGCGGTTGATCTGGCCTGCGAGCCCCTCGGCGGCACGCAGGCGCTGACCGTCGCGCACCGTGGCGATCGCTGCGATGCGCTGGCTGAGGAGAAACCGGGTGTAGTCGAAGCCCACGGCATTGGCGCGTCCCCTTGGCGGCAGCACTCGCAGGCGAAGCTGCCAGACCTGGCCGGCCTGGATGTAGCCGCCCGGGCGATACCAGCGCGCCTGGATTCGCCTCGGCCAGCGCCCGTTGCGCTCGAGCGGTTCTGCGAGAAAGCGAATGCTGTCGCCCCGCCACTCGGGCAGACTGACCACCTTTACGGGGATCTCCACGACCTCCCCGGCGCGCGCCTCCGGCCACTGCCCCTGAATCTGCCAGTGGGCGTGGCCCAGAAACCACAGGGCGCCGAGGAAAAACAACGACAGGCAGCGGGTCGAAGGCCTCGCCCACAGCGCGACGGCCAGGGCGCTTGCAGCAAGGATTAGCCAGGCCGGTGGCAACGCGGGCACCAGCGCCGACAGCACGACGCCCGCAGAAAAACCCAGCAGCCAGCGCCAGTTCATGGCGGCGAGCAACGACTTGCATTCTCGCGACCGCTCGCTGCGCCCTGCGTCACTCGAGTTCTCCCTGCGGCCTTCCGCAAGCCATCGACCCGAGACAGAATAAAACAGACGAGCCTGTCTGGCGAGCACCGTGGCGCTCGGCCGAGGAAAATCCTCAGACAGGGTTCAGGCGACCACCGGTCATTTCAAGGCGCCGATCCATCCGGCCGGCAAGCTTGGGATCATGGGTAACGAGCACGATCGAGGTGCCGAGCTCCTTGTTGAGCTCGAGCATCAGATCATAGATCTGTGCGGCATTGCGCTCATCGAGGTTGCCGGTGGGCTCGTCCCCGAGGACGCAGGCCGGGCGGTTGATCAGGGCGCGGGCCACGGCGGCTCGCTGCCGTTCACCGCCCGACAGCTCACCGGGCTTGTGACCCAGACGCTCGCCGAGACCGACCCGGCTGAGGAGGTCGCTGGCGGCCTGGCTGGCGCCGGATGCGGACACGCCGCGAATCAGCAGCGGCATGGCGACGTTCTCGAGCGCCGTAAATTCGGGCAGCAGGTGATGAAACTGATAGATGAAACCCAAAGACCGATTCCGGATCGCTGCGCGGCGTCTCTCGTCGCTCACGGCCATGTCCTGGCCCTCGATCTCGACACTTCCCGAGGTCGGCTGGTCCAGCCCACCGAGGATATGCAGCAGCGTGCTCTTGCCGACGCCGGAGGCCCCGACGATGGCGACGCGCTCACCGGCGGCGATGTCGAAATCGACGCCTTTCAGAACGTGCAGCTCGCTTTGCCCCTGAACGAAGGTCCGGGTCAGGTCACGGCAGCGGATGACCGGGCTCTCACTCATAGCGAAGCGCCTCCACCGGCTCCGTGCGCGACGCGCGCCAGGACGGATACAGCGTCGACAACAGCGACAGGACGAGCGATACGCCCGCAAATTTAGTCACATCATCCCAGCGCAGCTCAGAGGGCAGATCGGAGATGTAATAGACCTCCGCCGACAGAAACTCCACGCTCAGGATCTGTTCGATCCAGGCCACCACGGTTTCCACGTTCAGCGCCAGCACCACCCCGCCGACCACGCCGAGGGCCGTCCCGATGACGCCGATCAGCGAGCCCTGGACCATGAACACGCCCATGATCCGTCTCGGGCCCAGACCCATGGTCTTGAGAATGGCGATATCGGCCTGCTTGTCGGTCACCACCATCACCAGCGTCGAGATGATGTTGAAGGCCGCCACCGCGATGATCAACGACAGGATGATGAACATGACCGTCTTTTCGGTCTGCACCGCTCGGAAGAAGTTGGCGTGCTGCTGGGTCCAGTCCCGGACGCGATAGAACCCGGGCAGCTCGGCACTGAGTTCCTGCGCGACCCAGCGCGCGCGCAGCATGTCGTCGAGCTTCAGCCGCACGCCGCTGACGTTGTCCTGCAGGCGGAACAGGCGCTGGGCATCGCTCAAATGAATGACCGCCAGCGCCGTGTCGTATTCATGCACGCCGGCCTCGAAGATTCCGGCCACTGTGAATCGGCGCACCTGCGGCAGGACGCCCGCGGGCGTGGCGCGGATTTCCGGCGCGAAGACCGTCACCGAGTCGCCCATGCCGACCCCCAGGCGCGCGGCAAGACCGGCGCCGAGGAGCACGTTCCAGGCGCCGGGCGACAGATCGCTCAGCTCACCGCGAATGAGGAGCTCCGAGACGTCGGACACGGAGGGCTCCGTTGCCGGATCAACGCCACGCACCAGGGCGCCTGCCGTCCGCCTCGCCCGCAGCATCGTTTCCTGCTCGACGTAGGGCGCGGCCCCCGTCACCCGTGGATGCTCGCCGGCACGTGTCACCACCGTTTCCCAGTCCGGAAACTCACCGTCGAAGCCCTGGATCGTGGCGTGGGAAATCATGCCGAGAATGCGCTCGCGCAGTTCGGTCTCGAAACCATTCATGACGGAGATGACGGTGATGAGCGTGGCGACACCCAGGGCAATTCCCATCATCGAAATGAGGGAGATGAAAGAAATGAAATGATTCCGCCGTTTGGCCCGGAGATAGCGCAGTCCGACAAACAGGGTCAGCGGTTGATACATGAGCGCTGGAGTCCTTGAGTCTATTCAGTCGACAGAGACAGCGATTCCGCTGGCGGCGTTCCCGTCGATGGACGGGCCTGGTCTTGTTCGAGCTTCGATCCAGCCATCAGACAAGCCGGCATTCGCTCAGAATGGCATCGAGCTCATCGGGAAGCGGCGAACTGTACACGGCGTCGTCCGGCCATGAAAGCCGAAGATAGTGAGCGTGCAGGAACAAGCGTTTGAAATTCCCCGTCGTCGGCGCTTCATTGTACAGCGTGTCGCCCACGAGCGGCAGCCCGAGGCTGGCCGCATGGGCCCGAATCTGGTGCGTTCTTCCGGTTTCGATCTCGACGTCGACGAAGCTGCGGTTGCCGACACGCTCGAGGAGGCGGAAGACCGAGACCGCCGCCTGTCCGTCCTCAGCCGCGATGACACGATGCTGACCGCTCGCATCCCGAATCTTCTTCAGCGGCCGGTCGACCCGCATCCGAGGCTCCGGAAGCACCCCATCCAGCAGCGCCAGGTAGCGCTTCTCGACCTCGCGGTTCATGAAGCTTTTCTGCAGCGCACGAAGGGCCTGGTGGTTGCAGGCCAGCAACAGCAAGCCACTGGTGGGACGATCCAGGCGATGCACCGGACGCCAGGCCGGATGCGCCTGCTTGATGGCGTCCATCAAACCGAACTCCAGCCCCGTTCCGCCATGCACGGCCAGCCCGGCCGGCTTGTCGAGCAGAGCAAACTGATCATTGACTTCGACCAGACAGCTCTCGACCTGTTCGACCAATCCTGCGGGGACGCTGCGCTCTCGCTTCGAATCGACGCGAACGGGCGGGACGCGGACCACGTCACCGGCCTTCAACTTCTTCATCGGTTTGGCGCGCGACCCGTTGACGCGCACCTGACCGGTTCGAATGATGCGATAGACCAGGCTCCGGGGCACGCTGCCCAGCAGACCCATCAGGAAATTATCGAGGCGCTGTCCTGCCCGGTCCTGCGAAATGCTTTCTTGTCGGACGCCGCCCGTCTCGGGTTGGCTCATCGGGATTGCTGCCTCTGGCGGTTATCGGGCTAAAGATGGTACTATTCGGCGGTTGTGCGCGGGTGGGTGGCGTCAGCATCGGAACCTGCCTTGACCAGCGGTTCTGGTGCGTCGATCCGGATACGGCCCCTTCGTGTGCGCTGCAAACGAAGGGATGCGATTTCGGGGCCATATTGTGCCACACGGGCATGACTCGCCCGCCCGATCTTGAACAACTCCGGGCTTTCTGCTCTGCGTCACTGATTCAGTCGCAGGTCGATGAAGTCCGACAGGGGCAGAGGTGTCAGGACCTTGATCGAATCAGGGCTCGGCACGCTGCCACAACGACACTGGTATTCGGCGTTTTGCCGCATCGCGAGCGCCACCCGGACAGCGACGTCGGTGTCCGCAGTAGGAAGTACGTGAGATCAGAGGCGGTTCGGCTCGAGAGTGATCCGAAACGTCGAATTGAGAGCCCAGTCGGCGACGTCGGCCAGACGGGTCAATGAAAACAATGATTGCGCACCATTCCATCGGACGTCGATGGATCGGAGCGGATGACAGAACGAGACCATGCGGGGACGACCGTTGCGAGCAGCGATCGACTTCGACCACGCGACCGGACTCACGCAAGCGAGCCGGCGCAGCGGATGATACGAGGCGGCGATCTGGTGATGCCGTCTCAGGATTGAAATGAACGCAGAATCCGGGTGAAACGTCCGACCGTGGGACCTTCTCGCGGTGACGAGTCTCGAACTGCCTTCCGAGCCGAGTTCCGGATCACCGGAACCTGGGCGCTGGAGGACAGAAATGAAACGCATGTTGATCAACGCGACCCAGCCTGAAGAGGTGCGAGTCGCGATTGCCGAAGGCCAGTCCCTGCTGGATCTGGACATCGAAGTTCCGGCGCAGGAACAAAAGAAATCGAACATCTACAAAGCCCGCATCACGCGCGTCGAGCCGAGCCTCGATGCCTGCTTTGTCGAGTTCGGGTCGGAGCGCCACGGCTTCCTGTCGATGAAGGAAATCTCGAGCGAGTATTTCAACGACGAGGCCAAGAAGCAGTTCAATGCAGGCCAGCGCGTCGACATCAAAGACGCCGTCAAAGCCGGGCAGGAAATCATCGTTCAGGTCGAGAAGGAGGAACGCGGCACCAAGGGTGCGGCGCTGACAACCTTCATCAGCCTGGCCGGCCGCTATCTGGTGCTGATGCCAAACAACCCGCGAGCCGGCGGCGTCTCCCGTCAGATCTCCCGCGATGACCGCAAGGAACTCCTCGACACGCTGAAGCAGATCGAAGTGCCCGACGGCATGGGCTTGATCGTTCGAACCGCCGGAGTGGGCCGTGAGCAGGAAGAGCTCCAGTGGGACCTCGACTACCTGCTGCAGCTGTGGGAAGCGATCAAGACAGCGACCGTGTCACGCCCATCGCCGTTCCTGATCTATCAGGAAAGCAAGCTCATCATCCGCGCCCTTCGCGACTACCTCCGCGAGGACATCGGCGAAATCCTCATCGACGACGACCGGGTCTTCGAAGACGCTCGCGAATTCATGCAGCAGGTGATGCCGCACAATCTGCGCAAGCTCAAGGCCTACCGCGATGCGATCCCGCTGTTCTCTCGCTACCAGATCGAGAGCCAGATCGAATCGGCATTCTCGCGCGAGGTCAGGCTGCCCTCGGGCGGCGCCGTGGTCATCGACCACACGGAGGCGCTGCTGTCGATCGATATCAACTCGGCGCGGGCCACCAAGGGCGCGGACATCGAAGAAACGGCCCTGCAGACCAACCTGGAGGCCGCAGACGAGATTGCTCGCCAGCTGCGGATCCGCGACCTGGGCGGCCTCGTCGTCATCGACTTCATCGACATGATGAGCAAGGACGCGCAACGCCAGGTCGAGAACCGGCTGCGGGACGCGCTGCGCATGGACAAGGCACGCGTCCAGATCGGGCGCATCTCCCGCTTCGGCCTGCTCGAGATGTCCCGTCAGCGCCTCCGACCGTCCCTCGGCGAGTCGAGCTATATCACCTGCCCTCGCTGTGACGGCATGGGCTCGATCCGTTCGATCGAGTCCCTGGCCCTGGCCATCCTGCGACTGGCCGAAGAGGAGGCGATGAAGGAAAACACGGCGCGGGTGGTGATTCATGCACCGGTCTCGTCTGCCAACTTCCTCCTGAACGAAAAGCGCTCGGCGATGACCGAAATCGAGAAGCGCAACAACGTGCCGGTCACGGTGGTAGCCAGCAAGGACCTCGACACCCCGCGCTTCGAAGTGCAGCGCCTGCGTTCCGCTGAAGATACGGACGCACCGAGCTATGCCCTGCCGATGTCCGAGGAGCCGGAGTCGGGTAATAACTTTACTCGACCGGATGCCGTCAAGCCCGCCCCCGCACCGCCGCAGCAAGCCGCCGTTTCCGGCGTCCGGCCGGCCAGTCCCGCACCTGCCCGCAAACCGACGGGATTCTGGGCCTGGTTGAAGGCCTTCTTTGCCGGGCTGTTCGGCGACGACGCCGACAAGGGCAGCAGGAAAAAGCCCCAGGGCAACGCGAATCGCAACGAAGCGAACCGCGCCAACCGGAGCAGCAACAACAAGCCGGCTGGCCGAAGCGGCGGTGGCGGTCCTGCCGGGGGTCACGACGACCGGCCACGCAAGAAGAAGAAAAAGAAAAAGAAGAAAAAGAAAGCCGGTGCCGGTCGCAGCGACGGCGGCAACCAGGATCAGAATCAGTCGCCGAAGCCCGGTCCGGATCAGCAGGATGGCGACGATAAGGGCAATCAGAAGCCGCGCAAGAAGCGACGCCGTCGTGGAGGCAAGAAGCGCAAGAGCAAGGCGCAGAATCAGCAGGACACGAACGATTCCTCCAGCCAGGGCAGCGCCAGCGCTCCGGCGACGTCAGGTGATTCGAGCAAGGACGCGAACGACAGCAGACAGAGTGGTCAGGGCCGGGGTGAGGGCCAGCCCCAGAACGACTCGAGCACCAGCGCCAGGGCGGAAAACGCATCGAATCGCCGCGCCGAGCCCGCCGCCGACAAGGGTCAGGACACGCCGCCCTCGACCTCTCCCGACCAGCCGAGCCGGGGGCAAGACCAGTCAGCGCCGGACAAGAAGGATCAGCCGAACGCGCAGGGCAAGCCGGCCGACGCCGCGGCGACGCAGAAGGACTCGCCGCGACAGGACAAGCCCGCTCCGGCAGCGTCCTCAACGCCGCCAAAGCAGGCAGCGGCGGAATCGAAGGATCAGGGTAGTGGCGGCTCGACGCAGAGTCAGCCCGAGCGCAAGCCTGCAGGCGCGGAGGATACTGGTGGCAATCGGAAGGAGAAGCCGACGCCGTCGGACCCGGGCGAGTCGCCGCAGGGCAAACCAGGGAATGAGGCCAGGGAGCAATCCAGGGAC
>CAZDFS010000058.1:0-13681 GCA_964504865.1 uncultured Wenzhouxiangella sp.
CAGCCAGTCATTGACTTTCCAGGCCACGGCCGGCTGGAAGGCCATCCCCTGCAGCTGGAGGTGACGGGACTGCCGGCCTACGGCAGCAACGGCATCTGGGTGGTTTTCCGCAGCGGCAAGGGTTACCGCGCGGCGAGGGCGAGCATTGCCGGCGAAGGGCTGCTGGAAGTCATGCCGGAGCCCGACTCGTTCGGTGCCCATGTCGTCGTCGGCTCCTCGCGCGGGCAGAACTACGAGCTGCGTGCGCTGCGCCTCGATGAGCCGCTGCTGTTCCCGCTGGACGGCAGTGCGAGCGCGGGCGGGCGGCTGGCGCAGGCTGGCTCCGATCAACACGTCTGTATGCGCTTGCGCTGCGAGATTGCGAACGTCGAGCTCGAGGGTAATCACTGCCGCCTGCCCGACCTGCGACGGCTGGATGCGCAGCGCATCGATTACAAGCACCTGGGAGACCTCGGCCGTTCTGAGCCCGCTGCCCTGACCGCTGTCGTTGTAGTAATGATTGAGCTGCCACTTCCAGCGCCGGGGCGGTGTCGCCTCTGACCAGTACTCGTTGCCCCACTGACTCATACCGCGGCCGTGACCGAAGCAGACCTGGTCGGTGCTGACCGGATCGGCCAGGCAGGGCCAGCCCGTGGCCGGGGACCCGGCAAAGCCGTTACCGCAGCTCGGATCCTGATTGACGCAGCTCAGGGCGCCGAGCAGGTTGTTGTTCTGGGCCGAGTATTCGGCGCGAAAAACCTGGCCGTCGCGTGTCAGCATCAGACCGGCGGTGACCGCAGCAGCGGCGTCGGTGCTGGACTGCGTTCCCGGTTCATTGACCTGACAGCAGGCCGACGAGCAGACGTCGAAGGCCGCCTGCGGCGGATTGAACGCGTGCCAGGCCCCGTAGGATCGATAGGCGACGGCGCCGGCGGCGAGGGCATCGTGGTTCCAGGCGGCGATCCACTCCTTCGGCAGGCCGCGGCGAACGTAGTCCTCGAGGCTCATGGTGCAGCTGTGGGTGCAGCTGCCGGTGCAGCATCGCTGGCTGCAGCTGGCGTCGGCAAAGCCGACATTGATGCTGGTCGGCGGTGCATCGCCGAGCCCCTGGCGGGGCGCCGCCTGGTTCCGGACGCCTGGCACCTCGGGCCCCGGGAACTCCCTCTGCAGCTGGCGATGACCGCCAGGGCGAAGGGAGGCGTCGCCAAGCACGGGATTAAGACGAGTCGCGCCCGACGCGAGCAGCCGATCGGCGATGAGCAGGTCCGGAAAACCCGCGGCCACGACACGCACGGTAACGGGTGCCGGCCGAGCGTCGCGGACGGCCGGTGCCGGGACGACGAGTTCGTAATAGCCGTCGTCACGGCTTCGCGCCTGGGCCTCGGCGTGGCTGACGGAGACGAGGGCGCCGGCTACGGGCGCGCGCCGGACCCGATCGGAGACCCAGCCGGACAGCAGCAGCTGGTCCGGTGATTCGCGCCTCGGCAGCGGGGGTAGGGAGAGGGGTCTCAGCAGCACCGTGCGCGTCGTCATCGTGTCGCTGGCGCGCCACACGGCTCGCATCGGCTGATAGCCGTCGGCCTCGATGCGCACGGCCACGATCCCATCCAGGTCGACGGACCCGCGAACGTTGACCGGCAAGGATCGGCCGCGTTGTCGAAGGGCCGCATCGATCGGCGTTGCCAGGGGCGGGGTGTCGCCATCGACCGCTGCGACCTGAAGCGTGCCGGCAACGCCGAGCCCGGTCTCGGAGTCGAGGAGCAGCACCTCGGCGGCCTCGGCAGACACGAGCCCTGCAAGCAGCAGCCACACGCCGAGCGACGCGGCCTTCAGTCGCGACGCCACAGGCCAGGCGCCGGCGAGGACAGAAGAACCCACGGATCCGCGTCGGGGCCCGGCCTTGGAACGGTCCATCGGCTCAGAACATACCGGTCTCGAGCCGCGCTGCCTCACTCATCATGGTCTGGTTCCAGGGCGGATCGAAGGTCAAACCAACGTTGACCTCGTCGATGGTCGGGATCAGTTTCAGCCGATCGCGTACGTCAGCGACGAGCACATCGCCCATGCCGCAGCCCGGAGCGGTGAGGGTCATGGCGATATCGATCTGCCGCCCACCGCCCTCGGTCCGCACGAGCGTGCAGTCGTAGATCAGTCCCAGGTCGACGACGTTGATCGGAATCTCAGGATCGTAGACGGTCTTGAGCTGGGACCAGACCAGATCTTCGACGTCCTGATCCGTGGCGTCGTCGGGCAGCGTCGGGCGCGGCGGTGGCTCGCGCCCGATCGCGTCGGCATCTTCGCCGGCCAGGCGGAACAATCGGCCCTCGACATAGATGGTGAAGCTGCCGCCCAGGGACTGGGTGATGTAGCCCACGGTGCCCGTCGGCAGCTCGACCTCGGTGCCCTCAGGCACCATCACGACCTCGGCGGTCCGTTCGAATTTCACCGGCGTGTAGGAGTTGCTGAACATGATCTCGGGCGATACAGGATTGAATTGGTACTGATTATAAACCCCTCAGGCCGTGTTCTGCGTGGGTGGAGTCCTCAGAGGGATCGTTGCTGACCACAAAAAATAAAAAAGCCTTTCACCACGAAGGCACGAAGAAAACCGAAAGCCCGCTCACATTTAGTCTTCTTAACTTCGTGCCCTTCGTGTCCTTCGTGGTGAATGCCTCTGATGTTAGCAACCGATAACCCGCTATAACTCCGAGGCCTCGATGCCCAGCGCGCGCTCGGCGGCCTGACGGGTCAGCGGGTGGTAGGCGGGGCGGGCGCGCTCGTAGACTTCGATCGCCCAGTCGCGGCCCCAGCCGCTGTCGGCGAGCGCGGCGTAGAGCGGGCGGGTGAATTTGTTGCGGCCGACTTCGAGGAGGAACTGCTCCAGTCGTTCGATGCCCGGCGCGTATTCCGACTCGATGCTGTGCTGTAGCCAGAGATAGAGGATCTCGACGTTCGTCGACTCGGTCAGGCCGAAGGCCGCGTCCATCGCCGCCAGGGTCTCGGTCGGGAGTGGCCCCTCGAGGCCGGACAGGAAATGAAGCCACTCGTAGACCGACCAGGCCTCGGTCGGCAGCTCGCTCAAGGGCAGGTCGCCGCTCTGCCAGCGCTCGCGCTGGGCGTCGACCTGCGCCAGGGCATCGGACTCGGGGGCCACAGCGATGCCGGGCATGCCCGGCTCGTAGAGCCACTGATCGACCTCGGCCAGGGTCAGCGCCTCGGGATGAGTCTGGATCAGATGCGTGTCGAGGTACTCGCGGAAGGTCTCCGTGTCGATGGACTCGAAGGCAAACTCATCGAAGTACTGGCGCAGAAAGACATCCAGGTCCTCGCGGCCGATCCGGCTCTCGATCCAGTCGAGGAAGAAGCGCCCCATGTCATAGGGCACGCTGATGAAGGCGCCCTCGGGATCCTGACCGCTCAGGTCGCGGACGAGCTGCCGGTCCGAGTCATCGAGCGTCGGCAGGCTGGCAAGGAGCCCATCCCAGTCCAGCTTGGCGAGCATGGCGACGATCTCCGGCGAGTAGATCTGCTCCATGATCCGCGACTCGAAGTAGACGGTAAAACCCTCGTTGAGCCAGAGGTCGCGCCAGGACGAGTTCGTGACCAGATTTCCCGACCAGCTGTGGGCGAGCTCATGGGCCACGAGGGCCAGCAGGCTGCCGTCGCCGGCGATGATCGTCGGCGTGACGTAGGACAGGCGCGGGTTTTCCATGCCGCCGAAGGGAAAGCTCGGCGGCAGAACCAGCAGGTCATAGCGGCCCCAGCGATACTCGCCGTAGAGTGCCTCGCCGATGTCGATCATGTCCTCGAGCTGATAGAACTCGGCGGCGGCGCGCTCGATCCAGTCCGGCTCGGCATAGACGCCACTGCGCGGACCGATCTCGGCGAAGGCGAGATCGCCGATCGCGATCGCCATGAGATAGGACGGCACGGGCTGCGGCATGGTGAACTCGTACTCGCCGTCGTTGTTGCGCTCGAAGGGGTTGCCGTCCGCGCCCATGACGACCATCAGGTCGCGCGGCGCGCGGATCGTCGCATCGAAGGTGTAGCGAACCGCCGGCGTGTCCTGAAGCGGCACCCAGGTGCGGGCGTAGTGCGGCTGGCTCTGGGAGAACATGAAGGGCTGGCCGGAACTGGTCTGATTGGCGTCGAGCCACTGGAGACCAAAGGCCTCCGGCGAGCTTGAATAATCGACGCGCACCTGGCTGATGCCCTGGGGCAGGATGATGACCAGCGGCCGACCCAGGTGCGCCTGTTCCTCGTCGCCCTCGGGACCGAGGCGCCAGGACACCGGCCGATACTCGCCCTCGGGGCCGACCACGGTGACGTCCTGGATGTCGAGGTCGCGCGTGTCCAGCACCAGGCGCTTGTGGTCCGGATCCGGGCGCTCGAGATCCAGCAGCACGTGGCCGCTGAGCGTGCGTGCGGCCATGTCGGCCTCGAGGTCGAGGGCGAGGTGGCGGACGCGCACTCGATCGTATTCGGCGAAGCTGTGGGGGTCCGGCCCCAGGTCGACGCGAAATTCCGCCGTCGGCGTCAACGGCACCGGCGGCGCCTCCTGCTGGCAACCCGCCAACAGGCCAAGAGCCAGAAGTGAGATGAGGAGTGCGGTCAATCTGTGCATAGATGAATTCTCTGGAAAGGCGGAACAGGAATGGAGCGATGCGCGGGGCCAGCGGCCGCCGTCGTCAGAGCGCGTCGTCGCCCTCTTCGCTGGTGCGAATGCGCACGGCGCGGTCGATCGTGGTCACGAAAATCTTGCCGTCGCCGATGCGTCCCGCCGAGGCCGTCTCCATGATCGTCTCGACGACGCGGTCCGCGTCGTCATCGCGAACGGCGATTTCCAGCTTGAGCTTGGGCAGGAAATCGACCACGTATTCAGCGCCGCGATAGAGCTCCGTGTGTCCTTTCTGACGCCCGAAGCCCTTGACTTCGGAGACGGTCATGCCGGTGACACCCACCTCGCCCAGGGCGTCGCGGACATCGTCAAGCTTGAAGGGTTTGATAATGGCGGTAATCATTTTCATGATGGGATCGTCGTCGTCCTCGGCATCCGTTTGAGCTAGAGTTCATTATTCCTGTTATTGCACCGGACTGCACAGCATGCAACCCGATTTCCAGACCCTCGACGAAATCACGCGACGCCTGGCCGCCGCCGTGCCGGCCGAACTGAAAACGGCGCGAGCCGAACTCGAGGCCCAGTTCCGGACCATCCTTGAGGCCACCTTCAACAAGATGGATCTGGTCACGCGCGAAGAATTCGAAATCCAGAAAAAGGTGCTTGCCCGCACCCGAGAAAAACTGGAAGCCCTGGAAGCACGTCTGCAGGACGAGTAACACGCTTTTCCGGACCGTGGTCGCACGGCCCCGCCCCGCCGTCAGTCGCCACGGGGTCGACCCTCGAGCGACGGGGCCGCGGTGGCTCGCGCCGAGCGGGCTGATCCGCTATCCTCTTTCAAACGAACGACTGGAACTCCTTTCCGGCGGACGCGGAGACTCGATGTCGGCTTGGCGCATATTGGCTTTCGGACTGACCCTTTTCTTGCCGCTGTCGGCCGTGGCAGATACGGTTCGTGTGGGCGGCGATCATGATTATGCGCCCTTCGAATTCATCAACGAGGCCGGCGAGGCCGATGGATTTCACGTCGATCTGCTCAAGGCCATCGGTGAACTCAGCGGCTTCGAACCCGAGTTCCAGTTCGGCCCATGGCGCGATGTCCGAGAGGCCATGGCGAATGATGAGATCGATCTTCTCGCCTCCTTCGTCGTTGATTTCCGCACAGGACAGCTCGACTACGCCACGCCCCACCTGATCGTTCACCACGAGATCTTCGTTCGCCAGAACGACCGGGACATTGGCGGACTCGACTCCCTCGCGGGGCGCGAAGTCATCGTCCAGCAAGGCGATTTCGTCGAGGGCCGGCTTGCAGCACTCGACATCGACATGCAGCTGATTCGGGTGCCGAATCAAGGCGACGCGCTGCGCTTGCTGACGCAGGGTCAGCACGACGCGGCGATCATCAATGAACACGTCGGTCGTCGGATGCTCGAGGAAGGCCTCGGCGATCGCCTCACAACCACCGGTGCGCCGCTCTTCCCGGCCAGCTACGCTTTCGCGGCGCGTGCCGGTAGCGATGAGCTCATGGGGAAAATCGAGGCGGCGCTGGCCGAGCTCAAGGCCAGCGGCGAATTCAATCGCCTGCGCCAGCGCTGGTTGGCTGCGGGGCCGACCGCGCCGGACGCCGATCCGGTCCTGCACTGGGCGCTTGTGGCCATGCCCTTGATCCTGACGGGCGTTCTGCTGGTCATGATCTGGCGCCAATCAAGGCAGCATCCGCAGGAAGAAAGCCAGGCCGTGTTCGCCGCGCGCTTCCGCCGAGACGGCCTGACCGGCCTGCCGAACCGCGTCGAACTCGAGCAGGCCGTGGCCAACGCCATCGAGCGCGCGCGCACCGATCATTTTCCGCGCGCGCTGCTGCACATCAATCTGGATCAGTTCAAGCTGATCAACCAGGAAGAGGACTACCAGGGGGGCGATACGATCCTCTGCCGAATCGCTGAGTTCCTTCGCCGGCGCAGTCACCTGGGCGAGCTGCCGGCGCGGATCGGAGGCGATCAGTTCGCCCTCCTCCTCGGCCCGTCCCGAGACCCGCTGGCCACCGCCGAGCAGATCCGGCACGAACTCGAGGACATGGACTTCGAGATCGACGATCGACGGATTCAGGTCACCGCAAGCATCGGTGTTGCGACCCTCGACGACCACGCCATTTCCGTCGGTGAGCTGTTGAAACAGGCCGAGGCCGCCTGCTACGCCGCCAAGGAAGCAGGACGCAACCGCGTGCATGCCTTTACCCCCGACGACGAGGCCCTGATCGAGCGCCACGAACAGATGCGCTGGGTCCGAGAAGTCAGCCTGGCCCTGAAGGAGAACCGCCTGCGCCTGTATTTTCAGACCATCGAGCCGGCGCGGCCCAACGCCAACGCCGAGCCGATCGTGGAAATCCTGCTGCGCCTCGAGTGCCCCGACGGCACGATCGCCAGCGCCGGCGAGTTCGTCCCCGCCGCCGAAAAGTATTTCGTTGCCCATCGCCTCGACCGTTGGGTGGTGCGCAATACCCTGGCCTGGATGGAGGCCCATGGCTCGCGCCTGGCGCACCTGCGCCGAGTCTTCATCAACCTGTCGGCGCGCAGCCTGGGTGACGACCGCTTTCTCCCCTTTGCCCTGGAACAGCTCGCCACCCACGACGTGGCGAAGGAAAAGGTCGGCTTCGAAATTACCGAAACCGCGGTCATGACCCAGCTCAAGACCGGCCTGAACACGATCGAGCACCTGCGCAATCTTGGCTGCCAGTTCGCCCTCGACGATTTCGGCGTGGGGGTTTCTTCGATGGCCTACCTGAAGAATCTGCCGATCGACGTCCTCAAGATCGACGGCAGCTTCGCCCTCAACCCCGACACCGGCGAACGCGATCGCGCCGTGCTCCGGGAAATCAACGATCTGGGCCACACGCTGGGCAAGACGACGGTGATGGAGTGCGTCGAGACCGAGGAGCAGCGCCAGTGGATGGCCGAGCTGGGAATCGATTGGGTTCAGGGCTTCGCCGTCAGCGAACCCCGACCCCTGCCAGAGCTCCTCGACGACCCCCGCCTGGCCGGCGTCTAGGGGTCATTTCTCAGCACGTTGTCCCCCCTCGGGCACGTGTCGGGCTCGGCGGCAAGCGGCGAGCGGCGCAGTAGCTAAAACGGACATGATCGGGCATCGAGCCGCTGTGCGACCTGAGAGTGAGGACAACGTACCGAGAGATCACACCTAGGGCACCTGCTGGTTTTTCCTAGCCCGACACGGGACGTTTTCCTAGGGACATTTGACGGTCGGGAACGGACACTGAAGTCCGTCCCCGAGCTGGTTGCCCTATGCCGTTGTCCACAGTCCATTCCCGCGCCCAGGTGGGTATCGACGCGCCGCCGATCTGGGTCGAGGTGCATCTCGGGCCCGGCCTGCCCGGCTTCAGCATTGTCGGCCTGCCAGAAACCGCGGTACGAGAGAGCAAGGATCGCGTGCGCGCGGCGATGGATAACGCCGGCTACAAGCGGCCGCAGTGGAAGATCACGGTCTCCCTGGCGCCGGCCGACCTGCCCAAGGAGGGCGCCCGCTTCGACCTGCCGATGGCCCTTGGGGTGCTGGCCGCCTCGGGCCAGCTTGCGAACGATTCGCTCGATGACTGGGAGTGCCTCGGCGAGCTGTCCCTGAACGGTGAGCTGCGCCCGATCAAGGGAGCGCTCCCGGCCACGATCGCGGCCAGGGCGGCGGGGCGGCGCCTGATCCTGCCGCGCGCCAACGGCGACGAGGCCGGTCTGGTCGAGGGCGCCCGAGTGCATCTGGCCGATCATCTGACCGACGTCGTGGCCGCCATCAACGGGCAGCTGGAACTCGATATCGCGCAGCCGGCCAAGCAGATCGAAGGAGAAAAGGCGCTGGATCTGTCGGACGTGCTCGGTCAGTCGCGCGCCCGCCGCGCGCTGGAGATCTGTGCCGCCGGTGGCCACAATCTGCTGTTCGTCGGCCCACCCGGCACCGGCAAGACCCTGCTGGCTTCTCGCCTGCCCGGCATCCTGCCGCCGATGTCGGAGGCCGAGGCGCTGGAGGCGGCTGCCATCGCCTCGGTCGCCGGCCTGGGACTGGACCCGACCCAATGGCGCCAGCGGCGCTTCCGCTGCCCCCACCACACGGCATCCGGCGTCGCGCTCGTCGGCGGTGGCTCCAAGCCTCGGCCCGGTGAGATCTCCCTGGCGCACGCCGGCGTGCTGTTCCTCGACGAGCTGCCCGAGTACAGCCGACACGTGCTAGAAGTCTTGCGCGAGCCTCTCGAGTCGGGTCGAATCATGATCTCGCGCGCCGCACTCCAGGCCGAATTCCCGGCCCGTTTCCAGCTGATTGCGGCAATGAATCCCTGCCCCTGCGGCTATCAGGGCGATCCATCGGGGCGCTGTCGCTGCACACCGGATCAGATCAAGCGCTACCGCGACCGCGTCTCGGGGCCGCTCCTCGATCGCATCGATCTTCAGGTCGAAGTGCCGCGCCAGTCGCTCAAGGATCAGCCCCCCGGCGAGCCCTCATCGGCGGTGCGCGGGCGGGTGATGAAGGCTCGCGAGGTCCAGGGGCAGCGGGGCTGCATCAACGCCCGGCTCGGCGTCGACGGCATCCGCGCGCACTGTACACTCGGCGAGCGCGAAGCGAGGCTGCTTGAACAGGCCTGCGAGCGCCTGCACCTGTCGGCCCGGGCTAACCATCGAATCCTGCGCGTCGCCCGCACCATCGCCGATCTCGACGGCGCCAGGACGCTGGGCCTGGCCCACATCAGCGAATCCATCGGCTATCGCCAGCTCGATCGAGGTTAGCTGGACCAACGAATCTTTCACCTCAAGGGCCGCGCCAGCCGTTAGCATGACGATTTGGGATTTGCGGGTGCCTCAGGGCGTGCGGAGTCTTGGCAGAAGAACACTGACAGCGCTTTGCCTGACGCTGGCCTTCGGCGGCTGGGCCGATGCCCGTGCGGAGGTCGGTCTCGTCACCGAGATAAGCGGCGTGGACGGCGCGCTACTGACCAATGTCCGAGCGCACTCGGGCCTCTACGCTGCCCAACGCCTCGACGACATTTCGGTCTGGCGCCTGCGCCAGATGGCCACGGAAGCCCGTCAGGAGGTCCGCGATGCGCTCCAGCCCTACGGCTACTATCGGCCGCGCATCGAGGTCCGCCTGGAAGAGCCCGTGGATGACGGGCCCTGGCGCGCCCTGATCAACGTCAATCCTGGCCAGGCAACCCTCGTCGATACGCTCACCCTCGACATCGAGGGCGACGGCGCCGCCGACGCGGCACTGATCGCCTGGGAGCAGGCCTGGCCGCTGACGCCGGGAAGCCGTCTGGTCCATGCCCGCTTCGATAGCGCCTGGAAGCAGCTCGCCGCCCTGGCCCAGGAGCGCGGCTATTTCGACGCGCGCTTCGTCCAGCGCCAGGTCGTGGTGGATCCGGATCGGGGCAGCGCCGACATCGACCTGCGATTCGATACCGGTCCCCGCTATCGCTTTGCCGGCTACACGAGCAGCGACCACCCCTTTCGGGAGCGACTGATCGAGCGACTGCACCTCCTCGAGGCCGGTGAGTTCTACAGCCGCGCGCGCGTCGATGCGCAGCGTGAGGCGCTGGTCCGATCGGGCCTGTTTCGCCGCGTGGTCGTCGAAGAATCCCGCCAGACCGACGGCGCCAACGTCGAGCTGAACTACGAGCTGGAGCCCAAGCCGCCAAACTCCTACCGCGCCACCCTCGGCTTCGGGACCGACACTGGTGCTCGCCTCCAGCTGGGCTGGATTCGTCACTACCTGTCGGACCGGGGCGATCGGATCGACCTGGGCTTCGGTGCCCAGCAGCAGAACAGCGAATTCGTTCTGCGCGGTGACTACTTCCTGCCGCGCGGGGACCGGCCCTTCGATTTCTGGACGGCCGGGGTCCTGCTGCGAAGCGAGCGGGACAATTTCCGCTTCATCGACGAGGACCGCATCGAGGCCGTCTTCGACAGCTTCAGCGGACGGCGGGAGCAGGCCGAAGTGTCCTTCGGCCGCATGGAAGAACGTCCCGCGCCCTGGCCCGACGCCGACCCGATCGAAGAACGCCTGACCGTGACGCTCCTGAATGAATCCTTCGACGCCTTTCGCGAGGGCAGCTTCAGCGAGGAGAATCAGGCGCTCCTCGACGCCAACCCCGAGCTGGCGCCCTTCCTTCAGGACGATACCCAGACCGTCGCCCTGGGCGCCAGCTGGCGCCTGTTCAGCGTGACCGGCACCGGCTTCGACACAAGAGGACTGATCCTCGATGCGCGCCTTACCGGGGCCAGCGCATCTCTCGGTTCGGACGTCAGCTTTCTGCAGGGCTATGTCGGCGGGCGCTGGCACTACCTGATCGGCGATCGCCAGAAGATCCTGGTCCGCGCGGAAGCGGGCTACACGGAAGCAACGGTGGACGATTTGCTGATCACCCTGGATGACCGCGAGCTGGATCTGTCGATCACCGAACTGCCCGACCGCTTCCGCTTCAGGACCGGCGGCGACCGGACCGTTCGCGGCTATGCCTTCGAGGCACTCAGCACCAATCGCAACGGCGCCAATCACATTCTGGCCGCATCGGCCGAATACGAATATCGCCTGGGCAGGAACTGGTCGCTGGCCGCCTTCTACGATATCGGCAACGCCTTCAACGATTTCGATCAGGTCAAGCTCAAACGCGGGGTCGGCGGTGGCTTCCGCTTCTACACGCTGATCGGTCCCGTGCAGATCGATTTTGCCCAGGCCCTCGACGATGCAGGCAAGCCCTGGCGACTCCACCTGACCATCGGAACGCGACTGCTGTAACCATGACCAAAAGCAACGAACAGCAACAGGGACCAACCATCAGCGCAAAACCCGAGGCTCGGGAGCGGTCGCCGCGCCTCTGGCGCTGGATCAAGCGCGTTCTGCTTGCGCTGCTGGTGCTGCTCCTGCTGGTGGTTCTGGCGCTGATCGGCGCTTTTCACTGGCTGACCCGGACTCAATCGGGGGCCGAATTCGCCCTCGGCCAGGCCCAGGGGCCGGTCCCGACGCTGAGCTGGGCGGCCGCCTCCGGAAACCTGCGCGACGGTTTGGTGCTCGAGCAGCTGACGCTGGCACCAGGCGGTGCCGAGCTCGACATCGAGCGCGTCGAAGTGGCCGCCGAACTCCAGCTCATCGGTGGCCTCGAGCTCCGCGTCCGGCGGCTGATCGTCCGCGGCGCCGATATCCTGCTGCCGCCGCCGGCGCCCGCATCGGAAAGCGACGAGGCCATCACGATTCCCGATCTGGCCAGCCCCGTGCCGGTCATCATCGAGCAGCTTGAGCTGAGTCGGGTCCGCGTCCTGACCGATCGTGGCCAGCCCGCCCTCGTCGAGCTCGATCGCCTTGCGCTCACGGCCCGGGTTGACGAAACGCTGGTGCTGGAGACGCTCGAGCTGCGTGCACCGCAGGGAGAGCTGAGCGCCAGCGGCCAGGCCGGGCTGAGCGCACCGCACCGCCTCGATCTGCGCCTGAACGCGCAAACCCGCCTGGAGGGACTGCCCGAGCATCGAATCGCTCTGACCCTGAACGGGCCCCTCAGCGACCTCGATCTCGGCCTGGACAGCACCGGCCCCGTGGCGCTCAGCGGCACGGCACAGCTCCGCGGCCTGCCAAGCCTTGAAACGCTGGTGCTGGAACTCAGCGGCCGCGTCGACGACTGGCCGGGCCTCGCCTACGGCGTGCGTGACGTCGAACTGGGCCTCAACGGAGGGCTTGAGGACTGGACCGCCGAGCTCGGCGCGATCGTCGAAGGCCCGGAGCTCCCGGACAATCGCATCCGCCTGGAGGCCAGCGGCAGCCTCGAGAGCGCTCGGCTCGAGGCCCTCCGCGTCGAAACCCTGAACGGCGTAATCACCGCCCGGGGCCAGGCGAGCTGGGCGGACGCGTTGGCCGCCTCCCTCAGCGTGGGGCTGGAGCAGCTCGACCTGACCGCCCTCTACCCCGATCTACCGGCTCAGGCGCGCTTGAACGGCGCCCTGGACCTGGCCGTCGAGGACGAATCGATCGTGCTCGAGTCCCTGACCCTGCGAGCACCACCGACCACGCTCAGCCTGCAGGGCAGCGGTCGCTACGATCCGGCGCGCGATGCCCTGGCCCTGGATCTGATCTGGCAGGATTTCATGTGGCCGCCCGTCCTCGATGGCTCGGACCCCCTGGTCGAGAGCCAGCGCGGTGAGATCCGGCTGACCGGTCGCCTCAGCGACTGGCGGGCGGAACTCGACGCCCTGCTACAGGTGCCCGATCGGCCCGAAGCCCAGGTCCAGGCCGAGCTCCAGGGCAGCCAGGTCGGCGCGCGCCTGGAGCAGCTGAGCCTCGATGCAGCCAGCGCCGGCCGGATGCAGATCAGCGGCTCGATCGACTGGCAGCCCGGCCTCCGCGGCGAGCTCACCGCAGCGCTCTTCGATGTCGATCCGAGCGAATTCCTTCGTCAGCTGCCCGGGCAGCTCTCGGCCGACATCGACATCGCCATCGAAGCGCCGGACACTTTCAGGCTGGTCCTCAATCGCCTCGACGGCACGCTGCGCGGACAGCCCGTGAGCGGTGGAGGACAGGTCAACTGGCAGGCCGCGGCACCCGAAGCCGGGCGCCTCGAGCTGGCCCTCGGCGACAACCGGCTCCAACTCGACAGCCGCGACGGCGAGCGCTGGACCTTCGAGGCCCGCGGCGATGCACTGGATCAGCTCTGGCCCGGCCTGTCCGGCGTCCTGGAGGCCGAGGGCAGCATTCTGCCGGCGGACGCCGAGCTCATCGCCACGGCCACGGTTCGCGCCGCCGGCCTGGATGACATCACCCTGAATCAACTCGACCTGTCGGCGGATCTGCGCTGGCAGGAGCCGACGCGAGCCGACGTCGTGCTGACCCTGACCGATCTGGACCTCAACCCCTGGGAGCGGGTCGATCAGCTCGAATTGACCCTGCAGGGTCGCTGTCGCTCGCATCGCTTCGGCCTGAACTTCAGCGCTCAGCGCGCCAGCCTCGACCTGGCCGGCGAAGGCCAGTGGCCCGAATGCTTTCGCGGCGGTGAGCGCTGGGACGCGGCGATCGAACGCCTCTTTGTTGGCGACACGCTCGCCGGCGACT
>CAZDFS010000058.1:13735-23532 GCA_964504865.1 uncultured Wenzhouxiangella sp.
GTCAGCCTCGACGATGTGCCGATGGATCTGCTCCTCCTGCCCCTGGACCCCACGGTCAGCCTGAGCTCGGCCCTGTCGGGCGAACTTCAGACCGCCTGGACCGCAGGTCAGGGACTCGACCGCCTCGCCGGCTATCTGGACATGAGCGACGGCGCGGTGGTTCCTTTAGGGGCGGAGCGGGCCCTGTTGGACATCGACGGCCTGCGACTGAACCTGACGCCGAGCAACGGCGGCGTACTGGCCGAACTCAGTGCACAGTTCGAGGGCAGCAGCAGCCTCACCGGCGCCGTCGGCATCGATGACCTGCGCCAACCGGCCAACTCGACGATCAACGGCAATCTGCAGCTCGACCTGCCGGATATCGGCGTCTTCAACCGGGCCGTTGCCGAACTCGATTCGATCGGCGGTCGGCTGGAAGGCGAGATGGCGATTCGAGGACGCCTGGGCGCCCCTCAGCTCGAAGGCCAGGCTCGACTGGTCGACGGCAGCCTGCAGCACGCGCCCCTGGGCCTGGATATCTCGGACATGCAGTTCGAGCTGACCGGCAGCAACCTCCAGGCCCGCCTGACCGGCCAGATGCAGTCCGGCGAGGGCAGCCTGGCGATCGATGGAGGGCTCCGCCCCAACGGCGACGCCTGGGTCTGGGAGCTGAGCAGCCGGGGCGATCAGTTCAGCCTGGCCAGCGTGGACTGGCTGACGCTGGCCATCAGCCCGGATCTGAGCCTCAGCGGCGAGGGTCGGCGCATCGAGATCGACGGGGATATCGCCATCGACCGCCTCCTCGCCGGTCTGCCCCCCGGCCGCGCCTCGCAGGTCACGGCGTCCGAAGACGTCATCGTCCTGGGCGAAACCGAGGAGCAGGAAGGCACCCAAGCGCTGATCATGAGCGGGCGCCTGGGCATCGATCTCGGCGAGCGCTCGCGGCTCAAGGCCGTCGGCCTGGAGACCCAGCTGGCCGGCAGCGTCGAACTCCTCTGGGACGGGTCCGGGGCGATGCCGAGTTCTCGTGGCATCATCCTGCTGCCTGAAGGCACCTTCGAATCCTACGGCCAGACCCTGGAGATCGAAGACGGTGAAATCGTCCTCAGCAATCAGCCGATTACCAACCCGCGTCTCGATATCCAGGCCGTCCGCGATATCTTCGGCGATCCGCAGGTCGAACGGGCCGGGGTGTCCATCCGCGGCAACGCCCAGTCGCCGGAAATCCGCCTGTTCACCGACCCCCCGACCAGTGAGGAAAAGGCGCTGGCCTACGTCGTGACCGGCGCCGACTTCGATCACGCCGGCGGCCAGGGCGCAGTCAACGTGGGCTTCTACCTGCTACCGAAGCTATTTGTCAGCTACGGCATTGGCCTGTTCGAGAGCGGCAACGTGCTGTCCGGTCGCTATGAGCTGTCGCGCCGTTGGGGTGTGCGCGTAGTCAGCGGCGAGCGCGATACGGGGGTGGATATGAGCTATGCGATTGATCGGTGAGGGCGGGGAACAAGGTTCAAGAAGAAGGGAAAACGGGATAAGGGGGTAAGGGGATAAAGGTCCGTGGGGAAGGCGCGGGGGGTTTGGGAATTATTCGGGGCGGGCAAGCCAGATGTAGTGGCGAGCGCCCTTGCCGGCGCGGTGCGGGCGGACGATGCGCTCCTCGACCGTGAAGCCCGAGCGCCGCAGTCGGGTCTGGAACGGTCGGTCCGGCCCGGCCGACCACACCGCCAGGACGCCCCCGGGACGCAGCGCCCGACGCGTCACGAGCAGGCCATCATTGGTGTAGAGCCAGTCGTTCTCGCGCCGGATCATGGCGGCCGGACCGTTGTCCACGTCCATCATGATGGCGTCGAATCCGTCACCAGGCGCTTTGAGCAGCGCCGCGATATCGCCCTCGAACACGGTCGTGCGTGAATCAGCCAGAGGATGGCCCGACGGCTCGCCCATCAGGTCGCGATTCCAGGCGACGACCTCCGGGACCAGCTCGGCGACCACGACTTCGGCGCCCTCGCCCACCTGGCCCAGCGCGGCGGCCAGCGTGAAGCCCATCCCCAGACCGCCGACCAGCAGGCGCGGACTGGGCGACTGTCCCATGGCGGCGCAGGCCAGTTCGGCCAGGGCGATTTCGGAGCCGTGAACGCGGCTGTTCATCAGCTCGCCCCTGCCCGGAATGACGATGGAGAACTTGTCCTGGTGCCGGTACAGCATCAGGTCCTTGTTGGTGTCGGGAATGCGGGCCGTGGCGAGCAGTTCGGATCTTGGCATAGTGATTCCTGGAATCGAGTTGAAGAGCAAAATCTTTCAATCGCGAAGCAGCAAAGCAGCAAAGGAAAAGCAAAGTCTTGTTAACGCCAAGGGCGCGAAGACCGCAAAGAACAATAAGCGGTTCTTCACTCAATAAGAAATCAAAAACCCATCAGGACAGACTCTCTACCTGAAGGGGCGAAATCTGATTTTCTGATAATGTTTTCTTTGCGTCTTAGCGCCCTTCGCGTTCAAGGTTTATCTTCTTTGCTGCTTGGCTGCTTTGCGATTCAAAGACTTTGTTTTTTCAAGGCCTGCAAGCGAACCAGGCCCGATCAGCGGCCCTTGAACTCGGGCGCGCGCTTTTCCATGAAGGCGCGCATGGCCTCGGCGAAGTCCTCGGACTGCATGAGCATCCCGTTGAGGGTCGCGGCCTCGCGGTTGCCGTGGCTGACGCTGCCCTGCAGGCGGGCGTTCATGACCTGCTTGATGCCAGCCGTGACCAAAGGTGGGTTCGCGGCGATGCGGCCGGCCATCTCCCGAGCGCTATCGAGGAGCGCCTCACCGTCGTCGAGAATGCGGGTCACCAGTCCGATCTGCCGCGCCTGTTCGGCGCTGAGCGCATCGCCGGTCAGCGCCATCTCCCGCGCCCAGCCCTCGCCGATGAGCTGCGGCAGGCGCTGGATGCCGCCGAGGTCGGGGACGATGCCGACCTTGACCTCGCGCAGGGCAAAGCGCGCCTGCTCGCTGGCGATCCGAATATCGCAGGCCGCGATCATTTCGATGCCGGCGCCGATGCACCAGCCATCCACGGCAGCGATCACCGGCAGACGGCCGGCGGCCAGGGCATCGAAGCCTGCCACCATGTCGCTGGCCGTGCGAACGATCGCAGCGCGCCCGGCGGCCCCGTCCTGGAGCATCGGCCCCATGTGCTGGGCCATCCCGGGAAGATCCAGACCGTAGGTGAAGTCCTCACCCTCGCCGCGCACGATCAGGCAGCGGAGGGTCGGGTCTGCGTTCAGTTCCGCCACAGCGCCCGGCAGCTCGCGCCAGAAATCCGGCCCCATGGCGTTGCCCCGCCCGGGCCCGAGCAGGACCAGCTCGGCCAGGTGATCGGAAGGGCGATCGATGCGCAGTGATTTCAGGTCGGACATAGTCAGCTCGTTCAAAACAGGAACATCCATGGATGATACCGACTCGAATCATTCCGCATAGCGGATAATGGAGGGATGCACCCGGACCCCGCCACAATCATCGAACGGACGCAGGCGTGGATCGAGGGCGTGGTCATCGGCCTGAATCTCTGCCCCTTTGCCGGTCGGCCCTGGCGCGAGGGGCGTGTCGACATCCGGGTCAGTGACGCCGAGCAGCCTGAGAGGCTGGCCGAAGACCTGGCCGAGGCGCTGCGGGCGCTCTACGCCGCCGACCCCGCCGAGTGCGAGACCCTGCTCCTCGTCCACCCCCGGGTGCTCGGGGATTTTCTCGACTACAACGACTTTCTCGACGTCGCCGATGAGCTGATCGAGCAGATGGGTCTGGCCGGGGAGTTCCAGATCGCCAGCTTTCATCCGGACTATCAGTTCGCCGACACGGATCCGGACGATCGATCGAACTGGACCAACCGCTCGCCCTTCCCGATGCTGCACCTGCTTCGCGAGGCCAGCATCAGCGAAGCCACTGACCGCCTTGACCACCCCGACGCGATCTACGAGCGCAATATCCGAACCCTCGAAGGCCTGGAGGACAAGGCCTGGTCGGAACTATTCGATCAACCCGCCTCAGGCGAATCTGGCTGATCCATCGCTCGTCGCTCGAGCCCGGCAGCAGATTCAAGGACGGGACTACAACGGGCACGGAGCAGTCATGACGGCGAAGCATCGTGAGACGCGTCTCTAAGCACTTCGTGCCTGCGTCGTGTCTTTCGTGTTGATCTTTCCGCTCCCGACGCTAGCGATCAAGATCCGCTCGAATGGCGCCGAGGCGCTGGGCGATGAGGTCCTGGGCTTTCTGCGTGGCGTTGAGACCCGTGTATTCGATCTGCTCGACAGCGGTGCTCCCCGTGCGGCGGCGCTCGACGAGGTCGTAGGTGATCGTGTCGGCCTGGACCATAAAGGCCGTATCGGAGCGGCCGTAGAAGTTCAGGCGGCGCTGGCCGGCGGGCAGGGCGCGAGCGACGACGACGTGGCGCGCGCCGGCATCGAGAGCCACGTCGCTGAGCGCATTCAGGTCGAGCTCGTCGCCCTGAGTCAGGGCTGACAGCCCGGAGACGAAACCGCGCTCGATGAGCTCGTGTCCATCCTCGCGCAGGGCGCGCTCGATTTCGCGGAGCATCGGGTCGGTGATCGCCGCATCGCCGAGGCCGATCACCAGAATCCCCTCCGGCGGTGGGGGCGGTGGGGGCGTCGAGGGGGCTCTCGGCGCGTTCTCGACGCTCGGGCGAGCGACTCGATCGAAGGGCTCGACCGGCCGAGCGGCGGAGGCGATCCCCTCATCGCCTGCCCGCGCCTGTTCGACGACCGAGTCCACGCGGGCTTCCGTCGCGGACGTCATCGGGCGGGCGGCTTCGTCGATCGCCGTCAACTCTGGCGCGGCGCCCGCCGTGGCCGCATCTTCTGCCTCCCCCATCGCCGGCTCGGGGTCCACCGGCGCTGCCGCCAGCGAGGCGTCACCGGCCGTTCGAGTCGTGGTCGGCCTGGGTTCGGGTGCGGATGCCAGATCGGCGCCCATGACCACTTCACTGGTCAGCGGCGAGCTCGGCATCTCAAGCTCGGACGCGCTTCGGGCGCTTGACTCGAGCGGCGCTCGAGGCTGCTCAGCGGGGCTGGAAGCCGGCGGTTCAGTCGGTGATGCGTCGGCGTCCGCGTCGATCTGGTTGGCGGCGACGCTGATCTCACCGGCGCGGGTGGGGTCGTCCGTGTCCATGCCGAGAAGGGATGCGACGCGCTCGATCTGAGCCGGCGCGAACTTGACCACGGCGAAGCCCGAGGCGCCGAGGCCCACCAGCACCAGCAGCGCAAAGACCAGCAGCGCCGCTTTCGATCCAGACCGCGGTGGCGCGGCCGACTGGGTCGTCGGCGCCTCGACGCGCGTCGGATCGATGGTTTGCGTTGGCACCTTGGCCGTCGGAGCATGCGCCGGCGACGAGTCGCCAACGGGCGACGGCGCAACCGCCGTGGCCACATCGACCGGGGCAGCGCTGGCCGCGTCAGCGGCGGACGCGAAGCCCAGATCCGCCAGCAGCGCGTCATAGCTCTGATAGCGCTTGTCGGGATCGGGGGCCAGCATGCGCCCGAGAACGCCGAAGGTTTTCTCGTCGAGCGTTTCGTCGAGGTCGCTTAGCTCGGGAAAATCAGCCGCCAGGAGCGTGCGCGCCGTGTCCTCCAGGCCCGAGCCGGGAACCAGGCGCTTGCCGGCGAGCATTTCGTAGTAAACGGCCCCCAGCGCGAAGAGATCGCCACGATGGTCGGCCGGCAGGCCGGTCATCACCTCCGGCGGCAGGTAGCCCGGCGTGCCCATGATGTAGCTGCTCTTGACCTGCTCGGCGTCGGGATGGACCACGCTGGCAATGCCGAAGTCGGTCAGGACGCTGCGGCCCCGCCGGTCGATCATGATGTTGCCGGGCTTGATATCGCGATGAACGATATTTTCTTCGTGGGCAGCCTTCAGGGCCTGGGCGCACTCGGTGACAATGCGCCGCGCCTGCTCGGGCAGCAGGCGGCCGTCGCGGGCCAGGCGATCGGCCAGGGATTCGCCGTCGACGAACTCCATGACGAAGTAAGGCTTGCCGTCGTCCTCGTCGGCGAGGAAGATCTGCGCGATATTCGGGTGATTCAGCGCCGCGACATTGCGCGCCTCGCGCAGGAAGCGGGTGACGGTGATCTCGTCGCTGCTCAGCTCCTCGTTGAGGCACTTGATGGCGATAAAGCGCTCGAGCTTCGGGTCGACGGCCTTGTAGACCACGCCCATGCCGCCGCGTCCGAGCTCGCTGATGATGTGGTATCGACCGAGTACCTTGGGCATGACGACGTCCTTTTCTCGCTGAGGCTGCAGAATTCGATCCGGTCGCTGGGGCGTGGCGGCGAGGCCGCGCGGTATCCGACCGCTGACACCCATCAATACGAATATATCAGAGCCGCTCTGCCACACGACCCTTGCCATGATGGGTGCGACAATCTCGTAATAGGCCTTGAATCACGCGGAACAAGGGGCACGCCGGATGCCATCAGGTCATAGCACAAGCCGTCCCCATCCGCCCTCGACCAGCGCCGCGGTCACCGTCGATTCGCGCCGGCGGGCGCGCCTGCGATCACTCCACGCAGGTCCGCTGCGCGAGGACGTCCCTCTGGTCGAATCCGGGCAGGTCCTGGGTCGGGACGGCGAGCGCGTCGATCTGATCCAGGCCCGCCCGGGGACCTCGCGCCGCCACGCCTGGATCGGGCAGGACGATCAGGGTGCCTGGGTCCTGCGTGATCTCGACTCGCGCAACGGCAGCTTCGTCAACGGCGAGCGCGTCGATAAGTCGCGGCGCCTTCGGTCCGGCGATGTGATCGGCCTGGGACGTGAGCGCGTGCCGGACTACGAGTTCGTGCTGCACGCCGACGGATCCGAACGCCGCCTGACCCTGGCTGGCAGCGGGCCCTGGACGCTGGGGCGCGGACTGGACCAGGCCGTCAGCCTGCCGGCGGATCTCAGCGTCAGCCAGCGCCACGCCCGCCTCGAGCGTCGAGGCGAGCGGCTGCGCATCGTCGACCGTGGCAGCCGCAACGGACTCTGGCAGGGCCAGGCGCGTCGTCGGCGCTTCGATCTTGCCGCCGGCGAGAGTGTGGTGGTCGGCCATCATCGCCTGCGCTGGCAAGCGAAGGACGCGGGCGCGATCGAATTGCAGCTCTCCTCCTTCGGCCAGGCCGTCGGACTGCGGCTCGAGGAATGGCGGCTTCAGGGCCAGGCCGATGCGGGCGCGATCGAGCTGGCGCCGGGCCAGCTGCATCGGCTCTGCCTGAACGGGCGCCGTGATCGTGACCGGCTCATGCGCTCGCTGGGCCGCGACGGGCCGATCGACGGCCGCTGCTTTTCTCAGGACTGGCTCGCCGAGCAGGTCGAGCGCCAGCGCGATCGCGTGGCCCTGATCGATGATCGAGAGTCGATGCCCGAGGACACGATACTGGGTCAGTGGCTGAGGGAGGAAGCTCGGCTTCGAAACGGCAGCGACCTCTCCGAAGCGGAATGCGACGCTCTGATCGCCACCACCCTTGAAGCGCTGGGTCTGCAGCATCGCCGGGACCAGCGCATTCGCGCGCTGAGCGCCCTCGAGCGGGCCCTGGCACGGCTTGCAGCCGGACTCCTGACCCGGCCCGGCCTGGTCGTCATCGACACGGGCGACCTGGACCTCGAGGCCAGCGCTCGTCGCGACGGAATCGAGCGGCTCGAACGCCTGGCCGGCCCGGAACTCACCCTTGTCCTCGTCGGTCCGCGCGCGGGGCTGCCGATGAAGCGACGTCCTTCCACGGAGGGAACGGCATCGAAGGGCGGTGGATCGTCAACGAACGCGCGCGCAATCCGCCCGCCGTTGCGGCGCCCCAGCGCCCGGGTCGTCAGCTGCCTTCTCAGGCGCGCCTGGCGCGCGCTTCGCCAGCAGCCCGGCACCCTCGTTGGCCTAGTCGCGATCCCCGTCTGCCTGATCCTGACGCTGGGCCTCTGGCTGTCGATCCAATCGGCCTTACTGGCCGCCCAGATCACCCTGCTGATCAGCACGCCGCTGGCGGCATTGGCCCTGGCGCCCGGCCGATCCGTGGCCGCAAGAACGCTGCTGCAGCGCTTCGGTCTCCTGCCCGACCTGGCGATCGCCCAAGCCCTGCTCGCCGCCGTCGCCGTCGCGCTGCAATTTCTGCTCGTGACTGCCCTGGCCATCGCCCTGCTGCCGCCGATGGTCTGGTCGGTCCCCGTCGGCATGCAGCTGCTACTCACCGGCGCGGCGGGCGTGTCGCTGGGCATGTTGATGGTCATCGCCAGCCGCGGGCACGGGCAGGTGGCGCTGGTGCTCGTCACGCTGGCGGCCACCTGCCAGGCCGTTTGGGTCATCAAGCTCCAGCCCGGGCTCCTCACGCTTGGGGCGCTGACCCTGGTCTGGTCCGTCCTGATGCTGGTTCTGGAGGCCCGGCGCCCCGTCAGGCCGGTCAGTCTGCGTCGACGTAGACGCTGACTTCGCGGGTGGCGCGGAAGGTGATTTCCGGGTGGCGCTCTTCGGCCAGCTGGAGGTTGATCCGGGTTGGGGCCAGGTAGACCAGGCGACCGCCGCCGTCCTCGGACAGATGCTGCTCGTTCTTGTTGCGGAATTTTTCCAGCGCACGCTCGTCGTCGCAGCTGACCCAGCGGCAGGTGGCCACGTTGACCGCTTCGAACTTGGCCTCGACCTTGTATTCGGCCAGCAACCGGTAGGCGACCACGTCGAACTGGAGCATGCCGACGGCGCCGAGGACCAGGTCGTTGCCGATCAGGGGCTTGAAGAACTGGGTCGCGCCTTCTTCGGACAGCTGGGTCAGGCCCTTGGTCAGGGCCTTGAGCTTGAGGGGATCGCGCAGCTGAACCCGGCGGAACAGCTCGGGGGCGAAGCTGGGAATCCCGGCGAACTGCAGCGCCTCGCCTTCGGTAAAGGTGTCGCCGATGCCGATCGTGCCGTGGTTGTGCAGGCCGACGATATCGCCCGGGTAGGCGTACTCGGCGGTGGCGCGCTCGTCGGCCATGAAGGTCAGGGCGCCGTGGGTGCGCTGTTCCTTGCCGAGGCGGACGTGGTGCAGCTTCATGCCCTTCTCGAACACGCCGGAGCAGACGCGCATGAAGGCCATGCGGTCGCGATGGGCCGGGTCCATGTTGGCCTGGACCTTGAACACGAAGCCGGTGAGCTTGTCCTCGCCGGGCTCGACGGTGCGGCCCAGGGTGGCGCGCGGCTGGGGCATCGGCGCGTGCTCGACGAACTCATCGAGGAGCGGGATGACGCCGAAATTGTTCAGGGCCGAGCCGAAGAAGACCGGGGTCTGCTCACCCTTCAGATAGCGCTCGAGATCGAAGTCGTGGCTGGCACCCTTGACCAGCTCGATCTCGTCGCGCAGCTCGGCGGCCATCGGCCCGAGCACCTCGTCGGCTTGGGCGCTGTCGAGGCCCTGAACGACTCGCGGCTCCTGGCGCATGTAGTTCTTGCCCGACTCGTAGAGATGAATCTCGTCCCTGAGCAGGTGGTAGATGCCCTTCAGGCGGCGGCCCATGCCGATGGGCCAGGTCACCGGCGCGCACTCGATGCCGAGCACGTCCTCGACCTCGTCGAGGAGCTCGATCGGCTCGCGACCCTCGCGGTCGAGCTTGTTGATGAAGGTGAAGATCGGCGTGGTCCGCATCCGGCAGACCTCCATCAGTTTGATGGTTCGCTCCTCCACGCCCTTGGCGCAGTCGATCACCATCAGGGCCGAATCGACCGCGGTGAGGACGCGGTAGGTGTCTTCGGAGAAATCGGCGTGGCCCGGCGTGTCGAGCAGGTTGACGATGCGCTCCTTGTAGGGGAACTGCATCACCGAGGAGGTGATCGA
>CAZDFS010000059.1:0-22891 GCA_964504865.1 uncultured Wenzhouxiangella sp.
CTCCGACCGCCTGGTTCGTAGCCAGGTACTCTATCCAGCTGAGCTACGGGCGCGTTGAACTAGCAAGCCGCGCATTATCCAATGGCATTCCCGACCTGTCAAGCATGGACGCGGGCAATTGTCGGGGCGGGGGCAGCGGCCCGCTCAGGGCACGGGGAAACCGCGACCGATGGCCACACCGCGGGCGGTCGCCAGAGCGACTTCCTGCTCGCGAATCAGCGCCATCTGGTCCTGCAGATCGTGCCGCAGGTCGAGGATGTATTCCTGATTCGGCGTATCGGCATTCTGCGCCCGCTCGATGTTGGACTGAATCGTGTTCAGGCCCCGCTGGGAGGCCGCCACCTGCTGCTCCAGCGAATGGATCTCGGCGCCGACGTCATAGCCCTCGAGGAATTCGGCGCGCAGCTCGGGCGGACAGGTATTTCTGTAGGTGTTGCCGACGATGCCGTAGCGGAAGCCGTTATCCAGGGTGCAGAAGGCGGGAATCGCGGCTTCAAAACCCGCATACCAGGCCGCCGAATCGATGTCGTAACCGGCCTCCTGACACGCTTTCGCGCGATTGGCCAGATGGTTGCTGTCCAGGCCCGCCAGAGCGTCGCGCTCACCCAGCGCGTACCAGTCCGCGACCATGCACTGCTCCGGGCTCATCGTCGCGCACCCGCTGGCGAGCAGCGTTGCGGCGACCACCACCGAAAGACCCTTCACCCTCATTGACGACCTCCTCGACTCAGCTGTCCCGATCCACGAGATCGGCCTGGTCAAGAATAAACGCATACTCCATCGCGGTCGAGTCCAGGCGCCGGAAACGGCCCGACGCCCCGCCGTGGCCGGCGTCCATGTTGGTGTGGAGCAGGAGGGGCTCGTCGTCGGTCTTGGTCGCGCGCAGCCTGGCGACCCACTTCGCCGGCTCCCAGTACTGGACCTGTGAATCCCACAGGCCGGTCGTCACCAGAATCGCTGGGTAGTCCTGCGCCGTGATGTTGTCGTAGGGCGAGTAGGAGAGCATGTACTCGTAATACTCCGGGTCCATCGGATTCCCCCACTCGTCGAATTCGTTGGTGGTGAGCGGAATCGATTCATCGAGCATGGTGGTCACGACATCGACGAAGGGGACGTGGGCGACGATGCCCGTGTAGCGCTCGGGCGCCAAATTGGCGACCGCGCCCATCAGCAGGCCGCCGGCGCTGCCGCCCATGGCAAAGACCCGATCCGCGTCGACGAGGCCTTCATCCACAAGATGAGACGTGACATCAATAAAGTCATTGAAGGTATTCATCTTGTTCAACATTCTTCCGTCGTCATACCACTGACGACCCAGCTCCTGACCGCCGCGCACGTGGGCGATGGCGAAGACGAAGCCGCGGTCGACCAGGCTCAGGCGGTTGGATGAAAAGGTCGGTTCCGAGCTGGAGCCATAGGACCCGTAGGCATACTGATACAGCGGTGCGCGTCCGTCCATGGCCGTGTCCCGATGGCGCAGGATGGAAACGGGGACGAGCACGCCGTCACGGGCCGGGACATCGAGACGCTCGGTAATGTAGTCGGACCGATCGAAATCGCCGGGTACCTCGTCCTGCTTGAGCAGCTCACGCTCGCCGGTCACCACGTTCAGATTCAGGGTCTGGGTGGGCGTGGTCATGGAGGTGTAGTGAAAGCGCAGCAGGTCGCTGCTCTGATCCGGATTCGAGCCCAGGTAGGCCGTATAGGCAGGCTCGTCGAACTCGAGGATCGAGGACTCGCCGCTCTCCCAGTCATGGAGGCGAATTCGACGCAGACCGTCGGAACGCTCACTGACCGCCAGCGCCCTGTCGAGCGCCGTGAAATCGTGAATGAACACCTCCTCGTCGTGGGCGATCACGTCCTGCCACTGGCTCAGGTCGGCGTGCTGATCCAATCCGACGCGGACGATCTTGAAGTTCGGCGCGTCCAGGTTGGTGCGGACCAGCCAGGCGTCACCGAGATGGTCGATGGAATATTCGTGGTCACGCTGGCGCGGATAGAAGACGCGGAACTCGCCCAGCGGCTGGTCGGCCTCGAGTACATGCATCTCTGACGACACGGTCGAGCCCAGATAGATGACGTTGTACTGGCCCGAGTCGGTCCGCCCGACGCCCGTATAGAAGGACTCGTCGTCCTCCTGGTAGACCAGCGCCCCCTCGGTCAGGGGGGCGGCCTGCGTATCGAGGCGGCGCACCTGCCATGAACGCAGGGTCTCCGGGTGGTTCGCGACATAGAAGAGGTGCCGATCGTCGGCCGACCAGGACAGGCTCGATACGCCGGTGATGCCCGTGTCGATGGTTTCGCCCGTGTCGAGATCGCGCAGCTTCAGGCGATACTGGCGCCGACCGTTCGTATCTTCGAGAAACGCGAGCAGGCGATTATTCCGGGACACATCCCAGTCCCCGATCGAATAGAAATCATGGCCCTCAGCCATGCGATTCACGTCGATCAGGATTTCTTCTTCGGCATCCACGGTGCCCTGGCGCCGCGCATAGATCGGGTACTCCTGGCCGCTTTCATAGCGCGTGGTGTACCAGTAGCCGTTATCAAACACGGGCACGCTGGCATCGTCCTCGGCGATACGGTCGCGCAGCTCATCGACGAGCGCGCTGCGAAAATCATCGAGATGGGCGAGGCGCGCATCGGCGTAGTCGTTTTCCGCATTCAGATAGGCGAGCACGTCCTCGTCCTGGCGCTCGTCGTCACGGAGCCAGTACCAGGGATCGTCGCGATCGCCGGCCGGCGCGCTGACAAGGTGCGGGCGCTGCTCGGCCATCGGTGGCTCGGGCGCGCTGAGTGCTTCGGTCGTCGGCTCGGTTACTGCTGACTTCATTGCTTCGGACTCCGGTTCGGGCGACTGGCCTCCGCAGGCTACAAGCGCGCCAGCCATTACCAGCACAAGGATCGAACGAACTGGCCGGCGCTGAGCGCGGCTCGAAGGGGCCTCAGGGTGCATGGACTTTCTCACGATGGTTGTCGACAGGCGGCGATAGTACACCGCCGGAACAGTCAGGATGGACCTTCGAGGGGGCCGGCATAGAGCTGGCGCAGCAGCTCATCGTGGAATTCGGCGGCGCCCTGCCCGTCGAAAATTCCGAGTCGCCTGGCCCGATCGAAGAAGCCCGCCGCCGGTCGGCCTCGTCCTGCGCGGCTGACAACCAGTGCAGATCGGGGAACCCGCCCTGCGGCGACGTCGCGTTTGAGCAGAAGCTCGAGGAGGCGCGTGGTCTTGTGGATTCGATGGGGGCCCGGAACAGCCAGGTGATCGGCCACTTCGAGGTAGGTCATCGTGCGGCGCTGACCGCGGAGTTGTTCCAGAAGCGCCTCGAGGCGGGTCAGCAGCTCGGTCCGGGTGCCTTCATCGAGGCGCTTGGCCACGGCCTTCCCAGCGGTTCAGGCCGCGGACTCGTCGAGGCCGCAATTGTTCTTTTCAAACACCCGATCGGCGCGGTAGCTCGAGCGCACGAGTGGCCCCGAGACGACCTCGAGAAAGCCCATCTCAAGGCCGATCTCTCTGATGTCCCGAAACTCGTCGGGCGTGACGAAGCGATCGACCGGCAGGTGATTGACCGTGGGCCGCAGATACTGGCCGAAGGTCACGATATCGACACCAATCTCGCGCAGGTCGCGCAGGGTCTCGACAACCTCATCGAGCGTCTCGCCCAGGCCCAGCATCAGGCTGGTCTTGGTCAGCACCTCGGGCCGGTGGCGCTTGGCGTGTCCCAGCACGTTCAGAGTCTGCTCGTAGCCTGCCCGGGGATCGCGCACCGGATGGGTAAGTCGACGCACGGTCTCCACGTTCTGGGCGAAGACCTCGAGGCCTGAATCGACGACGGTTTCGACGTCGTGGAGCCGGCCCTGAAAATCCGGCGTCAGGGCTTCGACGGCGGTCTGCGGATTGACGCGTTTGATTTCGCGCACGCAGGCGGCATAATGCCCGGCGCCACCGTCGTCGAGATCATCGCGGTCGACGGAGGTCAGGACCACGTACTTCAGGTCCATCAGGCGCACGGACTCGGCCGAGTTCGCCGGCTCTTCCGGATCCAGCCAGCCCCGCGGGTTGCCCGTATCGACCGAACAGAAGTTGCAGGCGCGGGTGCAGACATCGCCCATCAGCATGATCGTGGCCACGCCGTTGGACCAGCATTCGCCGATATTGGGGCACTTGGACTCCTCGCAGACGGTGGCCAGGCGGTGCGCTGTCACGTTGCGCTTGACCTCCTCGTACTTGCCACCGGAGGGCAGGCGCGCCCGCAGCCACTTCGGCTTGCGGCCGATGGGCTCGACCTGGACGTTCGGGCGGCTCTTGATTCCGTCGCGGATTGCCGTAAAGCCCTGAGGCTTGACGACTTTCTGCCCGCTCTTGACGGTGATGGCGATTCGCTTGGCTTCGGTCACGTCGGCACCTCGAAGAATCAAAGGGCAATGATAACGCAGGCCCGTCCTCGGGACCTTCAGGCGGCGACGGCGGAACGGTCTCGCGGACGCCGTCGCGAGGCGGCGAGGGCCCAATCAATAGCAAATGCCTATCAAGTAGATCCAAACAATTCATTTGATTAATTGATCGCCAGGGCCGACACTGGAGAACAAGCGAACTGGAGCCCCGCAGCGAAGCGCTCGGCTCGCATCGATCAACGATTTCCAATCAGGAGCAAGTGATGGACGAACAAGTGAAATGCCCGGTCATGCACGGCAGCCGGACGCTACAGAAATCAGGGGGTCGCGGTTCCGTCGACTGGTGGCCCGAACAGCTCAACCTGGGCATCCTGCATCAGCATCCGGCCAAGGCCGATCCCATGGGGGACGGATTCAACTACGCCGAGGCCTTCGGCTCACTGGACCTGGCGGCGCTGAAGAAGGACCTGGCCGAGATCATGACCGACAGTCAGGACTGGTGGCCTGCCGACTACGGCCACTACGGCCCCTTCATGGTGCGCATGGCCTGGCACGCGGCAGGCACCTACCGCACCGCCGACGGTCGCGGCGGCGCGAGCACGGGCAACCAGCGCTTCGCGCCCCTCAACAGCTGGCCGGACAACGGCAACCTCGACAAGGCGCGACGTCTTCTCTGGCCGGTAAAACAGAAGTACGGCAATCAGATTTCCTGGGCCGACCTGTTCGTTCTGGCCGGCAACGTCGCCATGGAAACCATGGGCTTCAAGACCTTCGGCTTCGGCGGTGGACGAGAAGACATCTGGGGTCCGGAAGAGGACATCTACTGGGGGGCCGAAGACGAGTGGCTGGGAAACACCCGCTACAGCGGTGAGCGCCAGCTCGCCCATCCCCTCGCCGCCGTGCAGATGGGTCTGATCTACGTCAATCCCGAGGGCCCCGACGGGCGGCCCGACCCGATCGCCTCCGGCAAGGACATCCGCGAGACCTTCGCTCGGATGGCCATGAACGACTATGAAACCGTGGCGCTGACCGCGGGGGGCCACACCTTCGGCAAAGCCCACGGCGCCGGCCCCGCCTCCCACGTCGGCCCGGAGCCCGAGGCCGCGCCGATCGAGGACCAGGGCTTTGGCTGGAAGAGCAGCTACCGGTCCGGCAAGGGCCGCGACACGATCACCTCCGGCATCGAAGGTGCCTGGACCCCGAATCCGACCCAGTGGAACATGGAATATTTCGACGTCCTGCTGAACAACGAGTGGGAGCTGACCGACAGCCCCGCCGGCGCCAGGCAGTGGCGCATCAAGAATCCGACCGAGGCGCAGATGGCGCCGGACGCGGAGGACGCGAGCAAGCGCGTCGAGATCATGATGACCACGGCCGATATGGCGATGCGCGAGGATCCCGAGTATCGGAAGATCTCCGAGCATTTCCTGGCCAATCCGGACGAGTTCGCCGACGCCTTCGCCCGCGCCTGGTTCAAGCTGACCCACCGCGACATGGGGCCGAAGGTGCGTTATCTGGGCCCTGAGGTCCCGGACGAGGACCTGATCTGGCAGGACCCCCTGCCCGCCGTGGATCATGAACTGATCAGCGCCGAGGACGCAGACCGGCTGAAGGCGACGATCCTGGCGTCGGGCCTGAGCGTTCAGGATCTCGTTTCAGTGGCCTGGAATTCGGCCTCGACCTACCGCAACTCCGACAAGCGAGGCGGCGCCAACGGGGCGCGTATCCGCCTGGCCCCGCAGAAGGACTGGGAGGCCTTCGAGCCGGAGACACTCACTCGGGTCCTGTCCGTCCTGGACCGGATCCAGGCCGAGTTCAATGATGCGCAAGGCGGCAACAAGCGGGTCTCCCTGGCCGACCTGATCGTCCTGGCGGGCAACGCTGCCGTCGAGCACGCGGCCCAGGCCGGCGGACACGCGATCCACGTCCCTTTCGCGCCGGGTCGCACGGACGCCGCCCAGGCGCAGACCGATGCCGACTCCTTCGAACCGATGCGCCCGGAAGCCGATGGCTTTCGAAACTACCGGCGCACGAAATTCACGGTCCGGGACGAAGAGATGCTGCTGGACAAGGCCCAGCTGCTCGGCCTGACCGCCCCGGAAATGACGGTGCTGGTCGGCGGCCTGCGGGCACTCGACGCCAACTACCAGGGGTCGAAGCACGGCGTCTTTACCGACCGCCCGGGCACCCTGAGCAATGACTTCTTCCGCACCCTGACCGACATGGGCATCGCCTGGAAACGCAAGGCCGAGGACGTCTATGAGGGCGTGGACCGCCGCAGTGGCGAGGTCAGATACACGGGGACGAGCGTTGACCTGGTCTTCGGCTCCAACTCGCAGCTTCGCGCCCTGGCCGAGGTCTATGCCCAGGACGATGCGGGCGAGAAATTCGTCCACGACTTTGCCGCCGCCTGGACCAAGGTGATGAACGCCGACCGCTTCGATCTGGCCTGACACGGACCCTCCCCCGGCGCCGTCCTGGCGCCGGGAATTGGCGCATCGCTTTTCGGTCCTGCCCTGACCGCCTCTTCCGCTAGACTCGGAGGCGCGTCCATACCAGGCCCGACACGATGACCGCTATCGGAACACCTTTTTCTGCAACCGCGACCCGGGTCATGCTGCTCGGCAGCGGTGAACTCGGCAAAGAAGTCGCGATCGCCCTGCAGCGACTGGGCTGTGAGGTGATCGCCGTGGATCGCTACCCGAACGCCCCGGCGATGCAGGTCGCCCACCGCAGCCACGTCATCGACATGCTCGACGGGACGATGCTGCGCGCCGTTGTCGCCCTTGACGAGCCGCACCTGATCGTCCCCGAAATCGAAGCCATTGCCACGGACACGCTGCGCGAGCTCGAGAAGGAAGGCCGACGCGTCGTCCCGACGGCCCAGGCGGCCCATCTGACCATGAACCGCGAGGGCATCCGACGGATGGCCGCCGAGGAGCTGGGGCTACCGACGTCACCCTATCGCTTCGCCGGCGACCGAGAGGGCTTCGAGGCGGCCGTGGAGGAGATCGGCCTGCCCTGCCTGGTCAAACCCATCATGTCCTCATCGGGCAAGGGCCAGAGCCTGCTCCGCCAGCCATCCGACATCGGTCCGGCCTGGGATTACGCCCAGGAAGGCGGGCGCGCCGGTCAGGGCCGCGTCATCGTCGAAGGGTTCGTGGACTTCGACTACGAGATTACCCTGCTGACCGTTCGCCACCGCGACGGCACGTCGTTCTGCGATCCGATCGGCCACGTCCAGGAGGACGGTGACTATCGCGAGTCCTGGCAGCCGCAGCCGATGACTCCGGCAGCGCTCGCCGACGCGCAGCGCGTCGCGACGACCATCACCGACGCGCTCGGCGGGCACGGCGTGTTCGGCGTGGAGCTCTTCATCAAGGGTGATCGGGTCTGGTTCAGCGAGGTCTCGCCGCGCCCGCACGATACGGGCATGGTCACCCTGACTTCGCAGAATCTGTCCCAATTCGAACTGCATGCGCGCGCGATTCTCGGCCTTCCCGTTCCCGCCATCCGACAGCGCGGCCCGTCGGCCTCCGCCGCCGTGCTCGTCGACGGCGACTCGGACCGGCTCCTTTTCGGGCGCATCGACGAGGCCCTGGTCGAGGCCGACACGGACCTGCGCCTGTTCGGCAAACCGGAGGTCCACGGTCGACGACGGATGGGCGTTGCCCTGGCGCTCGGCGAGTCCATCGATGAGGCGCGCAACGCGGCGCGGCGGGTACGCGATCGCATCACTATCGAGCTCTGAGGCCTCGGGCCTGTGATACCGTTAGCCGGAATTGCCCAACGACCGCGAAGGGAACTCAGATGAACGACTCCAGCAACCCCTATCGGCCACCCGACGTCGACATCGAGCCGCCGGAAACGGGCCTCGGCCCCGGCGAGCTGCTCGACGCACCCCGGGCCGTCAGCGCCGGCCGCGGCGCCGGCTGGATCGGCGAGGGCTGGACGCTCTTTTCCGGCGCCATGGGCACTTTTATCGGCATGTCGCTGGTGGCCATGCTGATCTTCTTCGCGTTCAACCTGGTGCCCCTGATCGGCGTCGTGGCGGCCTTTTTCACGCCCTTCCTGATGGCGGGCTGGGCCATCGCCTGCGAGCGCATGCGACGCGAGGGTGAAGTGCGCTTCGAGGACCTGTTCGGCGGCTTCGGCGAGAACTTCGCGCCCCTGGCCATCGCCTCACTGATCTACTTCGCGGCCAATATGGTCGCCATGCTGATTGCCATGGGCGTGACCTTTCTTCTCATCGGCGGCGTCTTCGCGATCGGCCTCGGCAGTGGCTCCGACACGCTCCTCGAAGGCGGTGTCATTGCCGGCTCGCTCCTCGGTGCACTGATCTTTCTGGCGATCACCCTGCCGGTCATCATGTTGATCTGGTTCGCTCCGACCCTGATCGTGCTGCACAAGGTGGCACCGGTCGACGCGATGAAGATGAGCTTCTTCGGCTGCCTGAAAAACATCGTTCCCTTCCTGCTCTACAGCCTCGTCGCCTTCGCACTCCTCCTCGGCGGGATGCTGGCACTGCTCGTCGGACTGCTCTTCGTCGTGCCCTGGCTGGCATGCTCGAACTACGTCGCCTATCGCGAGATCTACGTCGGAGAGCCGGCCTGAACACGGCCGCGACATGGCGCCGGCGACCCGCCGACGAGGGAACGGTCAAGCGCCACTGAATCCCTTGAAGATCGATACCTTCTACCCCGTCGAAACGCCCGATGGCATCGCGCTCACCCTGCGCCTGGCCGGCCCCATCCCCCGAGGCGGGGCCTGGCTGCTCGATCTGTTGATTCGCGGCGGCCTCATGTTTGCCCTCGCCTGGCTCCTGGCCTGGATGGAGACCATCGGCACGGCGATCCTCCTGATCAGCTGGTTCATGATCAACTGGTGGTACCCGGTGCTCTTCGAGGTGCTGGCTCACGGCGCAACGCCGGGCAAGCGTGCCGCGCGGGTCAAGGTGTTGATGCAGGACGGCACGCCGGTCAACTGGAGTGCATCGATCGTGCGAAACCTCATCCGCCAGGTCGATTTCCTGCCGCTGTTCTACAGCACCGGCCTGATCGCCATGTTCTGCAACGATCGCTTCCAGCGTCTCGGAGATCTGGCGGCGGGCACGGTCGTGGTACGCAACCATCGCGACCGCCTGGTCCATGCCGATCCGGACGACGGCTCGGCCCAACCGCTGGCCATCCCCCTGACCGCTGACGAGCAGCGCACGATCCTCGCCCTCGCCGAGCGCAGCCCGCGCCTGAATCCGGACCGGGCGGCCGAGCTGTGCGGAATCCTCCGTCCACTCACCGGCGAGCAGGGTCCGGCCGCCGTCTCGCGCATCCAGTCCTGGGCCCGCGCCCTGCGCGGGGTCTCGCCGTGAAGCAGCAGCACTTCATGGCCCAACGCGCCGATCGCTGGGAGACCTACGCCCGGCAGCTCAAGCGACTGCAGCGGCAGCGCGCCAACGACGAAGATCTGGCCAGCTTTCCCGTCAACTACCGAGCGCTCTGCAACGATCTTGCCCTGGCCCGGACGCGAGGCTACAGCCTGACCCTGGTCGATGAGCTCGAGCACCAGGCCCGCCTCGGTCATGCCCAGCTCTACCGGCCGCGCAATCACCTCGGCCGCGCGGTGGGGCAATTCTTCGGTCACGATTTTCCGGCGCTGGTGCGCGCCGAGTGGCGGCTCTGCCTGATCGCTGCACTGCTGCTCTTCGGGCCCATGGCGTGGCTGTTCTGGCACATTGGTCACTCGCCGGAATTCGTCTATCGAGTCCTGAGCGCCGACACGGTCATGCAGTATCAGCAGATGTACGAGGGCAAGGGCGGCATGACGCGCGGCGCCGAAGACAATCTGGTGATGTTTTCCTTCTACATCATGAACAACATCGGCGTGGCCCTCCGCACCTTCGGCTCGGGCCTGGTCTTCGGCATCGGATCCGGCCTGATCCTGCTGATGAACGGGGTCCAGATCGGCGCCGTCGCCGCCCATCTGAGCTTTGCCGGCTATCAGGAGAATTTCACCAGCTTCGTCATCGGTCATGGCGCCTTCGAACTGCCGGCCATTGCCCTGGCAGGCGCTGCCGGCGCCCGCATGGGCCTGAGCCTGCTCTTTCCAGGGGGCCTGAGTCGGCGCGCGGCGCTGCGGGTGGGCGCGCGGCGGGCCGTGCGCTTGCTCTACGGAGTGATCGCCATGCTGGTGATCGCCGCAGCACTCGAGGGATTCTGGTCGGCGAGCGCTGCGTCGGTGACCAGCAAATACGTGGTCGGCGGGCTCCTGTGGATGTTCGTTCTGTTCTACTTCGGCTGGGTCGGACGCGGTCGGGGCGAGCGCCGTGCAGACTGAGCGCATCGTGCTGCGCCCGCGCAGCCCCGGCGAGGCGATCGAGCTGGGCCTGCACCTGACCCGCGCGAACTGGGTCGCCCAGCTCGCGCTGGCCGCGGCCTTGCTCTTGCCGATCGCGTTGATCGGATGGAGTCTCGGACAGGCCGTCGCCCCCGCCCTCCTGCTGACCCTGATCTGGTTCAAGCCCACGATCGATCGTGCCCTGCTCCACCAGCTCAGTCAGGACCTCCTGGGCGAGGAGCGCAGCGCCCTGGCAGTCCTCCGAGCCTGGCGTGTCTGGTGGCGCGGCGGCCACGCGGCCTCGCTCCTCTGGCACCGCTTCAATCCGGCACGCAGCTTGGTCCTGCCGATCTGGCAGCTGGAGCGCCTGACCGGTAGGGCGCGTAATCGTCGCGTCAGAGCGCTGGCCCATAACGACCGCGGTGCTGGCGTCAGCCTGACGCTGGTTGCAACCCTGATCGAGCTGTCCTTTCTGCTGTCGATCGGCGTACTGCTGGGGTCGCTGACGCCCGAGCAATGGACCGAAGGCCTGTATTTACTCGACTGGCTCAGCGTCGCGGCAAGCAGTAATCAGATCTGGCTCGTGATCGGTCTCGCCTACCTGCCCGTGCTCGTCCTCGTCGAGCCCTTCTACGTCGGCGGCGGCTTCGGCCTCTACCTGAATCAACGCTCGCGACTCGAAGGCTGGGATCTGGAGCCCCGGCTCCGCGCCATCGTCGACCATCACGCTCGCCCGGAGCTATCGACGTGAAGCGGTCCATCACCGGTCACCGTTCGCGGCCCGCTGCCTGCGTGGTCCTGGCGGCAAGCGCCCTGCTGGCCTGCTCCGGCCTGTGGGCGCAGTCCGCCGACGAGGCCCCGCGAATCACTCCCCAGGCCTGCGAGAAATGGGAGGCACGGTCCCGCGCGCTGGCCCGGTCGGAGGAGCCCCTGGAGCGCGAACTGGGCGAGCTGCTGCTGCAGCCCGAGCTCGAATTCTGCGTGACCCGTCAGGTGCCCGTGAAGGAGGCACCCGATCAGGCGATGGAATCGTCGCAGGCGTTCCTCGACCTGGCCGCCCTGGCCGGCGTGCTGCAGTGGCTGGCGATCGCCGTGCTCGCCGGCCTGCTGCTCTGGCTGCTGGTCAGGCTCAAGCCTGGCCGCTGGCTCGAACAACGCCGGTCAGGGGCAGAAAAAACCCTGCCCCAGGACCGAACGCAGCGCCTGCCATCGGCCCCTGAAGACGCGCTCGATCGCGTCCTCGAGCGGGCAGAGCAGGCCTGGCAGTCCGGGGATCAACGCGGCGCCCTGAGCCTCCTCTACCGCGGCGCCCTGGCTCGACTCTGGCCCGAACGGCGCGACCAGCGTACTCGCACGGAAGGCGAGGTACTGGCGCTGCTGCGTCAGCGCTCCGCGCCGGACGAACTCCTGTCCATGATGCAGACCCTCACCCGGCTCTGGCAGCAGTCCGCCTGGGCCCACCGACTGCCCGAGGACGATGAGTTTCGAGCCATTCATCGTCGCTGGGCTCGCCACTTCGGCGCGGCAGGCGATGCGGCGCCATGAAGCCGCGAGCCGATGGTCGCAGCTCCCTTGGACTGGTCATTGCCCTGGCCGCAGTCGCCGGCCTGGCCCTGGCCTTCTATGCCTGGTGGAGCCGCGCAGAGCGGGAGGAAGCACGGGTCTACGCCCCGCAGAACCGCCAGCTCGTCATCGAGCGTATGCACATTGCCGAGCGCTGGCTGCGCCAGCAGTCGCGCACGGTCGTCGCCGTCGAGACCCTGCAGTTTCTCGACGCACTGCCCGCCGCAGGTCAGCATCTGATCATCCCCAGCGCGCCCGGCGACCTGCCGTTGCTCGAGGCCTCCCAGCTCCTGGACTGGGTACTCCGCGGCGGCCACCTCGTCGCGGTGGCGCCCACGAACGCACCCGCGCCCGACCAGCCCTACGATCTCAACCCCCATGCCGTGACGAACTGCTTCGACTGCCTGATCGACCAGCCATCCCCGGATTCGACCGCCGCCGAGAAGGCCGCCTGGCACGATGCGCGGGACACGACCGGTCGGGTCACGATCAAGGGCCTGGCTGAGCAACCGCTTCGCCTCTGGAGCCAGCTCGCGCTGACCGTCGGCAAGCCGTCGGACAAGCTGACGGCCTGGACATCGAACGGGGGCGCGACGATGGTCGTGCGCTATCCCTACGGCGACGGGCAGGTCACACTGCTGCCGGCCAATCAATGGCTGGACAATGCACAGCTGATCGAACCGGATCATGCGCGCCTCGCGAGCGCGCTGGTCGCCGATCGCAGCGGCACGGTCTTCATCCAGCACTACAGCATTCCCGGCGGCCTCCTCCCCTGGCTGTGGCGGCAAGCGCCCGCCTTCTGGATCGGCTGCCTGATTCTGCTCGCGCTGTGGGTCTGGCATCGCCTGCCACGCCTGGGCCCGATCGGTGCCGATCCCGAGCCCGCCCCCAATCAATTGCGCGACCGACTGCGGGCCACGGCCCGCTTCGATAGCAAGCACGGCGGCGGCCGCGCCCTGCTCGAGGCCCTGCGCGAGGAGCTGGCCGGCCATGCCCGCTATCGCTACCCCGACTGGCATCAGCTCAGCACCGACGAGCGCGCCAGGCGCCTCGGCCGCCTCTGCCCGGAGCTGACGGGCGAAGCGATTCACACGCTGCTCAAGCTCGACCGCATCGAGCCGGCCGATCGCCTGATCGAGCTATTGGCCACCCAGCGCCATCTGCTGCGGGCGCTCTGAGCCGTGAATCCGCAGCGCAGCCGCCCGCCGTCGAGAGCTCTCTCCCTTAACTTCAGTCAAGGAACCGAACCATGACCGACTCCACCTCGCCCACACCCACCATCGACGAGGCCGCGGCAACACTCGCGGCGTTGAACCGGGCGCTGAACTCCGTGGTGCTGGGCCAGCCCGAGGTCGTCGAGCAGATCATCGCCGCACTGCTGGCGGGCGGCCACGTGCTGATCGAAGGCGTGCCCGGCCTGGCCAAGACCCTTCTTGCCCAGTGCCTGGCCACGACCGTCGGCGGCCGCTTTTCCCGCATCCAGTTCACGCCCGATCTGATGCCCTCGGATATCACCGGCCATGCCATGTACGACATGAAGAGCGAGACCTTTCGCCTGCGCCGCGGCCCCGTCTTCTGCAACGTGCTGCTCGCCGATGAGATCAATCGCGCGCCGGCCAAGACCCAGGCGGCGCTGCTGGAAGTGATGCAGGAGCAGCGCGTGACCATTGAGGGCAAATCGCTGAAGGTGCCGGAACCCTTCATGGTGCTCGCCACCCAGAACCCGATCGAACATGAGGGCACCTATCTGCTGCCCGAAGCCCAGCTCGACCGCTTTGTCATCAAGGCGCTCATCGACTACCCCGAGGCCGAGGTCGAACGGCACATTGCCCTGAACCTCGCCGGCATCCGGGATGATCTGGCGAGCCTCGCTCAGACCCTTGATCCGGTGCTCGACCCGGACTCGACGGTTCAGCTCCGGGCGCTCACGCGCCAGATCCGGATCGACGAGGCGATCGCCGATTACGCCGTAGCGATCGTTCGCGCGACGCGACAGTGGCCGGGCATTGCGATCGGTGCCGGTCCTCGGGCCAGCATTGCCCTCCTGCGCATCGCCCAGTCCAGCGCCCTGATCGAGGGGCGCGATTTCGTCATTCCCGATGACGTCAAGCGCTTCGCCCTGGCCTGCCTCCGCCATCGGATCACCCTGACCGCGGACTACCAGATGGAAGGCCAGAGCCACGACGAGGTCCTCGCACGTCTCGTCGATGAGCAGGACGCGCCGCGCCGGTGAGCGAGGCCCCGTCGTCAACGGATCGTCCCGAAGTCCGAGCCTTTCGGGGCGTGCTCAAGCCCAGCCGGACGCTGCTCGCCGTCGTGCTGGGCTGGCTGGCGCTGGGGGCGCCGACCTGGCTGGTCGAGCGCCTGGCGCCCGGCCAGGTGGCGTGGCTGGGCCTCGGCCTCGTGGTGCTGATCGGGCTTTTGATCGACGCACTGCGGGTCTGGCGCGAGAACCCGGGAATCGATATCGAACGCCACCTGCCCGAGCGCTGGCCCGTCAACGCACCGGTCAATGTGCGAAGCGATGTCCAGCACGCGGGCCGGCGGCCGATCCGGGTGCTGATCCACGATCTCCTGCCGGCGACGGTGCGCAGTCGCCGCCTGCCCATCGACCGGCGCCTGCGCCCCGGCGAGCGCCACGAGGTGCACTGGCAGGCCAGAGCGCTTCGTCGAGGCCCGATGACGCTCGCCGGCATCCATCTAGCCTGGCTGAGCCCCTGGCGTCTGTGGTGGCGCCGCGTCACGCTACGCCAGCAGGCGCGTGTTCGTGTCTATCCCAATTTCAATCTGGTGATCCAGTACGGCCAGCTCGCGGGCGATCGGCGACTGGAAGAGATGGGCATCCACCTCCAGCCGCGACGCGGCGCAGGCTCGGACTTCCATCAGCTGCGCGACTACCGCGAAGGCGACAGCCTGCGTCAGATCGACTGGCACGCGACCTCGCGCGTGCGCAAGCTGATTGCCAAGGACTATCAGGAAGAGCGCGACCAGCGCGTCGTATTCCTCCTCGACTGCTCGCGGCGCATGCGCGCCATGGACGGCGAAATCAGTCATTTCGATCAGTGCCTGAACGCCCTGCTGCTCCTCGCCCACGTGGCGCTCCGCCAGGGCGATGAAGTGGCGCTGCAGACGCTGGCTGCTGGCGACGGTCGCGAACGCCTGCTGCCGCCAGGGCGAGGCCAGCGCCAGTTCGGCTCGCTCCTCGAAGCGGTCTATGATCTGGACGCCGGCCTCAGCCACCCGGACTACCTCCGCGCCTGCGCCGATCTGATGCGGCACCAGCGGCGGCGAAGCCTGGTCGTGGTACTGACGAATCTGCGCGACGAGGACCACGGCGAGCTCGACCCGGCGCTGGCCCTGCTGCGCCAGCGACATCTGGTCGTCCTGGCCGATCTGCGCGAATGCCTCGGCGAGCTCGAGGGTCTGCCAGCCTCACGGCCGCCCCGGACCATGGACGATGCGCTCCTCATGGCCGGCCAGTCGCTCTACCGCCGCCGGCGGCGTGCCGCGACGCGGCAATTGAGCCAGATGGGCATCATCTACCTGGACATCCTCCCGCAGCATCTCGCCAGCGCTCTGGTCAGCCAGTACCGCCGCCTGAAGGCCAGCGGCGCGCTCTGACGCACCACGTCCCGACGCTGCGCGCCGAAAAGGCAGCGCAGACGCGAACGCAGCGAAACCCCGATCGAAAGCCTGCGGACGCCCCCTTCGGCGCCTTCGCGTGCATCCGGAACGGTGACTATCGCAGAACGGTCGGCAGGTAGGCGGCGAGGGCGATGAGGGCGGCGAGGAGGCCCAGGGACCAGCGGATGATGGTGGCGCGGGCGCGGCTGCCGCCCTCCTCCTGGAGCACGTCCATCTCACCGGCGTCGAGGGGATCGGTGACCACGTGGTCCGGGTTCTCCAGCAGCGCGGCCGCATCCTGATGCTGATGATCGAGCACCGACCAGAGGGCCGCGTTGTAGAGGGATTTATGCGCACCGGCCGGGCGCAGGGCGCTGGTGGATTCGACGTGGGCCGCAATTCCGCGCGAGCGCAGAAAAGCCGCCCGCTCCTGGGCCTCGGTCATCGATTCGTAGCGTTCGAGTAGCTTCATGCGGCGTCTCCCTCAAGACCGACCGCGCTCAGGATCGAGGCGGCTGACATGATGTACAAGCATACAGTCTTCGGCCGCTGACTGTCACCTTCTCGATGGCTTCGTCACACTCGAAGCAGGCCTGGCCGGCGCGGCTGAAGACATGGTGCCGGTAGTCACGACGCTTCCAGCCCGACGCTTTCAGCGCCTCGACGCGGGCCAGGTCATTGGTGATACCGCCCGTGTCCACCGATTGCCACATCACCCGATACACGGCCTGCGCAAGCAGCTGGCGCTCGGCGGCATTCAGGTCGCGCGGTCGAAGCGTCCAGTGCAGCCCGGCCAGGTACAGGATTTCTGATCGCAGGTAGTTCCCGACACCGGCGAGAAAACCCTGGTCCAGCAACAGATGACCCAGCTGTCGCCCGGCAAATTCCTTGCGCCCGATCCACTCCGCGATCTCGGCCTCTTCGGCCCCCGAGGACAGCACGTCCAGACCGGCGCGGCGAATGAACGGATGGTCATCCAGGGATCCGCCTTCGAAGAGCTCGATGTCGCTGGCGCTGTAGAGCAAGGCGGACTTTTTCGCCGTGCTCAGGGCCAGGCGCAGCTGGCGCCGGGTGTCGGGCCGGCGATCCGGCGCAGAAAACATCCAGCGGCCGTAGAGCTGGTTATGGGTGTAGATGACCTGGCCCTGCTCGAACTCGATCAGCAGGGCCTTGCCGAGGGTGCGAACGCCCTTCAGCCGCTGCCCCTCGAGCCTTCGCCGGGCCGGCTTGAGATGGTCGAAGGCGAACCAGACTTCCGTCAGCGGCGCACCGGCGACGGCGCGCTCGACGCGGCGCGCCATCCGATACATTTCCGGCCCCTCAGGCATCGCCGGCCTTGCCGCTGAATCGCAGCGCGCCCCAGGCCGCCGACGCCCAGGCGGCCATCAGGGTCACACCGCCCACGGGCGTGATGTAGGTCAGCTTTTCGACCCCGGTAATCGCCGTGAGGTAGATGCTGAAGCTGAACACCACGGTTCCGATCACGAACAGGCTCGCAGAGATCCTCAGCCAGCGGGCCAGCTCCCGTTGAATGCCGGCGGCGAGCCCCAGCCCGATGGCGAAGACGGCCAGCGCGCCGATCTGGTGATATCGAACGGCGGTCATGGTCCAGCGAAAGACCTCGGGATCGACGTTGGGCTTGACCACGTGCTCGACGGAGGCACCGATCACGACCGACAGAAAACCCAGTAGCGCGCCGATGAACAGGACGGTGTTTTTCAATTGCAGCTCCAAGAGTGGATGGCGATAACGGATCCCGATTGTCGCAAGGGTCGATCAATACCACGTCCTTGACCGCGGACGGGGCCCTGCGTTCGAGTCCGGTGGGCGCGACACTTTGCAGTACTCTGTCCCCATGGAAAGCCGATCCCTGAGCCGCCCAGCGCGATCCGCCACCGACGGGCACTGCCTGCTGGTCATCGTCGCCCTTTGCCTGCTTGTCTTCTGGCCGGGCTTCTGGGCCGACTGGGGCCGGGACGACTACATGCAGCTGGCCATGGCGCGCCTGGTCGACTCGCCCTGGGCCTTCTTCACCACGGACCACTTCCCCCTGCCGAACAGCGTGTTCCGGCCAATGGGATTTGCCAGCTTCTGGCTCGGGCAGGCCCTGGCCGGCACGAATTTTCAGGGCCATGCGCTGATCAGCTTCGCCCTGTTCGCATCGACCGCCCTGCTCCTCTTCGCGCTCCTGCGCCGCTTCGATGTCGGCGCGCTGGCCGCGCTGCTGGCTACTGCCGTGTTTGCGGTGCATCCCGTAGCCATCGGCACGGCACTGTGGTGGTCGGCTCGCTTCGACGTGCTGGCGCTGCTCTTCACCCTGATCGCGCTCCACCAGGCGCAGCGCACGGTGCTCAACGGGCGTTCGAGGCATCTCATTGCGACCCTGCTGGCGCTCCTCGCGGCAGCCCTGTCCAAGGAGATCGGCCTGATTGCCGCCGCGGCATGCGTGGTGCTGTTTCAGCACCGGGCCTGGACCCAGCGCGGATCGTTCTGGCGCGCCCAGTGGGCCAGCCTGCTCTGCGCCCTCATGGTCGGGCTCTTCCTCGGCTGGCGGGCCGCCGTCCTGGGCACCGGCGGGTCCGGTATCGTCGGCAGCGCCGGCCTGTGGACATCACTCAGCGAAGGCCTGATGCGATGGTTCTCCCTGGCCCCGGCCTACATCGGCTTCCAGCCTCAGCTGGCCTGGCCGGCGGGCCTCCTGGCGCTGCTCGTCGCCTGCCTGGTCCTGGCTCTGCTACCGATCGGCCGACCCCCGCCCGGGCAGATGCGGGCCCACCTGCCCCTGCTTCTGATCGGCCTGTGCCTGCTGCTGCTCCCCGCGCTGCTTCAGGCCCCGGTGGTGCGACTGAATGCCCTGACCCTGACACGCGAGATGTCGTCGGTCGAGGCGGCGATGCAGTCGCGCCTGTTCTTCATGAGTGTGGCCGGCCTGGTGCTGCTGCTGGCCCTTGTTCTGGATCGGGTCATCGCCTCTGGCGCCGCGCCGCGCCAGCTTGCAGCGCTGATCGGGGCCTGTGCCTCGATCGCCCTGCTGGCCGGCGGCAGCCATCAGCAGGCACGCGACTTTTCCGAGCTCAGCCGCGCCAATGCCGAGCTCGCCCGCCAGGCGCTGCGAATCGCCGCCGACTTAGACTGGCCGTCCGACGCGCCCTGCCACCTGGTCATCGACGGCGCTGAACCGCCGCCGGAATGGAGCATCTACGTCTCGATGGATTCCGTGATCAAGGCCCTCTACCCGGACCTCGACGCGATCGACCACTGCTTCGTCCACGCCAACTACCCGACCTTCTACCACCTCATCAGCAGCGAGCATGGGGACGCGGAAGCGTCACCGTTCACGGCGCCGGACTATGACGGCAGCCCGCTGGCCCGACGGCGCGTAGACGGCCTGACCCTGGTCTACCTCGTCGGCGAGGACAGTCTCGATGACCAGGCGCGCTCCGAGCTTCCCCGGCGCTCGCTCCGCGACACCGATCCCGAGCCCTGAACAAAACAACACCGGCCCGGCCTAGCGGGCCGAGCCGGTGCCGTCTGCGATCGGACAGACGCGCTCAACCTCCTGGAATCGAGCCCCCCGTCGTCCACGGGGCGCCGGCCTCGAGGAGCTCGGCCTCAAGGGCAGGAATCTGCTCTTCCACCAGTCGATTGAGCTCGTCACGGATGACGGCGAACTGGTTCTCGGCAATTTCCAGGGAACGGCGATGGGTCGGCGTCGGGCCGTAGGTCGAGCGACCGGTGCCGATCATCGCGACGAACATCCGCTGGCCGACGGTCGGCGACTGGAGTTCGCCCACCTGGTTCATCGACGCCTTGCCCTCGAGCTGCTCGGCGATGTCATACAGGGCCTGATCCAGGCGGTAGAGCCGCGCGTCGAGATCCCCGGCCGGTGCCTGGCTACGCTCGAGCGCCTGACCCATGGCATCGAGCTTGGCCCGCGCCTCGCCGATCACCTGACCGGCGGCCGAGGTCTGGCGCTGGAGGGCAGCCAGCTGCTGCCAAAAGGCCGCCGCCTCCTCCGGCTCAGCACCTTCAAGGGCGCCCTGACGCATCTGCTTGACCTCGAAGGACTGCGGCTCGCCGAGGGGGGTGACCTCGCCGTCGATGCGCTTGGCGAGCTCCACCGTGTAGGTGCCGGGCACCACCATGAAGCCCCCGCTGGCCCCAAAGCCGCCGCTGCCACCGACGGCCACCGGCGACGGCATGGTCAGATCCCAGGCCACGCGATGAAAGCCGCGCTTGGCCGGACCCTCGATGCGACGCATGACGTTGCCTTCGCTGTCGCGAACGGTCAACAGCATCGTCGGATCGGGCTGGCGAAGCTCATCTTCCAGCGCATCCCACCCGGGGAAAGGCACGTCGTCGCGCGCCTCGATCAGCGGTTTTTCCCGCGCCTGACGGACCTGCTCGTCCGTGTCGTAGCTGTCGGCCAGGTGGTAGGTGAAGACGGCCCCGAAGGGGGGGTTATCGGCGGTGTACAGGCTATCGCCCTGGGAACCCTTTTCGTTGAAGCCGAGCACGCCGCGCTGGATATACCAGAGCGCATCGCGCGGGTCGAAGAGCGCCGCCTCGGCGCTCAGCGTTTCCTCGTCGAGGTTGCGCAGCGGCGTGTAGTCGTCGAGGAGCCAGAAGCCGCGGCCGAAGGTGGCGCCGATCAGATCGTTCTCGCGCCGCTGAATGGCCAGATCGCGGTAGGAGATGTTCGGCGCGTTGCCCGTCAGTTCGGCCCACTCCTCGCCTCCGTCGATGGTCACGAACAGCCCGAACTCCGTGCCGGCAAACATCAACTCCGGATCAACATGATCCTGAACGACGCGCCACACCAGATGACGCTCCGGCAGGTCCTCGGCCATGGAGCGCCAGCGGCGCCCGCCGTCCGTGGACTTCAGCAGATACGGCGAGAAGTCACCGTACTTGTGATTGTCGAGGGCGACATAGACCGTATCGGCATCGAACAGATCGGCCTTGATGTCATTGACGAAGGCCGTGTCCGGGACGCCAGGGAGATCACCCACCTCGATCTCCCGCCAGCTCTCGCCACCGTCGCGGCTGACCTGAATCAAGCCATCGTCGGTGCCCGCATAGAGGATGTTTTCGTCGATCGGGGACTGCGCCAGCGACGTGATCGTGTTGTACTTCGACATGGCGAAGAGATCCCAGCCCGAATCCCAGCTCCACTGACGGCCCATCACATCGAGTTCGATGCGGGTCTGGTCGCGGGTCAGATCACCGGAAATCGGGCGCCAGCTGTCGCCCCGGTCGTCCGAACGCCAGACGCGCTGCGAGGCGTGGAAGATCGTGGTCGGGTTGTGCGGGCTGACCAGGATCGGCGCGTCCCAGTTCCAGCGCTCGGGATCGACGCCCGGCTCGGGCTGCGGCTGGATGTAGACGATCTCGCCGGTCGTGCGGTCGACGCGGACCAGATTGCCCTGCTGCCAGTGCGCGTACATGATGTCGGGGTTGCCCGGCTCGGTTGCCGGCTGATGGCCGTCACCGAACAGCACCACGAACCAGTCCGCATTGCGAATGCCGTGCACATTGTCCGTGCGCGAGGGGCCGCCCTGCGTATTGTTGTCCTGGGTGCCGCCGTAGATGGTGTAGAAGGGTTCCGCATCGTCGACCGCCACCTTGTAATACTGGGTGACCGGCAGGTTGTCGATATAGCGCCAGGTCGCCGCGTGGTCGAAGGACTCATACAGCCCGCCGTCGGTGCCATACAGCAGGTAATCGGGATCATCGGGGCGAAACGCGACGGCGTGGTTGTCGACGTGCTTTGATTCCGCGTCGATGTTGATCCAGGTGGCTCCGCCATCGTGGGAGACGCGGGCCTGTACGTCCATCAGATAGATTCGGTCGAAGGCGTGCGGGCTGGCGTAGAGTTCCTGATAGTAGTGCGGTCCCGTGCCACCGGCGACCCGGTCCGACATCTTCGTCCAGGACGCGCCGCGATCGGCCGATCGCCAGATGCCGCCCTCGCGACGGTTCGTTTCGATGGCGGCATAGACCACGTCGGGATTCTGCGGTGAAATGGCCAGACCGATCTTGCCCATGTTGCCTGCCGGCAGGCCGCCGCCGAGTCGGGTCCAGCTTCGACCGCCGTCCGTTGACTTGTGGACGCCGGAATTCGGACCGCCGCCGACGTAGGCCGCGACGGTGCGATGGCGCTGCCAGGTCGCGGCGTAGAGCACGTCCGGGTCGCGCGGGTCGATGACGACATCGGTCACACCCGTCCACAGGTCGTCGTCTTCGTCGCCTACCAGGGTGCGCTCCCAGGTCTCACCACCGTCGGTGGTCATGTACAGGCCGCGCTGGCCACCGGACGACCACAAAGGGCCCTCCACGGCGACCCAGAGCGTGTCCGAATCCTCCGGGTGAATGAGGATGGTGGAGATGTGCTCCGAGTCCTCCAGGCCCTTCTGCTGCCAGCTCTTGCCGCCGTCGTGGGAGACGTAGATTCCGTCGCCATAGCCGACGTGGCGGCCGCCCACATCCTCGCCCGTACCGACCCAGACCGTGTTCGGGTTCAGGGGATCGACCCGAACCGACCCAACGGAATAGGAGGCCTGGCCGTCGAAGAGGCTCGCCCAGGTCGTGCCCGAATTGGTCGTTTTCCAGACCCCGCCCGAGCCCACGGCGACGTACCAGACGCTGTGATCTTCAGGATGGATTTCGATGTCGGCGATCCGGCCCGACATGAACGCCGGCCCCACGGTACGCAGCTCGAGACCGGCCAGACGCTGTTCCAGCGTGACCTCACCATCCTGCGCCCAGAGGGCGGGGGCAAAGAAAAGAACCGACGCCAGCAATGGCGCGGCGCGGTGAAAAAATCTGGATTGAAACATGGCGTGCTCCCGGGTGGCGGGTTTCTCTGGAACCCTTGATGTCAATGACCTTCGGAAGCCTACCACCGTTGGCGCTACCGGCTCTAGGGAAGCTCTGAATAATTATGCTCGGGCGCGACGGGCTTTTTCGGGAGGCT
>CAZDFS010000060.1:0-22559 GCA_964504865.1 uncultured Wenzhouxiangella sp.
ACCACCTGATTCGGTCGGCCCGTTGGCTGCGACCGCCAGCGCCAACCCCAGCGTGCGACGAGTATCGACCGGGTCAATAATGCCGTCATCCCATAGCCTCGCCGTGGCGTAGTAAGGGTTGCCCTGGGTTTCGTACTGCTCCCGGATCGGTGCCTTGAACGCTTCTTCTTCCTCGGCCGGCCATTCCTCGCCTCGGGCCTCCGAAGCATCGCGCCGCACGGTGGCCAGCACGCTGGCGGCCTGCTCGCCGCCCATCACCGAGATGCGCGCGTTCGGCCAGGTCCAGAGGAAGCGCGGCTGGTAGGCGCGCCCGCACATCGCGTAGTTGCCGGCGCCGAAGGAGCCGCCGATGATGACGGTGAATTTCGGCACGTGGGAGCAGGCCACGGCGGTCACCATCTTGGCGCCGTCCTTGGCGATGCCCGACTGCTCGTATTTCTTGCCAACCATGAAGCCGGTGATGTTCTGCAGGAAGACCAGCGGGATGTTGCGCTGGTTGCACAGCTGGATGAAATGGGCGCCCTTGACGGCCGATTCGGAGAACAGGATGCCGTTGTTGGCCACGATGCCGATGGGAAAACCGTGGATATGGGCAAAGCCGCAGACCAGGGTGGTGCCGTAGCGGGCCTTGAATTCGGAAAACTCCGAGCCGTCGACCAGGCGGGCGATGATTTCTCGCACTTCGAAGGGATAGCGCGTATCCGTCGGGAGGATGCCGTAGAGCTCCTCGGCCGCGTAGGCCGGCTCGGCGATCTCGTCCAGCATCGAGCGCGCCGGGCTGGGTCGATTCAGGTGTGAGACCAGCTCGCGGGCGATGGCCAGGGCATGGGTGTCGTTTTCGGCGAAGTGATCGGCCACGCCCGACAGGCGGGTGTGCGTATCCGCACCGCCCAGGGTTTCCGCGTCGACTTCCTCGCCGGTGGCGGCCTTGACCAGGGGCGGGCCGCCGAGAAAGATCGTGCCCTGCTCGCGTACGATGATGGCCTCGTCGCACATCGCCGGCACGTAGGCGCCGCCCGCGGTACAGGAGCCCATGACCACGGCGATCTGAGGAATGTTCTGCGCCGACAGGCGAGCCTGGTTGTAGAAGATCCGGCCGAAGTGATCGCGATCGGGAAAGACCTCGTCCTGGAGGGGCAGGAAGGCGCCGCCTGAATCGACCAGGTACAGGCAGGGCAGGTGGTTTTCCAGGGCGATTTCCTGCGCGCGGAGGTGCTTCTTGACCGTCATCGGGTAGTAGGTCCCGCCCTTGACGGTGGCATCGTTGGCCACGACCAGGCATTCGATCCCCGACACGCGGCCGATGCCCGCGATCACGCCGGCGCCGGGCGCGGCGTCGTCATACAGACCGTGGGCGGCGAGCGGCGAAATCTCGAGGAAGGGGCTGCCGGGATCGAGGAGCAGCCGGACCCGCTCGCGGGGCAGGAGCTTGCCGCGGGATTCGTGCTTTTCTCGAGACCGCTCGGGCCCGCCCAGGGCGGCGGTGTCCAGCGCACGTCGGAGCTCGGCCGCCAGGCCTCGATGATGCGAGTCACGCGCGAGAAAATCGGCGTCCTTGGGATTGACGTGGGTGTCGAGGCGCGCCATGCGGACCTCCTTGGGTCAAAGGCCAGCATTGTATCCCGTCCGATGCGGCCCCCGCAGTCGGAGGGCTCAATCGCGACGGAAGCGCAGACCCTCGCGCCGCAGCTGCCGATCGAGACGCTGGGGGTAGTCAGGCGGGATACCCCAGAGGAACGAGACGCTGCCCTGTTCCAGGCCGCGTTCGTCCGGCGGCAGGTCACTGCGTACGGCAAGGATCATGTCCGAGCTGGCCCAGGGGTGGTCGTACCAGTAGCGATGCCCGGTGATATCGAACCCTCGCTGGCCGGCGCCGTGGGAGACGTCGACCACTTCCAGCCGATCGGCGGCCCGGACCGTCGCCAGCTCCTGCGGCGTGAGGTCGACGTTGCGTTCGCCGATGCGCGATCCGCCGCCCATGAAGACGCGTGCCGAGCGAAGGGCACCGTCTTCCGACGACAGGGTCACGACCACGCGCTGAACCACCTCGTTGATCGCCGGGAGGGCCGCCATGAACTCCGAATGCGGCACGTCGGCGGCGGCCAGGTAGACGGTGCCGATCCGCAGCTTGGCGCGAAGGGCGTCGGCCGACGGGCCGTGGCGCGCGTGCAGGCTCTGCAGCGCCGAGGTGACGACGCGCCCGCCGGCGGACCAGGCCACGATGTGGATACGTCGCGCGTCCGATGCCTCGGCGAGCAGCTCGACCAGGGTGACGAGAGCGTCGGCGGCACGGTAGGCGCGACGGACGTCGCCACCCGTGCCATAGGCGGCCAGATTCTGCCGCGTGGGCCAGGCAAAGGCCAGTGAGGTCATGTCCCGACCCATGAAGTGATCGAGCTGGGCGGCAAAGACATTGGCGTTGTAGAAGTTGACGCGGGCGCCATGGACGTAGATCAGCAGATCGCGGTCGCGGGCGGCAGCAATCGATGAGTTCAGGTCAGCGAGCAGCCAGCCGATCGATTCGGTTCGATGCGCCTGAGCTTCGGCGCCGGCCGCCAGATCGATCCGGCCGACTTCGATCAGCCCGGAGACCGACAGGGGGACTTGGCGCAGGCGCTCGCTCTGGCGCGAGACTTCGGCCAGCTCGGACCAGCTCAGATCCGGATCGCCGAAGCCGATCAGCGACAGGCCCATGCTCAGACCGTCGGTTTCTCGATTGTTGTAGTTGATTCTCTGGAGATCGTCGTCCCTTGCCCGAGTGGTCGCGTAGTACACGCGACGCGGCTTCCAGCGTTCGGCTTCAGGGATATGGGCCAGGGGGCTGACCTCCAGCTCGCTGAAAAGCACGGGCGTCGGCATCAGCGGCTGCAGCGCTGGCGTCGTGCAGGCGACAAGGCCGGCCAGGCAGGCGATCAGGGCGGCGGCTCGTATCGTCGCGTTGGGTTTCATGGTGGCGGTCCCCGCAGGCCGTCGATGTCCGGAAAACAGCGTTATCCTGCCACCTCGGCGGCACCGATTCAAAGAAAGGCGCGGGTGAATGAATCGGCTTGCTCCGCCCTGACCCCGCGAGTTATAATGCCGGGCTTGATAAGCACTGGTGATCGGGGCTTTTGCACAAAGCCCATCCTGAGTCCATCAGGGGGTTTTCTGGAAAAGCCCGGTCGCCGAAACCGAAACGAACATGGAGTGACAGGCAGTCATGTCATTGACCGCAGAACAGAAAGCAGAAGTAGTCAAAGAGCATCAGCTCTCAGAAGGCGATACGGGTTCACCGGAAGTTCAGGTTGCGTTGCTGACCGCACGGATTCAGCATCTGACCAGCCACTTCGCGGATCACAAGAAAGATCACCACTCCCGTCGAGGCCTGCTGAAGCTGGTCAACCAGCGCCGATCGTTGCTGGCCTACGTCAAGAAAAAGGACGTCCAGCGCTACCGCGATCTGATTCAGAAGCTGGGCCTGCGTCGTTAAGACGCGGACCGACTGCAACGACGAACGACACCCCGGCAGCGCAGGCTGTTCCGGGGTGTTTGTTATTTGGATTTGAAGCAAGACAGCAAACCTTTGGAGTGAGATAGCGTGTTAAACAAGATCAGTGAGTCCTTCCAGTTCGGTCAGCACGAAGTGCTGCTGGAAACCGGGCACGTCGCCCGCCAGGCCGATGGTGCCGTGATGGTGACCATGGCCGACACGGTGGTGTTGGTCACCGCCGTCGCCCGCAAGGAAGTCAAGCCGGGCCAGGCCTTCTTCCCGTTGACCTGTAATTACCAGGAAAAATTCTACGCCGCCGGCCGTATCCCCGGCGGTTTCTTCAAGCGCGAGGGGCGTCCGACGGAAAAGGAAACCCTGACCTCGCGGCTGATCGATCGTCCGCTGCGTCCGCTGTTTCCGAAGGGCTTCATGAATGAAGTGCAGGTCATCGCCACGGTGTTGTCCGCGAACCCGGAGGTCGACGCCGACATTCCCTCATTGATCGGCGCCTCAGCCGCCCTGTCGATCGCCGGCGTGCCCTTCGACGGCCCGATCGGCGCGGCCCGGATCGGCTTCGTCGAGGGCGAGTACGTCCTCAACCCGACCACGACGCAGCTCGAGAGCTCGCGCCTGGATCTGGTCGTGGCCGGCACCTCGAAGGCGGTTCTGATGGTCGAGTCGGAAGCCGACCTCCTGAGCGAGGACGAAATGCTCGGCGCCGTCACCTTTGGCCATCAGCAGATGCAGGCGGCCATCCAGGCCATCGAGCAGCTGACCGAGAAGGCCGGCAAGCCGAAGTGGGACTGGCAGGCGCCGGCCAAGCCCGAGGGCGTGGCCGAGAAGGTCGAGGCCCTGGCCAAGAACGACCTGGCCGAGGCCTACAGCCACACGGAGAAGGCTGCCCGTCGCGAAGCGATCGGCAAGGTTCGCGATGCCGTGATCGAGAAGCTGTGCCCCGAAGACGACGAGAACGCCCTGCCCATCGACGAGGTCAAGGATGCCTTCAGCGCGATGGAGAAGAATTTCGTCCGCGATCGCATCCTGTCGGGTAACCCTCGCATCGATGGACGCGACCTGACCACGGTCCGTCCGCTGGACATGAAGCTCGGCGTGTTCCCGCGGACCCATGGCTCGGCCATGTTCACGCGCGGTGAGACCCAGGCCCTGGTCGTGACGACCCTGGGCACGGGGCGCGACGCGCAGATCATCGATGCGCCGGCGGGCGAGTCGAAGGAGCAGTTCATGCTGCACTACAACTTCCCGCCCTACTGCGTTGGCGAGACGAGCTTCATGCTCGGGCCGAAGCGCCGCGAGATCGGTCACGGTCGCCTGGCCAAGCGTGCTCTGAACGCCGTCGTGCCTCAGGGCGAGGAATTTCCCTACGTCCTGCGTCTGGTGTCTGAAATCACCGAATCGAACGGCTCCAGCTCGATGGCGTCGGTCTGTGGTGGTTCCCTGGCGCTGATGGATGCCGGTGTGCCGATCAAAACGCCGGTGGCCGGTATCGCCATGGGCCTGATCAAGGACGGTGACCGCTTTGCCGTTCTGACTGACATCCTCGGCGATGAGGACCATCTCGGCGACATGGACTTCAAGGTGGCCGGATCGCAGGACGGCGTGACGGCGCTGCAGATGGACATCAAGATCGACGGCATCACCGAGGAAATCATGCGCGTCGCGCTGGCCCAGGCCACCGACGCGCGTCGCCACATTCTGGCGCAGATGAACGATGTGATCAGCACGCCGCGTGAGGAAATGAGCGAATACGCGCCGCGCCTGTTCACCATGAAGGTGCATCCGGACAAGATCCGCGACGTGATCGGCAAGGGTGGCTCGACCATTCGCGCCATTACCGAGGAGACCGGCACGACGATCGATATTCAGGACGACGGCACGGTGACCATTGCCTCGGTCAACCAGGCCGCGGCGGATGCCGCCCGCACCCGGATCGAGCAGATCACCGCCGACGTCGAAGTCGGTGCGGTCTACGAGGGCACGGTGACCAAGATCATGAACTTCGGCGCCTTTGTGACGATCCTCCCCGGCAAGGATGGTCTGGTGCATATCTCCCAGATCTCCGACAAGCGCGTCGAGAACGTGACCGACGAGCTGGCTGAGGGCGACAAGGTCAAGGTCAAGGTGCTGGAAGTCGACAAGCAGGGTCGGATTCGCCTGAGCATGAAGGCTCTGAACGAGAGCTCAGACGCCTCCAGCTGACGCGTGCGGCTCTGAAGAACGGCCTTCCGGCGACCGGGAGGCCGTTTTTTTATGCCCGGGATCGGGCGTGGAATCGTTTATCCTGATCGCTGACCGACATCACACGACTGGAGTTGGACGATGGAACTGCTGACCCCGGTGTCGCCCGGTGAGCTGCTTGACAAGCTGAGCATCCTTCAGATCAAGTCGGAGCGGATCGAAGAGGCGGAAAAGCTGGCCAATATCGCGCATGAACGGCGCCTTCTCGAAGCTGTCTGGGCGGAGTCCGGTCTCGATTCCGGCTCGATTCAGTCCCTGCGCGCTGAGCTGAAGCAGGTCAACGAATCGCTCTGGGACATCGAAGATGCCATTCGTTTGTGCGAAAATTCAGGCGATTTCGGCGATCGCTTTGTCGAGCTGGCGCGGTCGGTCTACATCACCAACGATCGACGCGCCGACCTGAAAAAGCAGATCAACGAGCGCCTCGGCTCGGCCATCGTCGAAGAAAAATCCTATCAGGACTATCAGTCAACATCCTGATTTACAAGTTATTTTAACCGTAGTTATCGCGAGCGGGAGTTAGTCATGAAAGTGTTCACTTCGTGGGCGTCCATTCTGGTGCTGGTGATTGCCGGGGCCGATCCGGCCCAGGCCCAGACCCAGACCGCATCCACTTCGCCGACGGACGCCACGAGCGCGGACGAGACGGCGATTTCAGCAAGCCAGTCGCCGACGATGAACTTCGCCGGCGATCGCTACCGGGTGGGCGTGGGCATCGACACGGAATTCGATTTTTTCGGTGAATTCCTGCTGACGCTGACCGAGAATTCGCGATCGGCCTGGCTCGCCGAGGGCTGGCTCGGGCGCAAGGGCGCCGGGGGCGTCAAGCTGAACTACCACTGGCTGTTCGACGGCGAGAGCGTCGATGGACCCGATGGTGAGGTCTACACGGACGGTCGCGTGGCCAAGCTGTTCATCGCCGCCGACGAAAACCAGCGCGACGACCGCAAGCTGACCTTCGGCGGCGGCTACGAGTATCAGGACTGGTTCTTCAGCGGCTACGGCATGCGTGCCCTGACCGACGAGCGTCGGGTCAATCAGTTCATCGAGTTCGAGGATATCGTCGTCAACGGGCTGATCGACGGCCGCGGCTTCACTCGCGTCGATTCCCTCGAGCGCGTCACCGATCTCTTCGAGGCCCCCTACGAATGGGGTGCCGGTCTTCGCGGCGGTCGTTATTTCGATAATCAGCTGCTGCGCCTGCGCGGCGGTCTCGACTACGAAGACGGCGACTACGGCGCATCGCAGCTGACCGCCTCGGTCAACCTCGACAAGTTTTTTGCCTACACGCCCCACGGCCTGTCCTTGCGCGCCGGCTTTGCCCGCAAGCGCGGTGATTTCGAGGACGATCGCAATGACCTGCGCGCCAGCCTGGTCTACAGCTACAGCTTCGGCCGCCGGCATCAGCCGCGAACGGCCTTTCGCGAGGAGGAGGTCCAGATCCAGCCGGAGCCGCGCTTCGAAGAGCGCGCGGTGGCGTCCGAAGTCACCCTGTCCGATCGCGCCACCTTCGACTTCGACAGCGCTCGCCTCCAGTCCGCCGCCGAGTCCACCCTCGACGAGGTGCTCGCAGCCATTCAGGATGGTGAGCTCGTCGGCGCGATTCAGGTCGGTGGTCACACCTGCAACATCGGCACCGAACGCTACAACCAGCGTCTCAGCGAGCGTCGTGCTCAGGCCGTCGTGGATTACCTCATTTCTCGCGGCGTCGCGCCTGATCAGATCGTGGCGCGCGGCTACGGCGAGCTCGAGCCGCGTTTCTCCAACGACTCCGAGGAGAGCCGCGCTCGCAACCGCCGCGTCGAGATCAGCTTCGTCACGGAGCAGTCCCGGACCGAGCGCATCCGCGTGACGCCTGACGGCCCGGTGACGGAAATCCGCCAGGTCGAAGTCCCCGTCGAAGCCCCCTGGATCCGTCGCGCCCTGCGCAACCCGGTCCAGCACAAGCGCATCGTCGACTACTACCGCTACCAGGAAGTCACCGAGACCCTGACCGAGGGCGAGATCGTCTTCGACAACAGCGCGCCGGACGCCGCCGATGACCAGTTCGCCCTCCAGGCGGGTTCGTCCGACAACGTCCTCGACGTGCTGGCCAACGACAGCGACCTCGATGGCGATACGTTGACCCTGACGGCGGTCGGGACGCCTGCGAATGGCCAGGTACAGATCTCGGGCAGTGTCCTGACCTATACGCCGGCGGCGGGCTTTACCGGCTCGGACTCCTTCAGCTACACCGTCGATGATGGTTTCGGCGGTCAGGCCCAGGCCAACGTCAGCATCGTTATCAGTGAAGCGAACGAGAATCCCGTTGCCGGCGCCGACACGGCCTCGACGAGAGCGGGGCAGGCCGTCAGCATCGACGTGCTGGCCAACGACAGCGACGCGGATGGCGACAGCCTGAGCGTCAGCGCGTTCAGCCAGGCGGCCAATGGCACCGTCAGCCAGGAGGGCAACGTGCTCATCTATACCCCGGCCGACGGGTTCACGGGCAGCGACAGCTTCACCTACGTGGTCTCCGACGGCCGCGGCGGGGAGGCCAGTGCCCAGGTCAGCGTGACGGTGACGGCCGAGAATCGTCCGCCGGTTGCCAACCCCGACTTCGCGACCGGCGCGGCGGGCGAGGAGATCGTCGTTGACGTGCTGGCCAATGACGTCGACCCGGACGGCGACCCTCTCACCGTCGTCAAGGTCGTCAAACTCACGGTGGCTGAAAGCACCTTCGTGATCAACGGCGACGGCACGGTCAGCTTCGAAATCGGCACCCTGTGCAACGGCACGAATATCTTCGAGTACACGATCGCCGATCCGTCGGGCGCCACCTCGTCGGCACGCATCGAGGTGATTCGCAGCGCCCCGGCTGGCGATGACGTGAAGAGCTGCCTGCCCCTGACCTGAATCAGGGCAACGGGCGGTCTCGGCAGGGGCGGTTCCTCGTTGTGACCGCCCCTCGCGCTCAGCCCGATCGCAAGAGGGCGTCGACGCGTTCGACGACCTGATCCACGGTGATCAGGTCCATCACCCCCGGGCGTTCGATGCGTCGTCCCCAGCGGAGCTGCTCCGCGTCCATTCCCATGAATTGTCGGGCGGCGGCCGGGTACTGGTCGACGCAGTGCTCAAGGCTGCCCAGAGGTCCCGAGCGTCTTGCCCAGGTGGCCGCGTAGAGCCCGACCACCGGGGTGCCCAGGGCGGCGGCGAAATGGGCCGGGCCCGAGTCCGGCGTGACCAGGCAGGCGGCGCGATCGATCATCGCGAGCAGCTGAGGGAGCGTGTCCTGCCCGATCAGATTGATTGCCTGGCCCTGCATTTGCGCCAGGATGGCGTCGCCGAGCGCTCGCTCGTGACGCGTCGGCCCGCCGACGAGAATGACCGGTCGTCGATGGCGGCCGATGATGTGATCGGCCACCCTCGCATAGCCCTCGACGTGCCAGTTGCGACCAGAGTGACTGGAGGCTGGGCTGATCAACACGGCTTGCTTTTCAACAGGTTGATGGGCCTCGGCAAAGTGCCTGGCTGAATCGGGAATGGGCAAGGATCGGTCGCCGGGGGCCGGCGAGGCCTCGAGGGCCCTGGCAAATTCGAGAAAGGCCAGGGCCTGATGTTGAAAAGGCACGGCGGCGATCTGCTCGTTGACCATCCAGCGATGGCCCTCGCGGCTTCGCTCGCGGTCGAAGCCGATGCGGCGGCCGGCGCGTACCCAGCGCGACAGGAGATTGGCCCTCGTCGAGACCTGTGCAAGCAGCAGCACGTCAAAGGCACGTCTCTTGAGCCGACGGCGAAATTCCGCCAGGCCCTTCAATCCCGATCGCTTGTCGTATGGGATAAACTCGATGCCCGGCAGGCCGGCGATCAGCCGGTGTTCTGCAGCACCGATGATCCAGGTGATTTCAGCCTCGGGCCAGCGCCGCTGCAGCGCCCGGGCGACGGGAACACAGTTGCAGACATCGCCCAGCGCAGACAGGCGAAAGAGGCAGATGCGCGCGGGTGTTGGATTCGGTCCGGACACAAGCTTCCCAGAATGGCGATTTGAACGACATGGCGCGAGATCACCCGGCATCAACACGCAAGCTGATCCAGTGGGGTGGTCACCGTATTCTATACAACCCGTCCCGGCTCACGACGATCAGCCTGGAATGGTTCGATCCGGCTTTCTGGTCGATGCGCGACCTCGTTCAACGTCGTTTCGAGGGGCGTGGCCAGGCCCTGGCGATCGCCACGCCGACCGGGCCGGCGGTGCTGCGTCGTTTTCTGCGGGGCGGCTGGGTGTCCCGGCTGGTCAGGGATCGCTATCTTTATCTGGGCCCGTTCCGCAGCCGTGCATTTCGAGAATACGACCTGCTGCGGGCCCTGTTCGAACAGGGGCTGCCGGTTCCCGAGCCACTGGCTGCCCTGTGCGATCGCAGGGGCCTGACCTATCGTGCAGCGCTGATCACCGGCGAGATCCCAGGGGCCCGGACCCTCGCATCGCTGGCCGCCGGGCTTCAGGACGAGGACTGGCATGCGCTGCGCCTGACCCTCGATCAATTCTTTGCCGCCGGACTGAAGCACCCGGATCTGAACGCGAAAAACATCCTGCGTGATCAACGGGGGAATTGGTATCTGATTGATTTCGATCGTGCCCGGCAGGCCGCCCGACGCTCCGACCCTGCACCAATGCTGCGTCGCTTGCAGCGGTCCCTGCATCGCCTGGGCTTGCCCGCTGCCCCCTGGTGAGTCGACGCCTGGGCAGCGCCTGAACGACGCTGCGCAAAGTCGCTCAGGGAGGTCCTAGACTCCGAGTCCTTTTCGGATTCGGCCGAGGAGCGAGTCGTCGGGGAACTGGCCAGATTTGGCGCTGCCGGCGCGCACGCCGGTACAGAGCTCGGCAGCCTGGATCGCAGTGTCCACGGCGTAGACGCGAAACATGTCGTTGGTGCAGGCCTTCACCACGTCGCGTTTGAGCATCAGCTCGGCACTGTTGGCGCGAGGAATGACCACCGATTGCTGGCCGCTCAGGCCCGCCTGGCGGCAGAATTCGAACCAGACCTCGATGCGTTCGTTGATGTTCTTGACCGGCAGGACCTGACCATGCAGCCCCACGCCACCGATCAGGGCCACATCCTGGCGCAGGTTGGCCGCGGCCAGCGCGCCGATCAGGGTGGTCATCCGCGCCAGATCGAGCGCCGGGTCGTCGGCGCAGGGGAATTCCGCGTCGGCGGGCATCAGCTGGAAGGACGCCGTCAGACCGAGCTTCGAATCGAGTCTTGCCACGCGGCTCAGGGCCAGCGCCAGGCGAAGCGAATCGGCCCCATCGTCAGCGCCGGCGATCCGCAGGTCCTGGCTGATGGCGGTCCCGGCGCTGATCATGACCGGGAGCGCCGTGATGATCTTGCCCAGCGAGTCGCAGGCGACGCCCGGCGCGACGGCATCCCCCCGACCCTGGACCCGGATCGGCGAGTGGCCCTCGCTGAACAGGCGCAGGGCGCGACGAACCACCGCGCCGTGGCGCTGTGATCGCTGGGTCAGGGCGCGCTCGACGTGTTCGTCGCTGACCTCCTCCGATTCATCGCTGTGGGCAATGGCGGCGGCTTCCCGTGCCAGGTCGCCGATTTCACCGAAACGTGCGGTCAGACGGCCAGGCTCCGGCGAGCGTCTGGCGCCGTACTCGATCATGGCCAGCAGGGCAGAGCGGTCGAAATGCGGGAGCTCCTCGTGGCGGACAAGGCCGCCGAGGTAGCGAACGTATTGGCTATGCCCCAGCGTGTCGCGGGCGAGGCTGTCGTCGAAGTCGACGAGGATCTGGAACAGTTCCGGAAAATCGCGATCCTCCCGGGCCAGCTTCTCGAAGGTGGCGCGGTTGCCGATCAGCACCACTCGGACGTCGATCGGGATGGGCTCGGGCTTGAGCGATTGGGCGGAATACGGCCAGCCCAGTTCCGGTGGCACGACCTCGGACAGGCCCGTTCTCAGCGTTCGCATCAGCATCCGCCAGCAGCCGGGCTCGGAGATCAGATCAGCGGCATCGAGGATCAGGAATCCGCCGTCCGCCTCCAGCAGGGAGCCGGTCCGGATGCCCCGGAAGGAGCTGACGGCGCGATTGCCGCTGAGCCAGGCGGGATCGATGGTGCCGAAGAGATTGGCAACCGAGGGCTGATTGGCGTAAACGGTCGGCGCCTTCTTGCGATCGGCGCGGGCCGTCAGAACGTTGACGCCGTAGAGCAGGGTGGGATCGGCCAGGTGTGACGTGTCGCGCCCGACGCGCTTTTCAACGATGTCGTCGATGATTTCCCGCAGGAAGATGTCGAGGCCGTCGGCCCGGAATCGCTTGGCGACCTCGGTTGTCATCTCGCCCAGGATGCGCGCGGTCTCCGTGGCGTTGATCTGATCGATGTGCTGGATCGCCTGCTGCCAGATCTGGTTGATCTCGTGGGCGAAGCGGTTGACCTCCGGCTGCCAGTGCTCGGCCTTCTTCAGCGCTTTCAGCCGATCCTCTTCCCGCGCCTGGCCCTGGGTGACCAGATTCCGATACTCCTCCGGCGACACGGTCTTGCCCATGACCTGGGGGTAGATGCTGACGCGGGAGGTCGGGCCCGACTGGGTGCGCATGAGGGCCAGGCCGTCCTCGGCGAGCCGGGCTTCCACGGGCTTGATCTTGTGGCGAATCTCGCGTTCGGCGGCCTCCTTCCTGGCCTCTCGCCGGGAGCGGATCGGGTCGTTCTTGAGGATCTCCGGCAAGCGGTCGCGTACGAACAGGCTGATTCGCGTCATGGCCTGCTGGAAGTGCCGTCCCTGGCCGCCCGGCAGGACGATCAGGCGTGGCCGGTCCGGGTGGGCAAAATTATGGACGTAGCAGAAATCCAGAGAGCGGCGCGGCGCCGGTTTGAGTTCATCGAGGAGGCTGTGGACCAGGGCGCGCCGGCCGCTGGCTTCGCTCCCGCGCAGGTAGGCATTGTGGTGCCAGCTCTGGGAGGTCAGCGCCAGCTTCAACGCCTGGCGCGCATCGCTCTGACCCACCACGCCGATCGACTGGGGTGCCTTGCGGGTGGACTTTTCCTTGACGCTATCGTCGCCCGGTGTCCAGCGGAGCTGCTCCGGTGCAATCGTGAAATTCACCATGCCTTTGCCTCAGATTCCATTGCAATCACCACGTGCGCGACGGCCCGAGCGCCGCATCCCTGCACCCTCCAATCTACACCAAAGCGCCGTTGGGGACACGCCGTGGATCGGAAACCGGCTGCCGTTCGGCCCGCGGCCGATCAGCCGCCTTCGGTGCTTGCGCGGGCCCGTGACTCGGTAAATGCCACCCAGGATTCGGCACAGGTCTTTGCGGCTTCGATCATGGGGAGATGACCGACCGCCGGCAGGATCAGCAACTCGCAGTCGGGCAGCAGCGACTTGACGACGGACGCACCGTCGGGATGCAGGACCTGGTCGGCCTGGCCCCAGACGAGTAGCGCCGGTGTCGGCAGGTCGCGAGCCAGGGTCTCGACGGGCTCCGAGTCGTGGCGCATGGCATCGAAGATGCGCTGGGACTGCGCCGCGGTTCGCTGGCCACGGGCGATCAAGGCGCGCTGCAAAGGGGCTGGAATCCAGGGCGGCCGGACGAAGCAATAGTCGAGGAGGCGCAGGAAGTCGGCGCGGTTGCGGACGACCAGAGGATTATGCCGACCCTCGGCAACTTCCTGAAAAACCGCCGAGTGGCGCGCCGTGTGCAGCCCCCCGGGGGCCAGCAGCCAGAGCGCGCGCACGCGCTCGGGCGCCCGCCGCGCCATGGCCAGGGAGAGATAGCCCCCCATCGAGCTGCCGCCGAGGTAGAAATCGTGGATCCCCAGCCGGTCGAGCCAGGCCAGGATGTCGTCGGCGCGATCCTCGATCCTCAGGCTGCTGCCCTCGGCGAGTGGCGTCTGACCAAAGCCGGGAATATCGGGGGCGATGACTCGGAAATGGGCGCGCAGCCGGCGCGCTGCCTGGCAAAAGTGGTAACCATCGGCATTGAAACCATGCAAGAGAACGAGGGGTTCACCTTTCCCGCCTTCGAGGTAGTGCCAGCCGTGAGCCTGCTTCGAACGCAGGCCGGCGCGCAGGCGCTCGAGGAGGAGAAAGAGTGTTGCCAGCGGCCCGGGTGCAACCCACCAGAACAGGCCGGCGATGATCAGAGTCAGCGCAATGAGGAGCCAGATGAGAATGGAGTCCATGGCCTCGCGTCCTGGAGCGTGTCTGCCTGGGTGTGGATCGTGCTGCTAAGAGTAACGCATGCCGTCGCGTCGATGAGTCGCTTACACTACGCCGCTTTCGCGAGGCTGATGCACGACGAACATGAACCGGTTTCAAGGGATGGCGCTCCTGACCGCTGCCATGGTGGCGATCGTGGCCAGCGCCAATTATCTGGTCCAGTTTCCCGTCAATGACTGGTTGACCTGGGGCGCCTTGACCTACCCCGTGTCCTATTTCATTACCGATCTGACCAACCGCTACTACGGCAAGGTGAGAGCGCGCCGGGTGGTGTTCGTGGGTTTCGTGCTGGCGGTCCTGCTCTCGGTCTGGCTCGCTAGCCCGCGCATCGCCCTGGCGTCCGGAACGGCCTTTCTGGTTTCGCAGTTGCTCGACGTGGCAGTCTTCGATCGGCTGCGCGCCCGGCGCTGGTGGCAGGCGCCGCTGCTGTCCTCGACGCTCGGGTCGTTCGTTGATACGGCCTTGTTCTTTGCCCTTGCTTTCTACGGCACCGATATGCCCTGGGTCACCCTGGCCATCGGCGATTACGGTGTCAAGCTTGCCATTGCCGTCGCGCTGCTGCTGCCCTGGTGGCTGGTGGCCCGCCGTGGGTGAGTTCTTCTCGATCGCCTGCGCCGCCACCTGGGCGCTGGCCGTCATCCTCTTTCGGCGTTCGGGAGAAACCCTGCCGCCCTTCGAGCTCAACCTGTTCAAGAACTGGCTGGCGGTGCTGGTCATGGTCCCGACGCTGCTGATTTTTCACGGCCTTTCACTGCCGGACTATTCCGCGCTGGAGTGGCTGATCGTCCTGGTCTCCGGTGTCGTCGGCATCGCCATTGCCGACACCTGGTATCTGCGCGCCCTGAACCTGATGGGGGCCAGTCGGACCGGCGTCGTTGCCATGCTCTTCTCCCCCTTCGTGATCATTCTGTCGAGCCTCTTCCTTGCCGAATCGCTGCGTCCGATCCAGTACCTGGGCTTCGTCATCGTTCTGGCCGGTGTGCTTCTGGTCACCTGGCGCAGGAACCGCCAGGACATTTCCATGCGGGCCCTTCGCCTGGGCGTCCTCTACGGCACCGGCTCGGTGGCCCTGATGGCGATCGGTATCGTCATGGTCAAGCCGATACTCGAAAGCCATGCGTTTCTCTGGACCGTCGGGCTGAGGCTCCTGGCCGGAGCGGTGGCCATGTCTCTGTTCGTCATGCTGGCGCGCAGCGGTTCCGTCGTACTCGGCCATTACCGCTCGCCGCAGCCCTGGGGGACGATCGTGCTCGGCAGCCTCCTTGGAAGCTATCTATCGATGATCCTCTGGCTGGCGGGCTACAAGCTCACCGATGCATCGATCGCTGCGGTCCTGAACGAGACGGCGGGGGCGTTCATTGTGCTGTTCGCCTGGTGGCTGCTGAAGGAGGAAATGAACGGCAAGCGCCTTTCCGGCGTGGCCCTGGCCTTTATCGGGGTGGCGGTGGTGGTACTGGTCTGATCGCCGTTCGAGCCGGTGGCCCCGGCAATTCGATGTACCCTGTAGGGCCTATCGTTCCGAACGCCTTAGGATATGGACAACACTCGGCAGGCCAGTAGTCTCAGGTTTCGCCGCGTCGGCCTGGGCCTTGCCGTGGTTCTGGCCCTGCTTGCGGCATCCTGGTCCGGATGGATCGATCGCAATGCGCAGGATCAGGCACAGGCGATGCTGACGCGCGCCCTGGTCACCTACGCCGTTGCTCGTTCCCTGAACGGCATCATCTCGGTGATTCAGGAGACCGAGATTGCGGTGCAGCCGGCGGGCGTTGGCGTCAAGCTCGCCCCGGGAGAAATCCTCGACCCGGTCAACGACCTGATCGAGCAGTTTTCCTGGGTCATGCTGGCCTCGGCAGCCTCGCTCGGCATACAGCGGCTGCTGTTGGAAATCAGCCAGTGGCCGGGGATGACCCTGGTCCTGGCCTTCAGCGCCATGGTCTGGCTGATTGCGCTGGTCCGGCCATCGCCAGGGGTCTGGCGACCCTGGTTCGGGCGCGTTCTTCTTCTGGCCGTGTTCCTGCGCTTTGCTGCGCCGGCGGTCATGCTGGCCTCTGACGCGGTCTACCAGCTGTTTCTCGACCCGGTCTATGCCAGTGCCAGCGCCGAGATCGGGCAGACCCAGAGTGAGCTGACCCGCCTCCATGAGCAGAGCTCGTCAGAGGTGGAGGAGGGCAACGAGGACGGCTTCCTCGCCTGGTTCGGCCGGACCAGCGATCAATTCCGATTCTCGGAACGCATCGAGCGCTATCAGGCCCTGTTCGCTCGACTGACCGAAAACGTCGTCAGCCTGGTGGCCGTGTTCGTACTGCAGACGATCCTGCTGCCGCTGCTGTTTCTGTGGCTGCTGCTGCGCATCTGGCGGCAGTTGCTGCGCTTGTCCTCGAGCTAGGCGGTCGCTGCGCAGCGCGCGTGGCGGTCGGAAGAGGCGCAGATCCGAGTAGGTCGGCACGACCGACGGGCGCCGTCGCGCCCGTGCAGCGTTAGTCGGCAGCTCCCCGGGGCGGCTCAGCGCGGCTGATTGTCATTGCGCCCGTCGGTGGTCCTGCCCTGAGCCGTTGCCGTGGTGGATTGCGCGTCGTCGTCCAGTCCCGGGACCGGGTCGAAGCCGCCCCGGCAGAAGGGGTTGCAGCGCAGGATACGATAGGCCGTCAGCAGGCTGCCGCGAAGGGCCCCGTGATGTTCGATCGCCTGCAGTCCATACTGCGAGCAGCTGGGGGTGAAGCGGCACTGGCGGCCGAGCCAGGGCGACAGCAGGTACCGATAGGCCTTGATGATGCCGATAAGAAGTGACTTCATCTCCTTGCCCTCCGAATCACTCTGGGATATATAATTGGGGGTTTTCCAATTTCTGACTTCAGAGGCCGCGACCATCGATGCCCAGTAGCACAATCAAGCTTCCCAAGGGTTACAAGCCGTCGGAAGACGAAGAGTACATGAATCCCCAGCAGCTGGAGTATTTCCGTCAGAAATTGCTGGACTGGCGAAACAGCCTGATCGAGGAGTCGCAGGAAACGATCAATAATCTCCGCGGCGAAGTCCGCGATGTCGGCGATGAGGCCGAGCGCGCCAGCCGGGAAACGGAAAACAGCCTCGAGCTGAGAACCCGCGACCGCTATCGCAAGCTCCTGGGCAAGATCGATGAAGCCTTGACCCGCGTCGACGATGGGTCCTACGGTTACTGCGAAGAAACCGGGGAGGAGATCGGTCTGGCGCGGCTCGAAGCCCGTCCGAATGCCACGCTCTGTCTCGATGCCCAGGAACGGTGGGAATTGAAGCAGAAGCAGATGCGCGACAGCCGCTAGTATTTTTTGACGTCCATTTTGGAAAATCCCGACGGCTTGGGGCATGATGGTCGCGACGGGGTTGCGACAATCGCCGTGGAGTCAGCACGACAGGGGAAATTTTCCATTTCAGAGGAAAGGCCATGAATAAGCTCGTTCGTTTGATCAGTACCTCCTTAATCCTGGCAGGGTTGGCGCTGCCGGCACTCGCTCAGGATGATCCCTACGACAATCGCTGGTACGTCGGCGCCGCGGGCGGCTTGGTGTGGCCCGATTCGGACCGACTGGCCGACGATCGACCCGAGATGCACTACGGCATCCACGTCGGGCGCTTCCTGTCGCCTGCCTTCAGCCTCGACCTGCGACTGGACCGCTACGAATTCGACTACGAGCGCGGCGGCGTTGCGACTGGCGATATCACCCAGCAGTCCTACGGCCTGGTGGGTCGCTATCACTTCGTCGAGGGTCGCACGCGCCCCTATATCCTCGGCGGGCTGGGTATTCAGGACCACGACAACTTCTTTGACGACGGCCGCGACATGTATGCGTCGCTGGGGCTGGGCTTCCTGCACACCTTCAGCGATCGTTTCAGCGTGCGCCTCGAGGCCGAGTATCGCCGCGACAACGATCGGTCAACGATCGATCAGGAACGCGGCTTCAGCGATACGCTGGTGACGCTGGGCTTCAATATCCCCTTCGGCGAGCGGCCTCGCGCGCCGGCACCCGAGCCCGCGCCGCGCCCCGTTCGACAGGCCCCGGCTCCAGCTCCGGCGCCCGCGCCGACCCCGATGCCCGAGCCCGAACCGGAAGTCATCTTCGAGTTTTCATCAGAAGTGACCTTCGGACTGAACTCGGCAGAGCTGCAGCCCGCCGCTGTGGCCGAGCTGAACGATGCGATCGAGCTGCTGGCGATGCATCCGGAACTGACCCTGATTCAGGTCGCCGGCTACACCTGCAACCTCGGCGACAGCGACTACAACCAGGGGCTGTCCCAGCGTCGTGCTGAAGCGGTTCACGACTACCTCGTTGAAAACGGTATCGCGGACGAACGCCTGTCTGTGCGCGGCTTCGGTGAGTCGCGTCCGAAGGTGCCCAATGACTCGGACGCCAATCGTCGCGAAAATCGTCGCGTCGAGCTTCGGGTGATGGAGCGCAGCGACCGCTAGTCCGTCACGCGCGATCGACAAGAAAAAGCCGGGTCTGGCGCGAGCCGACCCGGTTTTTCTTTGCTCAGGATCAGCCGGTGGGAGACGACACGCTGCGGGCCACGTTTCGAATGGCTCGGAGCATGGCGTTGAGACCGTTCGCCCGAGTCGGCGACAGGTGCTCGCTCAGACCGATGGCCTCGACGAAGCGCGGCTCCGAAGCCAGGATCTCAGCCGCGCTTCGATCGGAATAGACTCGCAGAATCAGTGCAATCAGGCCGGAGACGATGGCGGCATCGGAATTGGCTCGAAACGACAACCGCTCTGCGTCGCCGTCACTCACCAGCCAGACCTGGGATTGGCAGCCGGCGAGCAAGCGATCCTCGGTCTTTTCCTCGGCGGGCAGTGCAGGCAGGGCCTTGCCCAGATCGATCAGGTACTGGTAGCGATCCATCCAGTCGTCGAAGAGGGCAAATTCGTCGATGATTTCCTGCTGCGCGCTGTCGATGCTCATCGGCTTGCGACCTCCCAGCGGGTGCCTTCCGGGCCGTCCTTGATCGCGATGCCCTTGCTGATCAACTCATCGCGGATGCGATCCGCTTCGGCAAAGTCGCGATCCCGGCGGGCCTGATTCCGGCGCTCGACCAGCGCCTCGATCGCCGAGTCGTCGAGCTCGGTCTCGGCCTGGCGAGCTTCAAACCACTCCTCGGGAGCTTGCTGCAGGAGATTGAGCAGGCCAGCGCTGGCCTTGAGGCGGGCGGCGAGGGCGGGCTTGTCGCCGTCGCTGGCGCGCGCCAGCGCTCGCGCCAGCCCGTTGATGGCGGCCAGGGCCGTGGGCGTGTTCAGGTCATCCTCGAGTGCGGCCAGAACGTCGCCGTCGGGCTCGGCATGGGAGCCCGTCGCGACATGATCTCGCAGCAGGCCGTAGAGCCGGTCCAGTGTCGAGACGGCTTGTTCCAGCACGGCATCCGACCAATCGAGGGGCTGGCGATAGTGGGCGGACAGCAGAACGTAGCGCAGCGCTTCTCCCGGCCAGTGTTTCAGTAGCTGGTGCACGGTGAGCGTATTGCCGAGGCTTTTCGACATCTTGCGCTTTTCGACGGTCACGAAGCCGTTGTGCATCCAGTAGCGCGCGAAGACATCGCTCTGATGAGCGCAGCGACTCTGGGCGACTTCGTTTTCGTGGTGCGGAAAGATCAGGTCCTGGCCACCGCCATGGATGTCGATGACCGGGCCGAGATGGGCCGCGCTCATGGCTGAGCATTCAATATGCCAGCCCGGTCGACCGCGGCCCCAGGGACTGTCCCACCCGGGCTGGTCGGCATCGGAGGGCTTCCACAGAACAAAATCCCCCGGGCTTTTCTTGAAGGGCGCGACGTCGACGCGGGCACCGGCGATCATCTCCCGCCGGTCGCGACGGGACAGCTCGCCGTACTCCGGGAAGCTGTCGATATCGAACAGGACGTGACCCGCCGCCTCGTAGGCGTGGCCCGAGGCCAGCAGGCGCTCGATCATCTCGATGATCTCGGCGATATGATCGGTCGCGCGGGGTTCGATGCTGGGGCGTTCGACGCCGAGGGCATCCATGTCCTTGTGGTAAGCGTCGGTGTAGCGTTTGGATATCACCTCGATATCCACGCCCTCGTCCGCGGCCGTCTGATTGATCTTGTCGTCGACGTCGGTGATATTTCTCGCGTAGACGACGTTCTTGTAGCGATGTGCCAGTACCTGGCGGAGGAGGTCGAAGATGACCGCCGGTCGGGCGTTTCCGATGTGGGCGTAGTTATAGACCGTCGGGCCACAGGCATAGAGTGTCACGCGCTCAGGATCGAGAGGCTCGAAAACCTCCTTGCGGCGGGTCCGGGTGTTGTAGATCTGGATGCTCATCGACGTGTCTGGCAAAAGGAAAGGACGGTATGGGTCGGCGCTACAATAGGCACCAATCCCCAGTCTAACGCAACACGGAGAAGCTGATGTCCGATCCCGACGCAGCGCTGTATCACCGCCATATTGACGTCCGACAGCGTCACACCGAACACGCCCTGAGCGAACTGGGCTACGACGCCCTGTTGATTCATTCCGGCCGGCCCGACCTGCGCTTTCTCGACGATCAGGGGCCGGCCTTTCAGGCCAACGCGCCCTTTGTCTCCTGGGTGCCGCAACCCTTCGCGGCAGACAGCCTCCTCGAAGTTCGAGTGGGTGAAAAACCCCGCCTGTGGTTCTACCAGCCCGATGATTTCTGGCACGTCTCGCCCGACCCACCCGCGGACTGGTGGGGGGATGCCTTTGACATCCGGATCTGCCGTCAGCCGGAGGATTGGCATGAGGTGTTCAGGAGCCCGCGCGCCTTTGCCGTCATTGCCCGCCCCGGCGATCTTGACGGGCTGATCGGCGGCGGTGATCTGAACCCGGATCGGTTGATGCAGCGTCTGCACGAGGACCGAACGAGAAAGACCGAGTGGGAGTGCCACTGCCTGGCCGAAGCAAATCGCCTGGGCGCGCGGGCGCACAAGGCCGCCGCTGACGCCTTTCGGTCCGGCGGCAGCGAGCTCGAGATTCACCTGGCCTACCTGGCGGCTGCCGGACTGGACCAGTCAGAAATGCCGTACAACAGCATTGTCTGCCTGAACGAGCACGCCGCGGTTCTCCATTATCAGCACCGCTCGCCGGCACGGCCCGCCAATCGGCATAGCTTCCTCATCGACGCGGGCGCACACTGCCACGGCTACGCATCGGACATCACGCGCACCTGGGCTGCGGACTCGGGGAGTGAATTCGCTGCCCTCATCGAGGCCATGGACGAGGCCCAGCAGCGCCTGGTCGACGGGGCGCGAGCCGGCCAGTCCTTCGTCGATCTGCATCGCGAGACCCAGCTCGCCGTCGCCGGCGTGCTCGAACAGTTCCGTCTCGTGGCCATGAGCCCCCAGGCCATGGTCGAGTCGGGTGTCAGTGGCTATTTCATGCCCCACGGCCTGGGTCATTTTCTGGGGGTGCAGGTCCATGACGTCGCAGGCAAGGTGTCACCGGAGGGTGAAGCGATGCCGCCGCCGGAGGCGTATCCGGCCCTGCGGCTGACCCGTGAGCTGGCGTCCGGCAACGTGGTCACCATCGAGCCGGGGTTGTATTTCATCCCTTCACTGCTCGAGCGTCTCAAGGGAAGTCAGGAGGGCCAGGCGGTGAACTGGGATCGAGTCGATGCCTTGTCGATCTACGGCGGGATTCGAATCGAGGACAACGTGATCGTCACCGACGGGGCGCCGCGAAACCTGACTCGATCGGCCTGGGCCCATTAATCTTGCGGGAGTGTGGCTGACTTCTGCGCTCGATGACGTATGAAATCTGTGGATGTAAAAAAACGACGTCGCCGGCGGGCCTGATTTGATGACCTGTCGCGACACTGCCCGCAGCCTTTCATTACGGAGACTGAAGTGAATAGAGTCAAAGCTTGTCTTTTCATCGGCCTGATCCTGACCTTTGCCCTCCTGTCCGAAGCGCAGGGCCGGCCCCTGTCGGCCGAGATCGATGGCCTGTGGCAGGAGGCAGTGGCGACCCAGGGCGCCCGCGGCACCCTGACCGCATCGGCCGCTGGCGCCGCCGTGGAGCGCTTCAAGCGGGCGGCTGATCTGACGGCGCAGTTTGAGGCCGGACTGATCGATCTGACGAGCGCCGAGCGCAGTCGCCTCGAGCAGATTCTCGCCATGCCGCTGGATCTGCCGACGCGCGATCTCAGCACCTACCGTGGGCCGCTCGGAACGCTTCAGGGCACCGTTACCGAGGCCGGGAATCCGTCGGTGATTCCTCAGGGTCAGGTCACGGCCATTCCCTTCGGTGTGGGCACCTTCAACCAGTTCAGCGTCGGCATCGGGCCGACGGGCGACTACATGCTCAACGTTCCGCCGGGTCGCTACGTGCTGCAGACGAACAATCACCCCGAACATGTCCGCGAGGCGTGGCCCGATACGACCTGCGTCGACAGTCTTCTGTGTTCTCCCTTCTACGGTGGTCAGGTGATTACCGTCGGTGACGGCACGACCTCGACCCATGATTTCGAGCTCGAACGCGGCGTCCGCGTCAGGGGCACGGTGACCGATAGCTCGGCGTCGCCGGTCAGCGGGGCGTTCGTGCGGGTCATCTCCCGCAATCGGAACATCCTCGCCGGGGGATCGACCGATGGGACCGGAAGCTACGCAACGTTCTCAGCGC
>CAZDFS010000061.1:0-22332 GCA_964504865.1 uncultured Wenzhouxiangella sp.
CACCGACGCCATGGCGGCATCGGTGGAAAACCGCCCATCAGTCGTCTAGGTCTGAATGGGGACAACCTGCTGAGACTGCACACCTAGGGCAAAGGTCATGAACGCGGCGGGCCAGTGGTCGGCCGATTGTTGCCGCCCGATGACCGACTGGGCCGAGGAATTTCGTATAGATCAGTAAGCCCAAGCAGCATCGCTGACCATGACCCCTCGACCCTCCTTCGCCCTGGCCGCCTTCCTTCTCATCGGCATTCTGTTCAGCGCGGATACGGCGAGGGCGGCCGACTGCGATTGCAGCTGCACAGCCTTGATCAACCTCCAAGCCGGCATGGTGATCTTCGAGCAACAGCTCGATCGCGGACTCGACGCGACCATGACCCTCGAGCTGCAGTCTCGGCTCGCCTGCCTGGAATCCTGCGCCGACCGCTGGATGGCCTGTCCGGTCATGATCGACGGCCTCGCGGACGACTCACCAGATCGCCCGCCCCCGTCATCCGGGCGAGTCGAAGACCAGTCCGTGAATTTCGACGCGGGCTGAATCGACGGCCGACGAGCCGGCCGAGTAGTCAACCCTATAGCCGACCGATCAGCCAACCGATCAGCCGATCGACGAGATCAGGCGCGGCTCAGGACGAAGCGACCGGTGGCGTTCAGGCCGCCGCCTCGAATTCCTCCAGCGCCTTGAGGGCGTCGGTGCCGTAGACCATCGACGGGCCACCGCCCATGAGGATCGCGACGCCGATCGCCTCGACGATCTCACCACGCGTCGCCCCGGCCCCCAGGGCGTCGTGGACGTGAAAGGCGATACAGCCATCACAGCGCACGGTGATCGCAATGCCTAAGGCAATCAGCTCCTTGGTCTTCGCGCTCAACGCCCCATCGCTGGCGTTGGCCTGGTGCAGCTGGCCGAAGGCAGCCATCGTCTCGGGAATCTCGCCCCCCAGGCGCTCCATCATTGCCTTCAAGTCATTCAGCTGATCGGGAAAGGATTTGTGGGTCATGGTCAACAAGCTCCGTATTGGACAGCAACATTGTCCGAAGACGGTCGCCGGAGGGACTTGATCTAACGCAAGCGATCAACGAGCCTTTTAGTGGTTTTCATTGGCGCTTATCGACCGCCGAACAGCAGCGCGGGCATGGCGGCAGCGTCCATCTGTAGCCAGGCGACCTGGCCCCAGGTCCGGGCGTAATTGCGAGCCTCATCAGGGGCAAGGCCTGCGACGAGCAGGCCCCGCTCCACCGGCCACTCACCCTCAGGATCGATATGCTCCGTGGCCAGCACCATGCGGCCCTGCAGTTGGGCACGCAAGGCACGACCACGTTCGTCGTTCGACTGAGCGGACAGGCGCCGACTGCCAGGATTGGCCGCCGTCAACAGCGCGCTGCAGGTCACACCGCCGCCGCGCTGCCAGGCGTCAAGGGCCGGGCTGTACTCGCTCACGCGCAGGTCGAAGGCGGGCGGGCCCAGCACGCGATAGATCGTCGCGCGATAGGCCCGGACGAGATCGGGGTCGACGTCTCGGGCCGAGTCCATCGGTGAATGGCTTTGCTGAATCAGTGCCCGTGGTGGTGGCCGTCACCATGATCGTGTTGATCGGATGACTCGCGCGTCATGTTGGTGTAGAGCAATTCCACCCATCGGTCGGGTGGAATGAAACCACTACCCCAGAAGGCGTCGTATTCAGCGGTGATGTCGGCGGCCAGGATCGTTTCAAGATCCTCGCCGGCGTCGATTCGCGCGCGCAGGCGCTCGTGGACGGTGGCCAGCATGTCACGGTACTGACCGAGCTGCCGCTGGCGCATCAGCGGGCCATGGCCCGGGATGATCACCGTCTCCTCGTTGACGTAGCCGGCGATCCTATCGACGGCGTCGATCAGCCCGGGAAGGGAGCCGCCCGATTCCCCGTCGACGAAGGGATAGAGGCCATAGAAGATCACATCCCCCGCGTGGATCACGTTGGCCTCATGCAGATGGACGATCGAATCGCCGTCCGTGTGGGCACGGGGCACGTGAAAGGCGTGGATCGTTTCATGGCCGAGGTGGAAGCGCACTTCGTCGTTGAAGGTGATCACGGGGAGCGCGCCGTCGGCCGCGGGCGGCGTCGTGCGCCCGAAGAACTCGCTGACCTGCTCCGTGGACATGCGCTGGCGCACGTTGTCGTGGGCGACGACCACGGTGCCGCGTTCGGCCAGATTCTCGTTACCGCCCGTGTGGTCGCCGTGCCAGTGCGTGTTCAGCACGAAGCGGATCGGCTGATCCGTCACCGAAGCGACCGCCGCCATGATTCGATCGGTCAGTGGCGCGTACTGATCGTCGATCAGGAAGGCACCCTCCTCGGTGACGACCAGGCCGATATTGCCGCCGCGCCCCGTCAGCATGTAGACCGACTCGCGCAGCTCGGTCACTTCGATGTCGACATCGGCCATGTCCTGGGCCGACAGGGCGGCGCTCAGGCAAAGTGTTGTGGTGATGGCGGCCAGGGCCGTCAGGACATATCTCATCGAGGTCTCTCCCGGACAAAGATTCCCAGTATGCCAGGGAACCTCTGAACAATCGTGCAAGGACGCGACGACGCCTTTGCAAAATTGTTCAGAGGTTCCCCCTGGGCTCTCCGACGGCATCGCCCCGTCCGCACCGCGCTCGGGGCACAATAAGGCCATGATTCATTCAACGAATTCAAGCGACACGACGCGCGCGGTCCTCGGCAGCCGCGCGCTCTTCCCCGACCTCCAGACCCGGGTCTACCTCAACCACGCCTCCCTCTCGCCGCCGAGCGTGCCGGTGATCGAAGCCGTCGAACGCAGCCTGCGCGGCTATTCAAGCCAGGGAATGGCCTGGTACACGGAAGAAATGGACTGCCGCAATCGCCTGCGCGCGCAGCTCGCTGGCCTGATCGGAGGCGAGCCCGATGACCTGGGGCTGGTGGCCAATACCTCGGCCGGGGTCCTGGCCGTCGCCCTCTGCCTCGACTGGCAGCGGGGGGATCGGATCGCCCTGTTCGAGGGGGAGTTTCCAACCAACATCACGCCCTGGCAGCAGGCGGCTCGTCGCGAGGGTCTCGAGATCGTCTGGCAGCGGGCAGAGGATTTCAGAATCGATCGAGCCCGCGCCCTCCAGCGCCTTGAAGATGAACTGCAGACCGGCCTCCGGCTGGTCGCCCTCAGCGCCGTCCAGTTCACCACCGGCCAGCGCATGCCCCTGGAAGCGATCGGCGACCTGTGCCGGCGATACGGCGCGGAGCTCTTCGTCGACGGCATCCAGGCCCTGGGCGTGCTGCCGATGGACGCGCCGGCCCTGGGGATCCACTACTTCACGGCGGGCTCGCACAAATGGCTGATGGGCCCGGAAGGCGTCGGTTGCCTGTGGGTCGATCCCGGCGTCGCCGACCGCCTGCAGCCCAACGTCGCCGGCTGGCTGAGCCACACGGATGCCTTTGCGTTCCTGACCGAGGGTCCGGGTCACCTGCGCTACGACCGGGGTTTTCAGCCTGGGGCTCGGATGGTCGAAGCCGGCACCTTCAATTCCCTCGGGGCCGCCGGCCTGGCGGCAAGCGTCGGCCTGATCGAAGCCATCGGCCAGACGGCCCTGTTCGACCATGTTCAGCGCTGGCACGACGGTATCGAAGCAGCGCTCGTCGAACGTGGCTTTGAATCGGCGCGGATGAGCGACCCACAGGGCCGCTCGGGCTCTCTATGCCTCCGGCCACCGAACGGACAGGGTGCACCCGCCTGGGCGCGCGCGCTGGCCGACCGCAGTATCAGCGTTTCCAGCCCCGATGGCTGGCTGCGCCTGTCGCCGAGCTGGCCCAATGCCCTGGACGAAATCGAGCACGTTCTGGCAGCCGTGGACGACTTGATCCAGGACCCCTCCGGGCTCCAGGCCAACGGCTCCTAGGTCCACCGGAAACCCCGCTCATCCGGCGTGTCGGGCTGCAGGCCTATGGGCGCGCCGGCGCGGCCCGCCCTGCTTTTGAAAGTGCTGACGCGGGCCTGCCTCGCCTACTCGAGAAAGCTGCTGAAGCAGCAGCCGGTGAGCGTGTCCCCCGTAGCCTACCTCGGAGTGAGCTTCAGCAGCCGGCCCTGACTGTCGCCACGCTCGTCCTCCAGCACCCAGATGCTGCCGTCGGGCGCCTCTTCGATGCTTCGGATGCGCGCGCCCATGTCGTAGCGAGCGATTTCTACAGCATCGTTGCCGTCGATGCGAATCTGCACGATGCCTCGCGCCGACAGGCCGGCCGCGAAGGCATCGCCCTGCCAGTCTTCGAACAACTCACCGCGGTAGATCATCAGATCACCCGGCGAGATCACCGGCGTCCAGGTCATGACCGGCGCGATGAATTCCGGGCGGGTGTCGTGGTCGGGCATCTCGCGCCCGTCGTAGTGATCACCGTTCGAGACGATCGGATACCCGTAGTTACCCCCGCGGACGATGCGGTTGAGCTCATCACCACCGGCGGGACCCATTTCGATCACCCATAGCTGCCCCGCCGGATCAAAGGCCATCCCGAGCGGATTGCGATGGCCGAGGGACCAGACCTCGTCGTAGGGGCCGACCCCATCGACGAGTGGCTCGTCGTCGATGTAATTCACGAAGGGGTTGTCCGTCGGAATCGATCCGTCGGGATTCAGCCGAAGGACCTTGCCCATGTTGCTCTGCATGTCCTGGGCAGGAGTGAATTTCTGCCGATCGCCCGAGGACACCCACAGGAAGCCTTCGTCGTCGAAGGCCAGGCGATGACCGTAGTGCCCGTCATCGAGCACCTTTGGATACTGCCGCCAGATCACTTCCCGGTCCGTCAGGCGTCCGCCGCGGTCGCTCAGTTCCAGGACCGCTCGCATCACCGCGGCCCCGCGCGTGTCCCCGACGCCGGTCTCGGCGTAGCTCAGATAGATCACCCCATTGTCGGCGTAGTCCGGATGCAGAATCACATCCCCCAGGCCGCCCTGCCCGCCGTAGTCGACGTCCGGCAGGCCCTCGATCGGACTCGATGGCTCGCCCGATGGGGTCACCACGCGAAGATTTCCCTTTTTCTCGGTCACGAGCATCCGCCCGTCGGGCAGGAACGTCACGGCCCAGGGCTCATCGAAAGCGGCGACGCTCTCGACTGCGAAGGGCAACTCGTCCTGCGCCTGGCTATCGAACGCAAGAACAAAGGCGCAAAGCGCTGCAGGTGCAAGGTATCTGATCATGATGGCCTCTCTCGATCGAATCATCCATCAGCCTAACACCCGTCGCCCGCAGGATCGAAAAGCATCCGTCGGCCTGGGCAGGCGAAGCTACACGTGGGCCAAGGCGTGGGGGTCGATTCGGCCTTCGATCAACTCCTTCTTTCGGGCCAGCGCGTCGGCCAGAAATCGCATCACGACCTTGATGCGCGGTGACGATCGGAGATCGGGATGAGTCAGTACCCAGAAGTCGGCGCCCTTGCAAGTCGGCGTTTGATGCGGACAGGGTGCTGAGCTTTCGTCACGACAAGGACTACACCATCGCGCTGGCCTGGCATGACCCCGCAGCCCCGGACGATTATCGCGCCTATCTCGAAGGCGTGATGCCGGCGGTCGAAGCCGTCGGCGGACGACTCTTCCATACGCTGCTCAACCCGCGTTATGTGGAAGAAGCATCAGACGCTTCTGGCCCCAGCGAGATCACCATCATGGAATGGGATTCCGCATTCGACCTGGCGGCATTCCAGTCCTCGGACACGTTTCTCGAGCACTACAGCAAGCTCCATTCGGGCACGACTCGCTTCGAGCTCTATCGCGTTGCACCGATCTTCGAGGGCTGAGCAGCCCCTCCTCACTCCGGCGGCGATTCGCCTGTAGGGGCCTTCGATTCGGCCAGCAGGCCCCGGGCCTGCTGCTCGAGCGTCTGGACGCGCTCACTGTCGGGAAGCTTCGATCGAAGCCACTGGGCAATCTTGAGGAGATCTGCGCCGTAGTTACCCGTCGGCGAAATGGGCGGGCCGAAACCGATGATCCGCGCGTCATTGTCGACGTAGGCCGGCACGATCGGCACGCCCGCTGCCCTGGCGATGTTGTAAAACCCCGACTTCCACTGGCCGTCCGACGTGCGCGTACCCTCGGCTGCAATGACCAGGGCAATTTCCCTGCGGCGTTCGAACTCCGCCTTCAGCTGCTCGACCATCTTGCCCCGCCGGGCGCGATCGATGGGAATCCCGCCCATGTCGAGCATGAAATTCCTCATGACGCCTCGAAACAGGGTGTGCTTGCCAATGAAATTGGGCTGAATCTGCTCTGTCCGGGTGGCGCCCACAAAGGCAACGAAGTCCCAGTTCGAGGTATGCGGCGCGCCGGCAATGACGTACTTCTTCAGATGCCCGGGCAGATGCCCTTCGATCTTCCACCCTTTCCAGCGGTAGAGCAGGAGCAGGACCCTGTTCACCAGGCGCGACAGGCGCGTGACGTGGCGAGTTTCGTTGTAGCGCAAGCAAACCCCCTTTTGAATTAGGTGTCAGCCGACACAGCCGACCTCGCGCGAAGGAGAATCAGTTTATCCCTCCATGTCGGCACCAGCCAGGGAAATCGACGATCGCACGCTGTTTCCAGCGGGTGAAGGGCCTGGGTCCAGCAACCTTTGCGCAGCCGATTTCGATCAGAGTAGACTCATGGCCTGGTGATTCATTCCTGACCACCCGTCGACCCGGGCGACAGCCCCCTGGGCGGAGCAACAACAGACCATGCAGGCACGTATTTTCATTCTCAACGGCCACCCGGGCCCCAGCTCGATCACCCGCGATGCCCTGGCCCGCTACGCCGACGCGGCAATCGAAGCCGGCCACGAGGTGCGCCTGTCACAGCTGGCCGACCTGGACTTCGACCCTGATCGCGGCAAGGCAGGCTACGCCAATGCCAAGCCACTGGAGCCTGTGCTCGAAGAGGCGCTGGCCAATCTCGAGTGGTGTTCCCACTTCGTGCTGGCCTTCCCCCTCTGGTGGGGTGGGTTCCCTGCCAAATTGAAGGGCTGGATCGACCGCGTCTTCGTCAACGGGCGAACCTTCACCACCGACAGGACGACGCGCATGGGACTGCCGGCACCGCTACTGGAGGGCCGCTCGGCGCGGGTGCTCATCACCTCCGATACGCCCCGAAGCTTCCTGTGGCTGGCCTACGGTGACGCGATCCTGCGCCAGCTCAAGGGCCAGATCCTGGGCTTCTGCGGATTCAAACCGGTCAAGATCACCTTCTTTTCGCCGGCCTCTCACCCCAAGCCAGGCGCCGTGGAGAAACTGCTGGCAGCGATGGACAAGCTCGGGCGCGCCGGGCGCTGAACGACTCATCCGCCCAATTCGCTTCGGGCGACACGGCGGACGCTCGGTCACCGGGCCAAGGCCGCGCAGGCTGCCAGGCTCGGCCAGTGAATTCGGCGGCGCGACATGAGTCGACCGCGTCCAGGCCCGCACCTCGCCAGGCCTTGATTTCGATGGACGGTGGCGCCCGAGACGTCTATCCTGCTTGGACATCGTTACCCGTGGATACCTGCATGCATCTCCTTCGCCTGTGCTTCCTGTCGCTGACCCTTGCCGCAGCGGCGGCCGCCTCGGCCGAAACGCTCTACGTCCGTGCCGGCCACCTCATCGATGTCGATTCCGGCGACAGACTCTCGGACCAGGCCATCGTTATCGAAGACGGCCGGATCATCGCGGTCGGCGATGCGAGCGACCTGACTCGACCCGAGGGTTCGCGGCTGGTGGATCTCTCCAACCTCACCGTGCTTCCGGGCCTGACCGATGCGCACGTGCATCTGACCAGCGACCACAACAAGCATGGTTTCCGTCGCCTTGTGGATTCCCTGCCGCGCCGGGCCTTGACGGGCGCACGAAACGCCCGCTCCACCCTGATGGCAGGCTTCACGACCGTGCGCGACGTCGGCGCGCCCGGTTTCACCGATGTCGCCCTGCGCGATGCCATCGCCGACGGCGATATCCCCGGACCTCGCCTGCTCGTGTCCGGCCCGCCCGTCGGCATCACCGGCGGCCACTGCTCGGACAACAATCTCCTTCCGCCCGAGTACAACGCCACCGGTGATGGCGTCGCCGACGGTCCCTGGGCCGCGCGCGCGGCGGTGCGCCGCAACGTCAAGTACGGCGTTGACTTGATCAAGACCTGTTCGACCGGCGGGGTGCTGTCCCGCGGCACGCAGGTGGGCGCCCCCCAGTACACGGTCGAAGAGCTCACCGCCCTCGTCGACGAGGCGCATATGCACGGGCGCCGCGTCGCCTCCCACGCCCACGGGACCCTGGGCATCCGGAACGCCATTGAAGCCGGGGTCGACTCGATCGAACACGCCAGCTTCATCGATGCCGAAGGAATCCGAATGGCCGTCGAGCGCGGCACGGTGCTGTCGATGGACATCTATGTCACCGAATACATTCTCGAGGCCGGCGAAGCCGCCGGTATCCTTCCCGCATCCCTCGAAAAGGAGCGCCAGACCGGCGCCAAGCAGCGCGAGAACTTCGAAATTGCCCTCGCGGAAGGGGCAATCATCGGCTTTGGCACCGACGCCGGCGTCTTTCCCCACGGCCACAATGCGCGCCAGCTGTCGCGGATGACCCGCTTCGGGATGACGCCGCTGCAGGCGATCCAGGCCGCCACCCTCACCAACGCCAGACTGTTCGGGCTCGACGACGAGATCGGCCGCATCGCGCCCGGCTACCGAGCAGATCTCATCGCCGTCGACGGCGACCCTCTGAGCGATATCGAATCACTCGAGCAGGTCGCCTTCGTGATGAAGGGGGGGACGATCTACAAGGCGCCGTAAGCGCGGCCGAGGAAAGCTGCCGGCCATTCAGGTGAAAGGCATGGCGGCGATTGCAGCGAAACAGCGTACGTCTCCAGGAATGCCGATAGACCCCTTGTCCTGGCCTATGAGGAGCTGCCGTGAAGCGCGAGACGCTGAGAAAGATCCACGTCATTATCGTATTTCTGTCCATCATTGCCTTCTCGACGGCCTCCGGCGCCGTTTTGATCGTAACGACGCCGGAAGACGAGATCGGTGACCCGGATACCTGCAGCCTGCGCGAGGCCATCATCGCCGCCAATCAGAACGCTGATTTCGATGGATGCATCGCCAGCACCGCCTACGGCTTCGATCAAATCGAGTTCGATCCGGCCATTGAAGGTGAAGTCATTCGTCTGACCCTCGTCGGCTCGGGTGAAGACGCCGCGTTCACCGGCGATCTTGACATCACCGATTCGCTCAAGATCGTGGGTGCGGGCAGCGGTACGGAAATCAGCGGGGATGCGGATCCGAATTCGGCGGTCCCGACAGACCGGGTCTTTGATATCCGGCTGGCGCCCTCGACCCCCTTTCCCGCCGTCGTCGACCTCGAACTGTTGCGAGTCACCAACGGTCGACCGCCGGCGGCCGTGGGCGTCCCAGAGGTCTGCGGCGGCGGGATCCGCGTCGCTTCGGGCTCGTCCCTCACCGTCTTCAATTCGGTCGTGACCGACAATTCGATCGTCATGGGCATGGTTCCGCTGCGCGGCGCGGGCATCTGCGTCGACGGCGCCCTTTCCCTGCTGACCAGCGAGGTCTCGGACAACACCTTGTCAGGCTCGAATACGCTGTTCGGTGCCGGCGTGGCCGTTGATGGAGGCACGCTCCTGGCCAGTACGTCACGGATTCGCTTCAACAGCGTCAACGGAAGCAACAGCACAGTCTACGGCGGTGGCATTGCGGCCAGAAATGGCGCCCGCGTTACGGTTGTTCGCTCCGAGCTGTCCAGCAACAATGCCTCAAGCCTGATCGGTGATGCATTCGGCGGGGGTCTGTTTGCCGTTAACGGAACACAGGTGACCGTCTCAAACAGCACCATCAGCGACAATCAGGTACTGGCCCTTGATTCGATCAGCGCACGAGAGGCCGATGGCGGCGCGTTCTTCATTGATCTGGACGGCGGCGGTACCCTGCAGATGGGCAACATCACGGTCTTCGACAACAAAGCCCTTGCCCCCAACGGCGCCAGCGCGATGACGGCAGGCGTCAACGCCCTCAATGGCGTGGTCGAAATCGCCAACACCATCATCGGCGGCAATTTTTCCAATAGCGATCTGTTCGATTGCTCCAACGGCGATCAGTGGAGCTCCCTCGGATACAACCTCGTCCAGCGAAACTGCGACATCGTTCCGGCTGCCGGCGATCTGTTCTCGGTCGATCCACTGTTGGGGCCCTTGAGCGTCAGCGGAATCGTTTTTCCCCTCATCGAACAACCCGCCTCCCATGCACCGTTGGCCGGCAGTGCAGCAATCGATGCCGGAAACCCGACGGCGAGCAACACCTTCCCCGACTGCCTGCCCCGTGATCAGCGCGAGTTCGTTCGTGTCGGGATCAATGGTCCCGTGCGCTGCGATATGGGCGCACACGAATACCTGAGCCCGGGGCTGCCGTCGATTTTCAGCGATGGGTTCGAGGAGTAGTTCGGCCGACCCGGTCGTACTCGTCGCGCCCGGATTCGATCCTGGACAAACCGTCGAACGCACTCGCTATGGGTAAAACGAAGCGAAGGAGAATCAAGCGCTGCAGCCGATGTTCGCAGGCCCGCGACGTCCTCTTTCGGGTCCGCCTCGACGAGGCTGGCGACTGGACCTTCGTCTGCACCGCCTGCCTGAGTGAGGTCAAGCCCGACAATCCCCATTATCAGTACGGCGGCACCTGGAAGAGCAGGAAGCGCCACTGAGCGTCCGCCCTCGGGGCTCGCCCGGGCTCGTTTACATGAAGCTGAGCCCGCCCGTGAGAGCCTCGGGGCATGCTTTCAACTTCGAGTTCGAAATGACAACGGCGATCGCTTTTCTGCTTGCCGCGACTTTCATAATTTCTGCCGGCGGCCTTGCCTTGCTCGTCTGGGCTCTCGTCAACGACCAGTTCACGATGGGCCCCAAGGCAGCGAGAACGATCTTCGGGTCACGAGAGGTCGGCAAGGTCGAGGATCCGGCCACGCCCGCCGCCGTCAAATACCGAATGCAGCAGGAGCGCGGAGAGATCGATGAGCCCGATGCGGATCAGCAGGAGGAGCTGGCGCTTCGAGCGCAGGCCGATCAGTCGACACGTGTTCCCGTCACCTGGTGGATCGCCTCGTCCCTGGTCTGGCTCCTGCTTGGATCGGTCCTCGGCGTCATCGCTTCGATCAAGCTCCACGCACCCGAGTGGCTGGTATCAGAAGCCTTTCTGACCTTCGGACGAATCCGGCCGGCCCATCTCAACGTGGTCGCCTACGGCTGGGCGTCCATGGCCGGCGTGGGCATCGGGGTGTGGCTGATTCCACGGCTGTTCAAGGTCACTCTTCAAGGCGGCAACTACGCGACGGCCGGCGCCATTATCTGGAATATCGGACTCGCCGCCGGCACCTGGGCATTGCTGGCGGGGTACTCCGACGGCATGGAATGGCTCGAATTCCCCTGGCCCGTCGATATCCTGCTGGTGATCGGTGGCGCACTCGTCGCCATCCCGCTCATTCTTTCGCTCCTGAAGCGACGTGTTCAGCATCTTTATGTCAGCGCCTGGTATCTGCTGGCGGCGCTGATCTGGTTCCCGATGTTGTTCATTACCGCCAATCTCCCCAACCTGTTCAGCGGCGTCGAACAATCCATGCTGAACTGGTGGTACGCGCACAACGTGCTGGGTCTCTGGATGACGCCGCTCGGTCTGGCGGCGGCCTACTACTTCATTCCGAAAATCGTTGGCGCACCGATCTATTCCTACAGCCTGTCCCTGATCGGCTTCTGGGCGCTCGCCCTGTTCTACTCGCAGGTCGGTCTGCACCACCTGATCGGCGGCCCGATTCCGACCTGGGCGATCACGATCTCCATCGTGCACAGCGTGATGATGATCATTCCGGTCGTCGCCGTCGCGATCAATCATCACATGACCGTGGCGGCCCACTGGCGTCTTCTGCTCTATTCACCAACCCTGCGCTTCGTCGTCCTGGGTGCCGTCGCCTACACCCTGTCATCGGTCCAGGGCTCGATGCAGGCCTTGCGCGAAGTCAACACGATCACCCACTTCACTCACTACACGGTGGCGCACGCACACCTGGGGCTCTATGGGTTCATGACGCTGGTCATGTTCGGCAGTATCTACTTCGTGTTGCCTCGCCTGACCGGGCGCGAGTGGCCCTATCCACGGGCGATCGCAGCGCACTTCTGGCTGGTATTCGTCGGCTTTGCGATCTACTTCATCCCCCTGAGCATCGGCGGCTGGCTGCAGGGACTGGCCATGCTCGATCCGGCCCGGCCATTCATGGAGTCCGTAAGCCTCACGATTCCCTATCTCACGGCGCGTTCCGTTGGCGGCACTCTGATGACCCTGGGCCACGCGATCTTTGCCGTGCACGCGGTCATTGCCCTGGTCCGTGGTGGTCCGCTGCGGCGTGATGCTGCGCTGTTCAGACCCGTGCCCGCCGCTCGGGCGGGGGAGGCAAGCTCATGACGCGTGCTCTTGGAATTATTGCCGCTGCAGCCATGATCCTGCTCTTCGCCGCGCTGATGATCGTCGTCATGCCGGCGATACAGCTCCAGGCGACCGTTGACGCCCCCGAAGGCCTGGAGCCCTACTCGGAGCAAGCGGCGCGCGGGCGCGAGGTCTACATCAGCCTGGGCTGTGTCTATTGCCATAGCCAGCAGCCGCGCGACCCATCGATCGCCCCGGATAACCAGCGCGGGTGGGGTCGAGCATCTGTTCCTGCGGACTACATCTACGACTCACCCCATCTGCTCGGCTCGATGCGCACGGGTCCGGACCTGTTCAATATCGGTGTGCGTCAGCCAAGCCAGGACTGGCACCTGACCCACCTCTATAACTCAAGGACCGTCTCACCGATGAGCATCATGCCGTCCTATCCCTTCCTCTTCGACATCAAGCCCGAAGCGGAAGACGGCGATGTAGTGGTCTCCCTGCCGCCGGATTATGCGGTCGACGGCGTCCTGGTGGCCAGGGAGGACGCCCTGGATCTCGTCCAGTACCTGCTCGAGCTGGATCGCTCCTACCCCGTCGATGTCATCCCGATGGCGGAGGAAGAATGATCGACGACAGCAAACTGAAAGCCCAGAAACGCGAGAAGGACGAGCCGGAAGAGCTCCAGGGTCCGGTACCGAAGGCGCTGGCCATCCTGTCGATCGCCCTGATCGCCTGGGGCGGCTGGTACTACTTCCAGAATATCGATTACCCGATTCTCGCCGGCGATCGGCGCACGCCGATACAGGTCGTCAGCGCGGACGACATCGATGGCAGCGTCGTCTATTCCGCAAACTGCGTGGCCTGCCATCAAAGCTCCGGCATGGGCCTGGCCGGCGTCTTTCCGCCGCTCGTCGGTGCCGATTGGGTGCTCGAGGACGATGAGCGTCTCGTCCAGATTCTGCTGCACGGCATCCAGGGCGAGCTCATCGTCAAAGGCGAAAGCTACAACGGCGTCATGCCCGCCTTCTCGCAGCTGACCGACGACGAGCTCGCCGCCGTCCTGACCTATATCCGACAGGACTGGGGTAACGCGGGATCCGCGATCACGGCGGATCAAGTGGCAAACGGTCGCGATCGCTTCCCCGGTCGCGGTCCCTGGCAAGGCGGCGCCGAGCTCAACGAGGTCTTCCCCCCTGATGGTGGCACCTAAGGACAGGGATACGCTGCTCGTCGAGGGCATGTTCTGCGCGGCCTGCGCCGCGAGCGTCCAGGCCAGCCTGGCTCGTCATCCCGGCATCGACAACGCCGCGGTCAACTTCGCCGCCGATGCCGCCGTTGTCGATTGGCTTCCCGGCCAACGTGATATCGCGGCCCTGTTCGATCGCATCCAGCGCCTCGGCTACCGACCACGCCTGGTCGGTGAGCGGGAGCCGTCGTCCGAGAACGGACGCGATCCAATGCGCTACCTGGCGCTGCGCCTGATCGTCGCCGTTTTCTTCGGCATGTGGAGCATGCTGCCGACCTTCGCTCTCTACCTGGGGGTCGTCGACGACCCGCAAACGGCCCACCAACTTGCGATCGCGGCCGGCTTGTTTTCCCTGCCCGTTATTCTCTTCAGTGGCCTGCCCTTCTATCGGATGGGTCTGGCAACGCTCAGGAATGGCGTTGCCGGTATCGACGCCCTGGTCACCCTTGGCGTGATCGGCGCTGTGGTGCTCTCCGCCTTCGCACTGGCCTCCGGCAGCGACGCGGTGTACTTCGAAGTCGCCATCGCCCTGATCACCCTGCAACTCATCGCACGGATGCTGGATCTGAAGGTTCGCCGCCGCGCGCGCGACGCTGTCCTCGGGCTCCTCGACATCGCCCCCAGCACGGTGACCCAGCTCGGCGAGGACGGATCGATGACGACGCGCCGCCTGAGTGAGGTCGAAGCAGGCATGCGTCTGCGCGTGTATCCGGGCGCTCGCCTGTCGGTGGATGGGCGGATCCTGGCAGGCCGTGGGCAGCTGGACCGCAGCCTCCTCAGCGGTGAATCGGCACCCGTGACCGTCTCGCCCGGCGAGACGGTCCGCGCCGGTGAGCGCGTCGTCGACCAGCATCTGGACATCGAAGTGACTGCCGGTGAAGGCAAACGCCGCATCGACGCGCTCGGGCGCCAGGTGCGACAGGCGCTGTCCGCCAAGCCACCGTGGCAGCGAATCGCTGACACGATCGCCCGCTACTTTCTCTGGCTGTCCTTCCTGATGGCGGGCGCCGGTGCCCTTATCGCTTATTCGAGCGGGGGCACTGCGCTCGAGGCGGCTGCCCGCGCCCTGGCCGTTTTCGTGATCGCCTGCCCCTGCGCCCTGAGTCTGGCCGCACCGCTGACCGGGTTGATGGCATCCGCCAGGGCATCCAGGGAGGGCTTCATCCTGCGTGATCTCAACGCCCTGACTGCCGCGGCCCGTCCCGACGTGATCTGCTTCGACAAAACGGGGACGCTGACCGCGGGGCAGCCTGCCCTCGTTGCCCTGCATCCGGCCGAAGGCGTCAGTGAATCGGAACTGCTGCGGATGGCCGCTAGCGCAGAACAAGGCTCGGAGCACCCGCTGGCGATTGCCCTTCGCGCCGCCCTCGACAGGGCGAATGACTCGACCGCCGTCGATGAGGGTGAATCAGAAACCGTGGCCGGCAGCGGCGTCCGCTTCCGACATGCACGCTCGGAGATGCTCGTGGGTCGCCCCGGATGGCTCGTTGAACAAGGCATCGAACTACCGGCGCTTCCGCCCACGAACCTGACGCGCGCCGCCGTGGCATTGAACGGTCGCTACATGGGCGCCCTTGATTTCGATGACGCCCTACGCCCGAATGTTCAACGACTGATCGATGCACTGGCCTGGGCCGATATCGAACTGCTCAGCGGTGATCACGACGGGCCCGTCCAGCGGGTCGCCAGCAGGCTTGGCATTGCCGCCCGCGCCGGACTTTCACCGGAAGCGAAGGCAGCGCGTATCGCCGAGCTCCGAAAGGGGGGGCAGTCCGTCGCCTTCATCGGCGATGGACTGAACGACGGTCCCGCCCTCGCCGCAGCGGACCTCGGTATCGCCGTCGGCGACGCCACGGACGCGGCGAAGACGGCTTCTGCCATTGCCCTCGTCGATGCCGATGTCACCGTCCTTCCCCGGCTGTTCGAACTCACCCGACGGACGCGGGGCATCGTCTACCAGAACCTGGCCTGGGCCGTGCTCTACAATGCTGTCGCGATTCCCGCGGCCATCGCAGGCTTCGTGCACCCCGCCGTCGCCGCCGTCGCCATGGCCCTGTCATCGCTGACCATCGTCCTGAACGCCCTCAGGGCATGACAGCGCTGGTCGGCGATCGCCGTCGCTCCGTGGCGTACGCACACGCTCGATCCGGGCGCCGCCATCCCTTCGGCCTCTTTCAATGGCAGCGGACAGGCTGTCGACCAGCGCTTGATTTTGCCGACCAGCGAGACAATCTCTAGTGCTATCCAGACACGCAAGCCAAGGACACGCCATGAACATCCTGATGATCCTGACCTCTCACGACAAGCTCGGAGCGACCGGTGAGAAAACCGGCTTCTGGCTCGAAGAATTTGCCGCGCCTTACTATGCGTTTCTCGACGGCGGCGCCGAGGTCACGCTGGCCTCGCCGAAGGGGGGCCAGCCCCCCGTGGATCCGACCAGCGAAGGTGAAGAGCACCAGACCGAGTCGACGGAACGCTTCCGAAGCGACGAGCGCGCCCAGGCCCACCTGGCAAACACGGTCAGATTGGCGGAGGTGAACGCCGAGCACTTCGACGCCGTGTTCTACCCCGGCGGCCATGGTCCGCTGTGGGATCTGACAAACAACCGGACGTCCATCGAGCTGATCCGTGACTTCATCGACGCAGGCAAACCGGTCGGCGCCGTCTGCCACGCTCCAGCGGTCCTGACGGAAGTCAAGAAGTCCGACGGCGGCTATCTTCTTGCCGGCAAGCGCGTGACCGGCTTCACCAACACGGAAGAGTCCGCGGTCGGTCTGTCCGAGGTCGTTCCCTTCCTCCTCGAAACCAGACTGTCTCAACGCAGCGGCCTGTTCCGCAGAAGCGACGACTGGGCCAGCCACGTCGAGGTGGACGGCTTGCTGGTCACGGGTCAGAATCCGGCCTCGTCTGCCCCGGCCGCGAAAGCGCTTCTTCAGCTCCTCGACTAGGGAACCTCAGAACACTCTCGTCAACACTCAGACCAGCTGCCGCGAGGCGCTCATTCAGACCAGGTGACGACCGCCGTCCATGTGAATGATGCGACCGGTGACGTACCGGCTATCGAGAAGGTAGTCGACCTGATGCTGCATCTCATCCAGGCCGCCCTCGCGCTGCAGCAGGCTCTTGCGCAGCGTTTTCTGCCGATACGCCTCATCGTCGTCCTCGTTGAAGAGCACAAGTGCCGGCGCGATGCTGTTGACCTTGACCTCGGGCGCCAGCAAGGCGGCGAAGGACAGCGTCAGATTATCCTGCGCGGCCTTGCTTGCCGCATAGGCGATATGTTTCTTGCTCCCGCGCCCCGACACGTAGTCACCCAGGTGCAGGATGTCAGACGGCGCACCTTTTCTAAGCAGCTCGGCCAGGCCAAGGTTGATTCGGTAAGGCGCCGAGACGTGCACGTCCATCATGCGCCGCAGGATTTCTTCCGGTGCGGCGTCCGCGTTGTCTGGCAGCCAGTCTGAGGCGTTGTGAATGATCGCTCTCAGTCGGTCGTGCCGACGGGCCACGGCATCGATGAGTTCCTGCACCTGTATCGCTTCGTAGAAATCGCAGCGATGAAGCTCAACGCCCAGGCCCTCCAACTCCTCGATGCTTTCTCGCATCGACCGGAAGGTGCCGATCACCGGCTGCCCGCGACCGATAAAGGTCCTTGCGAGGTGCAGGCCGACGCGCTGACCCACGCCGGTGATCAGGATGGGACTCACGGATTGAGGAATTCGGCACGCGTGTGAATGTTCTTCTCGAAGCAACCGCCGAGTGCAGTCGTGCTCGTCCGCGAGTTCGAATCCATCACACCGCGGGACTTGACGCAATAGTGGGTCGCGTCGATGCTGACGGCGACGTCATCGGTGTCCAACAGGGCCTGCAGCGCAATGAGGATCTGGCGCGTGAGCCGCTCCTGCACCTGCGGGCGCTTGGCGAAGAATCGCACCAGGCGGTTGATCTTGGACAGGCCGAGGATGCGATCCTTCGGAATGTAGGCCACCTTCGCCGTGCCGTCGATGGTGACGAAATGGTGCTCGCAGGTGCTGACCAGTTCGATGTCTCGAACCTTCACCATCTCGTTGACGCCCATCTTGTTTTCGATGAGCGACAGTGCTGGAAACTCGCGATAGTCCAATCCGGAGAAAATCTCTCGGACATACATCTTTGCGATGCGATGGGGCGTCTCCGCGAGCGAGTCATCGTTGAGATCGAGACCCAGCGTTTCAACGACGTCACGCATCAGACCCTCGATGCGCCGGTACTTTTCCTCTGCAGACAGGCCATTGTCGATCATGGGCGTCTCGAGGCCACGCTGAATCAGTGTTTCTCGCACGAGACGCGCTTCGGCGCTTATCGCCTTGCTTTCTTCGGTCTCGGCGGCGTCAGCGATGGCAGACAGGCGAATGGCTTCAGAACTCATGATGCTTTCTCCAATAGGCGCGGCATGGCCGCATGCTGCGCGGCGTATTCAAGGGTCAAGGACACGGAATCGGCAAAGCGCAGGGCGTGGGGCTTTTCGATCGTCACCGAAGCACGCTCGACGCGATCCTCGGCGCTGCAGATGGCCAGTACGTCGCTGACCAGCTTCTCGAGGAGCAGAAACTGCCCACCTTCCACATGCTCGATGATGGCTTTCGTGATCGTCTTGTAATTCAACGCGTCATCGACGCAATCGTCGAAGACACCGTCGTCCAGGGCATAGGCAATTTCGGCATTGATGACGATGTCCTGCTTTTTCACACGCTCTTCGGGGTTGAATCCGATCAGCGTGCGAAGGCGAAGATTGTGGATACGGATCGTGGCTATCTTGCTCGTCATTCCTGATGCTCCCTTCAACTTTCAACCCGCCGGCGACCCATCTGTCTGTCGTCCCGTGTGGTGGGCGTGGACCCTGCTTGGCTGTTAAGTATCCGATGCCTGCGTGAATTAAATGCCGAGTCATGTAGACAGACCGTAAACACCGCATCGTCGATGCAGGCGCCTTGCGCAGGCTCGTCGACTGGCCAGGTCGACCTCGGCCGCCCGTTGAACGATAATCAAGGTCAGCGCATCAGGGATGCAGGACTCGGGATGACAGCTTTGATCATGCTATTCGTTGCGGCTCTTTTTGCTGTCTTTATCGCCGCTTTCGTGCTGCGACTTGCCAACGGGAGGCCGGACTATCTAACGGTGCTGGCCGTGGCTGTCGGGCTGGTGATCGCCTCCTTCCTGACCCAGACCTGGGCCGTGACCGGGCCCTATCGCTTTCTGATCATCGGCCTCGCAGCCGGTGGGGCCGCGTCTGTCGTGTACGCCCTCCGCAGCCGCTTCACTTCCGGGCGACGCCGGGGCGTCGATGCACGAGCCCGATCAAGGGCTGGTCGAAGTCAACGATGAGACTGTCGTTCCTGCTTCTTCTGCTTATCCTCGCCGGCTGCACCGGTATCCCCGACGGCATCGAGCCGGTCGAGGACTTCAACGTCGAGCGCTATCTCGGCACCTGGTATGAAATCGCACGCCTCGATCATCGCTTCGAGCGCGGCCTGACGAAAGTGACGGCCCGCTACACGCTGCGAGACGATGGCGGCATCGACGTCGTCAACCGCGGCTATCGCGCAGATGACGGGACGTGGGAACAGGCCGAAGGCCGGGCCTATTTCATCGCTGATGCCGACATCGGGAGGCTGAAGGTGTCCTTCTTCGGCCCCTTCTACGGGGCCTACAACGTGTTCGAACTCGATGAAGACTATCAGCACGCCCTCGTCGCTGGCCCGAATCGCTCCTACCTGTGGATCCTCGCCCGCCAGCCCGAGCTGGCGCCGGCAACGCTCGATCAGCTCAAGGAACGGATCGCGGACGCAGGCTACGATCCATCCGAGCTGATCATGGTCGAACACCATGGCCGGCGATAGCTGCCCCACGCCTTACCGACGACAGACGCTGCCTTCATGAGCCTGCTCATTCCTCATCCTCGACCGCTTAGTGAATGCCGTCTGGTCGCGCGCTACGACCGCTTCATTGCCGACGTCGAATTCGACGATGGACGCATCGTCAAGTCGCACTGCGTCAACCCGGGCCGCATGGAGGGCCTGGTCCGGCCCGGCGCGCGGGCCTGGGTATCGCCGGCACCGGAAAGCAGCAAGCGCAAGCTCAAATGGACCCTCGAGCTGCTCGAGATCGACGGCCGCTATGTCGGCGCGAACACCCAGATCCCGAACCACCTCGCCGAGGCCCTGATCCGCGCGCGCCTCGTGCCCGGGATGAAGCGGTGGCGATCGCTGGAGCGAGAGGTGCGCTACGGGGAGAATTCGCGCATCGACCTTCTCCTGCGTGGCGCTACCGATCACCTGGTCGAGGTCAAGAACTGCCACCTCGTCTACCCCGACAAGCGCGCTTATTTTCCTGACTCGGTCAGCGCTCGCGCCGCCCGCCACCTGCACGAACTAGCGCGGGAGGTCGAGGCCGGCCGACGCGCGTCGGTGCTGTTCGTCCTGCAGCGCACTGACGGCGTGGCCCTGAGGCCCAGCCGCCTTCATGATCCGGACTTCGCCGATGCCGCGCGCCAGGCGGCAGACGCAGGCGTCCGCTTTCGCGCCGTCAGGATCGATCCGAGACCGGACGGGTTCGAATTTGCAGGCACCCTCCCCGTCGACCTCGGCGACTACGACCTCGACGCGCCGGCTCGCTATCGATCAACGCTGGACGACTGGTCCGGCTGGAAACGACGCGGGCCGGTGCCGTAAGTGGGCACCCCTTCAACGATGCTGGAGTCGCCAGCACGACAAGCGCCATCCGCATGTCGACGCCAGGCCCGTCGCTCAGGGCTTCAGCTCAATGGCCGTCTGGTAGCGCCCAGAAATCGACGCGGTCCAGCGCGATGTAGGGCACGGCGATGATTCCGCGATCGGGGTCGAGCCCGATATCGGCAGGTCGGCCCGGCGTTCGTATCAGCACTTCGGCGCCATCGCTCCGGACAAACCAGATGGCCTGATCAACCTGCGAGGCGACCAGGAGGCCGCCGCGCCAGGGCTCGAGGCCGTCCATATTGCCGCCGTCCGGAAGCGCCAGGCCGGCAGCGAGGTCGCCCGTGTCTGGCTCGTAGTCCATCAGCGCGAGACCGCCGCCCCAGGGTGCCAGAACGAGCGCGCCCTCGGCCGGATCCCAGACAATGCCGTTGGGCGGAGAAGCCAGGCCGGCATCGGCGACGACCGAGATCTCATCGCCGGCGATTCGGAACAGACGAGGCGTCGAGGTATCGGTGAGGTAAAGCGCGCCGTCCGGCCCCAGCTCGAGGTCGTTCAGAAAACCAGGCGCAAAGGACGAAAAATCGATGAATTCGCGATGCTCACCCGAGCGGCGGTCGAAGGCATGCACTCCCTCGGCATCCGCCACCCAGAGTTTTTCGCCGTCGATGCGCATCCCCCGCGGACCATGCAGCGGATAGTCTTCAGTCCCGGTCATGAATTCGAGCTCGAGAATCCGCCCGTCCGGGGACAGCTTCGAGATGAAACCATTGGCGTCGCCAGATGCATCGCCGTTGAAGTTCGAGACGAACCACAGCGCCTGCCCTGCGTCCCAGTGAACGGCCTCGGGCCCGGACAGACCCTCGACGACAGCGATGCGGTCTTCCAAGGTCTGCTCCTCGGCGGCCAGCGCCGCTGAAAGACAGGCCGCTGTGAGAAACACGAAGACGACAGAAGAAACCTGACGGGGAGTGATCAAGGAGGCTCCCGTCAGTAAGCTACGAGTAACGAGCATGGTCTGGTCAACCCAAGTATGTGGACCTCGCCAGTATGCACGTTTGCCGACCTTAAGCTTGGGTGACGAAGGCCTCGACCCCCAGGGGCCGAGGTGCTGGTCGGGCGACTCAGAGGCCGCAGCAACTCAACAACGGTCAGGCATCATCAGGCGTCGCGATCTTGAAGCCCATACCCTGAACCGTGTGCAGCAGCTTGGTCTCGAAGGGTCGGTCGATGCCCTTGCGCAGGTTGTACATGTGCGAGCGCAGCGTATCGGAGTCGGGCAGCAGGTCGCCCCAGAGCTCGTTTTCGAGCTGTTCTCGACTGACCAGGCGGGGCGATTCGCGCATCAGGACCTTCAGGATTCGGACCGAGGTCGGTGACAGGTTGACGCGCTGGCCGTCGCGCTCGACGCGCATGGTGCGCGGGTCGAAGACAAGATCTCCGACGCGCATGGCACCGTCGGACATTTCGCCTCGGGCCCGGCGAATCAGGGCGCGGATGCGCACGGCCAGCTCCTCCATCTCGAAGGGCTTGACGAGGTAGTCGTCGGCGCCGGCATCGAAGCCGGCGACCTTGTCGTCGAGCTGATCCCGAGCCGTCAACATGAGGATGGGGGTGCCGTCACCGCGCTCGCGCAGCCGCTCGCAGACTCGGATGCCGTCGATCTTCGGCAGCATCAGGTCCAGAACGATGATGTCGTAGGGGTTTTCCTCGAGCAGGTTGAGGGCAATCGCCCCGTCCGCGGCAAAGTCCATGGCAAATCCCATGGACTCGAGGTAATCGCCGATACTGGCCGCGAGATCGTCGTGATCTTCGACCAGAAGAATGGTCGCATTACCTTCTGCTTCACTCATGTCACTACACCTTGGCTAGACGCCTTCACATTTGTGACGAAGTCTAGGCGCAGGCTGTCAACGGTGAATGAAGGGTTGGGTTGGTTGGGTTGGTTGGGTTGGTTGGGTTGGTTGGGT
>CAZDFS010000062.1:0-2100 GCA_964504865.1 uncultured Wenzhouxiangella sp.
GATCTGCGGCTTTTCCGACCGAAACGCGCTCCGAGCATAATTGTTCAGAGGTTCCTTAACAGCCCTCGCACGGCTGCCCCTGGGTCGGGCTGGCGCATGAAGGACTCGCCGATCAGGAAGGCGCCGATGCCACCCTGTTGCAGCCGGTGAATGTCTTCAGACCGATGAATGCCGCTTTCGGAGACCACCAGTCGACCGGCAGGCACCCTCGGCGCTAGCCGCAGGCTGGTGTCGAGATCGGTCACGAAGCGATGCAGGTCACGATTATTGATGCCGATCAGATCACCGGGCACGGTCAGGGCGCGCTCCATCTCGGCCTCGTCGTGGACCTCGATCAGGACGCTCAGGCCGAGCGACTCACCCAGCTCGGCAAACTCTCGCATTTCTTCGACGCTGAGGGCAGCGGCAATGAGCAGCAGCGCATCGCCGCCCAGGGCGCGGGTCTGGTAGACCTGCCAGGCATCGATAATGAACTCCTTGCGGAGGACCGGCAGGCTGCAGGCCTCCCGAGCCCGGGCGACGAAGGCATCGTCCCCCCTGAAGAACTGCTGATCGCTCAGCACTGACAGGCAGGTTGCCCCGCCGGCTTCGTAGCTCTGCGCCAGGGCTGCGGGGTCGAAGTCAGCGCGGATGATGCCCGCCGAGGGCGAAGCGCGTTTGATCTCGGCAATCACCGCATCCTGGCTGGCGGCGGCCCGCGCCTTGAGGGCGGCGGCAAAGTCGCGCGGCGGCGGCAGATCGGCGATTCGAGCCTCGAACTCGGCGCGCGACCGATTCGCTTTCCCGAGGATCACTTCCTCGCGCTTGACCTCGAGAATCCGGGCCAGGATATCGGCGCTCACAGGCCGTGACTCCGCTGGGCATAGCGGCGCAGGCGCTCGAGCCCTCGGCCGTCCGCCAGCACCTCGCGGGCCAGGTCGACCCCGCCGCTGAGATCGTCCGCCTTGCCAGCCACCAGAATCGCCGCACCGGCGTTCAGAGCGATCATGTCGGCAGCGGGCCCCGACTCGCCGCCCAGCGCCGACTCGATCAACTTCAGGCTGTCGTCGGCGGTCTCGACCGCCAGCGAGTCGAGGCTGTCGACGGCGACGCCGAAGTCCGCGGGGTCCAGTCGGTACTCCCGAATCGAGCCGTCCTTGAGCTCCGCGACCGCCGTTGCCTGCACCGGCGATATTTCGTCGAGACCGTCATCGCTGTGCACGACCATCACGTGGCGCGCGCCCAGCGTTTGCATGACCTCGGCCATGGGGCGAACCAGATCGGCGGCGAACACGCCGAGCACCTGATTCGGCGCCAGCGCAGGATTGGTCAAGGGTCCGAGAAGATTGAACAGGGTGCGCACGCCGAGCGCCTTGCGCGCCCCGATGGCGTGCTTCATCGCCGAGTGATGGCTGGGAGCGAACATGAACGCCACGCCCACCTCGTCGATCAGGGTCGCCACCTGGGCGGCAGTCAGATCCAGGCGACAGCCGGCGGCCTCCAGCACGTCCGCCGCGCCGGACTTGCTCGAGACGGAGCGGTTGCCGTGCTTGGCAATCCGGACGCCCGCAGCGGCGGCGACAAAGGCCGAGGCGGTCGAGACGTTGAACAGGGACGCGCCATCGCCGCCGGTGCCGACGATATCGGTCAGGCCCTCCCGATCGATCTCGACCCTGGCGGCCAGCTCCCGCATGACCCTGGCGGCGGCGGCGATTTCAGCAGGCGTTTCGCCCTTGACCCGCAGTGCCATCAGGAAGCCGCCGATCTGGGCTTCTTCGGCCTGACCGGTCATGATCTCGTGCATGGCTCGGGTCATCAGGTCCGCGTCGAGGTGCTGGCCCTCGGCCACGCGGCGGATGGCGTCTCTCAAGTCACTCATAGTCGGTCCAGAAAATTCTTCAGCAGGGCATGGCCCTGGCGAGTCAGGATGGATTCGGGGTGAAACTGGACGCCTTCGATGGGCAGGGTGGCGTGGCGAAAACCCATGATCTCGTCGCGCTTCCCGTCGCGGTCGGTCCAGGCCGTCTCGATCAGGCAGTCGGGCAGGCTGTCGCGCTCGACGATCAGCGAGTGGTAGCGGGTTGCCTCGAAGGGGTTCGGCAGGCCAGCAAAGACGCCCTC
>CAZDFS010000062.1:2110-3375 GCA_964504865.1 uncultured Wenzhouxiangella sp.
CCTCGTCGGCGTGGTGCATGGGCGAGGTCTTGCCGTGCATGACCTCGCGCGCCCGAACCACCCTGCCGCCGAAGGCCTGGCCGATGGCCTGGTGACCCAGGCAGACGCCGAGCATCGGGTAATCGCCGGCCATCTGGTCGAGCACGTCCAAGCAGATGCCGGATTCGTCCGGCGTGCACGGCCCTGGCGATAGGACGATCGCATCGGGCGCCAGATCACGAATCTGATCCAGGCTGATCGCATCGTTGCGGTGGGTAACGACCTCAGCCCCCAGCTCGCCCAGATACTGGACGAGGTTGTAGGTGAACGAGTCATAGTTGTCGATCATCAGCAGCTTCACTGATGCAGGCCTCCACTGGCTTCGGCGATGGCGCGGATCAGCGCCCTCCCCTTGTTCAGAGTCTCTTCCCACTCGCGGTCCGGATCCGAGTCGGCCACGATGCCGGCGCCGGCCTGCACATGGACCGTGCCCCCCTTGACCAGGGCCGTGCGAATGGCAATCGCCAGATCGGCCTCGCCGAACCAGTTCAGGTAGCCAACGGCGCCGGCGTAGACGCCGCGGCGGACCGGCTCGAGCTCGGCGATGATTTCCATCGCCCGGACCTTTGGCGCGCCCGACAGGGTGCCGGCCGGGAAGGTGGCGCGCAGGACGTCCAGCGCGTGGCGGTCCTCGGCGATCCGGCCGTGGACCTCGGAGACCAGATGCATCACGTGGCTGTAGCGCTCGATGACCATCTGATCGGTCAGCACCACCGAGCCGGTCTCGGCGATCCGACCGATGTCGTTGCGGCCCAGATCGATGAGCATCAGATGCTCGGCGCGCTCCTTCGGATCGGCCTTGAGCTCGGCCTCCAGGGCGCGGTCCTCGTCCGCCGTGGCGCCGCGGGGGCGAGTGCCGGCGATCGGTCGGACCATGGCCTCGCCACCCTGGACGCGCACCAGCACCTCCGGCGATGCACCCACGACCTGAAAATCGCCGAAATCGAAGAAGAACATGTAGGGCGAGGGATTCAGGCTGCGCAGCGCACGGTAGACGTCGAGAGGGCGGGCGGCCAGATCCACGCTCATGCGCTGAGAAAGCACCACCTGCATGACATCCCCCGCCAGGATGTAGTCCTTGATGCTGCGAACCGCGTGCTGAAAATCCTCGCGCTCGAACTCGAAGCGATAGTCCGCTTCCTCGGGCACAGGCAGGTCCATGGCCGGCGGGTAGCCCGGCGAGCCGCAGCGCAGGCGGTGGCTGAGCTGATCCAGGCGTCGCTGGG
>CAZDFS010000062.1:3385-22164 GCA_964504865.1 uncultured Wenzhouxiangella sp.
CTGGGCGCGAGCAAAGGCATCTGCCTCGGCCGGATCCGTGAGAACGATCAGATTCAGACGACCGGAGAGGTTATCGAAGACCGCCAGCTCTTCGGCATCGAGGAGCAGGATTTCGGGCACATCAAGGGCGTCGGGCTTGGTGCTGAAATCCAGGCGCTCCTCCAGGTGGGCAACGATTTCATAGCCGAAGTAGCCCACCAGGCCGCCCGTGAAGCCGGGCAAGTCGTCGAGGCGGGGCGCGCGAATCGCCGCCATCACCTCGGCGAGGGCATCGAGGGGGTCGACGTCGTCGTGCCGCGCAACGACCTCACCGAAATCCAGCTGCTCGAGGACGCGTCCCGTGGCCCGCCAGGCGCGGCGACAGGGCAGACCGATGATCGAGTAGCGACCCCAGTTCTCGCCGCCCTGCACCGACTCCAGCAGGAAGGCCGACGGTCCATCGGCGAGCTTGAGGTAGACCGACAGGGGCGTGTCGAGATCCGCCGAGATCTGCCGGTAGACCGGGATGCGGTTGTAGCCCTGGTCAGCCAGGGCCTGGAAGCGGGTGGGGTTCAAGTCGATCGATGCCTGAATTCAACGAGCGCCGTATTGTAGCCAGCTCGGCGTGCTCGAACCAGCGATCGGGCCAGTCACCCTGGCCCGACCACCCCTCGAGCGGCGCCTAAGGACGCTCGAAGCGATCCTGAAAGACCTCGTCGACGGGTTCTTCAAAGCGATCGCTGAAAACGCGATCGGTTGCGACGTCGAAGGGCGCGGTCACGATGGCCGACAGACCACGGCTGAGGACGCTGGCTTCGAGCTGATAACCCTCACCGACCCGGTCGATACTCAGATCGGCGAAATCGGCCACGCCGTTGCTGACCTGGAGCGACGCGGTGCCGCTCAGAGTCCCACCGGAAGGATTGGTCGCGATGGCGATCTGAATAACCGTGCTGTTGTCGTCGGTCACGACCTGGCCCTGGGCGTTGACCACCTGAACGACCAGGCCCGGCAGCAGCGGGCCCTCGGCGATGGCGATCACGGGCTCCAGGGCGAAGGCCAGGGCGGCCGGTCCGCTGTCAATGATCGTGTAGGCCGACGTATCCGAGCTCGGGCCATTGATGGCATCGCCCGGGTAGCTGGCGGTAATGGTCTTCGGGCCCGCGACCGTCGAGGTCAGATCGCAGCCGTTGTCGGGCAGATTGAAGCTGCACTGAGCCCCGGCGCCGTCGTCAACGGTCACGGTGCCGGTCGGGCTGTTTCCGCTCACACCGATGGTGACCGTATACGCCAGGCCTAGCTCCTGCTCGCCGGGCGGCGTGATGCCGAGGATCGAGGTGGTCGATTCGGCAGCGACAATGCTGTAGGACACGGTATCGCTGCTCGGAGTGTTGTTCGAATCGCCGCTGTAGTCGGCGCTCAGGGTCCTCGGACCGACGGAGGTCGAGGTCAGCACACAGCTGGCCTGGGGAAGAATGATCTGGCAGGTGGCGCCCTCGCCATCGCTGACGTTCACGGTGCCCGTCGGACTGAAACCGGCCACCGCTACCGTGACCGTGTAGCCCTGACCGACGGTTTGTTCGCCGGGCGGCGAGAGGGTAGTGATGCTGGTGCTCGATGTCGCCGGATCGATCGCGTAGGCCGTCGAATCGGCGCTCGAGGCATTATCGGCATCGCCGGCGTAGGTGGCCGTGACGGTCACGGCACCGGCGCTCGTCGAGCTCAGGGAGCAACGATCATCTCCCGGCCAGATGAAGGTGCAGCTGCCCCCCTGCCCGTCGTCGATCGTGACCAGGCCCGTCGGCGTCGCGCCGTCCACGGCAACGACCACCTCAAAGGGCTGGCCCACGGTCTGGGCGGCCGCAGGACTGATCGAGAGAATGCTCGTCGACGAGGCTGACTCGGTGATCGAGAAGGTGCTCGAGACGGCCTCGCTGAGGCCGCCGCCAGCGCGCGAGGCGGTCAGCTGATAGCCCGTACCCACGCGATCCACGGTCAGCCCGGCGAAGGTCGCGACACCCCCATTGACCGCCACGGGCCCGCCGCCCGTCAGCACGGCACTCGGCGCGCCGCCGGACAGCACAAGTTCGACGAGCGTCGTGGTGGCGGGATCGACCAGATTGCCGGCAGCATCGCGCACGCTGACCGTGACGGCCGGCGTCATCGTCGCCGAGACCAGCGTGTTGGACGGCTGCACGTCGAACTGCAGCGCCACCGGCGTGCCGGGGCCGATATCGAATGCGCTACTGGTCGCACCTGCAAGCCCCGGGGCAGAAGCCTGGAGCTGATAGCCCGTCGCGGCCAGGTCGACGGCCAGCGTCGGAAAGCTTGCGATGCCCGACACGACGGTCGTCGGCTCGCCGCCGGATAAGGCGGCGCCCGGCGCGCCGCCGATCAGGGTCAGGGTGATCACGCTGGCATTGTCGGCCGTGACCGGGTTGCCAAAAGCATCCTGAACCTGGACCTCCACCGTGGGCGCGATCGCCAGCCCCGAAAGGGTGCTGGTCGGCTGGACGAGGAACACGAGGCGATCCGGCGCCCCGGGCACGATCTCGTAGGCCGCCGTGTCGCTGTCTCCGCCGTTGTTGCCATCGCCGGGGTAGCTGGCGGTCAGGGTCTTCGGCCCGACGCTGGTCGAGACCAGGTCGCAGCTTGTGGCCGGGAGCACGATCACGCAGCTGGCGCCATCGCCATCATCGACGGTAATGACGCCGCTGGGGTTGAAGCCACTGCTGACAAGGACGTCGACGGCGTAGGCCGAATTGACCGCCTGCTGACCGACCGGATCAATCGAGTCGATGCTTACCGTCGCTTGCGCCTGGGTGATGGAATAGCTCTCGATATCGTTGCTCGGGCCATTGTTGCCGTCGCCGGGGTAGTTGGCCGTCAGGGTCTTCGGGCCCGCCGTTGTCGAGGCCAGATCGCAGCTGGTCGCCGGAAGAACGATGTCGCAGGTGGCGCCGCTGCCGTCGGTCACGGTCACCGTTCCCGTCGGATTGAAACCGGTGACCTGGACGGTTACGGCGTAGGGCTGGCCGACGGTCTGTGAGCCGGCCGGACCGACGCTGATAATTGTCGTCCCGGAAGCGATGGGATCGACGTCGAAGCTGGTGCTCGACGGACCGCTCAGCCCTCCTGGAGACCCGGTTGGCGTGAGCTGATAGGCCGTGCCGACCTGGTCCACGCTCAGACCGGCGAAGCTGGCGACGCCGGCGGTGACGGCCTGGGGGCCGCCACCGGCCAGCGCCGCGCCGGGCGCGCCGCCCGACAGGGTCAGGGCGACCTCGGTGTTGTTGTCGGTGGTGACCGTGAAGCCGAAGGCGTCGACCACACGGACCGAGACCGGCGGGGCGATGGCCTGGCCGACGGTCGTATCCGCGGGCTGCGCGACGATCTCCACACCCGCCGGGGCCCCCGGCAGCACGTCGAAGCCCAGGCTCGTATCCGGCGTCAGCGCGGCCAGACTGTCCGTCACCGCCAGGGTAAAGGCGCTGCCCACCCGGTCGATGGCAAGACCGGAGAAGCTGGCCAGGCCGCCGCTGACCGTGGCCGAGAGGGGGCCGCTCAGGCTGGCGCTACCGCTGGGATCGTTGGCCAGCGCAATCTGGACGACGGTGGCGTTGTCCAGGGACACGCGCGTACCCGTGCTGTCCTGCACCTCCACCACCACCGGCGGCGCGATCGCCTGATTGACACCCACATCACTGGGCTGGCCGACGAAGGCCAGCTGCGCAGGAATCTGCGTCGAGCCCTGGATCGCCGCCGAGACGCTGCCGATGCTGCTCTGGACGTCCAGTTGCCCGGTGAACATGCCGTCCACGCCGGAATCGAACTCGATCGTGACGGTGCAGGCATCGCCGTCGTTCAGGGTCACACCCGTGCACGAGTCGGAGAGAATGCTGAACTGACTGGCACCGCTCAAGGTGAGGTTATTGATCAGCAGACTGGTACCGGGATCACCGGTGTTGGAGACGGTGAAGCTATCGGTCTGGGGCAGGTCCGCCGCCGCAACCAGCCCGAAGTCCATCGGATCAGGGGCGACCGCCAGCTCGGCCTGAGGGCCAGGGGTGCCGTTGCCGCTCAGCGCCACCGCGTCGTTGACGATCGTCGACGCGTCACTGATCACCCGTAATGTCGTGCTCAGCGGTCCGAGCGCCTGGGGATCGAAGACGACGAATTGCTCACAGCTGACGCCCGAATTCAGCGTAAACGGTGGCGTCGGACAGCTGCCACCTGTCACCAGGCTGAAGTGGGTCGGGTCGTCCAGGGCAATACTGCTGATCGTCAGAACGCTGCCGGGATCGCCGTCGTTTCTGATCGTGACCGTTTCCGGCGGACTGGCGCCGCGAGGTTCCTGGCTTTGAGCGAGCGCGGGGCCTAGAAGGCCGAGCAGAAGAAGTGCCAGAACCAACCTTGTGCTCGCCATGGCTATCGATCCCCTCGTGTGCGATTCCCGTACGCGAGCTACCATCACTCAAATTGATACCGAGCGCAAGGAGTCGATCACCGCCGCGTAGTCCTCCGCGCCGAAGATCGCCGAGCCCGCCACCAGCGTGTCGGCGCCTGCTGCCTGAATCTCGGCGGCGTTGCCCGGCTTGACGCCGCCGTCGATTTCGAGGCGGATCGGATAGCCGCTGGCGTCGATCCGCTGCCGCGCCTCGCGCAGCTTGTCGAGCGCAGCGGGGATGAAGGCCTGGCCGCCGAAACCGGGATTGACCGACATGATGAGCACGAGATCGACCTTGTCCATGACCCAGTCGAGGATCGACAGGGGAGTGGCGGGGTTGAATACAATCCCGGCCTTGCAGCCGCATTCGCGAATCAGGGAGAGACTGCGGTCGACGTGCTCGGTCGCCTCGGGGTGGATGCTGATGACCGTGGCGCCAGCCGCCGCGAAGTCGGGAATGATCCGATCCACGGGTTTGACCATCAGATGCACGTCGATCGGCGCCGTGATGCCGTAGTCCCGAAGGGCCTGACAGACCATCGGCCCGATGGTCAGATTGGGGACGTAGTGGTTGTCCATGACGTCGAAGTGGACCCAGTCGGCGCCGGCATCGAGGACCGCCTGCGTATCCTCGCCGAGGCGGGCGAAGTCCGCGGACAGGATGGAGGGGGCAATTACCAGGGGCTGCGGCATGGTCATTCGCTCCAGAGCGTATAATTCATCATCGAATCCCTAGTGTAACTGCCGCCGTGTCAGATTATCCCCGCCCGCCGCTTGATCTGGTGCATCAGGGCAAGGTGCGCGATATCTATGCCGTCGATGACGAGCGCCTGCTTATCGTTGCCTCGGATCGACTGTCGGCCTTCGACGTCCAGCTGCCCGACCCCATTCCCGGCAAGGGTGAGATCCTGACCCGCATCTCGCGGTTCTGGTTCGACCAGTTCTCCGACGAGATCCAGCACCACCTCCTCGATGACGACCTCGGGCAGATTCTCGGCGATGACGACCTGGTCCGCGCGCTCGGTCCGCGCAGCATGCTGGTCAAGCGTCTCAAGCCACTGCCGATCGAGGCAATCGTGCGCGGCTATCTCGCCGGCTCGGGCTGGAAGGACTATCGCGAGACGGGCCACATCAGCGGAATCAAACTGCCGCCGGGCCTGGAGCAGGCCGGCACGCTGCCGGACCCGATCTTTACGCCGTCGACGAAGGCCAAGGTCGGTGACCACGACGACAACATCGATTTTCCGGCGATGCAGGCCCTGATCGGGACAGAAATGGCCCTGCGCGTGCGCGATGTGTCGCTGGCCATCTACCGTCGCGCAGCCGGGTATGCGCGCGAGCGCGGCATCATCATCGCTGATACGAAATTCGAGTTCGGCATCGATAGCGACGGTGAGCTCTACCTCATCGATGAAGTGCTGACCCCGGACAGCTCGCGCTTCTGGCCTGTGGACCAGTGGCAGCTGGGCATCAGCCCGCCGAGCTTCGACAAGCAGTTCATCCGGGATTACCTCGAGACCCTCGACTGGGACAAGAAACCGCCTGGCCCCGCCCTGCCATCGGCGATCATCGAGCAGACTCAGCAGCGCTATCGGGAAGCCCTACGCCGCCTGATGGGATCGAGCTAGCGCTCAATCCCGGCCGTCTCCTGAGTCCACAGACCTTAGAATAGTGGGCTTCCCCGTTCGGAAACCCCGTGGAGCAACAACCCATGACCTCATCGACCCGACCCAGCACCAACGGAAACGACAAGGGCGCTGGAGGCAGCACGCCGGCGAACGCCGAACAGCGTTATCGCGTCACACGCGACGATCTCCCCCTGAGCTGCCCGACGCCGGAGATGTCGCTGTGGAATTCGCACCCGCGGGTCTACCTGCCGATCGAGAAGACCGGCCAGGCAAGCTGCCCCTACTGCGGCGCTGAGTACGTCCTCGAGGATGGGAACGGCTCGAACTGAGCGCGCAGCGATCTTTTCGGATAGACCGATCGCTCAGCGCATCATGGGTCCTCGACACGCAGACCAAAGGCGCGATCGCCGCGCCCTGACCGACCGATCGCCGCCCTCGGTCCGGGCGAGATGATGGAGCCAGCCCCGCCGGCTCGCGCCGTGCCCGTCTGGCTCGAGCGCGGCACCGCGCTCAGCCTTTTCCTGGCCCTGAGCCTGGGCCTGGTCGTGCCGAAGGTCGCCGGTGCCGCCTTCGTGCTCCTCGGACTGACGGCCACCGTCTGGCTGCTGCTTGGCGGACGACGCTCCTCGAGGCCACTCACCTCGACGGAACGACTCGTCCAGGCCTCGATCATCGCCTTCCTCGCGGTCTGGGTGCTGGGCTGGCTGGTCAATGGCCTGCATCCGGCAGGGCTCGATGCCTTGAGCCTGATGGCGCGACTGCTTCTGGTCATTCCCATCCTGCTCATGCTTCGCCACCTGCCCGATCTCGACGGGGCCTGGTGGGCCGGGCTGGCGAGCGGCGCGCTGATCGCCGGGGCCTATGCCAGCTGGAGCTACCTGAGCGGTCAGGTCGGCGAGCATGGCGAGCGCGTGGTCGGCACGACCAATCCGCTTTATTTCGGCGGACTGGCACTGGCCTTTGCGATGATGCTCCTGCCGCGCCTGCGCGATGATGCCCTGACCACCCCCACCCGCGTCCTGACCGCCCTCGCCGTCATGGCGGCGATGACCGCCAGCGCTCTGTCCGGCTCTCGCGGGGCCTGGGTGGCACTGCCCATCCTGCTCCTGATCTTCCTGTTTACCCTGGGCCGCAGCCAGCCGACGCGCTGGCGCTTCGGCGTTCCCGCAGCGTTAATGGCCCTGGCCATGATGTTCATGCTCAGCCCGATCAGCCCGATGAACGAGCGCGCCGAAAACGCCGCCCGCGACATCAGCGCCCTGGTCCAGGGTGAGCACGCCGAAGGCACCATCGGTCGCCGGCTGATGCTCTGGTCGATCGCCCTCGAGGCGATCCGGCAAGAGCCCCTCACGGGGATCGGTCCCGGGGTCTATCCCGGCCTGGTGGAGGACGCGGTGGCGGCGGGACAGCTTCCGGAGGATTTCAGCGACTACCGGCATCCGCACAATGCCTACGTGTCGGCCTGGCTGCAGGCCGGCCCCCTGGGTTTCCTGAGCCTGGTCGGGCTGTTCGGCGTGCTGCTGCGTTGCAACGCCCGCGCCCTGGGCAGTGGTCGACGCGACCGCCGGCACCTGGCCTGGTCCGGCCTGGCCGGCGTCGCGACGCTGGCCGTGCTGGCGCTGAGCGAATCCCTCTTCGAGCGCAATATCGGCCTGGTCTGGCTCGGCCTCTTCGCGGCCTTTCCCCTCGGCCTTGGAGCCGCCCAGCGTCACCGCGAGCTCGGCCAGCGCGCCGAGCGTCGACAGCGCCTGAGCGTGATCGTCATCTGCAAGAACGAGGCGGGGACGATCGAGCGCTGCCTGGGCTCGGTCAGCGGCTGGGCCGACGAGATCATCGTGCTGGATTCCGGCAGCAGTGACGATACGGTCGAGCGCTGCCGCCGCTACACGGATCAGGTCGTCGAGACCGATTGGCCCGGCTACGGCGTGCAGAAGCAGCGCGCCCTGGATCGCGCCACCGGCGACTGGGTCCTGTCCCTCGATGCCGATGAGGCCCTGAGCGCGGAGCTGCGCCGGGAAATCGACGGCGTCCTGAGCAGCGCGACGCCGGAATACAGCGGCTACTGCCTGCCCTGGCGAACCCACGCCTTTGGAGCCACCCTGTCCTTCGGCCACTGGCGGCGGGCTCCCCTGCGCCTGTTTCAGCGCAGCGTCGGTCGCTTTACCCCAGCCAGCGTGCACGAGCGGGTCGTCCTGCCGCCGGGTCGGCGTATCGGCCGCCTCGAGGGACCACTCGAGCATTTCGTCTACCGCGATCTGGCTCACGCCCGCTCGAAGCTGGGGCGCTACGCCAGCCTGCAGGCCCGCGAACGCTACGCCAGGGGACGGCGGGTACGCAGCCCCCTGACGCCCCCGCTTCGGGCCGCGATCAACTGGTTGGACAACATGCTGCTCCGCCTGGCCGTGCTTGATGGTCGCGCCGGCTGGGTGATGTGCGCCCTCCATGCGCGCTACACCCATGACAAGTACGAGCAGCTGAGGAAACTGTCGAACGCGCCTCAGGGATAGCGCACCGGCGCGCCGGCCGGGGCACTCTTGAAGCGGCGGTGCAGCCACCAGTACTGCGCCGGCGCTCGACGGATCTGCTGCTCGAGAAAGTCGTTGTACTGCTCGAGATCATCGACGGGATCCGCGCTGGGCACACCTGCCAGCGCCGGAAAGACCTGAACCGTTACCCGTCCCGTATCCGGGTCCTTGCGGGGATACATCGGGACCACGCGAGCACGCCCGAGACGGGCCAGATCGAGCAGGCCACGGGTGGTCGCCGTCGGGATCCCGAAAAAAGGCACGAACTCGCTGCGCTCGGGCCCGAAATCCTGGTCCGGGGCATACCAGACCACCTCGCCCGCGCGCAGGTAGCGAATCATCGATTTGAGCTGATCGCGGGGGATCATGCCCGGCCCGTAGCGCGCCCGTCCCTCGTTCTGAAAGCGATCGAGGACCGGATTGCGCAGCGGCCGGTAGACGCCCCGCGCCTCGACCTCCTCGGCAAACAATCGCGCGCCCAGCTCGAGACAGGTCGTGTGGCCGGTCACCAGAAGAACGCCCTGGCCGTCGCCACGGGCCGCTTCAAGATGCTCCAACCCCTCGACGGCGCCGTAGGTCGGCCCCAGGGGGCGTTGGCGGGTCCAGCAAAACGCGGTTTCGGCAACCGCCTCGGCCAGCTCTCCGAAATGAGCCTGCCGCAGGGCGCGGCGCTCGTCCTCGCGCCAGCCAGGGAAGCACAGCTCGAGGTTGCGGTCCACGATGCGCCGACGCCGGCCCATCGCGCGCGCGATCAGGGGCGAGAAGACCCGCATCAGCGCGCGGCTCAGGGCCAGGGGTAATCGCCCGAGAAGGCGCGCCGGCAGCAGCGCAAGATGAGTCAGCGGGGGTGACAGGGTGGCCATGGCCTCATTATCCGCAATCGCCCCCCTCGGGTACACTTCCGAGCGATGGAATGGATTTATCGAGCGCTCTCGCGTCTTCTCTCCCCCCTGCTGATCCGACGCCTGCAGCGCGGCGAGGCCGATCCGGAGGCCCGGCGGGCCGACGCACGCCAGCGCCGCGGCCACATCGAGTCCTGCGGGGAAGCGCCGATCTGGATCCACGCGGCCTCCGTCGGTGAGGTCAACGCCATCAGCCCGCTCGTTCAGGCGCTTCGCAAACGCCATCCCTCGCGCGCCCTGGTGGTCAGCACCTTCACCCGAAGCGGGGCCGACCAGCTTCGTCGTCGCTTTGGCGACACCGTCGGTCATCGCTTTCTGCCGGTGGATACTCCCGCGGCCTGCGCCCGCTGGCTGGACGCGCTGCAACCGGCCATCGGCCTGATTGCCGAAACGGAAATCTGGCCAGTGCTCTTTGACCAGTGCCGCCGGCGCGCCATCCCCCTGCTGTTGGTCAACGCGCGTTTGAGCGAGCGCGGCCTGAAACGGTCGCGCTACCTTCGATCGCTGTTTGCGCACGCCCTGGAAGCCGTCGACCGCGCCCTGTGCCAGAGCCGGGGAGACGCCGAGCGCCTGATCGAGCTGGGTCTGGAGCCCGCGCGGGCCGAGGTCGTCGGCAACCTCAAATTCGATGCTCCGCTGGCCGACGATGTCCTCCAGACCGCCCAAGGACTCCGAAGCCGCTGGGGGGCGCGCCGGGTCTGGGTGGCCGGCAGCACGCGGCGAGGCGAAGAACCGCTCGTCCTCGAGGCGCAGAGACAGTTGAAGGCGAGCCACCCCGATGCGCTGCTGATACTGGCACCACGACATCCGGAACGCTGCGAGGAGATCGGCGAGCTGATCGAGCGAGCCGCCCTTTCACAGCAGCGGCTGGATCACGAAATCGACGGGGCCACCGACGTGGTGCTGGTCGACCGCCTCGGCGTGCTGCAGGCCTGCTATGCCGCTGGCGCCGTCGCCTTCGTAGGCGGCAGCCTGGTTCCGATCGGCGGACATAACCTGCTCGAACCCGCCGCCCTGGGCAAGCCGGTCATCGCAGGAACCTCTCTGGAAAATCAGCAGGCCATGGCGCAGGCGCTTGACGCCGTCGAGGCCCTGGAGCGGGTGACATCCGCCGATGACCTGGCCGCCGCAGTGAGCGCGTACTGGGATGACCCGGCGCGGGCGCTGGCGAAGGGCCGCGCAGCCCTGTCCGTGGTCGAGGCCGGGCGCGGCGCGCTGGCCTCGACCCTGAACGCCCTGCGCGCTCGCCTCGAGGGGGTCAGCGCAGGAGCTGGTTGACCTCCTCCAGCGACGCCTCTTCGATCTGACCGGCCACGTTCTTCAGGCGCAGCTGGTTGAGGATGAATTGGTGACGCGCCTGGGAGAAATCACGCTCGGTCTGGAAGAAGCGCTGCTCGGCAAGCAGAACATCGACGATGGTGCGGGTGCCGACTTCGAAGCCGGCATTCGTCGCTTCGAGGGCCGACTCGGCAGACACGAGCGCCTGCTGGCGCGCCTGGACCTCGCGCACGCCGGCGACGATGGCGCGGAAGGCATTTTCTGTCTGGCGAACGACCAGGCGCTCGGTCTGATCGAGGGTTTGGTCAGCGGCCCGCAGGCTGGAGCCCGCCTGGCGGCGCTGGGCCTGCGTGGCAAAGCCCTGGAAGATTGGAACGTTGAGCTGCAGACCCAGGCTCCATCCGTCGATGGACAGTTCGGCCGATCCCAGCGGCTGCTGGGTGGCCGGATCACGACCGACGAATTCGTTGTTGACGTTGCGCGTGTAGCTGCCGGAGAGGGACAGGGTCGGCAGGTGCCCGGCACGGGCAATGCGCAGATCGGCCTCGGCCGTCGCCAGCTGACCCAGCTGCTGCAGAACGATGGGGCTGGTTTCCAGGGCGATCGCGACCCAGTCCTGCGAGGAGGCCGGCTCGGGAATCGTCAGCGGAAGGTCTTCGAGCAGGCGGGCGTATTCCTCGAATAGGGTACCGGTGATCTCGCGCAGCGCCTCGCGCGCGTCTTCCACGGCATTCTCGGCCAGGATCACGCGCGCTTGCGCCGCATCGAAGGTGGCCCGGGCTTCGTGAACATCGGTCACCGCCGCCAGGCCGACTTCGAAGCGCTGCTCGGCCTGCTCGAACTGGCGACGCAGGGCGGTTTCCTCGGCCCGGGCGAAGCGTACGGAATCGAGCGCCGTCAGGACGTCGAAATAGCGTTCGCTGACGCGCAGGAGAAAGTCCTGCCAGGCCTGAGCGTACTGGGCCTGCGCCACCGTAAACTGAGCCTCGGCCTGCTCCAGGCGACCGTAGTTGGCGTCGTCGTAGATCGACTGCTGCAGGTTGATCGCATAGCGCTCATCGTCGTTGTCTTCCGTCGGCAGCTCGGTCCCGGCAATGGTGACCGTTCCCTCGCCGATCGTGCGACCTGCCGTGGCGGTAATGCTCGGCAGCAGCGACGAGCGCGCGATCACCGGACCCTGTTCGGCGGCCTCGAGCTGAAGCTCGGCGGCGCGCAGCTCCGCATCGTGGCTGCGTGCGAGTTCGTAGACGCCCATCAGATCAACGGCTTGAGCGATCGGTGCCATCGTCAGACACAGTGCGGCGGTGAGTAGAGTCTTTTTCATCATGTTTTCCAATTCCTTAGGGCCGAACAAGGCATTCAACCCGGGCAAATATCTATAAGTCGTCGGCCTCGGCTCGGCCCCGGGCTCGAAGGCCGGCGTCGTCAGAAGTCGAACTGGGCCGGATCTTCGGCCCCGATCAAACGCGGCAGATCGGTCTCGAACAGGCTTTCTTCAGCCCAGCGCTGACCGCGGCCGGTCAGGCAGACAGCCTCCATGGCCGGACTGTCTCCACGAACGGCGAAGAGTCGCCCATCCGGGGCCAGCCACGACTTGAACGTGTCGGGAACCTGGCGTGCCGATCCGGTGACGACGACGACGTCCACCGGCTGTTCGGGGCTGAAGCCGTCGAGGGCGTCAGCGTGAACCACCTCGACCTGGCCAACGCCCTGCTTCTGCAGCCGCTGCGCCGCGGATTCTGCCAACTCGGCGTGAATTTCAACACTCACGACCTGGGCGCCAAGCCCGGCCAGGCATGCCGCCAGAAAGCCGGACCCCGTGCCGACCTCCAGCACGCGCTGCCCCGCCTCGATGCCCAGCGCCTGGAGTGCCCGACCTTCCTCCAGCGGCTTCATCATCACCTGCCCCTTGTCCAGGGGTATCCGCAGATCGGCAAAGGCAAGCTTGCGGTAGCGCGTCGGCACGAAGTCCTCTCGCGGAACGTCGCGCAGGACGTCGAGGACGCGCGTATCCAGCACGTCCCAGGTACGGACCTGCTGTTCAACCATGTTGAAGCGGGCCTGATCGAGGTTCAGAGACATTGTTATCCAGTCGGTCGGGTGGCAAGCGTTGCGGCCTATTGTACCCGGCAACCTGCCTGGGGTGACTGTGCCACTCGTCACAGGGACCTGAAGAAACAGGCCGTCGAGAGCGCCCTCAGATCGCCAGACGGCGGATGCTGGCACCGAGCTGGCGCAGCTTTTCCTCGATGTTTTCATAGCCTCGATCGATGTGATAAACGCGATCGACGATCGTATCGCCGTCAGCAACCAGCCCGGCGAGAACCAGGCAGGCCAGACGCTGCAGCTCCTGGACGTGCATGAAGCGGTTCTCGAAGACGTTCTCGCGAACCACGCCGGTGCCCTCGGCGATGGAGTTCAGAGCGGTGAACTGGGCCTGCATGTCCGTGGGAAAGCCCGGATAGGGCGCGGTGGCGATGTTGACTGCGCGCGGTCGCTGGCCGCGCATGTCGAGCTCGATCCAGTCCGGTCCCGTGGACAGCTGCGCGCCCGCATCCTCGAGCTTGGCCAGGATCGCATCCATGGTCTGGGGTGCGGCGTTGACCGCACGGATCCGGCCGCCGGTCATCGCCGCGCCGACGAGAAACGTGCCGGCCTCGATCCGATCGGGCACGACACGGTAGTCGAAGCCGGCGAGCTCAGGCTGGCCTTCGACGGTAATCGTGTTGCTGCCGTGGCCGCTGATGTGCGCGCCCATGCTGATCAGGCATTCGGCCAGATCGACGACTTCGGGCTCCTGGGCGGCGTTTTCGATCACGCTGGTGCCCTCGGCCAGGCAGGCCGCCATCAGGAGATTTTCCGTGCCGGTCACGGTCACCGTGTCGAAGACGATGCGAGCCCCCTTGAGCCGGTCGGCCCAGGCGTGGATGTAGCCCGCCTCGACGTTGACCTGCGCCCCCAGAGCCTGCAACCCGTCGAGATGCAGATTGACCGGTCGCGCACCGATCGCGCAGCCGCCCGGCAGCGAGACCTTGGCCTCACCGGTTCGAGCCAGCAGGGGCCCGAGGACGAGGATCGAGGCGCGCATGGTCTTGACCAAATCATAGGGAGCGACGTGACCCTGCAGATCGCCCGCATCCAGGCTGACCGCCCCGTCGTCGCCGAGGGAGACCACGACGCCGAGGTGTCCGAGGAGCTCGATCGTGGTGGTGACATCTTTCAGGTGCGGGACGCCGGTCAGGCGGCAGGGCTTGCCCGTCAGGAGGGCCGACATCAGGATGGGCAGGACGGCGTTCTTCGCCCCGGACACCTCGACCGTACCCTCGAGGGGATGGCCGCCGCTGATCTGGATTCGCGCCATCGCGGGCTCAGTCCTTGCTTTCGGCCGGCGTTTTCAGATCGAGGCTGAGGGCATGGATTTCCCTGCCGAGTTCGGCGCCGATCGCCGAGTGAACGCGTCGATGGCGCTGAATTCGGCTCAAGCCCTCGAAGTCATCGCTGATGATCCGCGCCGTGAAGTGCACCTGGTCATCGCTGATCACGCTGACGCGCGCAGCGGGCATTGCCTGTAGAATACGCTGTTCGATTACTTTGGGGTCCATGCTTGAGCTCGTTGTTCTGGCCTGGCGACAGGCTTGGGGCAGCCACCCGATGACGGCAGCTCGGTCTATGTGACAGTGTAGCGCATGCAGCCTCCGTGGCAGCGCGTCGTGGTGCCAGCGGCGCTGCGGATCACCTTTTGAGTCTGAACCGATTGGTTTTCTTGAACACGATGTCCGATCCCTCACCCACACTCGCCCCCCGCACGACGTCGCCGTGACCAGCACGCTCGCCATCTCATTGCTCGAAATCGTGGCCGGCTTCGTGCTCCTGATCTGGGCGGCGGACCGCCTGATCTCCGGCGCTTCGGCGCTCGCTCGCAACCTCGGCGTGTCGCCGCTGATCGTCGGTCTGACGATCGTCGGCTTCGGCACTTCGGCGCCCGAAATGCTGGTCTCGGCCATGGCTTCCGTGCGCGGTTCACCGTCGCTGGCCATCGGCAACGCCATCGGCTCGAACATTGCCAATATCGGATTGATCCTCGGTATTACCGGCCTGATCTACCCCCTCAAGGTCGAATCGGTGACCCTGCGACGCGAGTTCCCGGTCCTCGCCGTGATCATGATCGTCACCCTCGGACTGATGCTGAACCTGCAGCTCAGTCAGGTCGACGGCATCGTCCTGATCGCCGGTCTCTTCGCGCTGGTGGGCGGCATGATCTATCTCGGCGTGCGCTCGGAGGGCTCCGACCCGATGGCCGCCAGCCTGACCGAGGAAGTGCCCGAGGGCGTGTCGACGCGCAAGGCCATTCTCTGGACCGTGCTCGGCATGGTTCTGCTGCCGCTGAGTGCGCACATCCTGGTCGAAGGGGCAACCACCCTCGCCGGCATCCTCGGCGTCTCCGACGCGCTCATCGGCCTGACCATCATCGCCTTCGGCACCAGCCTTCCCGAACTCGCCGCCGCCGCGGCCTGCGCACTGAAGAAGGAAGACGACCTGGCGATCGGCAACATCCTGGGCTCGAACATGTTCAACCTTCTCGGCGTCCTCGGCATCGCGGCGATTCTCGCGCCGATGTCCATCGACCCCGAGCTGCTCTATCGCGACGTGAGCGTCATGTTTGCCCTGACCATCTTCCTTTTTCTCGCCGTGGCGCGTCGAACCGGGCCCGGCATGATTACCCGGCCGGTGGCCGCCGTGATGCTGCTGACCTTTCTGGTCTACCAGAGCTTCATCATCCACCAGGGACTGAACTGATGAGCGCGGCACCGATCGACGAGCAACGACTGATCGCTGCCGCCCGGGAAGTCCTGGACACGGAAGCTCGAGCCATCCTCGCCCTCGGCGATCGGATGGGCGACGACCTGGTCGAGGCCTGCCGCCGCATTCTCGCCATCGAGGGCCATCTGATCGTCCTCGGCATGGGCAAGTCCGGCCACATCGGCCACAAGATCGCCGCGACGCTGGCCTCGACCGGCACGCCGGCCTTCTTCGTTCACCCGGCCGAAGCCAGTCACGGCGACCTGGGGATGATCAAGCGCGACGACCTGATCCTGGCCATCTCCAACTCCGGCGAGACCGAGGAGCTGCTCAAACTGCTGCCGGTCATCAAGCGCCTCGGGGTGAGCCTCATCGCCATGACCGGCAATCCGAACTCGTCCCTGGCCCGCCACGCCGATCTGCACCTCGACACCTCCGTCGATCAGGAGGCCTGCCCCCTCGGACTGGCCCCGACGGCCTCGACCTCGGCCCAGCTGGCCTTCGGTGACGCCCTGGCCATCGCCCTCCTCGACGCGCGCGGCTTCACCGCCGAGGATTTTGCCCGCTCGCACCCGGGCGGCAAGCTGGGCAAACAGCTCCTCCTGCACATCAGCGATCTCATGCACGGCAATGACGATCTGCCGCACGTGCCCGAGTCCGCCAGCCTGGGCGAGGCGATCATCGAAATGACTCGCTCGCGCCTTGGCCTGTGCGCCCTCGTCGATGAAGACCACCGGCCCGTCGGGGTCATCACCGACGGCGACATCCGCCGCCACGTCGAAGAAATCCGCGACCTGAAGCATTTCCCGGCGGGGCAGATCATGACCGCCGGTCCCCAGACGATCCAGCCCGACGCCCTGGCCGCGACCGCTGCCAAGCTGATGCAGCAGAAGCGCATCCAGGGCCTGCTGGTCACCGACGACGACGGCCGTCTGATCGGCGCCCTGAACTTCCAGGACCTGCTCCAGGCCGGCGTGGTCTAGCGTGAGCGACGAGCGCCAGCAGCTCCTTTCAAAGGCCGCGGCCGTTCGACTGGCCGTCTTCGATGTCGACGGCGTGATGACCGACGGGCGTATCAGCTACACGAGCGACGGCGCGGAAATCAAGAGCTTCCACAGCCACGACGGACTGGGCCTGAAGGCCTTGCGCCAGCACGGCATCGAAGTCGCGGTCATCACCGCGCGCCAATCAACCATCGTCGAGCGGCGCATGAGCGAGCTGGGCATCGCCTACCTGCTCCAGGGCCGGCGCGACAAGTCCAACGCCCTCGATGAATTGCTCACCGAACTGGCCCTGGACGAGGACCAGCTTGCCTACACCGGCGATGACCTCGTCGACTGGCCGGCCATGGGCCGCTGCGGCCTGACCTGCGCCCCCGCCGATGCCCATCATCGCATCCTCGAACGCGCCGACTTTCGCTGTCAGCGAGCGGGTGGAGCCGGCGCCGTTCGCGAGGTCTGCGAGCTGATCCTCGAGGGCCACGGACAGCTGGAGGCCTGGCTGGAGTCCTTTTCTTGAAACGTGCGCTGATCCTGGTCGGCGCCGTCGTTCTGACCGCCGCCGTGCTGTTTCGCTGGTGGCTGCCGACGGAGCGCATCATCACCCCCAGCGTGACGCCGCCCGACACCCGCCTCGACTACCGCCTGCAGGACTTCGAGGCCCGCTTCTTCGATGCGCAAGGTCGGCCGGAACTGCGGGTTCAGGGCCCCAGCCTCGAGCACGATGCTGAAACGCGCGTCGTCACTCTCCTCGACCCGGAGTTTCAGATCAGCACCGCCGCAGCACCCTGGAACGGCCGCGCGAATCTGGGGCGCTTCGAGCGCGAATTCGACACGCTGGAGCTGATTGACGAGGTCGAACTCTGGCGCGACGGACCGAAGGGCCGACTGACCCTGACCACCCAGGCCCTGCAGCACCAGCGCCCAGCGCGTACAATCTCTGCCGATGTGCCAGTGGACCTGACCCAGCCGGGCACTGAATTGAGCGCCGGCGGTCTGATGATTCAACTGGACACGGACATCGTTGACCTGAGCAATGATCTACACATCACCTCCCGAACAGCCCGACCCAAAAACTGAAGCCACGGGGCGCTCTGCCGTGGGCAGCGTATTGCTTGCCTGCATGATACTGGCGAGCTCGCATGCCTTTGCGCAGGCCACCGATTCAGAGCTGCCGATCGAAGTCGTCAGCGAGGACGGGCGCTACGACGTGTCCAGCGGTGCCTACGTGCTGACCGGCAACGTTCGAATCACCCGCGGGAGCCTGAGCGTCTTTGCCGATGAGGCGCGCTCGTTCAACAATGACTCGGGCGAAGTCGAGCGAATCGAGCTGTATGGCGCGCCAACGCGCTGGAACGACACGCTCGAGGACGGCACGGCCGTGGACGGCCGCTCCGACGAGATCGAATACGACTTCACCACGAACCTGATCACGATGCGGGGCAACGCCGAAATCCGGAACGTCCAGGGGCAATTCAGCGGCACCCAGCTGGTGTATAACCTCGACACGGAAAGCCTGGCCGGCGGCGGCGGCGTCCGCCTGCTGATCGAACCGGCCACGGCGGCGTCCGCGACGCAGCAGGTGATCGATGCCGTCGATAACGGTGAGCCCGGCGGGGAGAGCGTCGAGGCGGACCAACCCCCCGAGCCGCCCGTCGATTCCGGCGATAACGCCGATGCCGACGGCACCAGCGACGGCCAGTAAGCCGCCATGCTGACCGCCGAACAACTGGTCAAACGCTATCGCGGCCGCGCCGTCGTCCACGACGTCTCGCTCAAGGTCGCGCGCGGGGAAATCGTCGGCCTCCTCGGGCCCAACGGCGCGGGCAAGACCACCACCTTCTACATGATCGTCGGCCTGGTCGCCGCCGACGGGGGCCGGATCAGGATCGGCGAGACCGACCTGACCCGGGCCAACATGCACCAGCGCGCCCGCAAGGGCCTGGGCTACCTGCCCCAGGAAGCCTCGATTTTCCGCAAGCTGTCCGTCTCCGACAACATCCTCGCCATCCTGCAGCTGCGCAAGGACCTCAATCGCGAGCAGCGCAAGCACGAGCTCGGCCGCCTGATGGACGACTTCCACGTCTCGCACCTGGCCGACCAGATGGGCGTGTCGCTTTCCGGCGGCGAGCGCAGGCGCGTCGAGATCGCCCGCGCCCTCGCCGGCGACCCGAACTTCATCCTCCTTGACGAACCCTTCGCCGGCGTCGACCCGATCTCCG
>CAZDFS010000063.1:0-13313 GCA_964504865.1 uncultured Wenzhouxiangella sp.
AGAGCAGCTCGCGTGGGTTCTTGTACGAGCCCCACATCAGCCCCCGGAACATGTGCAGGTAGACCAGGATGAAGAAGAACGAGGCGCCGGTGGAGTGCATGTAGCGGATCAGCCAGCCCCATTCGACGTCGCGCATGATGTACTCGACGGACCCGAAGGCCAGCGCGGCATCCGGCTTGTAGTGCATCGTCAGGAAAATGCCGGTCACAATCTGATTGACGAGCACCAACAGCGCCAGCGATCCGAAGAAATACATGATGTTGAAGTTCTTCGGAGCGTAGTATTCGCTGATGTGCGCCTTCCAGAAATCCGAAACGGGCAGGCGCTTGTCGACCCACTGGCCGAAGGCGCCGACGTTCTTGCTAATTGCGCTAGCAGCTTTAGCCATGATCAGGCAACTCCTTGTTCTGGATCAACACCGATCAGAATGTGATTCTCATCGGTGAATGAGTAGGGAGGAACGACGAGGTTCAACTGGGCGGGCTTTCCTGAATAGACACGACCTGCCAGATCAAAGGCAGATTTGTGGCAGGGGCAGTAGAAACCGCCTCGCCAATCGTCATCGAAGACCTGGGGCTCCACCTCCGGGCGCAGTTCCGGCACGCAGCCCAGATGCGTGCAGTGGATATTGAGCACCAGAAATTCGGGCTTGATCGACCGATATTCGTTCTGCGCGTATTCGGGCTGCTGCTCTGCGCTGGAATCCGGGTCTCTCAGGCGGTCTGACACGCGGCTCAGGTCGTTCAGCATACGTTCGGTCCGATGAAGAATGCCGATGGCCTGCCCGCGCCACTGCACCCGCGCCATCTGACCCGGCTGCAGGTCCGCGACTGACACTTCAACAGGAGCGCCAACAGATCGTGCCTTGGCGCTCGGCTGCCAGGAGACCGCGAAAGGCAAGGCCAGCAGTCCAGCGCCCGTCGCGCCGACCACCCCGGTCACACCGAGCAAAAGATTTCTGCGGCCCAAATCGGTTTGTTTCTGAATCGATTCGGACGTTTCGGATTTGGACATGATGTACTCCGGTTCCAACGGTCAAGCCTGGTTTCCTGAATAGAAAGCAGGAGGTCAACAACTTCTGATTTCGGGCAGCGATCCGTCGGAGCGAATCGCCACCTGCTATGCTACGAATCTGATCACCAAGATCGGGTGAATCGGGCATTTTACCGAATTTTATGGACTTTTAACACAGTGACGACACCGTCATTTCCCAGCAACGCTCGCAACGCTTTGCCAACCCAGTGAACACTGCGTAGTTTAAGGATTACGATGCGAACGAGATGTCAGTAACCAGGCCGCGATTTTGATCAGATTCATCCAGTTCGTCAGCCAATTCGTCCTGCTCGGGTTCGCCATCGCTTTCGTGGTGGTTTTTTTTCGCCCCGACCTGCTTCCCGCGCTCGATCGCGGTGCCGCGCCGACGGCCCCCGAGAGCTATGCGGCCGCCGTCAACGCCACGGCACCGTCGGTGGTCAGCATCTACACCCGCACGCTCGTGCGGGAGCCGATGTACCAGAATCTCAACAATCCCCTCTACCGGCGCTTGTACGAGAATCGCGTCGTGACCCGGCCCCAGCGCGGACTGGGATCAGGGGTGATCGTGTCGGGCGATGGGCTGATCCTCACCACTCGCCATGTCATCTCCGAAGTCGACGACATCGTCGTTGCGCTGTTCGACGGCCGAATTGCGGAGGCGCAAGTGGTGGGCAGCGATCCCGGCACCGACCTGGCGGTGCTGAAGATCGAGCTCGATGATCTCCCGGCGGCTCGCCTGAGTGCCGAAAACACCCTGCGCACCGGCGATGTGGTGCTGGCGATTGGCAACGCCTTCGGTCTCAGCCACACGGTCACCATGGGCATCGTCTCGGCCACCGGCCGCGGCCAGCTCAATCTGACGACCTTCGAGGATTTCATTCAGACCGACGCCGCAATCAACGCCGGCAATAGCGGCGGCGCTCTGATCAACCCGGCCGGTGAGATCGTCGGCATCAACTCCGCCTCGCTGAACCAATCGGTGGGCGCCCAGGGCATCGGCTTCGCCATCCCGGCGCCCCTCGCCCGTCAGATCATGCGACAGATCGTCGACTACGGCCAGGTTCAGCGCGGCTGGATCGGTGCCGACCTGATGGACCTGTCCCTGGCCCTCCAGATCGACGATCGCGTCGTGACCGGCGCCCGCGTCGCCCGCGTCAGCGCCGAGAGTCCGGCCTGGCGTGCCGGAATCCGGCCCAACGACATCCTGTTGAGTGCGGATGGTGAACCGATTTCGAGCGCGAGGCAGCTGACCCTGAGGATTTCCCAGATCGAACCGGGCACGGTGATCGAATTCGAGGTCCTGCGCGGCCGGCAGATCTTCCCGGTCAGCGTCGACGTGATTCAGCAGCCGCCGCTGACCGGCAGCTGAGCCCGGCGCCCGCTCGGATCGTCTCCAGGTTCAGGCCTTGGGCAGGGTAACGCCGCGCTGGCCCTGGTACTTACCCGCGCGATCCCGGTAGGAGGTCTCGCAGGCTTCGTCCGACTCGAGAAAAAGGAACTGGGCCACGCCCTCGTTGGCGTAGATGCGGGCCGGCAGCGGGGTCGTGTTGGAGAACTCCAGGGTCACGTGACCCTCCCACTCGGGCTCCAGGGGAGTGACGTTGACGATGATGCCGCAGCGTGCGTAGGTCGATTTCCCCAGGCAGATCGTCAGCACGTTGCGCGGAATCCGAAAGTATTCGATCGTGCGGGCCAGGGCGAAGGAGTTCGGCGGAATGATGCACGTCTCGCCGGTGAAGTCGACGAAGCTCGATTCATCGAAGTGCTTCGGATCAACGACCGCGGAATTGATGTTGGTGAAAATCTTGAATTCATTCGCGCAGCGGCCGTCGTAGCCGTAGCTGGACGTGCCGTAGGACACGAGCTTCCGGTTATCGTCGGACGCTCTGACCTGACCGGGCTCGAAGGGCTCGATCATGCCCTGCGTTTCTGCCATGTGGCGAATCCAGCGATCGGACTTGATTGTCAAGGTGTTCTCCTGGCGGACGCGAGTCGGATACCAGCCGGCATTCTATCGCCTTCGCCCGGCGTCTTGCCCGCGCCGCAGCAATCGATGATCGGCGCCGCCGACGCTCAATCCACGATCTTGATCTTCGGCATCCGGATCGACTGGTTTCGAGACTGGAGTGACAGGCGCCCGGCGACCCGACGCGCAATCTCACGGAAACGCAGCGATGCCGGCGCCTCGGGCTCGGCGGCGACGATCGGCGCGCCCTGATCCGTTGCTCGACCCAGGCCTGCGCTCAGTGGAAGATCGCCGAGCAGCGTCAGCCCGGCTTCCCGCGCGATACGTTCGCCTCCGCCCTGCCCGAAAATCGCCTCCTCGTGCCCGCAGTTGGAGCAGACATGGGTGCTCATGTTCTCGATGACGCCGAGCACCGGGACGCGCACCTTGGCAAACATGGCAACGGCGCGGCGCACATCGTCCACCGCCACATCCTGGGGCGTGGTCACGGTCACGGCGCCCGCCACCGGGATGCGCTGTGCCAAGGTCAGCTGAATATCACCCGTACCCGGGGGCAGGTCGACGATGAGGTAGTCGAGGCTGTCCCAGGCCGACTCCGAGACCATCTGCTGGAGGGCCTGCGTCGCCATGGGGCCGCGCCAGATCATCGCTTGATCAACCTCGACCAGCACCCCGATCGAGATCGCCTGCAGGCCGTGGGCCAGCATCGGGACGATCCGACGATCATCGGTGGTCGCCGGCCGACCTTTCAGACCCAGCATGCGCGGTATGCTCGGCCCATAGATATCGGCATCGAGCACGCCAACGCGCGCACCTTCCGCCTGCAGGGCAAGGGCCAGATTCACCGCGACGGTGGATTTTCCGACCCCGCCCTTGCCCGATGCCACGGCGATGATGTTGCTCACCCCGTCCAGCGGAGTGAGTCCACCCTGTACCGCGTGGCTCAGATGCTCGGTGTCGATCTCGACGGTGACCGCCTCGACGGCGCCGTCGTGCATCAGAGTCTGCTCGATCAGCCGCCTGGACTCGTCGTGCCAGCCCGCCGCCGGATAATTCAGCACCAGCCGAACCGCGGCCCGGCCGTTGCGTACGCTGACGCGAATGCCCTCTCCCAGCGGTTGGTTCGTATGGGGATCGATCAGTGCGCTCAGGCGAGCCTGCAGGTCAGCTTCCAGCGTGTCGGACATGAGATCGATTCGCTTCGGGTTTCTGGATTCCCTATGGTAGCGGATGCGTACGCGGAGTCACGCTGATATCGGGCGTGCGATAATTGAAAGTCTCGGAAAGTATGCAATCCACCAGGCTTTGAGTCCATGACCGACCCGCGCAAGATTCTGATTACTGCTGCCCTGCCCTACGCCAACGGCTCGATCCATCTCGGCCACATGCTGGAATACATCCAGACCGACATCTGGGCTCGCTTTCAGCGCGCCCGCGGCCACGAGGTCTGGTTCGCCTGGGCAGACGATGCGCACGGCACGCCGATCATGCTGCACGCCGAAAAACGCGGCATCACGCCGGAGCAGCTCATCGAGGAAATGGCCGAGGAGCACCAGCGTGATTTCGCCGATTTCGGCCTGTCGCACGACGAGTTCGCCTCGACGCATTCATCGACGAACCAGCAGCTGGTGAATCGGATCTGGTCAGCACTGCAGAGCGCCGGCGTGGTGGAGACCCGCAGCATCGATCAGTTCTTCGACCCGGAGCGCGGGATGTTCCTCCCCGATCGTTTCATTCGAGGCCGTTGCCCGAAGTGCGGCGCCGAAGACCAGTACGGCGACTCCTGCGAGGTCTGCGGAACGACCTATGACCCGACCGAACTGGTCGAACCTCGCTCGGTCATCTCGGGTGCCACACCGGTGATGAAGAGCACGGAGCACTTTTTCGTCAACCTGGAACCCTTCCGCGACAGCTTGAAAGCGTGGGTGCGCTCCGGCGCCCTTCAGGACGAGGTCGCCAACAAGCTCAATGAATGGCTGGACAAGCCCCTGCGGGACTGGGACGTGACGCGCGATGCGCCCTACTTCGGCTTTCCCATCCCGGGTCAGAGCGACAAGTACTTCTACGTCTGGATGGACGCCCCGATCGGCTACCTGGCCAGCTTCAAGGCCATCTGCGAGCGCGAGGGCCTGGATTTCGATGAATGGACCCGGCCCGGATCGGGAACGGAGATGCACCACTTCATCGGCAAGGACATCATGTATTTCCACTGCCTGTTCTGGCCGGCCATGCTCGAAGGCGCCGGTCTCCGACGGCCCACCGCCGTCCACGCCCATGGCTTCCTGACGGTCAACGGGGCCAAGATGTCGAAGTCGCGCGGCACGTTCATCAAGGCCCGAACCTGGCTTGATCATCTCCCGCCGGACACGCTTCGCTACTACTTCGCGGCGAAGCTGGGCACCGGCCTGGCCGATATCGACCTGAACCTCGAGGATTTTCGCGCGCGCGTGAACGCCGACCTGGTGGGCAAGCTCGTCAATATCGCCTCTCGCTGCGCTGGCTTCATTCATAAGTTCGGCCAGGGCCGCTTGTCCGAGTCGCTTCCCGAGCCCGCTCTCTTCGAGCGCTTTGTCGATGCCCACGAATCGATCGCCTCGGACTTCGAGGCGCGCAATTTCCAGATGGCGGTCCGGCGGATCATGGCCCTGGCCGACGAGGCGAATCGCTACATCGACGAGCACAAACCCTGGGTCATGGCCAAGGAACCCGGCCGCGAGGGCGATGTCCTTGCCGTCTGCTCGCAGGGCATCAACCTGTTCCGCATCATGATGATCTGGCTGCAGCCGGTCATCCCGCACATGGCGCGCGACGCGGCCGCGTTTCTGAACGCGCCGCTCGATCGCTTCGATGCCGTCGATCAGCCTCTCCTCGGTCACGAGATCGACAAGTTCAAGCCGTTGCTGCGCCGCGTGGAGCCCAGCCAACTCGAGCACCTCGTCGACGCCAGCAAGGAATCGCTGACAGCCACTGCGCGAAGCAGCGACGACCACCCCATGGAAAAGGACGATACGGCCTTGAAGATCGAACCCACCATCGAATTTCCCGACTTTGCCAAGGTCGATCTGCGCGTCGCCAGAATCGTACGCGCCGAAGAGGTCGAGGGCGCCGACAAACTGCTGCGCCTCGAGCTCGATCTCGGGGGCGAAACGCGGCAGGTCTTTGCCGGCATCCGTGGATACTATGAGCCCGGTCAGCTCGACGGCCGGCTGACCATCATGGTCGCCAACCTGGCGCCGAGGAAGATGCGGTTCGGTGTCTCGGAGGGGATGGTTCTGGCGGCCAGCGAGGGCGGCGGACGTCCCTACCTGCTCAGCCCCGACAGCGGTGCCGAGCCGGGCATGCGAGTCAGCTGAGGCGCTGGCGTCGTGGACCTGGTGCTGATCGTCATCTCGGCCGCACTGGTCAACAACTTCGTCCTGATCCAGTTCCTCGGACTGTGCCCGTTTCTCGGCGTGTCCAACAGCATCGAATCTGCCGTGGGAATGTCCCTCGCCACGGCGTTCGTACTGACCCTGGCGGCCGTCGCCAGCTACCTGCTGTCGACCTGGATCCTGCAGCCACTGGCGCTCGAGTATCTTTCAACGATCGGCTTCATCATCGTCATCGCTGCCCTGGTTCAAGGCACCGAGCTCATCCTTCGAAGCACGGCGCCCCTGCTCCATCGGGTGCTCGGCATCTACCTTCCCCTGATCACGAGCAACTGCGCCGTTCTCGGCGTGGCCTTGCTCAACCTGCGAGAGCACAACAGCCTGATCGAGTCAGCGGCCTATGGTTTCGGCGCGGCACTGGGCTTCGGTGCGGTCTTGATCGCTCTGGCCGCCGCCCGCGAGCGCCTGGCGCTGGCCGATACGCCGGAACCCTTCCGTGGCGCCCCCATCGGCCTGATCACCGCCGGCCTGATGGCCCTGGCCTTCATGGGCTTTACCGGCTTCGCGCGCCTGTGAAGTCCGGTCCAGGGGAAAGGGTCGGGCCGATCGACAATCATCCACGAAGGGCTGATCTGAAGAGCAAGGATTGACCCCTTACTCGTCGTCCAGGCCGCCCTCCCGAGCCTGTCGGGTCAATTCATCGATCAACCGCTTTTTGTAGCGGCGCTGGCGACGACGGGCCTTTGCCGGTGTGGCCCGCCAGCCCGACCGCTTGTCGGTGACGATGTCGTCGAGATCGCTGGCATCCTCGACCTTTCGGCTATCCCTGGGTGAGGTTCGTTTCGGCATGTCGAGGACGATGGCCTAAGCGCGGAAATGGCCGCGCCAGGCGAGCGATTGCCGATTGAGCGCGTGGAGGTCGCAGCGCCCGGCGATAATATCGCGGCACAGTTCCACGACCTGCCTGGCCTGGGCCGTATCGAGGTGCCGGTAGGCGGGTCGCTCGATCTGGTCGTACCAGACGCCCTGGCAGACGGTATCCAGCACGATACGCTGAAAGCAGTGGTCATGACGGACGGGCCAGCGATTTCCTGGCTCCGCGGCGATCGCGGGCATGCGCTCGCGAGTCAACTCAAGGTAGGTCTGAATCAATTCTGTCCTGGACATGGGGCCGCTCAGAAACAACGAGCACGGCGCGCGCTCGTAGTGCGCTATCGGCGAATCAAAAAGCTGTGACGTCATCTTCACAGCTTGCGTGAAGAACAGCCGCCAAGCTACTAAGTTAATGAAATTTAGGAAAATAATCGAATTTTTTTCTGCGAAATCTCTTGACAGCCAGGTCACGGGGGCGTAAAACCTAGGTTAACGCGGAAGCCTCACAGGGTGAAGCGGCGCTAGAAAGCTCGATCCATCGAGATCTGGCGGCAAGCGTAGAAGACTTCTAGAAGACTTCTAGGAGACTTCGGGTTTGCTGAGCATCAGGTGACCAGCGCTAGCGCTTCAATCTCAAATTATCCGCGGACAAGACCCGGTTCCAGAAGACCGGGTTTTTGTTATCTGGAGTTCTGGGGTTCCGAGTTTCCTGTCCCATCGCCCTGCCCTTCAGGGATTCGCTCGACTACTTCAGCCTGTCTACTCGGACAGACCCGAGCCGAAGGTGGCCACTTACCAGCGCTGCGGAACGCGACGCAGGTCGCTCAGGTCATAGCCCATGTCGCTGACCTTTTGCACCAGCTCGTCGTATTCGTCGTCGCCGATTTCAGGCTCACGCGCCATGATCCAGACGTAGTCGCGGGCGTTGCGGCCGATGATCGTCGTGGCGTAGTTCTCGTCCAGATGCACGATCCGGAAGTCGGACCGGAAAGGCCAGATGAACTGCATCCCCCAGACCGCGTTGGTTTCTTCATCTCTGACGATGGCGTTGGGCTCGTAGCGCTTTTCTTCGCCATCGAAGCCGCCGTTGCGAAAGGTAAAGGTGGTTTCGATGCGTTCGCCGTCGAGGCGGTAGCTTTCAACGGCGTTGTAGGCCTCATCCTCGATAAAGGTCGGAATGTGGGCGATGACGTACCAGTCCCCCATGAATCGTTCCAGGTCAACCGACTGAACCGTGTCCAATGCACCGCCACGCCCGGCGCAGCCGCTCAAGATTGCTATGGCAAGAATGACGAGCAGGCGAGGCGCCATGATCAGGACCCTTTCAACTCATAGCGGAGCTGCCGACCGTTGTTGACGTTGGAGGTCAACCTGAGCCACTCCCCTTCCGGCGTGTACCAGAGCTCCAGGTCGAGCTCCTCTGCGTCGACCTTGTAGCGGTCGGCGACAACGTCCTTGCCGTTGATCTGAATCGTTTCCTGGCCCACTCGCTCCACGCTGACGGGGACGTATTCCCCGGTCTGGGCGTTCAGGAGCCGGCTGTCCTTGAGCTTGTCCAGATCCCAGTAGGCGAAGGTCCTGACGCACTCGGCCTCGAGTGATTCATCGTTACCGGTCGCCGTCAGATCGAACTGGCCGGGCTCGCGGTTGCCGACAACGCGGAATTCATCGCCATTGTCGATCGTGCGCGCCTCGATACGCTGGAGGCAGCCGTTCTCCCAGATCTCCAGGTTTTCATGCTTGTAGCGATAGGCGGTGAAGAAGAGAAAATCGACCTCGAATTCCGCTTCGGTCTGGAGCTGATAGCCATTGGCGTTCGGGTCCAGGCGAAAGTGATGGAAACCGATCGGATCATCGTTGAGAAAAACCTCGAAGTTCCATTCGCGGGCGTCGGAGTACGGGGGCGTGTCCGCCGACGTATTGGAGACAGCGGGAGCAGCGATCATGACGAGCGTGCAGATCAGTCCAGTCGTGGTCAGTTTTTGCAGCGTTTTCATTTCGCATCTCCTTGGAGAGCTTCGGATTCATCGACCTGGCGCTGAGGGCCAGGAAAAAAAGCGTTGGTTCTCTTGATGTAGCGTGCGTATTCGGGCCGTCGTTTACCGATATCCTTCTCCAGCAACGCCACGCCCGACACCTTCAGGAGCATGAAGGACATGACCAGCGGCGAAATCAGCGTCCACCAGCCGCCCGCACTGAGCGCAATCAGGAAAAAGCCCCACCACACGCAAAAGTCTCCAAAGTAGTTGGGGTGCCGTGTCATTGACCAGAGGCCGCTGTCGAGTACCTTGCCCTTGTTACTCGCGTCAGCCTTGAAGCGAGCCAACTGCCAATCCCCGCCGGCTTCGAAAATCATTCCGACGAGCCACAGGCCTGCCCCGGCGTAATCCAGCCAGCCGAGCGGCGCGCTGCTTTGAATCGAGACCGCCAGCGGGAGTGCAATCAACAGCGCTAGCAATCCCTGGAAGCCAAAGACGAGGTAGAGGCTCTTGACCGCAAAGTTCGGCTGGTTTCGTTCCCGGATGTCCTGATAGCGGGGATCCTCCCCGTGGCCCCAGTTTCTCCAGGTGATGTAGGCCGACAAGCGGATCGACCAGAGCGCAACGAGCGTCAGCACCAGGATTGCCCGATCGCCCAGGGCGTCAACCGCCAGCGCAAGGCTTGCCGCGATCAGAAGAAACATGAGCGACCACATCGAGTCGACGATGCTGACGTCACCGAGCTTCAGGCTGATCAACCAGCCGAGCACCACGAACGCCAGAACCGCGAGGGCTGGATTCAGGTACAGGCTCGGTTCAAACATCTGATGCCTCCATGATGGCTGCTCGGCTTGAGCGCGTTTAGGGGCTCGATCCGCCGTTGACCACGCAAGTATGGGCCACGAGAGCGAAGGTAAAATCAACGCCGCCCCCCTGCGGAAGGTCAGCCCATCCAGCTCGAAGCGCTCTTCGAAGCTTCCCCGGCGAACCGGCGGCGCCAGGTCGCCATTGAAGCGGCGGGAAGCCTGGTGTACAACTCGTCGGACATCCGCTGATATTGGAGTTCGATCGTGCCCGACCCGACCCGCTTCCTCCTGACCGCCCTGCTGCTGTCAACGCTCCTGATCGACGTCGCACAGGCTCAGCCCGCCGACCGCATCTGGACCGGCGACATCCTGACCATGAATGATGACCTGCCGCGCGCTGACTACGTCGCCGCGCGCGACGGCGTGATCGTCGCCGTCGGCACTGGCCGCGCGCCGGCAGACCTGCTGGGAGAGGCCACCGAGCGGATCGAACTGGGCGATCGGGCCATGGTGCCCGGCTTCGTCGATGCCCACGGCCATGTCTACATGATCGGCGTCCAGGCGCTCTCGGCCAACATGCTGCCGGCGCCCGACGGAGAGGTCAACTCCATCGCCGACCTTCAGCGGGTCCTCGGTGAATGGGCCGAGGCCTATCCCGAGCGGATCGAGCGCGCGGGATTCATTCTTGGCTTCGGCTACGACAATGCTCAGCTCGCAGAGCTGCGCCACCCCACCCGCGAGGACCTCGACGCGGTATCGACCGACGTGCCGGTGCTCGTCATCCACCAGTCCGGTCACATTGGCGCGGTCAATTCCAAAGGAATGGAAGTGATGGGCTACGACGCCGATAGCGAGGAGGTCATCGGCGGCGTGATCCGCCGCGGCGAGGGCAACGTGCCCAATGGCGTACTGGAGGAAGCGGCCTTCTTCTCCGGCCTGATCAACTTCGTGCGAACCCTGGACCCGGCGTCCTCGCGCAGCATCTTCCTGGCCGGCACGGAACTGATTGCAAGCTACGGCTACACCACCGCTCAGGAGGGACGGTCCTCGCCGGGCCAGACCCAGCTGATGCGCGACATTGCTGCCAATGAAGGCATCGAGATCGATGTGGTTGTCTATCCCGATGTATTGGTCGACCGCGACTTCATCCTGGACAACCACAGCCGCGACTACCTCGACCGCCTGCGCGTCGGCGGCGCCAAGCTGACGATCGACGGCTCACCTCAGGGCTTCACGGCGCTCCGCGACCGGCCCTATTACCGGCCGCCGGCGCACCTTCGAGCCGGGTACAAGGGCTACGCATCGATCACCGAGGAACAGGTCTTCGACGCCATTGACTGGGCCTACGCCAATGACGTGCAGATCCTCACCCATTCGAACGGCGAAGGCGCGTCTGATCAGCTGATCGCGGCCCTCGAGACCGCCACCGAACGCCACGGGCAAGGCGACCGTCGGCCCGTCCTCATCCACGGTCAGTTCCTGCGCCAGGACCAAGTGGCCAGCTACCAGGAGCTCGGCGTCTTCCCATCGCTATTTCCGATGCATACCTTTTACTGGGGAGACTGGCACCGCGAGCGCACCGTGGGCCCGGTCAATGCCGAAAACATCTCACCGACCGGCTGGCTGCTGGAGCGCGGCATGCGGTTCTCCAGCCATCACGATGCGCCCGTCGCCTTCCCGGACTCGATGCGGATTCTCGACGCGACGGTGACTCGTCGCTCCCGCTCCGGAGACATCATTGGTCCGCAGCACCGCGTCGATGTGATGACCGCACTCAAGGCCATGACGATCTGGCCGGCCTATCAGCACTTCGAAGAGAACAGCAAAGGCTCGATCGAGGTCGGGAAGCGCGCCGATCTGGTGATGCTGTCGGCCGACCCGACTGCCATCGACCCCGAGACCCTCGACGGGCTGCGCGTGATGGAAACGGTCAAGGACGGCCGGACGATCTATGTACGAAACGCGAGTGAGGTCGCCCGGCAACTCCGCCCGACCCGGTCCGGTCTTGATCCCTTCGGCAATCTTGTTCTCGCCATGTCACGCGGCGATGCGCTGATGCCCAACGGGGGTCATGGCCCGACCTGCGGGCTCCATCCCCTGCGGATTGCGCTGGCCGAAGCGGCTGGACGATAGGGCGAACGACCTTTGATCGTTCAGCGCCGAGGACGTCGTTGGCGATCGACCTGAATCGATTCAGCGTCGGGGCGGAATCAGTCTGCGCGGCGATAGCGAGCTGAGGCCTCGGGCTTTTCGAACACCATGAAATGCTGCTGCGGCAGAAAGTCTTCGGTGCGCACGTGCCGGAGACCGATCGCTTCCATCTCGCGGATCGACTGGGCCTCGCTCATCTTGTGAAGGCGCTTGATCGGCACGAAGGCGTCTTCTGCGCGGTATTCGATCAGAACGATCTCACCGCCCGGCACCAGAGCTTCGACCATGGCCGTGCCCATCTCGAAGGGGTGAGAAAACTCGTGGTAGGCGTCGACCAGGAGGATCAGATCCACGCTGTCCGGTGGCAGATTGGGATCGGTGATGGTCCCGAGCACGGGCTCGATATTGGCCGGCGCGCCCTCGCGCTGGCGGGCCTCGATGATATCGAGCATCTCCTGCTGGATATCGACGGCCAGGACCTTGCCGTCGGGCAGGCGCTCGGCGATCGGAATGCTGAAATAGCCCGTGCCCGCGCCGATATCCGCCACGACGGCATCCGGCGACAGCGGCAGGTTGTCGATCAGCAGATCGGTGCGTTCCTCCCGCTCTCGCTCGGGGCGCTCGAGCCAGCCGGCACCGAGGTGGCCCATGACGTGAGAGATTTCCCGGCCCATATAGACCTTGCCGATACCATCGCGCGACGGCCGGATCTGGGTGTAAGGACCGGGCTCGCCGGCCATATTTTCCTGACCCCCGCTCTCGGACTGAACCCCACAGGAGGCGCCGAAGACGATGAGAATCAGCAGCAGAATCAATCGGGTCATGGGTCATTCTTTCCGATGGAAACCGCCAGTATGCCGATGAGGGAGTGATCGTCGCGGCAGACGACGCCGTGTCCCGCACTCGATGGGTCGTCGCGGGCAGCGCCTTGCATTCAACTTGGCCCGCTGCCTCGTCCCCAGAGGGGATCGGGCGTCGTGCGGGAGTCCTGGTCCCTTCTGTCGTGACGCTGCCACCAGGGGCGGATCGCCGGTTGACTCGGCCGGCGATCCGGGTCCCAGGGATTGTCCGATTCCCTCGCGGGGCGTTGCGCGCTGCCCTGGGCATCCAGGCCAGCGCGCTGCGTATCACTCAG
>CAZDFS010000063.1:13323-22081 GCA_964504865.1 uncultured Wenzhouxiangella sp.
CGACATTGAACGGCTGTGACAGGAACCGCTGGATCTTGCGGGCCCGGGCCACGGTGAGCCGGTCCTCTTCCGACAGTTCGTCCAGCCCGAGGATGGCGATGATGTCCTGGAGTTCCTTGTAGCGCTGGAGGACGGCCTGCACTTCGCGGGCGGTCTCGTAGTGCTCCTGGCCGAGGACGTCGGGCTCGAGGATCCGGTCGAGGGTGACCAGCAGGCGCATGGGGCCGCCGGCCTCGATCGCATCGAAGGGCCAGCAGGTGACCCAGGTCATCCGGTCGCCCGATGCCGCCAGATCCAGACCGACCCGGCGCGAATCGACGATCCGCTGGCCCTCGACCTGCCAGTGTTCGGTCTGGCCGCTGGCCAGCTCGAGATGCACGAGGGCGCCCGGCTCGAGGTGCTGGAGAAAGCGGAAATGGGTGTCGCGATGGGCCGCGATCAGGCGATGGCCGTCCGGGCCCACTTCCATGCCCGGCCCCCAGGCCAGGACCGGCGTGTCGGCGCCTTCGAGGACGAGATGGTCGACGTCCAGCGCCGGCACCTGAATCCGGGCAATCGGGTGACTGACCGAGCCGGGCCAGGGCGGCACGGGCTTGTCCCGCTGTCGGGACTCATGCCAGGCACGCTCCATCAGTGCCTGGCCCAGCCAGGCCTTTGCGTGGATCGACGCCGCAGCAGCGATCTGCCAGAGTCCGACGGCGAGCACGCAGGCGATCAACAGGGGCCGGGTCATGACGCCAGCTCCGTGTCCGCCTCCCGGCTGAGGATTGGATGAAGAATCATCAGCAGCACCATGGCCAGGGCCAGCAGCCCGCGCAGCAGCTGGGAGAGCGAACCCGCGTCGGTCGCTGGCATCGCGCGGGCCAGCACTGGCTCCATGCCCTGCCCGTTGTCGGCCCGATAGGCTGGCACATCCTGCCGCCGCAGCGCGGCGTCCCGCGATCGCTCGGGCGTCTTGTCCACGGCAACGAGACTCGTATAGGGGCTGAGCAGCTGGTATTCGATTGCCAGATCAACGACACGCTGGCGCACTTCGTCCGCGCTCAGTTGATGGCCGGCGCGGTCGAGTTCGCGCTGGATCGCCTGGCGCCCCCAGTGCGCTGCCACGCCCGGGGCAGTCTGGAAGACCTCGAGGGGAACCACCTGCTGCCAGGACTGGCCGTTACTCTGCCCCGTCACGACGAGGTCGCCGCGCAGGTGCTCACCGCGCGCTGCGACCAGAAGCGGCTGGCCGGTGTAGAGGTCGGGCACTCGTGCCGGCAGAACTTCCACGTCCGTCGGCCAGTGGAGCTCGATGTCGTGCAGCACCGGAGTAGTCAACTGGGCGATGAGCTCGCCCATGCGCCGCTGCACCTGCCAGAGATCGGCGATCAACACGTCACTGCCACGCCCGAAGCGGGCGAGGTCCGAGAGAAACTGAGAATTGACTCCGTGCCCGATGCCGACCGTGAACAGGCGAGCCTCGCCGATCCCGGCGCGGACACGGTCGATGATTTCTGCCGTGTTGCCGACCTGTCCGTCGGTGACGAAAACGATCTGCGGCAGGTAGCCCGGCGTGGCGCCCTGCGCCATGGCCAGATCCAGCGGCTGCAGCATCTCCGTGCCGCCATCGGCCTGCAGTCCCTGGACGAATTCGTCTGCCCTGCGTAGCGTCGCGGCCGAGGCGTCGACGGGTGCCGGAAACAGCGCGATTGCCGCGCTGTTGAATTCAATCAGATTGAAGCGATCCTGAGGTGTCAGGCTATCGAGGGCGACCAGCAGTGCTTCCCGCGCCTGCTCGATGGACTCGCCCTGCATCGACCCGGAGGTGTCGATGATGAGGGTGACCTCGCGCCGGGTCCGAGCCGCCGTGAACTGCTCGGGCGGCGTCAGCATCAGCAGGGCATGATCGTGGCCACCCAAGCGCTGGAGGAACACCGCCGACTCGACGTGCTCGTGAACGGCGGGCTGCCAGACCAGCTCGAAATCCCGGTGCGGGTTGGCGTTCGGTCCGTCCAGGCGAACCCGCCAGACCCCCTGCGCGTAGTGCTTGTCGATCAGATGATGGCTGGATTCGAGCATTGCGAGGGGCACGCCGGCGCTCAATTCGACGCGCAGGGAAACGGGATTGGTCGACTCCAGCGGCCCGACCAGGTCCGGCGTGATCCGCGAGGCTCTGGGCACGCGCGTGGTGTTCGCGGACCAGCCGCCGCCGTCCTCGGGCGAGCCCGCCTCGACGGGCATCGAATCGCCGGGCACGTAGGGGGGCGCGATGCTCAGGGGAAAACGCAGGCGGAACTCGCCGTGAGCGAAGTCGATGCGCTGGCGGAAGCCGATCTGCACCTCCAATACCTCACCGGGGGCGATATTCGCGATGCGGGTCGAGAACAGATTGGCCCCCTCATGCTCGACAAGACTGGCCACCCGACCTTCGGCCCGCGCCGTCTCAAAGGTGATCCGGGCCTGGCGTCGTTCCTGGATCTCGCCTTCGATCATCCGGCTGCCGACGACCACACGAAGGCTCTCGACGGCCACCTCATCCGGCAGGGGAAAGACATAGCGGCCCTCGGCCCAGTCCGGACTGTCATTGAGAAACTGCTGGCGAATGACCGTGTAGGCCAGCATGCCCGTCACTTCGATATCGATATCGGTCACCAGGGCCATCGTCGAGACCTGCTCCTGGCCCGTGTCCAGCCAGAGCAGGGCCTGCTCCGGGTCGAGGTCCTGGGCGAAGGCAACGGGGCGAGCGGCCAGCAGCAGCATGAGCAGCAAAGATCGGATCGCGAACATTTCTTGTCTCCATCGGAAAAAAGCCATGGAGACAGTTCAACGTGGCGCGCTGGCCGCAGCGGGCCCACGGTCGGGCAATTCGCCGATGAAATGTGGCAGAAATGTGGCAGGACCGATCTCACCGCGGAAACGCCGAGGTACCGGAGAAAGGGACCGGCAGACGACGAGTTGGGGTAATAATGCGCTACGCTTCAGGATTCCGGAAGACCGCCCATGAGCACGCGAACGATCGCGATTGTCGAAGACGAGGCGCTGATCCGCGATAACTATCGCGAGGCGCTCGAACGCTATGGCTTCGAGACGATCGGCCTTCCGGACCGCCCCCGGGCCCAGGCTCACTTCGAGGACCGGCTTCCGGACCTTGTCGTCATCGACATCGGGCTCGGTGATGAGCCCGAAGGCGGCTTCGAACTCTGCCGCTGGCTTCGTGGCCGCTCGGCGGAACTACCGATCATCTTTCTGACCGCTCGCGACAGCGATCTCGACGCGGTCTCGGGCCTGCGCCTGGGCGCCGATGACTACCTGACGAAAGATATCGGCACGGGCCACCTTCTGGCACGGATCATCGCTCTGTTCCGACGGGTGGACGCCCTGCGCCAGTCCGAAGCGACCCCAGGCAGCCTGAAGGTGGGGGCCTTGGTGCTGGATCCCGATGCCCTGAGCATTCGCTGGCGCGATCGACCCATTGCCCTGACCGTGACCGAATTCTGGATGGTCCATGCCCTGACCCGCCACCCGGGCCACGTCAAGACCCGCAGCCAGCTGATGGACGCGGCCAACCTGGTGGTGGATGAAACGACCATCACTTCACATATCAAGCGAATTCGCCGCAAGTTCCAGGCCCATGACCCGGACTTCGAAGCGCTGGTCACGGTCCACGGCGCCGGCTATCGCTGGCGCCCGGAAAGCTAGCAGGCATGCGGCTTCGCACGCAGTTGCTGCTGATCACGCTGCTCGTTTTCGCATTGCCACTGAGCGGCTGGCAGTTCGCGCGCCAGGTCGAGCGCACGCTGCGCGACGCCCACGCCGAGGCCCTGGAGAGCGCCGCTCGGACCGTGGCCCGTCAGCTGGCCCATGGTGAGACCTCCTGGCCGCACGCCGAGGGGAGCGGCCTCTACCTCCACTCGCCAGATCGGGCGCCAATCCTTGACGGCTACGCCGACGACTGGGACGCGTTCCTCGACGACACAGCCCTCGGGTCCGACCCAGGCGTGAGGGCGGCCCTTGCCGAGCATGACGGCTCCCTCTTCCTGCTGTTCGAAGTCGACAGCGACCAGCAGCGCTTCAGCCAGCCCGGCCAACGTGACGGTGATCGACTGAGACTCGGATTTCAGCGCCGCGACGGCCTCACGGCCGACGTCGAGCTCGCGCCGATGGCGCCGGGCTTCATCGAGACTCGCGGTCGAAACCCGGAGGCCTGGCCCCGCGTCCAGGGCTACTGGCAGTCGCGGGCCCGAGGGTGGACCGTGGAGCTCCAGCTTACCGGGGTGGACGCCATCCAGAGCCTGGACTGGCGCGTGACCGATACGGCCGGAACCGGTGAATCGGCAGACGCCCGGACCTTCGACGCCGGCGGAGCGCAGGCCCTGATCCGGTCTCGTCCCGAGCTGGCAGAACGTCTGCGCGGGGCCCTCCCTGAGGACACCCGCGCCTGGATCACGCTACCGTCGTCCTGGGTCATTGCCCACGCCGATCGAGGCGCATCCTCGGGACCGCCCGGACTTGAACCGAGCTGGATCGACACGGTGCTGTTCGAAGGACTGGCGAGCGACTCGATCGGCGTCGGCCCCGAACGCCATGCCGAGACGATTCGCATCGAGGTGCCGACCGATGCCAATGCCGAGGCCGCGACCTACAGCCGCTGGTCGACGCAAGCCAGCCGGCCCGGCGTTCGACTCATGGCCATCAGCCCGATCCTTCGCGACGATCAACTCCTCGGCCGACTGATCCTGGAACGGGACGCGGACCAGCTGCTCCTCGACAGCAATCGAGCAGTGCTTCGGTTGCTCGCGATCAGCCTTGGCGTCTTCGTGCTCGTGGCGCTGCTGCTGCTCGGCTATGCCACCTGGCTGTCCGAGCGGGTCCGCCGCCTGCGCGATGGCCTGGAGGCCTCGGTCGGCGAGGATGGTCAGGTCAGGAAAAGCCTCCAGACCTCGAAGCGCGCCGATGAGCTGGGTGATCTCGGCCGCAGCGTGTCGCGGCTTCTGACCCGCCTGCGCGAGCATCAGAACTACCTGCGCACCCTTGCAGACAAGCTGGCCCATGAGCTGAGGACACCGCTGGCGATGGTTCGCTCGTCCCTGGACAACCTCGAGGCGGTCGACGACCCTGCCGATATCGAGCGCTATCGACAGCGGGCAATCGAGGGCAGCGACCGCCTGAACCGGATCTTTCAGGCCATGAGCCAGGCGACCCGCATCGAAGAGTCGCTCAGCCAGGAGGAGTTCCTGGTGCTCGCCCTGAATGATTTCCTCGAGCACTACCTGTCGGCCTGCCGCACGGCATATCCGCAGCACAGATTTCGGCTGATTCCGGCGAAAGGCACCATCATGGCGCGCGTCGCGCCGGACCTGCTGGCCCAGCTTCTCGACAAGCTGATCGACAACGCCGTCGACTTCAGTCCGCAAGGCAGCACGATCCGTCTGCGGCTACGAGAAAGTGGCAAGCAGGTCGAACTCGACGTGGACAACGACGGCCCGCCGCTCCCGGAGGATCACGACACGCTGTTCGACTCGATGGTCTCGGTCAGAGAGCGGGCCCGAGGCAGGGTCCATCTGGGCCTGGGCCTGAGCATCGTACGCCTGATCGCCGAACATCATGGCGGCACGGTTCAGGCCAGCAACATCAGGGGTGGTGTGCGCTTCCGCCTATCCCTGCCACCCGCTTGACGCCTTCAATCGCAGAACATCAAAGAAAAAATCCGTCAAAGGCAAAGACGCGGCTGAGCGGAAAAACTCCGAGCATGAATCGAAGACTCCTGGCCGGCCTGAGCCCGATCAGTCAGTCAACCCGGCCCCACATGCGCGGCAGCACGTCGGTCTGACCTTCCGCGCGCCGGTGCCAGATCGCCATGGCGACGTGTCCCAGGGTGAGAATGAACAGCACCCAGCCAAGTTCGCCGTGCAGGAGGCCGCCAAGGGCGACCATCCAGCTGATGCCCTCCCCCTCCCAGCCGGAGAAGACCGGGATCCCGAAGGGCTCGAAGGCGCGGCCGGAGCCGTACTGGCGCAGGAGCGCTATGAAGGGCACCAGGCAGGTCAGGATGTAGAGGGTGATCTGACCGGTCAGTGCCAGCCAGTGCACCGATGGCGGTCGATGAGCTCGCTGGGCCACGGCCCAGGCGGCGCGAAGAATCACCAGGGCAAAAATCAGAGCGCCGACGGAACGATGCGTCGACCAGAGGGCCTGTTCGATCGCCGTATCCTCGAAGAACTCCCTCGCCAGAGCGCTGGCGAACTGCCAGGCCAGGAGCAAGGCCATGCCCCAGTGAAAGGCGCGAGTGACGTTCCCGTAACGCGCCTGTCGGTCAGTCCAGCTCAAGCAATGATCCTTCCACGTCGTCGTCGGGCGCACAGATTACAGCAAGTTGACCGCTGAGATGCCCCCGGCGCTACCCCGGGGATGGCCAGGGTGCGCGCCAAGGCGGCCGAAGCGCTCCGACGACGCTCGAACTACTTCGACTTCGGTCGCGGACGGCGAACCGTGTGGCCGGCTTTGCGGGCCGCGCGCGACTGCACCGGTCGACGCTTGGGTGGTCGGCGACCCTCATCACCAGTGTCCGTGGCGCCGCCCTTCTTGCGGTACTTCTCGCCCGTTGCCTTGTCCCCATCGCGCGCAGACGACGGCGAGCCCTGGCGGTCCGACGCCGGTTTCCAGGTCTCTCGAATCGGCCCGCTGCGGCGCGGCGCCCGGTCCCCGGGCTTGCTGGTCTGCGGTGCCCGTCGATCGTCTCGCTTGGGAGGGCGCTCGCGGCGCGGCGGGCGTGGCTGGTCCCGGCTCCCCTGTCGATCCTGGTGGGGGTACTGGCTTCGGTCTCGATGCCCACCGCCCGGCCCGCGATCGGGGGCGATCTCCAGCGCCTGCCCCGCGACCCGCACCCGCTTGAGGAGGTCCAGCGTCGCCTCGGGAAGGTCGGCTGGCAGGTCGACCAGGCTGAACTGATCACGAATCCGGATTCGCCCGATGCGCGAGGCGTCGATGCCGGACTCGTTGGCAATCGCACCGACGATATTCCCCGTGCGAACGCCGTGGACGTTCCCGACTTCGATCCGGTAGGGGCGGAGGCCCTCGTTCGACGGCTCGGACGGCGCCTTCGGCCCCCGCTCGTGGCGACGCTGCTCGCGGCCGCGCGGCTCAGGCGCCTTGCGCGGCGCCGGCTCACTCAGGAACAACTCGTCGCCGCCACGGCCCAGGCGCGCCAGCGCCGCCGCGATATCGACCATCTCGGCCCCCGTGTCCTGCTGACAGGCCTCGGCCACGTCGCGATAGCTCGAAAGATCCTCGTGCTCGAGTGCATGCTTGACCGCCGCCTTGTAGCGGCGCACGCGCTCCTGATTGACGTCGTCAACGGAGGGCACGCCCATCGCCTCGATCGGCTGGCGCGTGGCCCGCTCGATCGCGCGCAGCATCCCGCGCTCGCGCGGTGCCACGAACAGAATGGCTTCGCCCGAGCGTCCGGCGCGTCCCGTTCGACCGATCCGATGGACGTAGGCCTCCGTATCGTAGGGAATGTCGTAATTGACCACGTGACTGATGCGCTCGACGTCCAGGCCCCGGGCGGCGACGTCGGTCGCAACCAGGATATCGACCTCACCCTTCTTCAGGCGCTCGACGTACTGCTCGCGCTGCTGCTGGGGGACGTCGCCGTTCAAGGCAGCCGCCGAAAAGCCGCGTGCGTTGAGGCGCTGGGCGAGTTCCTCGGTCGCGACGCGCGTGCGCGCGAACACGATCATCCCGTCGAATTCCTCCACTTCAAGAATTCGCGTCAAGGCATCGAGCTTGTGCAGACCGCTGACCAGCCAGTAGCGCTGGCGAATCGTCGCGGCCGTCGTCGTCGAGGCCTTGATGGTGACGTGTTCCGGTTCCTTGAGATAACGCTCGGCAATGCGCCGGATCGCCGCGGGCATGGTCGCTGAAAACAGGGCGATCTGGCAGTGTTTGGGCATCTTCTCGAGCACGGCTTCGACGTCGTCGATAAAGCCCATCCGCAGCATTTCATCGGCTTCATCGAGGACCAGCGTCGACAGCTGACTCAGGTCGAGCGTGCCCTTGTTGAGGTGGTCGATCACCCGCCCGGGGGTGCCCACCACGACGTCGGCCCCGCGCCGCAGACCGGCCAGCTGTGGGCCATAGGCCTGGCCACCGTAGATCGGAAGCACGTGAAACCCCTGGATCCCCGAGGCATAGCGCTGAAAGGCTTCGGCGACCTGAATCGCCAGCTCGCGCGTTGGCGCCAGGACCAGAGCACTGGGACGAGGCCCCTTCTTCGTGACTCTGGCCAGGACAGGCAGGGCAAAGGCCGCGGTCTTTCCCGTACCGGTCTGGGCCTGGCCAAGCAGGTCGCGCCCCTCGAGCAGCGCCGGAATGGTCGCCGCCTGGATGGGAGAAGGCGCTTCATAGCCGAGGCTGCGGACGACCTCGAGGATGGTCGTCGGCAAGCCGAGGTCAGCAAAGCCCACCCCATCGCTTTCAGAGTGGGGAGAGTCGTCCTTGGAAGAATCGGACATGGTGCGCCAGCCTCGGTGAGTAAGAATAAACCGTCCTATGATAGTCCATCAGCGCTGCCCGACCGTCGGATGCCCGCGTTCTTTATCCCGGAGCATCGGTTTTTTTGAGGGCACTGACGGACGGCCAGGCAACCTCTGATTCATTCTGCTCGGGCGCGACGGGCCCCGCAAAGACCTGTCGCGTCCGAGCAGAATGAATCAGAGGTCTCCTAGGGAAGCTCTGAATAATTATGCTCGGGCGCGACGGGCTTTTTCGGGAGGCT
>CAZDFS010000064.1:0-22041 GCA_964504865.1 uncultured Wenzhouxiangella sp.
GTCCTGGCGGGGTTTTATCACGACCACCTGTTCGTGCCCTCCGACCAGGCCGAGATAGCACACCAGCGATTGCTCGACCTCTGTTCCGCTGACCAGGTGAGCCATCGTGAGTGAGGGTCGGCGTGAGACCGTTCCGGTCTGGCTCCGGCGGAAATCTCGCGCTTAGCGGATGCCCTTCAGCGACGAGGGCACGGTCGTATGATTGATTGACGAATATTTTTAACTTATGGTTAACGATCGTGAAACATTCGGAGAGCACCAATGGAGAACACGATTCGACGAAAGCCCCTCGCCTTTGGCATCAGCGTCGCCCTCCTTTCCCTAGGGCTCGGCCTGCCGGCCGTGCATGCGCAAACGGCCAGCGACCAGGACGAAATGGAATCCAGCGATTCGGACGCCGACGTGGACCGCATGGTCATCACCGGCTCGCGGATCGAGTCCGACAGCACCCTCGATGCTCCGAGCCCGGTGGTGTCCCTGGGCGGCGAGGAGATCAAGACATCGGGTGAAATCGACATCACCGCGCTGCTGCGGGAAAGCCCACAGCTTCAGGCCTCCCTGCCGGCCTCCTTTTCCGCCTTCAACGGCACGCCGCTGGGCGCGTCGCTGCTCAATCTCCGAAATTTGGGTGAAGAGCGGACTCTGGTGCTCGAGAACGGTCGTCGCCATGTCTCGGGGATCGAAGGCACGGCGTCGGTCGACGTCAACACGATTTCGACGGCGCTGCTCGACCGCGTCGAGGTGCTCACCGGCGGGGCCTCGTCGATCTACGGCGCTGATGCGGTCACCGGCGTGGTCAACTTCATCATGCGCGACGGGGCCAGCTTCGACGGACTGGAGCTGCGCACCCAGGCCGGTATGTCCAGCGAAGGCGACGCGGAAGAGTTCTTCGTCTCTGTGGCCAACGGCCTGGTGTTCGACGGCGGACGCGGATCGGCTGTTTTTGCGGCTGAGTATCAGGAGACGGATCCGATCTTTGCCGGCGACCGGGATTACACGGGCCTGGGTCGCCAATTCCTGGCGCCCAACGGGCCCGCCCTCGAATCCGCCTTCGGCGTCGACCCGCGCTTCGCCAATGCGTTCATTCCGAACGTGCGGCTGCCCATTTCGAGTGCCGGCGGCATCATCGCCATCGGTGACGGCGGCGCCAGTGCTTTCGTCGAGGCGGTGACCAGTGGCGGTGTTCCGGGTTGCAGCACGATCGGTGCGGCCATGATCCCCACCTGTCAGATCTTCGCCAACGGTGTGCTCCGCCCCTACAATCCGGGTGATGCCTATATCGATGGCTTCAACGCCTCGGGCGGTGACGGCGTGCCGGCGGAACCCGACGATGAGATCCTGCTGCCGGACACCCAGCGCTTCCTGTTCCAGGCGGCCTTCGACTACGAGCTGCACCCGAACATCAACTTCTTCGCCGACGGCAAGTTCGTCCGGACCGAAACGCTGGAGAGCAATCAGGTCAACGGCTTCAACGACGATATTCCGATCGCCCTCGACAACCCCTTTATCCCCGCCGAGCTTCAGACCCAGATCGCGGCGCTTCAGGCAGAAGGACTCGACCCGGTCATCGCCGTGTCCCGCGACGTCCTCGACCTGACCACGCGACTCAACCCCATCGCCGAGCGCCAGACCTTCCGCGGCGTGCTGGGCTTCGAGGGTGAAATCCCGGGCGTCGGCTTCGACTACGAGCTGTCCTATGTCTACGGGCGAACGGACGCCGACACCACCGCTAGGGCGCGCGTCGAAGACCGCTACTTCGCGGCGATCGACGCGGTCATCGATCCCGACTCCGGCGAGATCGTCTGCCGATCGGACATCGACCCGACCGCGGTCGTCCCGCCGTCCTCGCCCTTCCCGGCGCAGAATTCGAACTTCCAGATCTCGACCTTTACGCCGGGTGATGGCCAGTGTGTGCCGGTCAATATCTTCGGCTTCAATTCGATCAGTCAGGAAGCGGCGGACTTCATCTTCCAGCCTCAGACCTCGATCGATGACATCGAGCAGAACGTCTTCACCGCCTCGGTCACGGGTGACAGCGAGCGCTGGTTCAGCCTGCCGGCCGGTCCGATCTCCTTTGCGGCTGGCTACGAATATCGCCAGGAGGACAGCGCCTTCCAGCCGGGGTTGCTGGCACTGGCGGGCCTGACCTTTGGCACGATCGGCTCGAACGGCGGGCCCGTCAATCCCTCGTCGGGCCAGATCGAGGTGGACGAGTACTTCGGCGAAGTCCGTATCCCGATCCTGTCCGATATGGCGTTCTTCGAGCGCCTCGAGGTGAACGGGTCCTACCGCCACTCGGACTACGAGACCTTTGGCACCACCGACACCTGGTCCTTCGGCGGCCGCTGGACGCCGGTCGGTTCTCTGACCCTGCGCTCCACGGTCTCACGAGCCGTGCGCGTGCCGAACATCGGCGAGGCCTTCTCGCCTCAGTTCACCGCCTTTATCGGCGCCGATGATGACCCCTGTAACCCGCAGTTCGTCGGCGGCGGCTCCGAGTTCCGTCAGGGCAACTGCGAGGCGCTCGTTGGCGAAGTCGGCGACGGGCCGAATGCCTACAATTCGACGAATTTCGTCTCGGCACGAATTCCCGGCGTCAGTGGCGGCAACCCCAATCTCGATCCGGAAGAAGCCGATACCCTGACCGTTGGCTTCGTATTCCGGCCGATGGGCGAGTTCGACGGCCTGCTGGACGGCTTGACCGTGACCCTCGACTACTACGAAATCGAGATCGACGGTCTGATCGACACGCTTGCCGCCTTTGACATCGCGTCGAACTGCGTCGATGCCCCCTCGCTGAACAATCAGTTCTGCGATGCCATCGACCGCGATCCGACCAACGGGTTCATCACCGGCTTCCGTTCCGGCCTGATCAACCTGGCGGCCGTCGAGACCAGCGGCGTCGACTGGCGCGTGGACTACCGCATGGACGTTCCCGAGTTCTTTGGCGGTGCGCAGAACGGCGAGCTGGTGTTCTCGACCTTGGGGACTCGCTTCCTGACCAACGACGAAACCCGCGACGTGTCGGCACCTGACGAAATTACCGATGTTCTCGGTGAGCTCAGCCGGCCTGAGTGGATCGCCAACTTCAATGCCGACTGGCGGAGCAATGATTTCCGCATTGGCTGGTCTGGACGCTATGAGTCGAGCCAGCGTTCGACGGGTGTCACCAACAACGACATCGAAAGCAACCCCGACTTCGTCAACATCCGCAACACGGGGTCCTCCTTCGTCCATGACTTCACCGGCTCCTGGTACTTCAGCGACCGGTTGGAGTTCTACGGCGGGGTCCGCAACGCATTCGATGAAGAGCCCTACATCGGCGCCCTGTCCCGTCCCGTGGGGCCCCGTGGCCGCTTCTTCTTCGCGGGGTTGAACGTTACGCTGTGACCGTCGCCGAAGAAGCCGCACTGCGTCGCCGGTGGTCCATCGGCGTGCAGCGGCGATGAACAAGAAACGCCCGACAGCTGCCTGTCGGGCGTTTTCTTTGCTCTCCCGGGTGCGGTGAGTAAGCCCGACGACAGCGCTCCGGGCAGAGTTATTCAGAGCTTCCCTAGTCCTTCACCAGCGTGAGGCGAAAGGTCACGGGGACAGCGGGGCTGATCGAAGACAGGCCGGCCACGTCCCTCAGCTGCTCGACGCCGTCCCCCAGGCCGAGGTTGTCGGCATTCAGGGTGAGGGGCTGAGCGCTGGTGACGAGCAGCTTGGTGTCGGACAGACGGGCCACGACGGCCTGGATGGTCAGCGTCGTCGATTGGCCGACGAGTTCCAGCTGTGCTTCAGCCGCGATGTCGGTCTGCTCCCCGACCTCGAGTCCCTGAACAGCGGCGAGATCGAGTCTGGCCGAGAGGGTGGCTTCGGGATAGGTGGCGGTGTCGAAGAGCATCTCGCGCATCCGCTCGTTGCGAATCGGAATCATCGTTTCCACGCTGTCGAGGTCGATGACCAGATCGAATTGGCCTTCATCATCCAGAACTCCGCTCAGGGCTTCGAAATGATGAGCCTCTGCCATTGTGCCCGCCTTCACCGAGACGAAAGACAAGCGGGAATGGTCGTTGTCGACGGTCCAGCTCGCCAGGGCGGGCGCTGCGGCAAGAAACGCCGCAGACGCTACACCAAGTATCAGGCAACGATTCATTAAGACCTCCTCTACTACAGGTATGGGAGACTAGTATCGACGTTTCCGGGCCGGCTGAATGTGAAGTCCGGATCGGTGAACTCAGGGCTCGGTCAGGGACAGGTTCCCTGGCTGGCAATCGTGCGAGGGCTGTGACTGAGACGCCTCTGGCGCGCTCGCCCGAGGGCATCCAAGCCGGTTGAGCGGCGTGCTACTCTTTTTCGGGACTGGAGGAGAACGATGGCCGAGAAAAGCAGCGAGACGCGTCAAGCCAAGGTCGGTCCGACCACACTGGCCGATAGGTCGGACCGGATGGCGATGGCGAGCTTTACCCTGATCGAAAAATCGCTGCTCGTGCTGACCGCGATCATGACCCTGGTCGCCGCGTTCATCAAAGTGGGTATCGTGATCGAAGCCCGCGATATCGTCCTTGCGGATATCCTGCTGATGTTCCTCTACACCGAGGTGATCGCCATGATCGCGGTGTTTTACACGGGGAAGGGTTCGCCGTTCATCTATCCCATTCTGATTGCCATGACGGCCATCGCCCGCCTGATCGTCCTGCAGGGCAAGGATATGGACCCCCAGAATATCCTCTTCGAAGCCGGTGCCATTCTGCTGCTGTCGATTGCCGCTCTGGTGATGCTGAAGGTAGGGGCTTACGGGCGTGGTGGCACGGAGAACGATCCCTGACAGCGGCGGTGTCTGGCTCACGCGAGACGGCCCGGGCAGCATCCGCGCATGTGGCACGCACTCATATATAAGAGTAGGTCAAAGGGTTACGATGCTCGCAGATGGCCCGCAATGTTGAAAATCTCTGATTTGTTCTTAATGGCGCGGAGGGGGATGTAACTCATTGACCCGCTTTGATTTTCCTGCTTTCTTGCATTGTTCGGAAGGTCCTGCCTACAATACACCGTCTTGCGGAAGCCGCCCTTGTTCCGCTGAAATTTTCGCAATCCCTTAACACAAGAAATTACCTTGGCATGAAGATAATCATTCGAAGCACCACCCTCGCTTTCGGCGCTGCACTGGTCTGCAGCGTGTTGTTGACCGGCACGGCGTTTGATGCCCGTGCGCAGGCCATCGATCCGGCGCTGGAGAACAGTCGGCAAGCCGCTCAAGGAACCGCTCAATCGCAGGAGCGTATCAACCAGATCGATACGCGCACGCAGGAGCTTCTGGGTGACTATCGAGCCAACCTGAAGCAGCTCGAGCAGCTTAATCGCTATAACCAGTCGCAGCAGCGTCAGGTCGATGCGCAGCGCCAGGAAATTGCGTCACTGACCGAAGACATCAACAATATCGCCAGCCTGCAGCGTGCGGTGCAGCCGTTGATGGAAGACATGGTCAATGCGCTCGAAGAGCTTGTCGCCGCTGATCTGCCGTTCCTGCGCGACGAGCGCGAGGGTCGCGTAGAGCGACTGCGGGCCCTGATGGAGGATCCGTCGCAGTCACCGGCACAGCGCTATCGTCTGATTATCGAGGCTTATCAGATCGAAGCTGAATACGGACGCACGATCGAAGCCTATCGTTCCGACGTCCAGACCGGCGGCGTGCTCTACGAAGACGTCAGCATCCTGCGGGTCGGTCGACTGGAATTGGTCTTCGTGACCGATGATGACCAGGTTCTGAAGCGCTACGACCGCGCTAGCGGTGGCTGGGTCGATCTCGATCGCTCCTACCTCGACGACATCAAGCAGGGCATTCGCATCGCCCGCGAACAGATTCCGCCCGACCTGATGTTCATTCCGGTCGAGGCGCCAGTGACGGCGGGAGGCAATTGATATGTTGACCGCAGCAGTAGACAAGATCCGCACGAAACACAGCAGAGAAGGCTCCATGTCAAAGGTAATCGTCTCAACGTTGGCAGGTCTCGCGCTCGGAGCGATGACGCTGTCATCGACCGCGGTCGCTCAGGAAAACCGCACGCTCGATGACGTTCTTCGCGCCATGCAGCAAGAACGTCAGGCGGTGGCGGAATCGAACGCCGAGCGCGAGGCTCGTTTCCGCAGCCAGCAGGCTGACCAGGAAGCTGAATTGCGTCGCATTCGCCAGCAGGTCGCTGACGCAGAGAATGAAGCGAGCCGTCTCGAGAATCTCCGCAACGAGCTGGACCGTGAGCTCGAAGAGTTGCGCAATCAGCTCAACGAGCGCCAGGGTGAGTTCGGCGAACTGTTCGGTGTTGCTCGCGCAGCTGCGGCCGACATGAACGAGCAGCTCAATATTTCCCTGATATCCACCCAGCTTCCGGGCCGCGGCGATCAGCTTGACGACATGGCCCAGTCCGGGTCCCTGCCGACGATCGAAGAGCTGGAGAGCCTCTGGTTCACCATGCTTGGCGAAGCCAGTGAGCAGGGTAAGGTCGTTCAGTACCAGGCCAACGTCATTGGCGACGACAATCAGTCCTCGCAGCAATCGGTCATCCGTATCGGGCCGTTTACCGCCTTCGGAGACGACGGCTACATGGTCTTCACCGACGGTAGCCTGCGCTATCTGGCGCGGCAGCCGGGCGGCGGTGCTCTGTCCGCCGCTGATCGAGTCGCCAACCACTCGGGCAGTGGCGTCGTTCGTGGCATGATCGATCCTTCCCTCGGCTCCCTCCTGGGGCTTGTTATCGAAACGCCCACGATTCGTGAGCGCGTCGATCAGGGTGGCTGGATCGGCTACGCTATCATCGTGGTCGCCGTTCTGGGTATTCTTCTTGCCGTCTACCGCTGGCTGATGCTGACCCTGACGTCGTTCAAGGTCCGGTCACAGATGAAGTCGTCGACACCGTCGTCGTCGAACCCCCTCGGCCGCATCATGATGGCCTACGAAGAGCACAAGGGCGAAGATCTCGAAACCCTGCAGCTGCATCTTGATGAAGCCGTGCTGAAGGAGATTCCGCCCCTGGAGCGCGGCTTGAACCTCGTCAAGGTGCTCGCCGCCGTCGCCCCGTTGATGGGTCTTCTCGGAACGGTGATCGGTATGATCGTGACCTTCCAGGCCATCACCCTGTTCGGTACCGGCGATCCGAAGCTGATGGCCGGCGGTATCTCTCAGGCATTGATCACCACGGTGCTTGGCCTGATTGCCGCGGTCCCGCTGTTGATTCTGCACGCGTTTGCGTCGGGTGCTTCACGCCGTCTCGGCCAGATTCTGGAAGAGCAGTCCGTGAGTTTCGTGGCTGACGTCGAGAAGTAAGGTCAGCTTCACAGCATTCGAGGTTAGAACACAGTGTCCAATCTGTTCAGTCTGAGCAATCTGATCGAGAGCATCAGAGGGTTTCTGGAGGCGGGCGGCCCGGTCGTGGTCGCCCTCCTGATCAGCACCCTGTTGATGTGGATCTTGATCTGCGAACGATTCCTGTACTTCTTCTTCGCCTCCCGCCGGTTCCGTCAGGAACAGCGCGAGCGTTGGGAGGCCGTCTCCGGTCAGCCAAGCTGGGAACTCTATGCGTTCCGCGAGCGACTTGTCTCAGAGGTGCAGATCGAAAACGAGCGCTTTCTCGGGGTCATCAAGGCCCTGATCCTGATCACCCCGCTGCTGGGGCTGTTGGGCACCGTTACCGGGATGATCGAAGTGTTCCAGATCATTACGGATACGGGCGCATCCAATGCGCGGCTGATGGCGGCCGGTATCTCGAAGGCTACTATTCCGACCATGACGGGTCTGGCGGTGTCGCTGACCGGCGTTTTTGCCATCAGCTATCTGGAGCGTCAGAACGACCGGACGGCGACTGCCATGACGGAGGCGCTCGAGGTCGAGGCCGGGATGGGTTACGGCGCCGTTCGCCGCCTGACCAATCCGGAGATGGATGATGCCGAGGTCGATATCACGCCGCTGCTCGATATCGTCTTCATTCTGCTGATCTTCTTTATCGTGACGTCGACGTTCCTCGAGGAAGAGGGTCTGGATATCGTCACGCCTCAGGACAACCCGCCGGAGGAGCTGACCCGGCCACCACCGACGATGGTCCTGAGCGTTCGCAACGACGGCTTCGTGATGGTCGACAACACCCGAATGATCGATCCGAGGTCTGTCAAGCCCGTTATTGAAGCGTTCATTGCCGAAAAACCGCGAGGCGTTGTGCTGCTGAACGCAGCCCCCGACGCTGAAGTCGATACAACCGTGATGGTCCTGGATCAAGCACGTCAAGCCGGCGTTGACCCGGCTCTGGCGATCCAGGGCTCGAACTGACAAGAGGCGCTTTGACCATGCCCAAACGAGGCCGAAGAACAGCTTCGCGAGACGACGGTGACGTCAATGTCACACCGTTGCTGGATATTGTTTTCATCATGCTTATTTTCTTCATCGTGACGGCGACCTTCATCAAGGAGCCGGGGGTGGAGGTCGAGCGACCCACCGCCCAGACCGCTGAGGACCAGCGGCTGGTGTCCATCCTGGTAGCGATCGACAGCGAGAACAATATCTGGATCAATCGAAATCAGGTGCCCATGGAAGGCGTTCGAACAGCCGTCGAGCGTCTCCGGCGCGAGAATCCGCGCGGTAGCGCCGTGGTCCAGGCCGACGGTTCGGCCCACAGCGAGTACCTCGTCGAGGTGCTGGAACAGATTCGCGCGGCCGGTGTCAATGATGTTGTGGCCGTTTCGACGAGAAAATCATGAGTAGTATCGTTCGTCTAGTCTTTGGCTTTCCTGGCGCCGTCATCGTGACCGGCGCCATCTTCATGCTGCTGGCCACCGTAATTCAGCAGAATCAGAACGTCGAGTTGAATGAGGAAAAAACCGTCGAGATCAACGTGACTCGACAGCTTCAGGATTCTCAGACCCAGTCGGCGGAGGATTTCCAGCGCCCCGTGCTCGATCAGCCCCCGCCGCCGCCGCCAACGGTGGTCGACCCCAGTTTCCGGCCCTCGATGGCCGTCACCATGGGTGAGCTGCCGGACCTGAGCAACGTGGACGTTGAAATCGGCACCAACTTCAACCCCGATCGCGACGCGCAGCCCATCGTGCGTATTCCACCGCAATACCCCCAGCGGTGCATGGCCCGGGCCGGCGAGCTCGAGACCGTCACTGTGCAGTTCGACGTGACGCCCGAAGGCACGGTGGTCAATATCGAGGTCGTCGCATCGACGAATACCTGTTTGAACCGCGCCGCAGAGCGTGCGGTACAGCGCTGGCGCTACAACCCGAAGATCGTCGACGGCGTGGCGCAGCCACGGTTCGGCGTGCGCACGGCGCTTGACTTCGCCCTGGAAGGTGACGCTTGATGGCACTAATGACCCGACTGATTGCGAACCCGATCTATCTGGCGAGCGTCTTCTTCCTTGTCGCCATGGGAATGCTTGGAACGGCTGCAATGGCTCAGGACGATGACGAGCGTCGTCAGCAGTCCCTCAATCCTGCGGTGGCGCAGGATCTGCTGAGTGCCTACGAATTGATCGAAGCCGATGATCATGCCGCGGCCCTCGAAGAGCTCAATGAACTGATGGATCGCCGAGGCGAGGACATGCGTCCCTTCGATCGTGCCTCCGTGCTGCAGATTCGCGGTACCGCGTACGTCAACCTCGACGACTTCGACCGCGCGCTGCGGGATTTCGAAGAGGCGATCGAGCTCGAGGCACTGCCCGTCGATCAGGAAAATCGCCTGCGCTTCAACATGGCGCAGCTCAACTTCGTGCTCGAGCGCTATGCCGACGCGATCACCCTCTTCGAGACCTGGATGGCGCAGGGCGATGTCGAGATTACCGACACCACTTATTTCATGCTGGCGGCAGCTCACTACAACCTCGAGGAATATCGCGAGGCGATCGAGCCGATCCAGTCGGCGATTGAATTGGTCGATGAGCCGGAGAAGCGCTATTACGATCTGAACAACGTTATCTATTCGAACCTGGAAATGGTGCCCGAGCGCACCCGCCTGCTCGAGCGCATGGTTGCAATCTGGCCCGGTGAACTGACCTACTGGCGCCAGCTGACATCGCTCTACCTCGACCAGGGCGAGGAGATGAAGTCCTTCGGCGCTCTGGAAACGGCGTACGTAGGTGGATTGGTCGAGGACGGCGACGACATCATCCTGCTTGCGCAGTACTACTCGACCTACGAAAACCCCCACCGGGGGGCGCAGCTGATCGAAGACGAAATGGAATCGGGCCGCGTCGAGCGAACCGTCGATAACCTCGAGCTGCTTTCCCAGCTCTGGAGCCAGGCGCGCGAACATCGGAAAGCTATTCCTGTGCTCCAGGAGGCTGCGGAGCTTGCCGATTCCGGCATGCTTTCTTTCCGACTCGGTCAGGCATTCCTGGCCGACGAGCAAAATCTGCAGGCCGAGCGCGCTTTCGAGGAAGCCATCGACAAGGGTGGGCTGGACGACGGCACGCTGGCCGAGGCCTGGATGCTTCTGGGTAACGCGCGCTTCAACCAGGCAGGTCCCGGTGACCGGGAGCAGCGGATGCGTGCCGACCAGGCCTTTGCCCGTGCGACTAATTTCGCGGGCACCCGATCGCAGGCTGCCGACTGGCGCCAGTACATCAGCGCGATCAATCGCACCGAGTCTCGTCAGGCCATTCTCGAGCAGGAACAGGCCGATCGCCTGGCAACGGCTGCCGAGGAGCGTCTGCTGACCAGCTGTCGCGCCCAGCAACTGGCGGGTCAGGAGCTGAGCGAGGAATGTCAGCGTGTGTTGTCCGCAGATGGCGGTTAAGGGGCGCTTCCGAGGCCTCACAAGCGATGACGAGGGCCGGGGTTCCCTGCTCTCGCGATAAAGGCAGGTTGGCCCAGCGAACTCAACCCAAGCTCAAAGGCTCGACGTATGAGAGACTGGGATAATCCTTATTTGCGCGCTGAACCTAATCTTTGCAGATAAACCCCTACAGGCGTTGAGTCAATTTTTCACCGGAATATTTGTCGGCGCATGCGGCTAAATTAGCGCTTTTGATTTAAGTGTACGCGATATGTAGGGCTACAGAATAAAAGCGCGGACCTGGCCCTTATGTGCTACGCTCCTTAATAAATTAAATGGTTAAGGTTAAGTGTCTTATGAAAGTTGCCTACAAATTTGGCGTCGGGTTACTGGCTTTATGCGGTTTGGTAGGCTGTGCGGGTTTTCCGAATTCTTCCTTAATCGATCATAAGCCTGGCGGCCTAGCCACTGTCGGAGATGTTGAGGACCATGACCGTTACTTAACTGTCACTGGCTCTCGTATTCGCTACCTAACGAGAGAAGATGGCAGAAGCAACCTTACCTCATCGCCTGTGGTCAGCTATACAGCCAACGACATTAGGCGTACTGGGGAGTCGGATTTGAGCAATGCTCTTCGCGTGCTCGATCCTCGCATCGACGACTGATGCAATCGACCAGGCGGGTGCTGATGCGCTGGCCTGGTTGCTTTTCTGCTCGACAACGCGCTGCGTGGCCAGGACGGGCCGCCGGCGCGTTTCTCGTTGCGGTCTGCCTGATCTCCCCCGTGCCGGCCGTGACCGATCGGATCGGCGGGTTTCGAACGCTGAGCGTGGCCGACGGGCTGCCTGACAACAACGTTGAAGCCCTCGTCCAGGACGCCCAGGGTTTTGTCTGGATCGGAACGCGCAGTGGGCTCGTCCGCCACGAGGGCAGCCGACGTCGCGTGCTGGCCATCGGTAGCGATCAGCCCCATCCCCTTCCCGGCAACAACATCATGGCGCTGGCTGCCGCTCGTGACGGATCGGTCTGGGCGGCGATCGAGGGCCATGGCGTCGTGCAGATCGGGCCGGACCTTCGCATCCAGCGGCATCTCAAGCCCATCAGCCAAGGCGGTCAGCTCCACGATGTCGATGTCTGGTCCATCGCCCAGGCGTGTGATGGCTCGATCTGGCTGGCGCATCGGCAGGGAGGACTCTCGCGGGTCGCCGAGGGGCAGTCTGGCGTCGTTCACGTCCCTCAGGTCGCGGTACGGGGGTTGGACCCCACCGGATTTCAGATGCATCTCGAGCGGGACGCTTCCTGCCGCCTCTGGCTGGTTCAGAGCAGCCGTCTCGGCCTGCTCGAAGGGGGCGATTCGCCCCGCTTCGAAGCGGTTTCGATCCGCAGCGAGGAGGCGCCCATGATGACTGCCCTGCGCGCGCTGGGCTCCGATCGATTCCTGCTCCAGGGCCCCAAGCTCCTGCGGGTGATCGATCGCGCCGAGGGCTGGGGTGTCGAGGAGGTCCTGGATGCGGGCGCCGTGATCGTCGATGTGGTGCGCCACAGCGATGGCTGGCTGAGTATTTCGACCTTCGAGGGCCTCGTGCGCTGGCATCCTGCCCACGGCCAGATCCAGCGCCCGGCCTCCGCCGAGGCGGCGCTTGGCGGTCTGGAAGACCGGCAGCTCTTCCATCTGCTGCTCGATCGCGAGGGCGGGCTCTGGATCAACAAGGCGCGCAGCGGTCTGGCCTACGTGCCGCCCACGGCCTGGGCCTTCGAGCGCTTGCGCCACGATCCCTCCCGGCCTGACGGCCTGCCCATGCGCGCGGTCTATGCAGTCCTGCCGACAGACTCGGCCGAGCACCTCTGGATCGCCGGCCGCACCGAGGGCCTGCATCGCCTCCATCTGAAAAGCGCGACGTCTCGGCCTGCATCCGCCGTGCTCGGCCATCCGGGCCTGGATGAGTTCGAGCGCATTCACCGACTGGCGGGACTGGGCGACACGCTCCTTGTTGCTCGTGCCAATCGGGTCGATGCCTTCGACCGATCGCAGGGGACGCTGTCCCAGGTCTTTACCAGTCCCGATCTCAGCCGTGGAACCATCCGCTTTATCCAGGCCGACGGGCCCGATAAGTTCTGGCTGGCAACGCACGAGGCCGGGCTCTATCGAGTCGATCTGCAGCGCGGGCAGACCCGGCATTTCAGCCCGGAGCAGCCCGGCGGTGGACGGCTCCCGGAGGCGACGATCGGTGCCCTGGCCCGGGATGCGCAGGGTCGCTGGTGGGTGGCGGCCGGAGCCCACCTTCTGAGCCGGCAGCCCGGCAGGGACGGATTCGATCTGCGCAAGCGGCTGTCCGGCGGGCCGATCCGCGCGCTCGGCTGGCAGGGCGATGCGCTCTGGGTGGCCGATGATCGGACCCTCAGCCGCTGGCGAGAGACCGCCACGGATCTGGTCCAGATCAGCGCCCAGGCCTTCGATGGCCTGGTGCCGGGCGGGCGTCCCTTCGCCTTTCATGCGGGCGCTGGCGGGGACCTGTGGCTATTGCTGACCAGCGGCCTGCTTCGAATCGATGGGGACACGGCGCAGCTGAGCTATTTCGGACCGGATCTCGGCCTGGATGTCGGCGAGATACTGAGCTACGCCCACGCGCAACTGCCCGACGGTCGCCTGGCGCTGGGAGGCAGCCAGGGCCTGGTGCTGTTCGATCCCGCGGCCATCGAAGCGCCGGCCCTGCCGGCACCGCCACGCATCACGCGGGTGCGCCACGGTGAGCGCGTGCTTGGTCGAAGCCGCCTCGAAGGGCTCGACTACTGGCAGCGCGACCTGACCTTCGAGTTCTCGAGCCCGAGCTTCGTCGCGCCCGAGCGCCTCGAGTACCGGGCCCGCCTCGTCGGTGGGGGCGGCGACTGGGAGCGGGTCGCGGGCGGCGCCAGCCTGCTGTATCGCGATCTGGAACCCGGCAGCTACCGCTTCGAAGTGCAGGCCGGTCGGCCGGGCGGTGCATGGGCCGAGGCCAGCACGGCGGTCGACTTCCGAATCACGCCGCCGCCCTGGCGCCATCCTCTTGCCTATCTTGCCTACGGCCTGGCGCTGCTTGCCCTGCTGACCTACGCCGCCTGGCTGATCCGTCGATCCGCTCAGCGCAAGCGGAAGTATCTCAAGGTGCGCGAGGATCGCCGGGTGGCACAGCAAGCCGACCGGGCCAAGTCCGAGTTCCTGGCGGTCATGAGCCATGAAATGCGCACGCCCCTGCACGGCGTGCTCGGCATGCTCGAGGTGATCGAACGCCGGTCCGACGCTCCGGGGGTCAAGGAACTCCTGGCAACGGTCAAGCGCTCCGGGGAGCAGCTGAAACGGATCGTCGACGACGCCCTGGATCTGGCCCGGATCGAAGCGCATCAGCTCGAGCTCGAGTCCGCTCCCTTCGAACTACTGCCCGCCGTCGAGCAGGTGATCGAGCTGTTTGCGCCCATGGCAGCCTCGGCCGGCCTCGACCTGCGGCTCCGGCCCGACTCCACGCTGCCGCCCGTCGCGATCGGCGATCGGGGCCGCCTGGCGCAGATCATCGGCAACCTGGTCAGCAACGCCATCAAGTTCACGCCCTCGGGCGCCGTCGAGATCGAGCTGCGGGAAGCGCCTGCGGGCACGCTCTGCCTGCGCGTCAGCGATAGCGGCCCCGGCATCAGCGCGGCGGGACGGGCGCGCCTGTTCGAGAAATTCCAGCCAACGGGACAACCCGGCGACGAGGGCCATCAGGGCTCCGGACTGGGTCTGGCGATTACCCGCCAGCTGACCGAGGCGATGGGCGGACGGATCGGTCTGATCGACCGCCGTCTGCCAGGCACCTGCTTCGAGGTGATGATTCCCGATTGCCTGGCGCCTTCCGACCTGCCAACGGGCTCGAAGTTGCTTCAGGGCCTTCGTCTCGACTCGGAGCTTGCGCCCTCGGATCGGCGCATTGTTCACCGTCTGGCGCGGCGCTGGGGCCTGGTTCATCGACGGCGGGGACGAGCGCCCGGGGATGTCGGAGAAGTCCTGCTCGTCGATCCACGCCATGCGCCCGAAGCCGTGCGCGCGGATTCCCATGGCTGCTGTCTGGTCCTCGCCTCGCCGTTCGCGACGCCGGTTGCCACGACGGGGGACGACGCGACCCGTATCGCGATCGCCTGGCCGCTGACCGAGCACCAGCTGATTCGTGCCCTGATGCGCTGGCGCCTGGCGCGCCGCCGCGGGTCGGTCGGGGCTCGTTCGGCCCCGGCCTGAGCACTTCCGACGCGCAGCGCGACAGGGTAAACTCGAAGCCCTCTACTTCAAACAGGATGAGGAGTCTTGCCATGACGACCCTGATCGTTCTCGGTGTCATCGCGGTGGCCCTGGCGGGTTTCGTGATCGGTATCTACAACCGATTGATCGCTGCCCGCAACCGCTACAAGAACGCCTTTGCCCAGATCGACGTCCAGCTGACCCGCCGCTATGATCTGATTCCCAACCTCGTCGAAGTGGCCAAGAAGTACATGGCCCACGAGAAGGACACGCTCGAAGCGGTCATCCAGGCCCGCAACGGGGCCGTCAGCCAGCTGAAGAAGACCGCCGCCGATCCGACCGATCCTGACGCGGTCGCCAAGCTCAATCAAGCCGAGCAGGGCCTGTCCGGCGCGCTGGGTCGCCTGTTTGCCTTGTCCGAGGCCTACCCGGACCTCAAGGCCAACGAGAACATGATGCAGCTGACCGAAGAGCTGACTAGCACCGAGAACAAGATCGCTTTTGCGCGCCAGGCCTACAACGATTCGGTCATGTCCTACAACATCCTGCGCGAGAGCTTCCCGAACAATCTGGTCGCCGGCACCTTCAACTTCCAGCCCGCCCAGCTGCTCGAGATCGAAGACGAAGCCAAGCGCGAAGCGGTCAAGGTGGATTTTGGTTGAATTAACACGGTGAATGGGACGAGGGGGCAAGGGGTCAAGGGAGCTATCCATTCCCGTCACCCCTTGGCCCGTTGACCCTTTCGCCTTCTTCTGAAATGAACTTCTTCGAGCATCAGGACAGGGCCCGGCGTCAGACGCGCTGGTTGGTGTTGCTGTTCATCCTGGCGGTGACCGGGATCATCCTGGCGGTCAATGCGCTGGTGCTGGCGATCTTCGGCGTCGAGTCGCTCCAGTCGAGCGCGAGTCTCGGGCAGTTCGTCAGCGCCAACGGCACGACGGTGGCGGCCTCGACGCTGATCACGACCTCGGTCATCGGCCTGGCGAGCCTGTTCCGGACGCTGCAGCTGCGAGGAGGCGGCGGCGAGGTGGCACGCGAGCTCGGCGGCACGCTGGTCGAGCCCGGCACGCGCGACCCCCTGCGACGTCGCCTGCACAACGTGGTCGAGGAAATGGCCATTGCCTCCGGCATTCCCGTGCCCGAGGTCTACGTGCTCGAGCACGAGCAGGGCATCAACGCCTTCGCCGCCGGTTTCAACACGGCCGATGCGGCCGTGGCCGTGACCCGCGGGACGCTCGAGGCCCTGAATCGCGACGAGCTGCAGGGCGTCATCGCCCACGAATTCAGCCATATCTTCAACGGCGACACGCGGATCAATATCCGCCTGATCGGCTTTCTCTTCGGCATCCTGGTGATCTCGATCATCGGCCGCAAGCTGCTGCGCACGGCCAGCTATGCGCGCGACTCCAGAAACGCCGCCCCGGCGGTGTTCATCGGTCTGGCGGTGGTTGTCATCGGCTACCTCGGTCTGTTTTTCGGCCGCTGGATCAAGGCCGCCGTGTCGCGCCAGCGCGAGTATCTGGCCGATGCCTCGGCGGTGCAGTTCACGCGCAATCCATTAGGGATCGGCGGTGCGTTGAAGAAGATTGCCGCCTCCTATGCAGGCTCGTTCCTGACCACGGACGCCGAAGAGGTCGGCCACATGCTGTTCTCGCGCGGCATGGGCTATCAGATGTTTGCCACCCACCCGCCGATCGAGGCGCGCATCAAGGCGGTGGACCCCAGCTTCGACCCCGCCGAGCTCAAGGACATCGCCCGGCAGATGGACCGCCATGCCCAGTCGCGTCAGGCCAAGGCCGAGTTGGAACAGCAAGGCAACCGGGCCGAGGGGGAGGAAAAGCCGAAGGGGCCGGGCGGTCTCGCCCTCGATCCGGACCAGCTGGCCGAGCAGATCGGCCAGCCGGGGCTGAGCCAGGTGTTCATGGCGGCGGCGCTTGCCGCGTCGATTCCGCCGGTTCTCGAGCGCGCGGCCCACAGTGACGAGTGGTCTCGCGAAACCATCTGCAGCCTGCTGCTCAGCGCGGATGGCGCCATTCGAGAGAATCAGCTTCTGCAAGTTGCCCAGGTGCTCGGCGCCGACAGCGAAGCCCAGGTGCGCGCTCTGCGCCAGGCCATGGCGGGGCTTGAACGCAATCAGCGCCTGCCGCTGATGGAAATGGCGTTTCCGGCGCTGCGACGGCGTCCGGAGTCTGAATTGATCCGCTTCATGGGCCTGATCAACGAACTGATCGAGGCCGATGGCCGGGTCGAGGTCTTCGAGTTCGCCCTGGCGCGCCTGACGGCCCGGCAGATCGAAGACGTGCTCAATCCCAAGCGCGCCGCGCCGGGCGGGTCGAAAACGATCGGCAAGCTGCAGGCCGAAGCCCTCGATCTGCTGATGATCGTCGCCGCTCACGGTCATGAGGATGCATCGCAGGCGCTCGCCGCCCTGCAGGCCGGCCAGACCCGCCTGATCGGCCAGACCCTGGACACCCCACCCCAGCTCGAGCGATGGACCCAGCGTCTCGATGGGTCGATGAAAGCCCTCGATGCGCTCCGCCTCAGTGAGAAGAAGGCGTTGATGGCGGCGCTGGTCTGCGTGGTCATGCATGACGGTGAGGTCCTGCCGCGCGAATACGAGCTGGTGCGGGTGATCTGCGGCGCTCTGCACGTGCCTCTGCCGGTCCTCGAGGCGACGGCTCCAGCCTCATGATCGCCCTGCTGCAGCGCGTCAGCGAGGCCGAGGTGCGAATCGACGATGAACCCGTCGGCGCGATCGGCGCGGGCTTGCTGGTGCTCGTGGGTTTTCAGCGCGGGGACGACGCTGATCGCCTGCCGCGATTCTTCGAGCGGATTGTCAACTATCGCGTCTTCGGCGATGACCGGGGCCGCATGAACCGATCTCTTTGCGACACGGGCGGCGGCCTGCTGCTGGTCCCCCAGTTCACCCTGGCCGCGGACACCAACTCCGGCAATCGACCCAGCTTCACGCCGGCGGCTCCGCCCGAGGCAGGACAGCGTCTGTTCGAGGGCCTTGTCGGGCTCGCCCGGGACCAGTGGCCGCGAACCCAGACCGGCCGCTTTGGCGCCGACATGCAGGTCGGCCTGATCAACGATGGCCCGGTGACTTTCTGGCTGGAGCTGCGCTGAGTGCATTCCAGTGTGGCGGCGAGGTCGGTTGCCGAGTCAGCCCCCTCTAACGCAGTCAAAGTGCATTCCGGAGCCGATTTCCGAGGCAGAGCAGCTCAATCCATGAGCGCGCTCGAGTGTATCGAGCCAGTTGCGAAAGCTGTCCATCGCGCCCTGTGACGGTTTGCTGAACTCGAAACGACGATTTTCCAGCCAGGCAACGTCGATCTCGAACACGGGACCCATCGGGTCGACGAGGGGGATCGATGATCGTGTCGCATCCCTCATGCTCAAATTGAAGTAGTCGGAACTATCGGCGCGAATCATCGTATCGATCAGGCTGCCGTCCTCGTATTCGATCACCACGCGGAGCGGCAAATGTCGCAGTTGCCCGACCTGACCGATGCCCTCGATGGAGATGCCGAGCAGATCGATCTCCAGCGTTTGACCGACGGCAGCCGCAGTCGGGAAATGAAGCGTGTCTTGAAGGTGTCTCCATGCGCTGGTGAGTACACGCCGGTCCAGATAACCGTGCCGGATATCGTCAAGCAAGGATCGTGGTTGGTGATCGATGTTGTACTCGCGTGTGAGGAGTTGCCGTTCGAGCACCGCGATGTGATCACTGCCGCGTTCCATCGCCAGCGCAAGCGCTTGCCGGTCCTCGTCCGTGATCGTCAGGGCAGAGACGTTGCGAACCGGAACGAAGCCGCTGCCGAAGGCTTCCCAGCGGTTGGTTCTTTCGAATGCCCGGCTTTCACGGGTGCTCGAGCTCGACACAAAGAGCAGGCCGTCCGGAGCCGGGGCATTCAGCGCCGCGTCTCGAAACTGCTCCTCGCTCCGGCAGTCGCCACACAGGTGCCACCATCCAGGCTGATCCGCCGAGGCCGGGCCTGAGAGACCAAGCAGGAGAGCGGAGGAAAGAAGGGGGGCGCTGAGTGCTTTCATGTGCGCTTGCCGTGGTTCGATAAGGCCTGAAAAAGATACTACTTTATAGTTTTACGGTAAAAATACTATAGCAGGTTACCTTATTTCGAGTCTGAACTTGGTCGGGGCACCTGCTTTCAAGGTCAGGAAGATTCGTTGAGAATCCGGGCGAGTGTATTGCGGCTGATGCCCAGGCGACGGGCCGCCTCGGACTGGTTCTGTTCGCACAGGGCCATGGCGCACAGGGCCATCGCCTGCTCGAAGCGGGTCTTGTAGCGGTCGAACAGGCGATCCTGGTCTTCGGTCAGTTCGGTGCTCAGGACACGGCTCATGGACTGAACCCACTCAAGCTGCTCGCTGGCGCTGAGCGTGCCCGGTGCTCGATAGTCGGGCGGCAGGTCATCGACGCTGATCAGCGGCGCCGGTGCCAGGGCCGCGAGGGACTGGCACAGGTGCTTGAGTTCCCGCACATTGCCCGGCCAGTCGAGGGTCTTCAGGTGCTCGAGGAGGGCCTGGTCGGCCATCTTCGGCGGCAGCCTGAATTCCTTGCCGGCCTCGCGCAGAAAGTGGCGGGCGAGCTCGGGCACATCGGCGCGGCGCTCGCGCAGGGGCGGGACGCGCAGGCTGATGACCTTCAGTCGGTGGTAGAGGTCGGCGCGAAAGGCGCCGTCGGCCACGCGCTGATCCAGGTCGCGGTGGGTGGCGGTGATGATGCGCGCGTCCGTGCGAATCAGGTCGCGGCCGCCGAGGCGGTAGTACTCGCCTTCGGCCAGGACGCGCAGAAGGCGCGACTGCAGGGTCAGCGGCATATCCCCGATTTCGTCCAGGAACAGGGTGCCGCCGCGGGCCTGTTCGAAGCGGCCGCTGCGCTGCTCCGTGGCGCCGGTGAAGGCGCCCTTCTCGTGGCCGAAGAGCTCCGATTCCAGCAGCTCTTCGGGAATGGCCGCGGTGTTGATTGCGATGAAGGGCCCGTCCGAGCGCGGCGAGTGGCGGTGCAGGGCGCGGGCGATCAGCTCCTTGCCCGTGCCGGTCTCGCCGGTGATGAGCACCGGAATGGCGCTGGCCGAGAGTCGACCGACCATGCGGATCATGTCCTGAAACGCGGGTGAGGAGCCGATCAGGCCGTCCTCGGGTGGGCTTTGAGGCTCCCTGGTGCTGGCCTGGGCGATCGCTTTCTTCACCAGTCGGCCGACCTCGTCGAGGTCGAAGGGCTTGGCCAGAAACTCGAAGGCGCCGCCCTGGAAGGCTCGCACCGCCGAGTCGAGATCGGAGTAGGCCGTCATGACGATGACCGGCAGCTCGGGCAGGCGCTCTCGAATCGACTGCATGATCTCCAGTCCGTTCTCGCCCTTGAGGCGGACGTCGGCCATGACCAGATCCGGCTCATGGTGGGCGAGCGCCGCCCGCAGTTCATCGCCGGTCTCGAAGCTTCGCACGGGCAGGTGCTGGCTCAGGAAGAACTCTTCGAGCACGTAGCGCACGGCCGGGTCATCGTCGATGATCCAGATGCGCTCGCTCATTTCGCCTCCTCGCCGGCCGGCATCGACACGGGGTCGGTGGGTCCTGCGCTCATGCGACGGGAGGCGGTGCCTGCATCAGACGCAATCTGAAGCGGGATCCGCAGGGTGAATCGACTGCCCCGGTCCAGGGCGCAGTAGTCGACCAGCCCGCCGTGGGCCCGGGCGATCTGCTGGACCACGGCCAGGCCGAAACCGGTGCCCTGATCACGGCCGGTAACCAGCGGCAGGAACAGACGGTCCCGCAGCGTGTCGGCCACGCCCTCGCCATCGTCGTCGATGTCGATCCGGATCGCGTGTCGCGCCGGCGGGTCGACCCAGGCCGAGTCGTGTTCGATGCGGCTGTGCAGGGTCAGGGTTTCGGCGCCGGCCTGGACACTGTTCCTGAGCAGGTTGAGAAAGAGCTGATGGAGGCGACCCTCGTCCGCCTCCTGCTCCGGGATGCTCGGGTCGAGATGGCGCTGAATGGTCAGTCGTCCGCCGCTTTCCGCCTGCACCAGTTCGATCGCGTCATCGAGGATGCGGTGCGGATTGCACGGACCGAACTTTGCCGGACGCTCTTCGGCCACGTGGTCGATCAGAGCGGTGATTCGGTCGACCTCGCGCTGAATCATCTGCGCGTGGCGGCGAGCGGCATCGCGGTCGCTGCTCTGTTCGATCAGTTGTGCGGCGCCGCGAACGCCGGCCAGGGGGTTGCGCAATTCGTGGGCCAGGCGGCGCGCGAGCAGGGTAATCGACTGGTCGCGCTCGGCGCGCTCGGCGCGCTCGCGCTTGCGCAGGCGCTCGGTGACCGGATGAAGTTCGAAGCGGCAGCCGTCCTCATCGATACGAACGAAGAGATCGAGCGCGGGCCCGGCGGAAAACAGCTGTGCTTCGGTCACGTTAAGCGGGCTTCCGATGCGGAGCGTTCGCGCCCGCAGGCGCTCGAGGGCGGGGCTGACCGAGCACAAGGGGCGGTCGATGAGCGCGTCGCGTCCTGCGTCGAGCAGCACAGCCGCGGCGCGATTGAGCCAGGCCACACGGCCGGAGGTGTCGACGTGGATCAGGCCGGTGGTCAGCTGATCCGGGTCGAAGCGGGTCACGGGCCGGGTGGGTTAAGACGAGAGGCCTGGCGCATGAAGAAGGTGATGGTGTCGGTTTCGGCCAGGACGCGTCCGGCCGCGGTTCTCAGCTCGGCGCGAAGCGTATGCGTGCCGCGCGGGATGAAGTCGAAGCTGTAGTTCAGCGACTGGATCGGATCCTGCGCTTCCCCGTTGAGGTAGATGACGATCAGCGCCGTCGGCGGAAGCTCGATGCTGCTCTCCAGGGAGACGTCGAGCGTATTGCCCGTGCCGAAGATGTTCTCTTCGTTCTGCGGTGAGCTGATGGTCAGGCGAAGGGGTTCGACGCTGACCTCCTCGTCACTTCCTCCCACGGTGGGGGGCGGGGCACGGCTGTCGAGGACGTTGAGCTCGGGCAGCTCCATCGGTTCGGCGTCGTCACTGGGCCGCTGGTCGGTGTAGGTG
>CAZDFS010000065.1:0-21963 GCA_964504865.1 uncultured Wenzhouxiangella sp.
GTTAGGTAATGATCGAAAGGAACTCACAAAAGAAAGAGACTAGGGACATCGCAGCTAAGCGTCTTAATGACTCGATTGCGCTCCAGACTACAAGCTTTCTTTCCTTTCCTTTGGCTTTCTGTATGGGGTCATTAGCCGTATACTTTGTGGCGGCAATGCTAGCAATCCACTTGTACGGAGGCTACCGAACATTAAAGTCGCTTCCAGATGCAGAGAGCATTCCAGGGGACATGCCCAGACTTCCAAGCATCGGGAAAACCAGCTTTCTAATTCTCGGGCTTATGGTTCTGATGTTCGTCTTAAGCATTACTTACGATATCAATCCGCTAGCGACTGGCCCGTTTTCTCTTTTTCTGATAGCGGCCTTTTACATGTCACTTGTGGTCCACCCTTGATCGGCGCGGTGGTCAGTTGGGAGCCAAATTACCTAACAAACCGCTCAAGACATTCCGGCCCTGCGGGCCTCCACTCGGACGCGCTACGCGCGCCGCTTAGCTAAGACGTTATACGTTAAATGAGCAGGCACGAAACTTGGAGAACCCGAAAATTCTGGGACTCATTTACTGGGGGTCTGCTCATAGAGGAATTCCTGGCGATTCGGCAGGATAGAGGGCGAGGTGTTGCGAGACGACTCATTGATGGCGTCATTGTTCTTGGGGAGGAAAAGCGAGTACAAATTGGCGGAACGTTCAACCTTGAAGATCGCGATATTGTGGTTGTTCAGACCAAGGCTACCCGGCTCGGAATGTATCTTATGGGCCAGACTCTTTTCTCTAGGGAAATAATTAAGCGATTTAAGCCACGCTCTATTCGGGCGGTAGCAATTTGTGGCAAAGGCGACCCAGAAATGGAAAGGCTTTGCGAGAGTTTCGAAATTGAAGTAGTCATTTACCAAGATAATTTTGGCGACTTCGTATAACAAATCACTCAAGCCGCTCCGGCTTCGCCTCCACTCGGACGCGCTTAGGCGCGCCGCTTAGCTAAGACGTTAGCCCACAATATGCTCCTGCCTCTTCTCGTTCTGTCCTGTGTTTTCTACATAGCTTATGCCGTGTACTCAATTATGCGCGCGAAAGCGCGTGGTGAGTCCATGGACAGCACTACCTACAAACTGATCGTGAAGTTTCTTTCTGCAGGGGCAGTTCCCATTGCAGTTGCAGCAACCATGACCTTCCTATTTTTGATTATCGGAGGGGCCACCACAGTGCAATTTAATGCGGGAAGCCCTTCGCGAATGAATGTCTGGTCTACATGGGTCGATCTTTGGCCCGGGTTTCTTCTCCTGTCAATCGGAAGTGCTTTTGGTTCACTGATTTGGGCTGGGGTGTGTGCAGCTAAAAAGGAAACGCGGCCATCTACCGTCATACCAATTATCTCTCTACTACTTTCCACTCTCGCCTTTTTTACGGTCGCCTCCTACTTTCCGTCAGCCTGAAAAAGATTGAAACCGGGGCCACAAAAAATGTAAGCAGACGCCCTAGGCGTCGCTGATTTTTGACATGGGGACCCTAACGTGAAGATACTCGTCGTCGAAGCAAGTAAGGGCCAAGGAAAGGGTTTCGTCGAAGGGTTGCCAGATGACAACGATTCCGTTATCGGAATTTCAAGAGTCAAACCGAAAGAGTTGTAACTGAAAAGCCGTGCCAACGTTGAGTTGAATCGCCCCTTTCAATGGCATCAATGTGCATGGTGGCTTCTGTCAGCCGTGGTTTATCGCGCTTCGCCCTGTGCCGATCAAGCGATGAACCAGCCGAAGGGCGTCAGGATGGATTCAGAGCAGATCCGGATTGATGCCGTTGCTCCGCAGCCAGCGTTCATCGAGCGCCCAGCGCACCCTGTCGACGTCGGGATCGGACATGACGATCCCGGCCGCCATCTCCTGGACGCGGGCAAGCTCCAGCTGGGCGTCGTAGAGCCGGCGCGACTCGTCGTCCTCGTCGGCCAGGGAGGGATAGAGGATGCGCAACGCGCGGAATGCGTTGAACTTGGGTGAGCGGGGCGTCGTGACGGTGGCCACACCATCGTCGAAGGCAAGAACGCGAAACGTGTAGGGATACTCGCCCAGCTCGGCATTCTCGGCCAGACGGTCGTTCAGAGCCCCGACCTTCGGGCTTTCGTAGAAGACCACGGCCAGTGCGATCAGCACGATGGCGGCCAGGCCGATGGTGTAATTGCGAACGAAGGGGTCCATCGCTTCCTCCAGGCGGTGTCGCTTGCCTATTTCCGGGAATGCCAGTCTACCGCGGCGTATCGATTTGCGACAGGCATCCATGCAGGGTCGGGGTGAATCTCGCCCGTCCGGCCAATGGAAATCAATGGAAGGGGTGCTTATGCTTCTCGAGTACTGTCCCTCGACACACTCACTCAGGAGACCACCATGCTCATCGAAGTCAAGATTCTGGCCTACGCCGCCCTGCTGCAGGTGCTGCAGCTTCTGCTGATGGCCGTGCCCGTGAACCTCCAGCTGGGTCCGAGGTACACGGCCGGTCCGCGCGACGAGGAGCGGAAAGCCACAGGCCAGGCCGGGCGCCTGAAGCGTGCGCTCGATAATCACTTCGAGGGCCTGATTCTTTTTACGATCGCGGTGCTCGTGGTCGTCCATGGCGAGGCCAGCACCGGATTCACGGCCGCCTGCGCCTGGGCCTACCTGATCGCGCGCATTGCCTACGTGCCCGCTTACATGTCGGGGGTCTATCTGCTGCGCTCACTGATCTGGATGGTCGGCTTTTTCGCCACGGTACTGATGATCATCGCCGCCTTGCTCTGACGCGCGCGAGGAGCTGGCTATTGCAGAGATCCATCGCTCGGCGCTACAGCCCGATGGCGAACTTTCGGCAATAGCGCTGTGGATTCCGGATGGCCCTCGCCTGAGGCAAGAATCCGCCCGCCGTCTGCTTCAGCCATTCAACCGCCATGCGACAGGCGGAATCAGCACTCTTGCTGCAGATTCTGCCCGCGGAGCGATCCTCGAAGATCGAAGCGAGTCGGCAAAACTCGATACCACGCGGATCCCCGGCTGCGTGGCGCTTTCCGACGGAGCCATCGATGGGCCGCTGCGGGCCGTTGGCAGAATTCGACAAGGAACCCAGCGTGCGCCCGTTGCGGTAGTCGATCAGCGCAAAGGCCGGCCAAGCGAGACGCTAATCGCCCGCAGCGCAATCGACCAAGACAGGATTGACCGGGGTAGACCGGCCCCGATGATGCGCGCCTGGATGTCAGCAGCAATGGCTGCGAACGGCCCTCAGGCCTCATCCACACCCGCCTTAGAACTGCCCCAGCCGCGGCACGATGACTTCGAAGCGGTCATTGAACAAGCCGTCGTCCAGGGTGCCCGGCATGGCCCAGAACCCCCCTCGGAGCTCGTAGGCATGGCCGCTGCTTTGCGAGGCGTCATGTTGGCCGATCGTGCCGCGCACGACATACTGCCCGCCTTCGGCCTGGCCACCCCCGCTGTCGACGGTGGCCTGAACGACTCGGTAGCTCGTGCCCTCCAGCGCTGGCACTCCGTCCGTGGACTGAGCGCCGACATGGGCGCTCAGACAGGCGATACCCACCATAATCAGGGTTCTGGCCCACCCCATGATTTGCATTAGCCCTGCGGTCCGACGACGGTGCTTCGCAGGACTGCCATCCCGGCTGCCGGTCTTTTCCGGAGTCGGCGGAATCAGAAAGGTTGATAGTTTCACGATGCGGCCTCGCAGTATTGGAGTGATTTCCTACTGGATAAATGCCGCGCGCTGGAAAAGCGCACGCAACCAAGCGCGGCTCGACGTCTACTCGAGAAACTGCAGCCGCGCGAGGCGCCCGTAGAGCTCGCTGCTCTGGATCAGCTCGTCGTGGCGGCCTTCGGCGACCAGCCGGCCTTCTTCCAGCACGAGAATCCGGTCGGCGCGACGCACGGTGGCCAGGCGGTGGGCGATGACCAGCACGGTGCGGTCACGGCTGATTTCGTTCAGGGCATCCTGCACCCAGCGCTCGCTTTCTGCATCGAGGCTGGCGGTGGCCTCGTCCAGGAGCAGGATCGGCGGGTCCTTGGCCAGGGCGCGGGCGATGGCCAGGCGCTGGCGCTGGCCGCCGGACAGGCTCAGGCCCCGCTCGCCGAGGAAGGTGTCGTAGCCCTCGGGCAGGCGATCGATGAATTCACTGGCATTCGCCGACCTGGCCACCGACTCGAGCATGGCGCGGCTGGGCGCATCGACGCCGTAGGCGATGTTGTCGGCCGCCGAGCCGGAGAACAGCACGACGTCCTGGGGCACCAGGCCCATGGCCATGCGCAGCTCGGCCAGATCGAGGTCGCGAAGATCCACGCCGTTGATGGCAATCCGGCCCTCGAGGGGGTCGTGGAAGCGCAGCAGCAGCTGGAACAGCGTCGACTTGCCGGCGCCCGACGGCCCGACGAGGGCGACGGTTTCGCCCGCGGGCACCTCGAAGCTCAAGTCCTTGAGCACCGGATTATCGGGGCGATCCGGGTAGGCGAAGGCCAGATGCTCCACCGACAGGCCGAGGGGCGCTTCGGGCAGAGGCGTGGGCTCGGCGGGGCTGCTGATCGCCGGCTTCAGGTCGAGGAGTTCGGCCAGGCGCTCCATGGCCCCGGCGGCACGCTGGATCTGACCCCAGATCTCCGACAGGCTCGCGGTCGACCCCGCGGCGATCGCTGCGTAGAGAACGAACTGGCCGAGCTGGCCGGGTGACATGGTCTCGCTGACCACGGCGCGCGCGCCCAGCCACAGGACGAAGGTGATCGAGGAGAAGGTCAGCAACACGACGGCCACGATCAGCAGGGTGCTGGCGGCGATGCGCTTCGTGTTCGCGGCCAGCGCGCCCTCGACGGTCGCCGTGAAGCGCTCGATTTCCTTGGGCTCGCGGGCGAAGGCCTGGACCGTTTGAATCGCGTTGATGGCCTCATCGCCGCGCGCGCTGATATCGGCGATGCGATCCTGAGAGTCGCGGGACAGGCGCCGCACCCAGCGGCCGAGGAGCAGGACGGGCACGATGATCAGCACGATCAGCCCGCCGATGATGCCGGCCAGGCTCGGGGCCGTCAGCACCAGAGCAATCGAGCTGGCGACGAGCATCAGCAGATTTCTCAGCCCCAAGGAGACCGTGGAGCCGACGAGCGTTTCGATCAGCGTCGTGTCCGTATTGATGCGCGACAGGACCTCGCCCGTGCGCGTCCGGGCAAAGAAGGCCGGGTCCATGACCAGCACCCGGGAAAACACCGCCGAGCGCACGTCGGAGACCACGCGCTGGCCCAACCAGCTGACCCAGTAGAAGCGCAAGCCACCACCGACGGACATGACCACGGCCGCGGCAAACAGGAGCCAGAACCAGCGGTCGATGCGGCTGATGTCGTCGGCGACGAAACCGCGGTCGATCACCTGCCCGACCGCCGCCGGTATGGCCAGGGCCCCGGCGGCGGAGATCAGCAGGAAGATCAGGGCCAGGGAAATCTGCAGCCGGTAGCGAAGGATAAAGGGTTTGAGAGCCGCCAGGGATGCGACGCGACGGCTCGGCGCACGTTTCTGTAATTCGTTGTCCATACGGTCGACGCTAAAGGGGGATTCGGGCTCGCCGACGCTGCTCCATACTCGAGAACGTGTAGAGAATCAGTGCCAGCCAGATACAGGAAAAGGTAATCGCATGATCGCGCGTAAAGGGCTCGTCGTAGACGAACACCGCGAGGATGAACGTCATGCTCGGTGCCAGGTACTGGAACAGCCCCATGGTACTCAATGGCAGTCGACGCACCGCCGCGGCGAATAGCAGCAGGGGAATGACGGTGACCAGGCCGGTGCCGGCCAGAAGCAGCGCCGAAGGCAACTCGCCGAGATCGAACATCATCACATTCGCCGAGCGGAGCCAGACCAGCCAGGCGATCGCCAGGGGCACGGCCAGGAGCGTTTCCCAGAACAGACCGACCATGGGACCGACGTCGGTCAGCTTTCGAGCCACCGAGTAGAGACCGAAGGAGAAGGCCAGGCCGAAGGCCATCCAGGGAATGACGCCGACCTGAATCGCCATGTACAGGGTGCCGGCACCGGCAATGGCCACGGCAATCATCTGCAGGCCGCTCAGGCGCTCGCGGAACACGAGCATGCCCAGCATGACGTTGACCAGCGGGTTGATGAAGTAGCCCAGGCTGGTCGAGAGCACGCGATTGGAATTGACCGCATAGACGAAAATCAGCCAGTTGCTCAGGATCAGAAGGCTGGAAAGGGCAAGCGTCAGCAGCACGCCACGCGAAACGCGCAGGTGCTGGAGGACGCGGCTGCGGTGGCGAAAGACGAGGACCAGTCCGAGAAAAACGACGGACCAGAGAATCCGGTGGGCGATGATCTCGTCGGCGCGGACGTGGCCCAGCCATTTGAAGTAGATCGGCGCCAGGCCCCAGAACAGGAAGGCGCTGAGCGCCGAGATCAGGCCAAGGCGGCGATCGCTGTCGTCGCTCAACGCTCAGCTCCCACCGGGCGATTCGCGCGCCGCCACTCGAGGCGCGGTTCGGCCAGCGAACCGCTGACCTGGACCCTCACGAGCTGGTCCTCGTGGCTTAGATCGAGATCGCCCTCGACCTCGCCGAGGGGCCAGGTCAGCGCCAGCTCGCCCTGCCCCACGATCTCGCTGCTGACGTACTGGAACTCGGGCAGGAGGATCCTCCCCGACTGAACCTCGATCGGTGAGCTCAGGAACTCGAAGGCTGCCGAGCCCTGTCGCGGCAGAACGCCCGGCGTCATCGTCTCGAGCACCCGCCACGAGCCGTTCCAGAGCTCCACCGCCCCCTCGCCATTGACCACCAGGCCCGTGCTGCCGGTGGCCAGCACCAGGGCCAGCGACAGGCTCCCTGAGCCTCCTGGCGCGAGTGGCATGGGGATGGCGCGCGCCAGGTCGGCAAAGTCGTCGGCGTCGATGCGAAAACCCAGCTCCGACGACCAGCCCGCCGGCGCCATGTCGACCACGGCCAGCGCGCTGAGGAAGCCGCCGGGGACGTCGGCCACCAGACGATCGACGGTCAAGCGCCGATCACGCGCCTGGGCCTGAAGCTCGAGATCGTTGAGAATGAGACCCGCCTGGGCCACCTGGCTCACGCTCACATCGAGATCGAAATCCATCGCCTGCAGACCGGCCACGACGCTCGAGCCGCTGCGCGCGCCGAGGTGCCCGGCCAGTAGCGCAGGCAGGGCGGCAACGTTCATATCGATGAAATCCGACGACAGATCCAGGTTGACGTAGGGCTGGTCGAAGGCCGTGTAGTCGATCTCGGCGCGGAACTGGTGGTCGTTGATCTGGAGTTGACCGGCGTCCAGGGACACGGCCAGGGGCGGGCCCGGATGGACGTCGAGATTACCGAGGAGCTCCAAGGCGAAGTGCCCTTCTTCCAGGCTGCCCGTCATCTGCATGTTTGCCAGACGGAAATTCCCGTCGGCCTGCGGCACCATCAGGCCATCGATCTCCAGCCAGTCGAACAAGGCGGGCTGGCCGACGTTGCCCCGGAAGCGGAACTGCAGGGGTTCGCCCACGGCAAAACCCTCGAGCTCGATGCGGTCGACGGAGAACTGCTCCTGGCGAACGCCCATGCTGTCGCTGAGATTGACCAGCACGTCGTCGACCTGGATCGGTCCGTCCAGCCAGCGCGCGCCTTCCTCGGCAGGCTGCAGGGGATCGAGGAGCTCCTCGATGCCGCTCGCACCCGCGGGATCGGACTGCTGCAGGTTGACGCGCGCTCCTCGCAGGCGCACCTGGCTGGCCTCGAGCTCCCCGCGAATCATCGGCAGGAGCCGAAGGTTCATCTCCAGGAACTCGGCCTCGAGTATCGACGGCCCGGAGGATCGGGCGGGTCCGGAAATCTCGATCGCCTCGGCCTCGAGGCGCACGCCCGGAAACAGACGGACGCGAAGATCCCCGCGAATATCGATACGCCGACCGGTGTCGCGCTCCACGTGCATGGCGAGCAGGCCTTTCAGGCGATCCTCGTCGAAGACCAGCACGGCGCTCCCGTACAGCCCCATGACGATGATCATCACTGCGGCAGAAATCATGATCCAGGTGCGCATGGTCGGTTCCGTCGGTGCTCCGAGGGCCCTATTCTAAGCGGGTCCGCGTCGTCTGATTCCGAACAGCAGAAAAAGAAAACCCGGCGCGGGGCCGGGCTTTCATCGGTATTGGTATCGGTGACTGGCTCAGTCGGCCAGCTCCGCCCCCGGCGCGTCCGGGCGGTCGACGAGCTCGACGTAGGCCATCGGCGCATTGTCGCCGGCACGGTAGCCGCACTTGAGGATGCGCAGGTAGCCGCCGGGGCGCTGCGCGTAGCGCGGGGCCAGCTCCGTGAAGAGCTTTCCAACCGCTTCCTTGTCGCGCAGGCGGCTGAAGGCCAGTCGGCGCTTGGCTACCGTGTCTTCCTTGGCCAGGGTGATCAGAGGCTCGGCGACGCGACGCAGTTCCTTGGCCTTGGGCACCGTGGTCTTGATCAACTCATGCTGAATCAGACTGACCGTCATGTTCTTGAACATGGCGCGACGATGCGACGAATTTCTGTTGAGCTTACGCCCGGCTTTGCGATGACGCATGGTAGATCTCCTTAACGCTCGGTTCGTGCCAGGCTGGCAGGCGGCCAATTTTCCAGGCGCGTGCCCAGAGTCAGGTCGTGCGAAGCCAGCACCGTCTTGATTTCGGTCAGTGATTTCTTGCCCAGGTTCGGGGTCTTCAGCAGCTCGGTCTCCGTGCGCTGCACCAGATCACCGACGTACTGGATGTGCTCGGCCTTGAGGCAGTTGGCCGAGCGAACGGTCAGCTCGAGGTCGTCGATCGGGCGCATCAGTACGGGATCGAAGGTTTCCGTCGACACTTCGTCCTGATCCTTCTCGCGGGCGACGAAATCAACGAAGACCGACATCTGATCGACCAAGATGCCAGCGGCCAGCTTGACCGCGTCTTCGCAGCTCATCGTACCGTTGGTGTCGATATCGAGCACCAGCTTGTCGAGGTCCGTGCGCTGCGCGACACGGGCACTTTCCACGCTGTAGGCCACGCGATGGACCGGGCAATAGGACGCATCGAGCTGAAGCCGGCCGATGGAGCGCGTCTCCTCCTCGTTGAACTTGTGCACGGAAGCGGGCTGGTAGCCGACGCCACGAGTGACCTTCAGCTGCATGCTGAGCTTGGAATTCTTGGTCAGGTTGCAGATCACATGTTCCGGATTGACGATTTCCACGTCGTGATCCAGCTGGATATCGCCTGCAGTGACCGGGCCCGCCTTGTCCTTCGACAGGGTCAGGACCGCCTCTTCGCGCGAGTGCATGCGAACGGCAACATCCTTGAGGTTGAGCAGGACTTCAACGATGTCCTCCTGCAGGCCGTCAACGGCCGTGTATTCGTGCAGAACGCCGTCGATCTCGACCTCGGTAATGGCACTGCCGGGAATCGAAGACAGCAGGACGCGCCGAAGGGCGTTGCCCAGGGTGTGTCCGAACCCACGCTCCAGCGGCTCGAGCGTGATGCGAGCGCGGCGGGGGGTGATTTCGTCAACCAAAAGGCCTTTCGGCTTGAGCATGTTGCCGACAAGTTCAGTGATCTGGCCTGACATGGTGTACCTCTTCGGAATATTCGCTTAGTTCAAGAAGCCGGCATGCGCCGGCTTCTTTCGATGACTGTCAACTGCCTGAGGGCAACCCTACTTCGAGTAGAGCTCGACAATCAGGTTTTCATTGATGTCCGGCGGCAGATCATCACGATCCGGCGCGCCCTTGAAGACACCTTCCATCTTTTCGAAATCGACATCGACCCAGTCGGGCACGAGATCGAGTTCCTTCGACAGACTGACCGCTTCCTGGATGCGCAGCTGCTTCTTGGCGCGCTCCCGAATCGAAATCTTGTCGTCAGCGTTGATCTGCGCCGAGGGGATATTAAGAATCTTGCCGTTGACTTCGACCGACCGATGGCTGACCAGCTGGCGAGCCTGCGCGCGAGTGACGGCGAAACCCATCCGGTAGACCACGTTGTCAAGGCGCCCTTCGAGGAGCTTGAGCAGGTTCTCGCCGGTCGCACCCTTGCGACGGGCAGCGGTCTTGTAATAGTTCCGGAACTGCTTCTCGAGGACACCGTACATACGGCGAACCTTCTGCTTCTCGCGGAGCTGAAGCGCATAGTCCGACAGGCGCTGGCGACGGCTGTCACCGTGCTGCCCAGGCGGCTGGTTCAGTTTGCACTTGGAATCCAGGCCACGAGCCGGGCTCTTCAGGCTCAGATCCATGCCCTCGCGACGCGCGAGTTTACAAGTGGGTCCAGTATATCTAGCCATAATCTTCTGCTATTCCAGTGTGTCAGACGCGACGTTTCTTCGGCGGCCGGCACCCGTTGTGCGGGATCGGCGTCACGTCGATGATATTGGTGATCTTGAAGCCCACGGCGTTCAGGGAACGAACCGAGGACTCGCGTCCGGGTCCAGGCCCGTTAACGCGGACTTCGAGGTTTTTCAATCCGAATTCCTGCGCCGCTCGACCGGCATTCTCAGCCGCCACCTGGGCAGCAAAGGGGGTTGATTTACGCGATCCGCGGAAACCCGACCCACCACTCGTGGCCCACGACAGGGCGTTGCCCTGACGGTCGGTGATGGTAATGATGGTGTTGTTGAACGAGGCATGCACGTGGGCGATGCCATCAACGACGACCTTCTTAACCTTCTTCTTGCTCTTAGTGGTCTGTTTAGCCATGACCTAAAACCTCAACGAATCGGGCGACGCGGACCCTTGCGGGTGCGTGCATTGGTGCGAGTGCGCTGGCCGCGAACGGGCAGGCCTCGACGGTGACGAAGGCCACGGAAACAACCGAGGTCCATCAGGCGCTTGATATTCATCCCGACCTCGCGGCGCAGATCACCTTCGACGGTGAACTTGCCGACTTCCTGACGAAGTTTTTCCTGCTCGCCTTCGGTCAGATCGCGGATCTTGGTCTCCGGAGCCACGCCCGCAGAGTCGCAGATTTGATACGCGCGAGTCCGCCCGATACCGTAGATTTGAGTCAGAGCCACCCAAGTGTGCTTCTGAACTGGCAGGTTAACGCCTGCAATACGAGCCATGTGTTCTCTCCGTAAACCTTCTAACGTCTAATCAGCGCAAACCCGCTAGTGTATCGAGTCTGACGCTCCTGATCAAGGCTGTTCGATCAGCCTCAGCCCTGTCGCTGCTTGTGCTTCGGGTCCGTGCAAATCACGAACACGACGCCCTGGCGGCGAACAATCTTGCAGTTTCGGCAGATTTTCTTGACCGATGCCTGAACTTTCATAATGATTCTCCGAGTCCGTGTATCCGCAGTAGGAACAAGCCGTCAGCGCCGGACAACGCCCGAACGGCCGTAATTCTTCAGGTTCGACTTCTTCAGCAAGCTGTCGTACTGGTGCGACATCAAATGCGCCTGCAGCTGGGCCATGAAGTCCATCGTTACCACGACGATGATCAGCAGTGACGTCCCACCAAGGTAGAAGGGCACGTTGTACTGCATGATCAGGAACTCCGGCATCAGGCAGACGGCGAGCAGATAGATCGCGCCTACCGTCGTCAGCCGGGTCAATACGTAGTCGATGTATTCCGAGGTCTGGCGCCCCGGGCGAATGCCCGGAATGAACGCACCAGACTTTTTCAGATTATCGGCCGTCTCGCGCGAGTTGAAGACGATCGCGGTGTAGAAAAAGCAGAAAAACACGATCATCGAGCCAAACAGGCTGATGTACAGCGGCTGGCCCGGTCGAAGTTGCTCCGAGATCGTCTGCAGCCAGGTCACACCACCCTCGGCCGATGCACCGAACCACGACGAGATCGTCGCCGGGAACAGCACCAGGCTGGAGGCAAAGATAGCCGGAATCACGCCGGCCATGTTGACCTTGAGGGGCAGATGGCTGGACTGGGCCTGGTAGGCCTTGCGCCCCTGGCGCTGCGCGTAATTGACGGTGATTCGACGCTGTCCCCGCTCGACGAAAACAACGAAGGTCGTCACGGCCAGCGCCATGACCAGCAGCAGCAGCGCGGTCGGAATGCCCAGCTGGCCGGTGTTGACCAGCTCGAGGGTCGACCCGATAGCACGCGGCAATTCGGCGACGATGCCCGCGAAGATAAGGATGGAGATGCCGTTTCCGATGCCACGCTCGGTTATCTGCTCACCCAGCCACATCAGAAAGACCGTGCCGGCCGTCAGGGTGACGACGGCTGACAGCAGGAATCCCGGGCCCGGGTTGATGACCACGGGCAGATCTGCCCCTGCACTCTGAGACTGCAGCGCAATAGCGACCCCGAAGGACTGGAACGCCGCCAGCACCACGGTGAAGTAGCGGGTGTACTGGGTAATCTTGCGCCGACCGGATTCGCCTTCCTTTCGCAGCGCCTGCAGCTGAGGCACCGCGTGGCTCATCAACTGCATGATGATCGCAGCCGAGATGTAGGGCATCACGCCCAGCGCGAAGATGGAGAATCGACCGAGCGCGCCGCCGGAGAACATGTTGAACATGTCGACGATCGTGCCGCTGGTCTGATCCATCAACGAGACCAGCGTGATCGGGTTGATGCCGGGCACCGGAATGAAGGTACCAAAGCGGAACACCATCAGGGCAATAACCACGAGAAGGAGCCGCTGACGCAACTCCTTCAAACGCCCGATGCCGCCGAGGGCACCCGCCATATCTGACGCGCTGCGAGACATTATTCGACCTTTCCTCCGGCCGCTTCGATGGCTTTCACGGCCCCTGCCGTGACGTGCACGCCGCTGACGGTCAGTGCGCGATCGAGCTCACCGGTCGCTATGATGCGTACGCGCTGCGTGTCGCCGGGCACGAGACCCGCTTCCTTCAACGACAGCAGATCGACGGTATCGCCCTTGAACGCGTTGAGCTGATACAGGCGAAGCTCGCGCGTCTTGGTGTTGACCGCGGAATGAAAGCCGACCTTGGGCAGGCGACGCTGCAGCGGCATCTGACCGCCCTCAAACCCGACCTTGTGATAGCCGCCTGAACGCGACTTCTGGCCCTTGTGGCCCCGACCGCCGGTCTTACCCAGGCCGGACCCGATGCCACGCCCGACGCGTTTGCGGGTCTTGCGGCTGCCTTCTGCGGGCTGAATTGAATTGAGTTTCATCGTCAAAATCCTTGCCAATGAGAATTACTTAGGCCTCGTCGACCTTAACCAGGTAGCGCACTTTGTTGATCATGCCGCGGATGGACGGCGTGTCTTCCAGCTCCACGCTGTGATGCATGCGGCGCAGACCAAGACCGCGAACGGTCTCGCGATGCTTGCCGATCGTTCCGTTCGTGCTCCGAACGAGCGTGACGCGAATCTTTGAGGGTTGCTTAGCCATGATGTTCAAGAATCTCCTCGATAGGCTTGCCGCGCTTGATCGCCACAGACTCCGGCGAGGCCATTGACTGAAGGCCCTTCATCGTTGCGCGGACGAGGTTGATCGGGTTGTTCGACCCCACGCTCTTGGCCAGGACGTTCTGGACGCCAACAGCTTCGAACACGGCGCGCATGGCACCGCCGGCAATCACACCGGTACCTTCAGAGGCCGGCTGCATGTAGACGCGCGAGCCACTGTGGCGAGACTTCACCGCGTGCCACAGGGTGCCTTCGTTCAGGCTGATGCGAACCATGTCACGACGGGCGCGCTCCATCGCCTTCTGGATGGCCAGCGGCACTTCGCGCGCCTTGCCATAGCCGAAGCCGACCTTGCCCTCGCCGTCACCAACGACGGTCAGGGCGGTGAAGCTGAACTGACGTCCGCCTTTGACGACCTTGACGACGCGATTGACGGCGACCAGTTTTTCGATGAGATCGTCTGAGCTGTTATCTCTAGCCATGATGAATTCCGTATTCCTTAAAACTTCAGGCCGGCTTCACGCGCGGCATCAGCGAGGGCCTTGATACGACCGTGGTACTTGAAGCCCGAGCGATCGAAGGCGACGTCGCTCACGCCAGCGGCAAGCGAACGCTCAGCGATGGCTTTTCCGACCGCCTTGGCCGCTTCGACGTTCGCGGTCGCCTTCAGGTCACCCCGAATGTCCTTCTGCAGCGTCGATGCTGCAGCAACGGTGCGACCGCCACCCGGCGCGATGATCTGAGCGTAGAGATGCTGACCCGTGCGATGCACGGTCAAGCGGGCTACGCCCTGGCGCTGAATACGAGCACGGGTCTTTCGTGCCCGTCTCAGTCGTGAAAGATTCTTCTCGCTCATCGTTGTTCCTTAAGCCTTCTTGGCTTCCTTCATGACCACGCGCTCATCCGCGTAACGAACACCCTTGCCCTTGTAAGGCTCGGGCGGACGGAAGGCCCGAATCTTGGCGGCCACCTGTCCAACCAGTTGTTTGTCGCTGCCCCGGACCACCACTTCGGTCTGACTCGGCGTTTCGATGGTCACACCCTCCGGGATCGGAAAGTCGACGGGATGGCTGAAACCCAGCTGCAGATTCAAAGCGCTCCCCTGGACCGCGGCGCGATAACCGACGCCAACCAGCGTCAGCTTGCGCTCGAAGCCGTTGGTCACGCCCTCGACCATATTGGCGACGAGAGCCCGCATCGTGCCGGCCATTGCCATGTCTGCTTCCTGATGGGGAGCAAACGAGACGACGCCGTCGTCAATGGTCACGCCGACGCTCGGGTGAATGTCGAGCGACAGGGTGCCTTTCGGGCCCTTGATCGAAACCGACTCGCCGGACTGATTGAACTCGACGCCCTTGGGCAGCTCGATTGGGTTTTTTGCAATTCTTGACATGATTCAGAACCTTTAAGAGGTCAGGCCACGAGGCAGATCACTTCGCCGCCATGCCCTTCGTTTCTCGCGCGCGCGTCGGTCATCACGCCCTTCGACGTGCTGACGATAGCGATACCGAGACCATTCAGGACTCGCGGCAGATCATCCTTGTTGAAGTAGCGACGGCGACCGGGCTTGCTGTAACGGTCGAGACGGTCGATCACACCCCGGCCATCGACGTACTTCAATTCGATGGTCAGCGTGCTCTTGCTTCCGTCGGTCGCGACATCGAAGCCGCGAACGTAGCCCTCATCTTTGAGGACTTCGACGATGGCCACCTTGGCCGTCGAAGACGGCATGCTGACCGTCCGCTTGTTGACAGCCTGGGCATTCTTGATGCGAGCCAGCATGTCCGAAATTGGGTCATTCATACTCATGGTCGATTGCTCCTTACCAGCTCGCTTTCCGCAGACCCGGAACGTCACCGCGCATGGCGGCTTCGCGCAGCTTGTTGCGCGCCAGGCCGAACTTGCGGTAATACCCGCGCGGCCGTCCCGATACCTGACAACGATTGCGCCGACGGATCGGGCTGGAATCCCGCGGCAGCTTGTTCAGCGTATGCATGGCTGCCTGCTTGGACTCGTAATCCGCCTCGGGATCGGAGATGATCTTCTTCAGCTCCGCTCGCTTCTCGGCGTACCGAGCCGTCAGCTTGCTGCGACGCACGTCCCGCTGAACCATTGAAATCTTTGCCATCTCTAATTCTCCTTAACGGGCCCGGAACGGGAAGCCAAATGCTTCCAACAGGGCCAGTCCTTCTTCGTCTGTCTTGGCGCTGGTCGTGAAGGCGATATCCATTCCGCGAATCGCGTCGATCTGGTCGTAGTTGATCTCGGGGAAGATGATCTGCTCTTTCACACCCAGGTTGTAGTTACCCGAACCATCGAAGGCCTTGCGCGATACGCCGCGAAAATCGCGAACGCGCGGCAGGGCAATGGCGACGAGGCGGTCGAGGAACTCGTACATCCGCTCGCGGCGCAGAGTAACCTTCGCACCGATCGGGTAATCGTCGCGAATCTTGAAGCTGGCCACCGACTTGCGTGCCTTGGTGACGACCGGACGCTGACCGGAAATCTTCGCCATGTCACTGACGGCCTTCTCGATGACCTTCTTGTCACCCACGGCCTCACCGAGACCCATGTTGATGGTGATCTTCTCAAGACGCGGCACCTGCATTACGTTGGCGTAGCCGAATTTTTCCTTCAGCTGCCCAACGACGGTATCGCGGTAGTAGTCCTGCAACCTAGCCATTTCCTTCGCCTCAGATATCTACGACTTCACCGGTAGAACGAAAGAATCGCACCTTCCGGCCGTCTTCAAGAAACTTGAATCCCACCCGATCGCCCTTGTCGGTCGCGGGGTTGTAAAGCATCACGTTGGATGCCTGGATCGGCGCCTCGCGCTCGATAATGCCGCCCGGCTTCTGGTTCTGCGGGTCCGGCTTCTGGTGCTTCTTGATCATGTTGACGTTTTCAACGAGAAAACGGTTGTCGCCGAGAACCTTCAGCACATGGCCGCGCTGGCCCCGGCTGCGTCCGGCGATCACGATCACTTCATCACCTTTGCGAATACGTTCCATCATCAGCTCCTTACAAAACTTCCGGGGCAAGTGAAACGATCTTCATGAACCGCTCGGAGCGCAGTTCACGCGTCACGGGCCCGAAGATACGCGTACCAATGGGCTCGAGCTTCTGATTCAGAAGGACCGCCGCATTCCCGTCGAAGCGGATCAGTGACCCATCGTGGCGACGAACGCCCTTGCGAGTCCGAACCACAACTGCGTTGTAGACCTCACCCTTCTTGACCTTGCCGCGGGGAATCGCGTCTTTTACCGTCACTTTGATGACGTCGCCGATATTTGCGTACCGACGCTTGGATCCACCCAAGACCTTGATACACATGAGTTCGCGAGCGCCGCTGTTGTCGGCCGCCGCCAGTCGTGATTGCATCTGAATCATGCTGCTTCGCTCCGCTGTCGCTTACTGGGCGCGCTCGACGATTTCCACGACCTGCCAGCTCTTGTTCTTCGAGAGCGGGCGGCACTGGGAAATGCGAACGGTATCGCCTTCATTGCAGTCATTGGTTTCATCGTGCGCATGCACCTTGCTCGAACGGCGGATGTATTTGCCGTACAGCGGGTGCTTGACCAGGCGCTCGAGGCGCACGGTGACCGTCTTATCCATCTTGTTGCTGACAACGCGGCCAACCTGGCTGCGCTGTACCTTTTCTTCAGTACTCATGCGGATTCACCCTGCATCTGATTCATCACTGTCTTGACGCGAGCAATGTCGCGACGCACGGCCTTCAATTGATGACGGTCCTCAAGACTGCCGTTGCCGTGCTGCATACGCAGGCCGAACTGCTCCTTGCGCAATTCGAGCAGCATTTCCTTGAGCTCACTGGCATTCTTGCCACGCAGTTCACTGGCCTTCATTACAAGGTCCTCACTACAAATGCGGTCTTGACGCTCAGCTTGGCGGCGGCCCGGCGAAACGCCTCGCGCGCCACGTCTTCACTGACGCCCTGAATTTCATAAATCATCCGACCGGGCTGGATCGGTGCAACCCAGTATTCGACGTTACCCTTGCCCTTACCCATACGAACTTCGACGGGCTTTTTCGTAATCGGCTTGTCGGGGAAAACGCGAATCCAGAGCTTGCCGCCACGCTTGACGTGACGGGTGATCGCACGACGCGCGGACTCGATCTGGCGGGCGGTGATGAAGCCGCGCGTGGTCGCCTGAAGGCCGAACTCGCCGAAGCTGACCTTGTTGCCGACCTGCGCCAGACCGCGATTACGGCCCTTCTGGGTCTTCCTGAATTTTGTGCGCTTTGGCTGCAGCATGATCAGTTCTCCTTGCGTGCGCCCTTGCTCTGGGCGTTTTCGCCGGTGCTTTCGGAGTACAGGTCGAACACGTCGCCCTTGTAGACCCACACCTTGATTCCAATGATGCCGTAGGTCGTTGCCGCCTCAGCGGTGCCGTAATCGATATCGGCACGCAGCGTGTGCAGCGGGACCTGGCCCTCCCGATAGGTTTCGCTTCGTGCAATGTCGGCGCCGTTCAAACGACCGCCAACCTGGACCTTGATACCACGAGCACCCAGGCGCATCGCATTGCCGACCGCGCGCTTCATGGCACGACGGAACATCACACGGCGCTCCAGCTGCTGCGCGATCGACTCGGCAACCAGGCGCGCGTCGAGTTCCGGCTTGCGAATCTCCGTCACCCGGATGTGCGTCGGGACGCCCATGATCTTGGAGACCTTGTGCTTGAGCTTCTCGATGTCCTCACCCTTCTTGCCGATGACGATACCGGGGCGCGCCGTGTGCACGGTGATCTCTGCCGACTTCGCCGGCCGCTCGATCTGAATGTGGCTGACAGCCGCGTGCGACAGTTCTTTTTCCAGGAATTCGCGCGCCTTCAGATCCGTCTGCAGATATTGCGCAAACGTTTCGCCTTCGGCGTACCACTTGGCGCGCCAGTCCTTGGCGATTCCAAGGCGAATTCCGGTTGGATGTACCTTCTGACCCATGCTGATTCCTTAGTCTTCTGCCACGACAACGGTGATGTGACTGGTTCGCTTCAACAAACGTGTATAGCGGCCCTTCGCGCGAGCCCGCCCGCGCTTGAGCGTCGGGCCCTCGTCCACGAAGATTCGAGAAACCTTGAGCTCATCGATATCCGCGCCGAGGTTGTTCTCCGCATTGGCCACCGCCGACAGCAGGACCTTGCGAACGATATGCGCACCCTTCTTGGAGCTGAAGTTCAACAGCTCGTCAGCCCGATCGACCGAGAGACCGCGCACCTGATCTGCAACCAACCTCGCCTTCTGGGCCGAGATACGAGCGCCTTTGAGTTTTGCAGTAGCTTCCATCACCATTCCGTCCTGATTGACTACTTGGTCTTGCGGTCGGCCGCATGACCCTTAAAGGTCCGCGTCGGGGCGAACTCACCCAGCTTGTGCCCGACCATGTTTTCGTTGATCAGAATGGGCACGTGCTGGCGTCCGTTATGCACGGCAATGGTGAGACCCACCATTTCCGGCAGGACCATCGAACGACGTGACCAGGTCTTGATCGGTCGCTTGCTGTTGGTTTCGACGGCCGTTTGCACCTTGGCTTCAAGGTGATGATCAATGAACGGCCCTTTCTTGATCGAACGTGGCATTGCGATTTCCTACGATTATTTGCGCTTGCGCGAACGCGAAATGAACTTGCTCGTCCGCTTGTTGCTGCGAGTCCGAAGACCCTTGGTCTGCTGACCCCAGGGCGTGACCGGATGGCGACCACCCGAGGTACGGCCCTCACCACCACCGTGCGGGTGGTCGACGGGGTTCATGGCAACACCGCGAACGGTCGGGCGGACACCACGCCAGCGCTTGGCGCCAGCCTTGCCCAGCTTTTCCAGATTGTGTTCCGTATTCGAGACCTGCCCGATCGTGGCGCGGCACTGCGTATGCACCTTGCGCATCTCGCCGGAGCGCAGCAGGATCGTGGCATATTGCCCCTCGCGCGCGACCAGCTGCACAACGGCGCCGGCGGTGCGAGCGATCTGGCCACCCTTACCGGGCTTCAGCTCCACGTTGTGGATCTGGGTACCGACAGGAATCGAGCGCAGCTGCATGGCGTTTCCAGGCTTGATCGGCGCCTCGGATCCGCTGATGACCTCATCACCGGCCAGCACGTTGCGGGGCGCGAGGATGTAACGCCATTCCCCATCGCTGTACTTGACCAGCGCAATGTGGGCGCTTCGATTGGGATCGTATTCGATCCGCTCGACCACGCCGCGGACGCCGTCCTTGTCGCGCTTGAAGTCAACAACCCGGTAGTGGTGCTTGTGACCACCGCCCTTGTGGCGCGTCGTGATGCGACCATTGTTGTTGCGACCACCGCTTGAGCTCTGTGACTCGAGCAGCGGCGCGTAGGGCTTGCCTTTCCACAGGTGGTCATGCTTGACGCGAACGACGCCACGACGCCCCGGTGAAGTCGGTTTTGCTTTGACAATTGCCATAACCGTTTCCTGGATCTGATTCAGTCTGCTTGTAGATCTTCAATCGTCTGGCCGGCCGCCACACGAACGTAGGCCTTCTTCCACGCTTTCTGGACACCCGGCCGGAATCGGAAGGTCTTGCGCTTACCCTTCTGATTCAGCACCTGGACACCCTCGACCTGGACCTTGAACAGCCCTTCGATGGCCTGGCGAATCTCTTCCTTGCTCGCGTCGCGGGCAACGTCGAAGACATACTGGTTCGACTCGGCCTGCAGTCGCGCGGTCTTTTCGGACACGTGCGGAAAGCGCACGACCTGATACATGCGTTCGTTGTTCATGCCAGCCACTCCTGAACTTTTTCCACAGCCGCCTTGGTCATGACCACCTTGTCGGCGCCCACGAGGCTGACGGGATCCAGACGGTCGGCCGCCAGCGCGTGGATGTGTGCGATGTTGCGGCTGCCGAGGTAGAGGTTGTTGTCCAGCTCGACGTCGACGATAAGCCCGCGCTCGACACCCAGCTCCGCAAGCTTGGCCTTGACCAGACCAGTCTTGGGCTCGCTGATTTCAAGCGACTCGACCACGATCAAACGATCCTGTCGAAGGAGTTCGGAGAGGATCGACTTCATTGCCGCACGGAACTGCTTGCGGTTGACCTTCTGGCTATGGTCCCGCGGCTGAGCCGCGAAGGTGACACCACCGCTCCGCCACAGTGGGCTGCGGATGGTACCGGCCCGGGCATTACCCGTTCCCTTCTGACGCCACGGCTTGCGACCACCGCCAGAGACGGCAGAACGATTCTTCTGGGCCTTGGTGCCGGCGCGACCGCCCGCGAGATAGGCGGTGACAACCTGATGAACCAGGCTCTCGGAGAAGTCGCGGCCGAACACGGCCTCGGAGACTTCCACGTTGCTACCACCTTGAATTGAAAGTTCCATCATTCGCTCCTTCAGGCCTTGATTGACGGACGAACGAACACGTGACCACCCGGCGCACCCGGCACGGCCCCGCGAATCAGGATCAGGTTGCGTTCCGCGTCGACGCGCACCACCTCGAGGTTCAGCGTCGTCACGCGCTCATCCCCCATCTGGCCGGCCATCTTCTTGCCCTTGAACACGCGGCCAGGCGTCTGGCACTGGCCGATGGAACCCGGCGCGCGGTGGGACAGGGAGTTGCCGTGCGTGGCGTCCTGCATGCGGAAGTTGTGGCGCTTGATCACACCAGCGAAGCCTTTACCCTTGCTGGTCCCGGTCACGTCCACCTTCTGGCCGGCCTCGAAGCGATCAACGGTCATTTCCGCGCCGACTTCCAGGTCGGACGGATCGTTGTCGTCAAGGCGGAATTCCCACAGTCCTTCACCAGCTTCAACGCCGGCCTTGGCGAAATGCCCGGCTGCAGGTCGATTGACCAAAGACGTACGACGCGACCCACAGGTCACCTGGATAGCTGCATAGCCATCGCTCTCGACACTGCGAATCTGCGTAATGCGATTCGGGCTGACCTCAACCACGGTGACGGGAATCGAGCTCCCTGCCTCCGTGAATACGCGGGTCATGCCACGCTTGCGTCCTACCAATCCGATCGTCATTGTTCTGAACTCACTTCGTTCGTTTCTCGATCGCGGCCCAGGGTGTCGGAACAGACCACCGCCAGCCGCCAGTCATCAATACAGTTTGATCTGCACATCGACGCCTGCAGCCAGATCCAGCTTCATCAGGGCATCGACGGTCTTGTCGTTGGGATCGACGATATCCAGCAACCGCTTGTGGGTGCGAATTTCGTACTGGTCACGCGCATCCTTGTTCACATGCGGGGAAATCAGGACCGTGTAACGCTCCTTCCGAGTGGGTAGCGGGATCGGACCGCGCACCTGCGCGCCGGTTCTCTTCGCGGTATCCACGATTTCCTGGGTTGACCGATCGATCAAACGATGGTCAAAGCCCTTCAAACGAATACGGATTTTCTGCTCGGCCATTGCCGTACGCCTTTAGTCTGTAAAAGATCAAAAACTGTCGCCATCCCTTTCGGGCGGCTTTTCTGCGTGATCCGAAGATCAGGGCCCCGCCGACCAAGGTCGAGGGGGCCCTATAAACCTGAGCCGCCCATTATGCCGCGGCTCGAATCAAATTGCCAGTGTTTTATTCGTGAATTTTCGCCACGACGCCAGCACCCACGGTGCGGCCGCCTTCACGA
>CAZDFS010000066.1:0-21830 GCA_964504865.1 uncultured Wenzhouxiangella sp.
CCGACCAGATCACCCTTGTTGACGAGGTCGGCGATGCGCTTGCAGGCCACGGCGATGTCGTTCAGCAGCCCGGTGAAGGTGCCGCTGGCGCCCGCATGGCCCTTCTGATTGCTGATGATGTAGTTGGTCAGTGTGGTGCCGATACGCATCAGGTGTCCTTGCTTCGAGGAGTTTGAAATCGCGAGCATTATAGCGCTGGCCATCGCTCTCCCGCGGCGTCCACGGCGGCCCGCTACCCTTGCGGGTCAACCACGAAGAAAAGCGAGGCACACGCATGAGCGAAAGCGCCTTTGAACGCGCCCTGGAACGCATCACGGCGGCGGCGGAACACAGCGATATCCCGGACGAGGCCTGCCAGCGCCTGGCCAACCCCAAGGCGACCCTGACCGTCTCGATTCCGCTGCGCATGGACGACGGCAGCCTGAAGCACTTTACCGGCTACCGCGTGCTGCACAGCGATCTGCTCGGTCCCGGCAAGGGCGGCCTGCGCTATCACCCGGACGTGGACCTCGACGAATGCCAGGCCCTGGCCCTGTGGATGACCTGCAAATGTGCCGTCATGGATCTGCCCTTCGGCGGCGCCAAGGGAGGCATCAGCGTCCAGCCGAAGGAATTGTCGATGATGGAAATCGAACGCCTGTCGCGCGGCTTCATCCGCCGGATCGCCGATTCGATCGGCCCGGACACGGATATTCCGGCGCCCGATGTCTACACCAACGAACACATCATGGGCTGGATGATGGACGAATACTCCCACGCGGTGCGCCAGTACACGCCCGGCGCCTTGACGGGCAAGCCGCTGGCCCTCGGCGGCAGCGCCGGCCGTTCGACGGCGACCGGTCGCGGCGGCAGTGTCTGCGTCAGGAAATGGGCCGAGCGAGCGTCCTGGACGCCGGAGAACACGCGCGTAGCAATTCAGGGCTTCGGCAACGCGGGCCAGGCGATTGCCCGCCAGCTCGCCGATGCGGGCTATCGAATTGTCGCGGTCTCGGACTCGCGCGGTGGCATACACGACGCCGACGGGCTCGACGTGGACGAGGTGATCAAGGCCAAGAACGACGGCCAGAGCGTCGATGAAATCTACTGTCAGGGCTCGGTCAGCGACTCCTGCGAAGTCGACCAGATCAGCAACGAGGAGCTTCTGACCCTCGATGTCGATCTGCTCGTCCCCGCCGCGCTGGAGGATGTCATCACCGAGGACAACGCCGGCGAGATCCAGGCGAAGGTGATCGTGGAGCTGGCCAATGGTCCGACCACGGCCGAGGCCGACCGAATCCTGGAGGACCGCGATATCGTGGTCATTCCCGACATCCTCGCCAACGCCGGCGGGGTGACCGTGTCCTACTACGAGTGGGTGCAGAACCGCAGCGGCGACTACTGGAGCGGCGAGCAGATCGATCAGCGCCTGAGCGAGAGGATGGCGCAGCAGTTCGATCGCGTCTTCGACCTCGTCGACGAGCGGGGGATCTCCGTGCGCATGGCAGCCTATGTGCTGGCTCTGGAGCGCCTCGGCCAGGCCGCGGCAGCCCTTGGCACGCGGGAATTCTTCAACGGCGGGAGTTGAGCTGGTGTAGAGTCGTATAAGGAAGCGCTGAATCACTCTTCACGGCGCGCGTTCCAGTCCGAAAAACCCAAGGATCACCCCATGCTTTCAATCAACAAAATCATCCTGGCCGCGAGCCTGACCCTCGCTGCAGCGCAGCTTCACGCAGCGACCTGGATCCACTGCGGCGATCTCCTCGACGTGGAGTCCGGTGAGCTGCAGGGCCCCTCGACGATCATCGTCGACGAGGGCATCATCGAGCGCATCGAGGGCGGCTACAGCGACGTTCCCACCGATGGCTCGCGCGTGGACCTCAGCAACCTGACCTGTCTGCCGGGCCTGATGGACATGCATACGCACGTGCTCTATCAGTCCAGCCCCAGCGCCTACATCAACCGCTTCACGCAGAACCCCGCCGACCTGGCGCTGCAGGGCGCCGAGTATGCGCGCATCACCCTGGAATCGGGCTTCACGACGATCCGCGACCTCGGCGATCGCTTCAACGTCAGCATCGCCTTGCGCAACGCCATCAACGCCGGCACCACCGTGGGGCCACGGATCTATACATCGGGCAAATCGCTGGCCACCACCGGCGGCCATGCCGACCCTACCAACAGCTGGCGCGCCGACCTGATGGGTGACCCGGGGCCGCGTGAGGGCGTGGTCGACGGGATCGCCCAGGCTCGCGAGGGCGTTCGCCAGCGCTACAAGGACGGTGCGGACATGATCAAGATCACCGCCACGGGCGGCGTGCTCAGCGTCGCGCGCAGCGGTCTGGCGCCCCAGTTCCACCCCGAAGAACTCGAAGCCATCGTCAGCACGGCGAGCGACTACGGCATGGCGGTGGCTGCCCACGCCCACGGCAAGGAAGGGATGCTGCGCGCCATCGAAGCCGGCGTGACCTCCATCGAGCACGGCACGATGATGGATGACGAAGTGATCGAAGCCATGATCGCCAACGGCACCTGGCTGGTGGCCACCGTACTGGCGGGTGACTTCGTGGCAGAGAAAGCCGAGATCGACGGCTACTTCCCGGAAATGGTCCGGCCCAAGGCCCGGATGATCGGCCCGATGATGCAGGACACCTTCGGGCGGGCCTGGCGCGCGGGCGTCAAGATCGCCTTCGGCACCGACTCCGGCGTAAGCGCACACGGCGAGAATGCGCGCGAGTTCGAACTGATGGTCGAAACCGGCATGCCGGAAATCGAGGCCATCCGAAGCGCGACCCTGAGCTCCGCCGAACTGCTCGGTATCGAGGACACCGCCGGCGCCATCAAGGCGGGCTACTGGGCCGATATCATCGCCGTGGAGGGCAACCCCCTGAACGATATCGGACTCCTCCGGGACGTCCGCTTCGTGATGAAGGACGGCACGGTCTACCGCGGCTGATTGCAGCGGCCGCGTCGGTTACAGTCAGTCGTCGCGGCCGCTTCGCCAGATCGAAAAGAGCAGCCACAGCCCGCCCAGAGCGGCGGCGCCAAAGCCCAGCCAGCCGAACCAGGACACGCCGCCCGCACCGGGCTGGACGTTCATCACGATCGCCGAGCCGATGATCAGCGCGGCGGTCACCACGCCCAGGGTGAGGCGGCTGGCCGCGCCGTCCAGGCGATGGCTGACCTCCTTGAGCGATTTGACATCGACGTGGACTTCGATGCGACCGCGTCGTGCCGTGCGAAGCAAGCGGCTCAGGTCGTTGGGCAGGGACCCGAGGGTCTTGGCGATTTCGATCGCCGAGCGCTGAGCGCGCCGCGCCACCGCAAAGGTCGAGTAGTGGCGGCGCAGGACCCGCTCGACGATCGGCCGCGCCTCCGAGGCCATATCGAAGCCCGGGTCCAGTGATCGCCCCATCCCTTCGAGGGTCAGAAAGGCCTTCAGCATCAGCACCAGGTCGGCCGGCAGCACCAGATGGTGCCGTCTCAGTACGCCGGTCATATCGCCGATCATTTCGTTCAGGTTCAGCTGTTCCAGCGGCAGACCGTGGAAACGGTCGATGAATTCGTGCAGGTCTTCCTCGACGCGATCCGGATCGGACTGGCTCTCGGCGCTCCAGTCGAGGAGGATGCGGGCCACCTGCCCTGCGTCCCGCGCGACGAGGCCGTGTAGCAGCTCGGCCACCTCGAAGCGACGCTCTTCGCTGAGACGGCCGACCATGCCGAAATCCAGGAGTGCGATGCGGTCGCCGTCGAGATACTTCACGTTGCCCGGGTGGGGATCGGCGTGGAAAAACCCGTGTTCGAGAATCATCGACAGAATGCCCTCGGTGCCGCGCTGGGCAATCCGATGCCCGTCGAGCCCCGACGCTCGCAAGCCCTCGAGATCGGACCCGCTGATCCCCTCGATATATTCCTGCACGTTGAGTCGCTCGCCGCTCCAGGTCCAGTAGACGGCGGGAACGACAATGCCGCTGTCCTCGTCCAGGCCGGCGGCGATCCGCTCGGCGTTGCGGCATTCGGCGGCGAAATCGAGCTCTCGCCGCAGCGATCGGGTGAACTGGCGAACGAGCTCGCGCGGGCGGTACTGCTTCAGTTCCGGCGCCTCCGACTCGACGATGTCGGCCAGGCGCGCAAGCAGGCGCAGGTCCGCCTCGATCACCGGTCGGATGCCGGGCCGACGGACCTTGAGGACGACCTGCGTTCCGTCCTCCAGGCGAGCGCGATGAACCTGGCCCAGGGAGGCCGCAGCGAGGGGCTGCGTGTCGACCTCGGCAAAGGCCTTCTCCGGAGGACAGCCCAGATCCTCGGTCAACTGCGCGTTGATTTCGTCCCAGGCGACGCTGGGCGCCTTGTCCTGCAGGCGGGCGAATTCAGCCAACCATTCCTGACTGAACAGATCGACGCGCGTGGCCAGCACCTGGCCCAGCTTGACGAAGGTCGGGCCCAACTCCTCCATGACCTTGCGAAGGCGCTGCGGCGGCTGCAGGCGGGCCATCTCTTCGGCGCTCTTGATGTGGAGCACCCGCCCGGCCTGTTCCAGCGCCCCCGCCATGCCGATCCGACGCACGAGATCGCCGAAGCCATAGCGGACGAGAACGGTAGCGATATCCTGCACTCGCCCGAGATCTCGAGCGGCGCTCAATGCTTGCCAGAGCATGCGGTGGTTCTCCTTCGCTGCGTCAGCTTCACGGCCCACCCTCTACTTTAGCGCAGGCACGACCGGCGGCTGGGCGCCAGAGGCAAAAAGATGGCGGCCCAGCTTCCGAGCCGGCACGCGTGGCAACGCAGCGCTCGGCGGCGAGAGAAAGGGTCGTCAACCGGCCGACCCCGGCGCCAGATCTCAGCACCGATCGCGCAGGAAAAGCCCCAATCAAAGGACTTTGAATCAATGATTTATAACAACATCCTCGAAACGATTGGCAATACGCCGGTCGTCCGACTGAACCGCATCGCACCGGATCACGTCGACCTGTTCATCAAGGCCGAGTTCTTCAACCCCTTGAGTTCCGTCAAGGATCGACTCGCGCTAGCCATCATCGAGGACGCCGAGCGGCGAGGCACGCTCGCGCCGGGTCAGACCGTGGTCGAGGCCACCTCGGGCAATACGGGCATCGCGCTGGCCATGGTCTGCGCGGCCAAGGGCTACCCCTTCGTCGCCTGCATGGTCGAAACCTTCTCCATCGAGCGCCGCAAGCTGATGCGCGCGCTTGGCGCCAGGGTGATTCTCACGCCAGCAGAAGAACGCGGCACCGGCATGGTCAAGAAAGCCGAGGAACTGGCCGAGAAGCACGGCTGGTTCCTGGCGCGGCAGTTCGAGAATCAGGCCAATCCCGCTTATCACCGCAACACGACCGGCCCTGAAATCCTGCGCGCCTTTGCCAATCGACGCCTCGACTACTTCGTCGCCGGCTGGGGCACGGGGGGCACGATCAGCGGCGCCGGTGAAATGCTCAAACTGGCGCGCCCGGACCTCAAGGTCGTGGCAACCGAGCCCGAGAACGCCCAGCTGATGGCAGGCAAGGAATGGACGCCACACAAGATCCAGGGTTGGACGCCCGACTTCCTGCCGAAGACACTCAACCAGGCGATTGCCGATCAGATCATCCCGGTCAGCGACGAGGAATCGCGCGACACGGCGCTGGCACTGGCCAGCCAGGAGGGCATTTTCTGCGGCGTCTCCGGGGGCGGTTCCGTGGCCGCGGCACTGAAGCTCGCCAAGGACGCGCCAGCCGGCTCCAGCATCGTCGCCATCGTGGCCGACACGGGCGAGCGCTATATCTCCACCTACCTCTTCGAGGACATCGCCGAAGGCTCGGACCAGGCGTGGCTTGACTCGCTTTAGCCTCGATCGCGCCGGCGTGAGAGCCCTGGGTTGATAGACTGCTGGCCATGACTCGGGAGCGATATGGAAGCAAGGCCCTGGCGTCCCTGGCTCTGCTGCTGGTTCTCAGCGGCTGCGCCAGCCTGCCGCCGGGCAATCAGGACGATATCTGTGCCGTGTTGCGCGAGGAGCCCGATTGGTATGAGTCGGCGCGCAAGAGCGAGCGCCGCTGGGGAACGCCGATCGCGATCCAGATGGCCTTCGTGCGCCAGGAATCCTCCTTTCGCGCTCGCGCCCGGCCCGAACGGCGCTGGTTCCTCGGCGTCATTCCGCTGCCGCGGCGATCCAGCGCGAAGGGCTTTGCTCAGGCCCAGGACCCGGCCTGGTCGGACTACCAGGACGCCACCGGTCGACGCTTCGCGCGGCGAAGCAATATGGACGATGCCCTCGATTTCATCGGCTGGTACAACGACGTCAGCTACCGGCGCCTTGGCCTGGCCAAGACCAATGCCTACGACCTCTATCTGGCCTACCACGAGGGCCACGGCGGGTATTCGCGCAACAGCTTTCGCGGCAAGCCCGGCCTGCGCAACGTCGCCAGCCGAGTCGATCAGACCAGCCTTCGCTACTCACGACAGCTCGCTCAGTGCGAAGACGAGCTGCGCTGCAGCCGCTGGTATCAGTTCTGGCCCTTCTGTCGCTGAGCCCAGATCAAGCCGTACAGCCAGCCGCCCAGGCCACCTGCCAGCGCGAGGGAAACCATTCCCAGGGTGGATCGAGCGGCACCGATCACCGTAACCGGAAGCATCGCGTTCATGATGACGAGCGCCGTGTAGATGGCGAGGAATCCGGCCAGGGCGTACCAGATAAGGCGAATGCCGGGAAAGGCGGAGGCGGGCCAGGCCGCGACGAGCAAGGCGATCAACAGGGCAAAGGCGGCGACGATCGCGTAGGTCGGCGCAAAGCTGAGGAGATCGAAGGCGGTGACCTCGACGCGAGCGTCGAGGGGAATCTCGGACCCGATCGAGGCGATGGCGCTCAAATTGAACTGCGTCTGAACGATGCTCCCCAGGACCGCCGTCACGGCAACGGCGACGAAGAAGGCGACCAGCCAGCGAATCACAGTCATTTCCTATCACTCCTTCGATGCGACGGGCAGTTTAACCAATCCTCACCGCGCAGCCGCTACCATCTCTTCATCCCTCTCCATCGTGATGATCGACCGCATGCCTCGAATCAACAAACTGCTGCTGATCCCGACCCTGCTCCTGAGCGCCACGGCCTGGGCCGACTACCGCACGGAACTGGTTGCCGAGGGGCTCGAATACCCCTGGGCGCTGGCCTTCCTGCCCGACGGCAGCTACCTGGTCACCGAACGCGTCGGTCGGCTGCGCCGAATCAGTGCGACGGGCGAGGTTCTGGAACCCATCGCAGGCCTGCCCGACATCCTGGTCAAAAGTCAGGGAGGCCTGATGGGTCTGGCCCTGGCGCCGGACTTCGAGGCCAGCGCTGTGCTCTACCTGAGCTACGCCGTCGGCACGCCGGAGGACAACACCACGCAGCTGGCGCGCGCCCGCCTCGTCGGCGATGCGCTGGTCGACCTCGAGGTAATCTTCACCGCCGAGCCCACGCGCACGCGGCCGGTGCACTACGGGGGGCGCATGGCCTGGCTGGCCGACGACACACTGCTGCTGACCCTCGGTGACGGCTTCGACCTGCGTGAGCAGGCACAGAACCTCGGCACCCACATCGGCACGATCGTTCGCCTGCGCCCCGACGGGAGCGCACCGATGGACAACCCCTTTGTCGGCTCCGTGGCGGCCCTGGACGAGATCTTCAGCTACGGCCATCGCAACCCCCAGGGGATCGTCGTCGACGCCGCAAGCGGAACGATCTGGGCCCACGAACACGGCCCCCGAGGCGGCGATGAAATCAATCGCCTGGTCGCGGGCGAGAACTACGGCTGGCCGATCGCCACCACCGGCATCGACTACTCGGGCGCGAGGATTTCGCCCTTCGAGTCTCGTCCCGACATGCGCGACCCGGAATGGGTCTGGACACCGTCAATCGCTCCCGCCGGCCTCGCCCTGTATCGCGGCGATGAGTTTCCCGACTGGCAGGGCGACCTGCTGGTCGCGAGCCTGGCCGAGCGCAGCCTGCGCCGCGTTGACCTGAATGACAATGAGGTCATCGCAGACGAACTCATCGAACTCGACATCGATGATCGCCTTCGCGACGTGCGCGTCAGCCCGAGCGGCGGCGTTTATCTGCTGACCGACCGCGAGGACGGTCAGCTGCTGCGCCTCCGGCACGCCGGTATAGGGGCCGACGGGGGCTGAGCGCCATCGGATCCTGCGACCTGGCGGGTTCAGCTGGAACCGCTTTTTGCCTCTGACGATGCCGCATCGGAGGGGGTGCGGTCCTTGGAGGATCGACCCGGCGACCCACCGCCGTCCTCGCCCGACTCCTTCTTCGCCGTGTCCGTCGACGCGTTCTTCGCAGCTCCGGGCGAAGGGGATTGGCCAGCCTTGGCGGCCTTGTCGGCTTCAGGCGGTTTCGAGGACGTCGCGGCCACGTCCTTGCCTTCGCTAGCGCTCTGGCTGGGGGGCTCCGAGGGCGTCTTGCGCTCACCGACGGCGTTTACCGGCGCCTCTGGCCGATCCGAGCCGCTGTCGGCTGGCGCGGACTTGGCCGGTGCCTTCGGGGCGCTGGTTTGCTTCTCGCCGGCCTTCGGTTCGCTAGTTGCCGCCGGGCCGGGTGATCCAGCCGCCCTCTCCTTCCTGGCCGCGGGTTCGGCGCGGGGCGCGATCTGGCCGATGCGCTTGAGGCGGATTTCCTGGTCGGAGACCTGCGGCATGCGCTCGCGTATGACCTTCTCGTCCACCAGCCGCTCAGCACCGTCGCTGAGGTGATCGAAGACCTTCTTGTAGCTGTCGGTGAGCTGGTTGATCAGCTCCGCGGTCTCGACGAAATGGTCGTTGACCTGCTCGCGAAACCGTTCGTTTTCTTCCCGCATCGCCTTGACCGACTGACCGGAACCCGAGTCGATACGGCTGATCAGCCAGACGACGAGGGCACCGAGGACAAATCCCGCTACGAGTGCTACTGCTATCCATGCGCCGTCTGTCATTCGTTCATCTCCTTCGTCTGTTCGTGTGGGGCCTGCCTAAGCGTTCGGCTTGACCAATTTGAGCTCGTAGAGATCAAGTCGCCGGTCGCGCAGGTTGCGAACCGAACCATGGGAACGAATCTCCCTCAGGTTATCGAGATCGAGGTCGGCAATCAACATGGTTTCGGTGTTGGCGGTGGCTTCATTGGCCACCGCGTCGTGGGGAAAGGCAAAGTCCGAGGGGGTAAAGACGGCCGCCTGGGAGTACTGCATGTCCATGTTCTCGACCTTGGGCAGATTGCCCACGGAGCCGGTAATCACGACGTAGCACTCGTTCTCGATCGCCCTCGCCTGGGCGCAACGCCGCACCCGCAGGTACGCGTTCTTGGTGTCCGTCCAGTAGGGCACGAACAGGATATGCATGCCCTGTTCGGCCAGCAACCGGGGCAATTCGGGAAACTCGACGTCGTAGCAGACCAGAATGCCGATCTTGCCGAAGTCCGTCTCGAAGACCTGAATGCCATTGCCGCCACTCAGGCCCCAGCAGCTGACTTCGTCGGGCGTGACGTGGATCTTGTACTGGCGATCCCAGCTGCCGTCCCGACGGAGCAGGTAGGACACATTGCGCAACTCCTCGCCATCGTATTCAGCCATCGAGCCGGCGATGATATTGATGTTATAGGCCACGGCAAAGCGGCTCATCTGATCGCGGATCGCCTCCGTGTAGGCGGCGAGCTGGCGCACGGCCTCGGCCGGGCCCTGGTCGTTCCACGGGGCCATCAGGGCACCGTTGAAGAATTCAGGAAAAAGGACCACGTCGGCCTGATAGCCGGAGACGGCGTCGACGAAGTATTCGATCTGGCTGAACAGGTCGTCGAGGGACTGGGTCGGCCGCATCTGCCACTGCACCGCGCCGATGCGAACGTCCGACGGTCGCCCCCCGATCACCGGACTGTGCGGCTCTTCGAAGTAGATATTGATCCACTCGAGCAGCACGGCATAGCCCGCCGACTGCGTGTCGTCCGGCAGGTAGCCTCTGACAATGCGCCGAACCTGGAAATCGTTGGCCAGCTGGAAGGTCAGGATCGGATCGCGGATTTCGCGCGCCTGCACCTGGGCGACATAGGTCTGCGGGGTCATCTCATCGGCCAGGCGGTGGTAGCCGGGAATGCGCCCGCCGACCACGATGCCCCGCAGGTTGAGGCGCTCGCACAGCTCCTTGCGGGCGTCGTAGAGACGTCGCCCCAAACGCAGATCGCGGTAATCGGGGTGGACGAAGACATCGACGCCGTAGAGCACGTCGCCCTTGGGGTCATGGGTGGTCAGGTAACCGTTGCCGACGATATCCGTGTAGCGATGATCCTGTCCCCAGCGGCTGTATTTGACGACCAGGGAGATCGCGGCGGCCACGACCTTCCCGCCGTCCTCGATGCAGATCTGTCCTTCCGGGAAGCGCTGGATCTGCGATTTGAACTGAGCCCGGGTCCAGGCGCCGTCGAGCGACCCCGCGTAGACCCGCTCCATGATTTCGGCAATGTCATCGTAGTCCTCGACACGACTCTGGCGAAGGACCAGTCGATGACTCTCGGTCGATTCACTCATGGCTAGGGGTGATCCTTTGGGGTGCTGGAAATGAAGCGCGAAGCCGTCAGGATAGCGCAGCCCCGATAAGACTTGTGGTACGACGAGCATTGCCCTGTCATCCGATTGTCGTCAGGCCGCCATCTCGCTGACACCGGGCCTTCGTATCGTGAAGCGTGAATTCACTACTGAGCGCGAATCCAATGCGAATTCTGCTGGTCAGCGATGCCTGGAAGCCCCAGGTCAACGGCGTGGTCCGCACTCTGGAGACCACGAGAGAGAAGCTCGAGGCCATGGGCCACGAAGTCGACGTCCTGTCCCCCGAGGGGCGTCGAACGCTGCCCTGCCCCAGCTATCCCGAGATTCGCCTCACCCTGCGACCGCGCCGCGCCGTCAAGGCGGCCATTGCGCGTGGGCCCTTCGATGCGATCCACATCGCGACCGAGGGGCCGCTGGGCCTGGCAATGCGAAACTGGTGCGTTCGCCGCAAGGTGGCCTTCACCACCTCTTACCACACGCGCTTTCCCGAGTATCTTCGCCTTCGCGCGCCGATCCCCCTCGCCTGGAGCTACGCCTATCTGCGCTGGTATCACCGACCGGCCAGCTGCACCCTGGTGCGGACCGAGACCCAGCGCCAGCTGCTCGCCGACCGCGGCTTCGACAAGCTGTCGATCTGGCCGGGCGGTGTCGATACCAGTCTGTTCCGCCCCCGCGATCGCGACCATCTGGACCTGCCGCGGCCGATTGCCATCTACGCGGGTCGAGTGGCCCGGGAAAAGAACCTCGAGGCCTTCCTCGGCCTGGACGTCAAGGGCAGCAAGGTAATCATCGGCGGTGGCCCCGACCTCGAGCGTCTCAAGGCGCTCTACCCCGACGCTCACTTTCTGGGCTATCGCCACGGCGAGGAGCTGGCCCGCTGCCTGGCCTCGGCCGATGTGTTCGTCTTTCCCAGCCGAACCGACACGCTCGGGCTGGTGATGCTCGAAGCCATGGCCTGCGGGATTCCCGTCGCTGCTTTTCCCGTGCCGGGCCCGATCGATCTGATTACCGATGGCGGCAACGGCGCGCTCGACGAAAACCTGGCCGCCGCCTTCTACCGCGCCCTGTCCGTTGATGCCACCGCCTGCGTCGAGTTCGCCGAACAGTTTTCCTGGGAGCGCTGTACGGAACGTTTTCGGAGCCGGCTCATCCAGCTCGATGCCACGGATCAGACGATGGCTCCGTATAATCGGACACCATGCGAATCAGCCCACCCGGACCGGAAAGCCGCGTCTATCGTCCTTCCGAGCTGAATCAGGAGGTCAAGCTGCACCTCGAGGCCGGCTTTCCGCGCCTCTGGATCGAGGCCGAGCTTTCCAATCTGGCCCGCCCCCCGTCGGGCCATCTCTACTTCACCCTCAAGGACCCCAGGGCCCAGATCCGCTGCGCCCTGTTCAAGGGCAGCGCCCGGCAGATCGCCTTCCAGCCGGACAACGGCATGAAGGTGCTCGTGCGCGGCCGCCTGAGCCTCTACGAGGCGCGCGGCGACTATCAGCTCATCGCCGACGCGATGCTCGAGGCCGGCGCAGGCAGCCTGCAGCAGGCCTTCGAGGCCACCCGCAAGCAGCTCGAAAGCGAGGGGCTTTTCGAGGCGGCGAGAAAGAAGCCGCTGCCAGCCTGGCCAAAGAACATCGCCGTCGTCACCTCCCCCGCCGGTGCCGCCATCCGCGACATCCTCAAGGTGCTGTCCCAACGCTGGCCCGCCGCACGGGTCCGGATCTACCCCACCCTGGTCCAGGGGGAGGCCGCTGCCCCCGGGATCATTGCCGCCCTCCAGGCTGCTGACCGTCACCGCTTCGCCGACGTGATCCTGCTCGCCCGCGGCGGCGGCTCGCTGGAGGACCTGTGGGCCTTCAATGACGAGGCCCTGGCGCGGGCCATCGCTGCGGCCGAGCGGCCCGTGGTCACCGGCGTCGGCCATGAAACGGACACCACGATCGTGGATTTCGTGTCCGATCTCAGGGCCCCGACGCCGAGTGCCGCAGCCGCGGCGATGACGCCCGACGGACCGGCGCTGCGCCTGCAGCTGGGGTCCCTCGATCGCCGCTGCCTGCGCGGTATCGATAACAATCTGAACCGCCAGTCCCAGACCATCGACTACCTCAGCCGGCGCCTCGAGCAGCATCGCCCTGACCGCCGACTCGACGAGCTCGCCAAGCGTCTTGATACGTTGGACCAGCGCCTGCGACAGTCCGTGTCCGCCCGTCTCGAGCGTCATGGTCAGGCCCTCGACGGTGCCGGGCGACGCCTTCAGGCCCGCCATCCGGCGCGCCAGGTCGAGCGGGCGCTGACCGCGACCGATCAATTCGAGCGACGCCTTCAGCGCGCCCAGAGACGGCTTATCGAGCGCGCCGAGGGCCGTCATGCCCAGCTGGTCCGGGCCCTGAACGCCGTCAGTCCCCTGCGCGTGCTCGAGCGCGGCTATGCGGTGGTTCGCCGAGCCGATGGGCCGGCCTTGACGCAGCCCGAAGATTTCAAAGAAGGTATTAACATCAATATCTTGATGAACAATTTTGAAGTAGATGCTGAAGTAACATCCGCGCCTCGGCCATCCAAGCTGACGTGACCCGAACGCTCGCGGCACCGGCGCGCTTCGAGCTCGAGGTCAAGAAGAGCCGCTTCCTGGCCCTCGGCGCCCCCTGCAGCAGCGACGATGCGCGGCGCGACTTTCTTAAACAGATCCGCGACCCGAGTGCAACTCATCACTGCTGGGGCTGGAAAGCCGGGCAGCGCTATCGCTTCGATGACGACGGCGAGCCCGGCGGCACCGCCGGCCGGCCGATCCTCTCGGCCATCGAGCAGCAGGGCCTCGATGAGGTCGCCGTCGTCGTCATCCGCTATTACGGGGGGATCAAGCTCGGAACCGGCGGGCTCGCGAGGGCCTATGGCGCCAGCGCGGCGGAATGCCTCCGCCAGGCGACCACGAAGGAACTGATCGTCATGACGCCGCTGCGCGTTCAGCTCCCCTTCGAGCTCATCGCCACCGCCCATCAGCTTCTGGAGCGACATGGGGCGGTCAAGCGCGACGAGCGCTATTCCAGCGAGGGCGTCGACCTCGATATCGAGTGCCCGGCGCCGGCCTTGCGTGCACTGCGCCAGGACCTCCAGGACGCCAGTGCCGGTCAGGCGCGGGTCAGATCAGATTGATCTCGCGCAGTCGCTCGAGGAGATAGTCATGAGAAGTAATCGGCGTCGGGTAACGATTGGGGTGCGCATCGTCGATGCACGCCGGCAGCGTCTCGATCAGGAAGTCCGGGTTCGGATGCAGGAAGAAGGGAATGGAGTAGCGCGCCGTCCGCGCGGAATCGCCGGCCGGGTTGACGACGCGATGGGTGGTGGACGGATAGACGTGATTGGTCAAGCGCTGCAGCATGTCGCCGACGTTGACGACGATACTGCCCGGCAAGGTGCTGACCGGCACCCACTGACCATCGCGGGAGAGAATTTCGAGCCCCTGCTCCCTGGATCCGATCAACAGGGTGATCAGATTGATGTCTTCGTGCTGTGCCGCCCGCACGGCGCCGGGCTCGATGTCGCCGATCGGCGGGTAGTGGATCGGGCGGAGGATCGAATTCCCGAACTGGGTCTTATCGGCGAACCAGTCCCTCGCTAGCCCCATGTCCAGCGCCAGCGCCGACAGGATGCGCGACCCGAGGTCGTCGAGCGCGCGGTAGAGTTCGAGGGCGGCAGCGCGGAAGCCCGGGACCTCTTCCGGCCACAGATTGGGCGTCAGAATGTCGGGCGCCGGGTTGTGCTCGGACTCGATCTCTCGGCCGACGTGCCAGAACTCCTTGAGATCGGGCACGTTGTGGTCCTTGGCCTGCTCGACGCCGAAGCCCGTATACCCTCTTGCGCCGCCGCCGCCGGTCAGGTGATAGCGCTGCTTGACCTCCGCCGGCAGCGCGAAGAAGGCCTTGAAGGCAGCGTAGGCGCGATCGATCACCGCATCGTCGATGCCGTGGTCGCGGACGCCAACAAAGCCGGTGTCACGCCAGGCCCGGCCCAGCGCGTCGGTGAACCGGCCCTTCTCGCCGTCAAAGTCCGCGAGGGAGAGAACGGGAACCTCGGGGATCTGCGTCATGCCTGGCTTGCCTCCTGAACAATCTGTGCCAACTGCTGAGCGAGGGCCTCGACCTCGGTCCGCTCGCGCCCTTCGACGGTCACTCGCACGACGGGCTCCGTACCCGAGGGACGAAGAATGACCCGGCCCTGATCGCGCAGAGCGTCCTCCACGGACTGAACCGCATCGGCCACGCGCGGGTCATCGCTGACGAGGGAGCGCGCATTGCGCTCGACGGGCACGTTGATCATCACCTGCGGGTACTTGAACATGCCCGCCGCCAGCGCCTTCAGGGACTGGCGGGTCCGAGCAACGACTTCGAGTACCTGCAGCGCACTGACGATGCCGCAGCCGGTCATTGCACGATCCAGGCAGAGGATATGACCGGAGGCCTCACCGCCCAGCAGCCATTCGCGCTGCCGCAGGCGCTCGTGAACGAACCGATCGCCGACGGCGCTGCGCTCGAAGGGCACACCCAGCGACTGAAAGGCCTCCTCGAGACCGAAATTGCTCATGACCGTACCAACCACGCCGCCTTCGAGCCCGCCGTTCGATTGGCGGGCGGATGCCAGCACGTAGAGGATCTGGTCACCGTCGATGACCGTTCCCTCATGGTCGACGAGGAGGACGCGATCGCCATCACCGTCAAAGGCAACGCCCAGATCCGCCTGCGATTCCACGACCTTTTGCGCCAGACTTTCGGGGTGGGTCGAACCGCAGCGCTCGTTGATATTCAGACCGTCGGGGTGATCGTGAATCGCAATGACCTCGGCTCCGAGCTCTGCGAAGACGTTCGGCGCAATGCGGTAGGTCGCGCCATTGGCGCAGTCGACCACGATCTTTAGGCCGTCGAAGTGCGTGCCGTAGGGCACCGTCGCCTTGCAGTATTCGATGTAGCGGCCGCTCGCATCCTCGATGCGGCGCGCCTTGCCGAGGCGGTGCGGCGCCACCTGCTCGATGTCGAGCTCGAGTTCGGCTTCGATGTCGGCCTGCAGCCCGTCGGCCAGTTTCTCGCCGTCGGCGGAGAAGAACTTGACTCCGTTGTCTTCATAGGGGTTGTGCGAGGCGGAAATCACGACGCCGGCCACCCCGCCCAGGCTGCGCGTCAGATGCGCCACGGCAGGCGTCGGCATGGGACCCAGCAGGATGATGTCAACGCCGGCGGCGGAAAACCCGGCTTCCAGCGCCGATTCGAACAGATACCCGGAGATCCGCGTGTCCTTGCCGATAACGACCGTCGGTGCGTCGTCGGCGTGGCGGGAGAAGACCCGTCCGGCCGCCCAGCCCAGCTTGAGGAGAAAATCCACGGTGATCGGCGGATCGCCGACGCGGCCGCGAATCCCGTCGGTGCCGAAATACGTAGTAGCCATCGCCCTATTCTACTGCCTGGCTGGCGGCCTGTTCGTTGGATCGCGCCGCAAGCCAGACGGCGATCGCGTCCCGGGTCTGGGCAACGTCATGGACCCGGATGACTGCGGCACCCCGTTGCGCCGCCAGCAGGGCGGCGGCCAGCGAGGCGGCCAGTCGTTCATCAGGCCGTGTTCGACCGGTGATCGTCCCGAGCATCGATTTTCGGGACAAGCCCGCCAGAACGGGCACACCCATCTGGCGCAGGCACTCCAGGCCGTTCAATAGGCTCAGGTTGTGCGCCAGGGTCTTGCCGAAGCCGAAGCCCGGGTCGATCACGAGTGCGCTGCGCTCCATACCGGCAGCCAGGCAGGCGGCCACGCGCTGCTCGAGGAACTCGGTCACATCCCCCAGCACATCGCGATAGCTTGGCGAGCGTTGCATCGTTCTCGGCTCGCCCTGCATGTGCATCAGGCAGACCGGCACGCCAAGGTCCGCTGCGGCCTCCACGGCACCCGGGCTTCGAAGACCGTTGACATCGTTGATCATGGACGCGCCCGCATCGATGGCTGCGCGCATGACCTCGGGCTTGCTCGTGTCGATGGAGATTGCGCGCGCGGTGTCGCGGCGCAAGCCTTCGATCACGGGAATCACGCGCTCGAGCTCGGCGGCCGCGTCGACGGGTTCGGCACCGGGTCGCGTCGACTCACCGCCGATATCGAGGATATCGGCGCCCTCCTCTGCCAAGCGCAGGCCGTGGGCGACGGCCTCCTCGCGATGAGCAAAGCGACCACCGTCGGAGAAGGAGTCGGGCGTGACGTTCACCACCCCCATGACCAGCGGCTTTCGGCTGAGATGGGCTGCCTGAATGTCGTCGATCAAGGACATGCCGTGTCGCCGTCTTCCATCAAAAAGGCCGCTGCAAGCGATAGCAGCGGCCGGTTCGGTCCTTCGAAGGGGTGCCGATCAACCCGGCGCCGGCTCACCTGACGGCTCGTCACCGTCGTCGCGATCCGTCGCCTCGTCGCCCTTGGCTTCGAGCGGCTTCGGGCCGCCGGACTTGCCGCCACCCTCGGTCCAGTTGTCGGGCGGATCCGGCACCTCGCCGTTCATGATCTGGTCGATCTGCTTGACGTCGATCGTCTCGTATTTCATCAGCGCATCGGCCATCAGGTCGAGCTTGTCCCGGTTGCTTTCGAGAATCTCGGTGGTCGTCCGGTAGGCCTGGTCGATGATCTTGCGCACCTCCGCGTCCAGCTCGCGATGGGTCTCATCGGAAATATGCTTGTGCTGGGTCACCGAGCGGCCCAGAAAGACCTCGTCCTCGTTTTCGCCGTAGGCCAGCGGCCCCATGGCGTCGGACAGGCCCCACTTGGTCACCATGTTTCGGGCGAGCTGCGAGGCGCGCTCGATATCGTTGGAGGCCCCCGTCGTCACCGCATCCTTGCCGAAGATCAGCTCCTCGGCGACGCGGCCACCGTAGAGGCTTGCCAGCTGCGAATGAATCTGCTGGCGCGTCAGTGAGTACTTATCCTGCTCGGGCAGGAACATGGTCACACCGAGAGCTCGACCGCGCGGGATGATCGTCACCTTGTAGACGGGGTCGTGATCGGGCACCAGACGCCCGACGATCGCATGTCCGGCTTCGTGGTAGGCCGTCAGCAGCTTTTCGTCTTCGGACATGGCCATGGATTTGCGCTCGGCGCCCATCATGATCTTGTCCTTCGCCTGCTCGAAGTGGTCGTGCTTGACCGTCCGCGAGTCCTGACGGGCGGCGAAGAGCGCCGCTTCATTGACCAGGTTGGCCAGATCAGCGCCGGAAAAACCCGGCGTCCCGCGGGCCAGGTCGCGCGGGCGCACATCGTCGTCGACGGGAACCTTGCGCATGTGGACGCCGAGGATATGCTCTCGCCCCTGCAAATCGGGCAGCCCGACAACGACCTGGCGGTCGAAGCGGCCCGGGCGCAGCAGCGCCGGATCCAGCACATCGGGACGGTTGGTTGCGGCGATCAGGATGATGCCCTCATTGCCTTCGAAACCGTCCATCTCGACGAGCAGCTGATTCAGCGTTTGCTCGCGCTCATCGTGGCCGCCACCGAGGCCGGCGCCGCGATGGCGCCCGACCGCATCGATCTCATCGATGAAGATGATGCAGGGCGCATGCTTCTTCGCCGTTTCGAACATGTCGCGCACGCGGGATGCCCCGACACCGACGAACATTTCGACGAAGTCGGAGCCAGAAATCGAGAAGAAGGGCACGCGCGCCTCACCGGCGATTGCACGGGCTAGCAGGGTCTTACCCGTTCCCGGCGGACCGACCATCAGAATGCCCTTCGGGATATGCCCACCGAGGCGCTGAAACTTGGAGGGATCTCTAAGGAAATCGACGACTTCGGTGACTTCTTCCTTGGCTTCCTCGCAACCGGCCACGTCCTCGAAGGTCACCTTGACCTGGTCCTCACCCTGCAGCTTGGCACGCGATTTACCGAAGCTCATCGCACCGCCTCGGCCGCCGACTCCCCCCTGCATTTGCCGCATGAAGTACAGGAACAGGGCGACGATCAGGATGACGGGCAGGAGGGTGATCAGGATTTCGAGGAAGATCGAGCGACCCTGAGGCTCCTTGCCCTCGACCACCACGCCGGCGTCGAGGAGGTCTTTCATCAGCCCATCGTCGCGCGGTCCCAGCGTTTCGAATCTGGAACCATCGCGGGTCTGTCCGGTGATCAGGGACACGCCCGGCGACTCTTCGATCGTGACGCTCTGCACGGACCCGTTCTTGACCTGCTGCAGGAAGCTCGAATACGGCACCTCTGCCGGATTTTCCTGCGGCTGCGAGTAGTAGCTGAAGACATTCATCAGGACCACCGCGATGATGATCCACATGATCAGGTTTTTTGCAAATTCGCTCAATTCAATCTCCTGGGAGCGGCTTAGTGGGCCAGCCCTTTGAAATCGTCAGTTGTTGCGCCGTCCTTGGGCGACCAGATACACCTCGCGGCTCTCGGATCTCGACGCACTTGGCTTCCTTATCTTTACTGTACTGAATGATTGTCTGAATTCAGTGAGAAGTTCGTCAAATCCCGCGCCTTGAAAGACTTTGACGACGACGAACCCTCGATCATCCAGCCACTCCTGGGCAAATGCAAGAGCCAGTTCGGCGAGGTGGACGCTGCGCGCTTGGTCCGACGGCGCTATGCCTGAGAGATTGGGGGCCATGTCGGAAAGTACAAGATCGACCCGCGAGCCCTCGAGGAGGGTCTCGAGACGATGGAGTATGTCGTCCTCTCGGAAATCCCCCTGAATGAAGTCAACGCCCTCGATCGGCTCCATTTCGAGCAGGTCCAGACCGACGATCCGCGCCTCCGGCCCGAGGCGGCGGCGCGCCACCTGGCACCAGCTTCCCGGTGCGGCGCCAAGGTCAACCACCCGGTGCACCCCCTTGAAGATCCTATCTTTGCTATCGATCTCAAGGAGCTTGTAGGCCGCGCGCGCGCGATAGCCCTCCTCGCGCGCCTGTCGCACGTAGGGATCATTGTTCTGGCGCTGCTTCCAGGCTTTCGACATGTGCCGAACTCGATGCTCTTGTCTGCGGCTTGAATTAATCCGTCGTCGCAAATGGTAACGGTTGAGGATGGCTTGTCCACCCGCCAAGGGCTGGAGCGGCGCAGGCGCGGCGGTGCTCGCGACGAGACCGCCAGCGTTCAGGATCTCCTGCACCAGCCGTGAGATAATACACGTCGACTCCGACCGATGAACCCGATGTTGACCAGTTCCCAGAAGAAATACCTGCGTGGCCTGACGCACAGCCTAGATCCGGTCGTGATGGTGGCCGACAAGGGCTTGAGCAACAACGTCGCCCATGAAATCGAGCAGGCACTCGAGCACCACGAGCTTATCAAGATCAAGATCCGGGCCGATCGCGACGATCGCCAGGCCTGGATCGAGCAAATCGGCCAGACGACGGGCGCTGAACTCGTTCATCGGATCGGCCAGGTCGCCTGCTTCTACCGAAAGAACCCGAAGAATCCGAAGATTGCTCTTCCTCGCTGAAGGCCTGACGTCATGCAACTGACAGAACATCGCCCCGGTGATCACCACGTTGTCCGACGAATCACGCCGGACGGCATCCAGATCGATGAACACCAGTACGCGGAAAGCCTGATCCTCGGCGCCCGCTTGCTCGATACGGACTGGCCGGTGACCGGCTGGGATGATCTCGACCGCGAAACCATCGAGCCGCTCTTGACCCACCAGCCCGAGCTGGTCCTCCTCGGTGTCGGTGAGCAACAGAGTTTTCCGCCGATCGATGTGCAGCGTCATTTCCTCTGCGCCGGCGTTGGCCTGGAGTGCATGACCCTCGACGCCGCCGCCCGCACCTTCAACGTACTGATGAGCGAAAACCGACGCGCGCTCGCCGGCTTCATCCTGCCCGCCCGCTGAGGCTGGCCACCCCCGCGAACCACCCGACGGGACGAGGGCGCTCGAAGAGGAGCCTCGAGATGACCGACATCACCACTCATGACGTACTGAATCAGCCGCAGCCCCTGACCGCCTACAACGCCTTCGTCGGCGATAGGGCCCTGCGAGAGGCCATCGCCGTTTACGGGGCCAGCGACTACGCGGATCAGCTGACTCGCTACGGCGAGCTGGCCGGCAGCGATATCCAGACGCTCGGCGTCGACGCCAACGACCACCCGCCGCGACTGTTAACGCATGATCGCTATGGCCATCGCATCGATCGGGTCGAATTCCATCCCGCCTACCATCGCCTGATGACCCTGGGCATTGAAAACGGGCTGACCAGCCTGACCTGGTCCGAGCGGCCGGGGGCGCGCGTGGCTCGCAGCGCACTCATGTACCTGCACAACCAGTTCGAAGCCGGCACCATGTGCCCGATGACCATGACCCATGCCGCCGTCCCCGCACTGCGCGTTGATGACGGCATTGCGGCGGACTGGCTTCCCGGCATCCTTGCTGGCCGTTACGATCACCGCCTGATCCCGGCCGCGGACAAGGCCGGGCTTACGATCGGCATGGCGATGACCGAAAAGCAGGGGGGCTCGGATGTTCGCGCCAACACCACGACGGGGCACCCGCTGGACGCGGCAGGCAGCGGGCAGGCCTACATCCTGCGGGGCCACAAGTGGTTCTGCTCGGCACCGATGTCCGATGCATTTCTCAGCCTCGCCCAGACCGATCATGGCCTGACCTGCTTTCTGGTCCCGCGCGTGCTTGCCGACGGCAGCCACAATTCGATTCGGATCCAGCGTCTGAAGTCCAAGCTGGGCAATCACGCCAACGCCTCGTCTGAAATCGAGTACCACGATGCCCGAGCTCTCTGCCTGGGTGAGCCTGGCCGGGGCGTGGCGACGATCATCCGCATGGTGGCGGAAACCCGCCTCGACTGTGCCATCGGCTCGGCCGCCCTCGTGCGTCAGGCCGTTGCCCAGGCGCTCGATCACTGTCGCCAGCGGACCGCCTTCGGCCAGCCGCTCATCCAGCAGCCCCTGATGACCAACGTCCTGGCCGACCTGGTCCTCGAAAGCGAGGCCATGCTGCACTTCGCGCTGCATCTGGCGCATCGATTCGAGCGCGCGCCGCGCGACGAGTCATCGGCCCTGATTGCCCGGATCATGACCCCGATCGCCAAATACTGGGTCTGCAAGCGGGCCGTCGCCGTCATCAACGAAGCGCAGGAGTGTCTGGGCGGTGCCGGCTACGTGGAAGAATTCATCCTTCCGCGCCTGTATCGCGAAGCGCCGGTCAACGCGATCTGGGAGGGATCCGGCAACATCCAGTGCCTCGACGTTCTGCGTGCCATCGGCCGCGAACCCCGCGTACTTGAGGCGCTGAACGACTGGATGGCAGATCATGCCGCCCTGCCCGGCATGGCA
>CAZDFS010000067.1:0-15359 GCA_964504865.1 uncultured Wenzhouxiangella sp.
ACGCGCCCTGATGATGTCGTCGAACAACATCCTGTCGCCCGCCAACGGTGAACCGATCATCGTGCCGACGCAGGACGTGGTCCTGGGTCTGTACTACATGACGCGTCACCTGCCGGGCGCCGAGGGCGAGGGTATGTCCTTCTCCAGCGTGGGTGAAGTTCACCGCGCGTACGCCAACCGCAAGGTCGAACTGCAGGCAGCGATCAACGTCCGAATCCGCGAAACCCGCATCGATGAAGAGGGCAATCGCGAAGAGGTCGTGACTCGCTACGAGACCACCGTAGGCCGCGCCCTGCTGTGGGAAATCGTCCCGCCCGGCATGCCCTTCTCCGCGGTCAACGAAGTGCTGAAGAAAAAGCAGATCTCACGCCTGATCGACGAGTGCTACCGTGCGCTCGGTCTGAAGCATACGGTGGTCTTCGCCGACCAGCTGATGTACACGGGCTTCGCCTACTCGACTCGCGCTGGTGTGTCGATCGGACTCGACGATTTGCAGGTTCCGCCCGAGAAGGTGGAGATTCTGGAGCGGGCCGAGGCCGAAATTCTGGACATTCAGAACCAGTACGCATCGGGCGTCGTGACCGCAGGCGAGCGCTACAACAAGGTCGTCGACATCTGGTCGCGCACGAACGAAGAAGTCGCCCGCGCCATGATGAAGCGCATCGGCAAGGAAGTCCGCGTGAACACCGAAGGTGAGGAAGTCGTCGAGGATTCGATGAACTCGATCTTCATCATGGCCGACTCCGGTGCTCGTGGTTCGGCCGCCCAGATTCGCCAGCTGGCGGGTATGCGCGGTCTGATGGCCAAGCCCGATGGCTCGATCATCGAAACGCCGATCACCGCCAACTTCCGAGAAGGCCTGAACGTCCTCCAGTACTTCATCTCCACCCACGGGGCCCGTAAGGGTCTGGCCGATACGGCGCTCAAGACCGCCAATTCCGGTTACCTGACCCGCCGCCTCGTCGACGTGGCCCAGGACCTGGTCGTGATCGAAGACGACTGCGGGACCGAGCAGGGACTCGAAATGCTGCCCATCGTCGAAGGCGGTGACGTGGTCGAGCCGCTCAGCGAGCGGATCCTCGGTCGCGTCGTGGCTGAAGACATCTACCCGGCCGACAGTGACGAGGTTCTTTGCGAACGCGGCACGCTGCTCGACGAGAAGTGGGTCAACCTGCTCGAGGAAAACGGCATCGACCGCGTCCTCGTGCGTTCGCCCATTACCTGCGAAACGAAGCACGGCATCTGCGCCACCTGCTACGGGCGCGATCTGGCCCGCGGCATCCTGGTCAATCAGGGTGAAGCCGTTGGCGTCGTCGCGGCCCAGTCGATCGGTGAGCCCGGTACTCAGCTGACCATGCGGACCTTCCACATCGGCGGTGCGGCCTCGCGGTCTGTCGCCATCGACCACATCGAGGTCAAGTCCGGCGGCTCGATCCGCTTCTACAACCTGAAGTCGGTCGAGAACAAGGACGGCAAGCTGGTCGCCGTGTCCCGTTCCGGTGAGCTGTCGGTCATTGACAGTCATGGGCGCGAGCGTGAGCGCTACAAGATTCCTTACGGTGCGATCCTCAGCGTCAAGGAAGGCGACAAGGTCGAGATTGGCGAGAACGTCGCCAACTGGGACCCGCACACTCACCCGATCGTCTCCGAGGTGGCTGGTCAGGCCAGCTTCCAGGACTTCATCTCGGGTGTCACCGTGACCGAGGAAATCGACGACATCACGGGCCTGAGCTCGATGGTCGTCACCGATCCGAAGAAGCGTGGCAGCGAGGGCAAGGACCTGCGTCCGATCATTCGCCTCCTCGACAAGAAGGGTAAGCCGCTCAATATTCCGAACACCGAGCAGCTCGCCCAGTACTTCCTGCCCGCCGGCGCGGTCATCAACGCCACCGACGGTCAGGAGATTCGAGTCGGTGACATCATCGCGCGTATTCCGCAGGAATCGTCGAAGACCCGCGACATCACCGGTGGTCTGCCGCGAGTAGCCGATCTGTTCGAAGCACGCAAGCCGAAGGAAGGGGCCATCCTGGCCGAGGCCTCCGGTGTCGTCAGCTTCGGCAAGGAGACCAAGGGCAAGCAGCGTCTGGTCATCACCGATGAGAACGGCGAGGCGCACGAGGAGCTGATTCCGAAGTGGCGTCAGGTGCTGGTCTTCGAGGGTGAGCACGTGGAGAAGGGCGAAACCGTCGTCGACGGCGAGCCGAATCCGCACGACATCCTGCGCTTGCTCGGCGTCGAACGATTGGCGGACTACCTGGTTCAGGAGATCCAGGACGTCTACCGTCTCCAGGGCGTCAAGATCAACGACAAGCATATCGAGGTGATCATTCGCCAGATGCTGCGCAAGGTCGAGGTGCTTGACGGTGGGGACTCCAAGTTCCTCCGCGGCGAGCAGCTCGACGCGATCCGCGTACGCGAGGAGAACGAGCGCCTCGAGGCCGACGGTCTGCGTCCGGCCAAGCTGCTGCCGGTACTGCTGGGCATCACCAAAGCCTCGCTGGCGACCGAGTCGTTCATTTCGGCGGCGTCCTTCCAGGAAACCACGCGCGTGCTGACCGACGCGGCCGTCCGCGGCACCGTCGACAACCTGCGTGGCCTGAAGGAGAACGTTATCGTGGGTCGTCTGATTCCGGCCGGTACCGGCCGCGTGGCCATGGCCCGCCGCAAGCAACAGCGCGACGGTCACGGCGACACGGAAGCCGAACTGGCCGCGCTCCTCCGCGCCTCCGACGCCGAACAGGCAGAACAGGCCGAAGAGACGCAAACCAGCGACGCGGAATAAGCAAAGCAACACCCGACACAGCCACCGGCTGGGTCGACTGGAAAGGAAAAGCCATCGTCGGGTCACCGGCGGTGGCTTTTTTGTTCTTCGCTGCAGGATTCGATGCTTTCGGGGGCGAGGATCGTGGGAAAGAGAGTGGTGAGATGAAAACAGCCGCGTTCTCTGGGCGGGACGACTGGGATCGGGCGCAGATCGTAGCGACAGCGACTCCGTCGGCTTCGATTTCGGCAGTAGGAAAATTCCCTATCTCAAGCTGGGGTATAGGCGAACTCGTCCGGGTGTCTCGGAGCAATAATTCATGTCACGAAACGTTCGATTGCAACTTGACCGAGGACCCCAAGCAGAAATCCTGCAAGTGCCCCCAGGGGAGGCGCCCAGTGCCTGTCCAGTTTCGCCTGCGGCGCGATATCCTGAAAGATAAGGTAGAGAATCCCTCCGGCAGAGAAGAGCATGATGCCTGACACGACGCGCGGATAACCATCGAGAAGAAAGTAACCTGTGAGACCGGCAATCGGCCCGAGTAAGGCGAGCAGGGTGAATGCGCCCACGATTTGAACGGTCCGGAGGCGGGTCGATGCCAGAAGTTCACGCTGCGCATTGAAACCCTCTGGAAGATTCTGCAGAGTGATGATCCCGGCCAGGAGCAGACCTGCTTCCTTCGACATCACGAAGGTCGCCCCAAGCGCCAGCGCCTCGGGAACGAAATCGGAGAGCATCGCGATCAGCTGGCTCGCTGCCGTTTCCTTCGCTGCCAATCCGATGTCGATGAGCATGAAGATGATGCCGCCGGCCAGGAAGCAAGTCATGATCCAGACCGGCTCGAGATCCCGAATGCCCTCGGGAATCAGGACCAGGGCGACCGAGGCCAGAAGCGCGCCGCCACGAAAGCCAGGACGCTGTGGCGAAACTCGGTTTCGAGCCAGCCAGGGCGAATGCGCTCGATTACCGCGATCAGAGCACCGACAGGCATCGCTAGCCCGGCGATAAGCGTCAGAACGACAACCTGGAGTCCCTCATTCATGCCGGGTACGCGGCCTTCCAGCAGCAGGCCTGTGGACAGGAGCGTCGATGTCCCCGGCCTGGTGGCTTCGAAAGGGATGAAGTAGGCCGCGGCGCGGACCGCAGGGAGCCCAGAGGTAGTCGCCCCCATCGAACAAGCCAGGGGCCGAGGGCATCATCTCGCCTGTCTGTCACCGGCAGGGACGCTCTCCGAGCCGTCGGGGCAGGGATGGCCGGTCCGCTGGTGAAGATCAGTGATTCCTCGGTATCTCGGTTCATGCTCAGGCCTTGCTGAAGTAGTCTGCTGGGATGGTCCGATCGGTCGCCCGCCTCATGTCATCCGGTCAATCCTTTGCGGGATCCTGAAGGACTGGCCTGTCGAGCTTTCCTGCGATCGGAACGGTGTCCGGGGCAACTGGGTCCTGCACGAGGGTGTCAGCGTCCGGCTCGGCCTGTCAACGATGTTGTCGTATTGTTCTCCCCGAAGATCTTGCGCCAGGGGAAGAAGTACACCAGATAGACCACCGCATAACTCAGGAACTCCGGCAAACCAAAGGCATCGGCCCCGAACAGAAAGAAGATCAGCAGGTGCAGCTTGATCACGCCCTTGTAGGCGGCACCCATGTCGGGTGAATTGCTCGGCTTCCCGCTGCGTTGTCGCGGGCCAGGGCGTGTTTCATGATCGTCGCTGGCTTCTGTCGCGGACGGTGCGTGTCGGGTCGTCCCGTCGGGCATCGACTCGGATCTGTCCCCGGGCCATTCGAACAGGTCGCGCTGGGCCAGGAAGGCCAGCGGCAGGAACCAGCCGTAGGTCTTGACCACGTGCCAGTAGTCGGCCAGTGTCGGGCTGAAATCACGACTGTTCTCGACCGGTGAGATCGGATAGAAGCTGTTGACGAAGATCGAGTGACCCCAGTGGAAGCCGCCGAAGTGGATGGTGAAGAAGGCCAGCAGGAACATGGCGCCGATCATCATCACGCCGATACCGGCAGCGCTTTTTCCTGGCGCGTTCCTGACGTGGTCGCTGAGCTCGCCGCGATGGCGCAGGATCAGCAAAGCGGGCCCGAAGATCTTCCAGAGGATCAGGCTGTAGCCGATCACCAGACTGGCCAGCCACATCGACCAGATCAGATCGCCGGTGCGCCAGCCCAGAGCCCAGGCCAGCAGCAGAGCAAAGGCGCAGCCGATCAGATCGGGGAGGGCCGAGCGCCAGCCGCCTTCCGGGGCATGGATGAATGGTCTCGCTGCCATGGATGTCCAGTCTACTGTACCGGTCGCTGCCTTGGTATGGTGCGGTCTGGCCCCTTCCTCTGGTGAATGCAATGCCCCAGTTTCCTCGCGTCGCCGATGCGGCCGGTGCAGTGTCTGATTCGGTGTACTCGAAGGTCCGGCGATCGGACAGCGCGCCCCCGCCTATCCCGCTGCATGTCGGCGATACCTGGATGGAGCCGGCGGTCGGTTGCCGGATGCAGGATCTCACCGTCGAGGCGCACCCCGGCCTCCATCGCTACTCGCCGGTGCCGGGCCTGCCCGAGCTGCGCGCGGCCATCGCCGGGCACCATGGCGCGCGGGCAAACGTGCCCACGACCTCCGCTAACGTGATCGTCACCGCGGGAGCCACGGCCGGACTGGCGGCAGCCGTGGGGGCGCTGGTTTCTCCGGGTGAATCGGTGACGCTGGCCGCGCCTTACTGGCCATTGATCGCGGGCAGCCTGCGGGCCTTTGACGCCGAGCCTGTCGATGTCGCCCTGATGACCGATTGCCGGGGCGCAGACGACGCAGTGGCGCGTTTCGAAGCCGCCCGGCGCCCGGATACGGTCGCCGTCTACTGGAACACCCCCCACAACCCCACCGGACGATTGATGCCGCGGGACTGGCTGGAGGCGCTGGTGGCCTGGGCGCGTGAGCACGACTTGTGGATCATGGCCGACGACGTTTACGAGGACTACGTCTACTCAGGCGAGCACGTCTACACGCGCGCGCTGGCGCCGGAGCGCACGATTTCGGTGCACTCCTTCTCCAAGTCCTATGGCATGGCCGGCAATCGCTGTGGCTACCTCGTGGGGCCGGAGGAGGGCATCGCGGCGATCCGCCGCATCATGACCAATATCAACTACTCGGCCTGCACGGCGTCCCAGATTGCCGCTCTCAATGCGCTGGGCAAGACAGGGCAGCAATGGGTCGCGGAGGCGCGCGAAAAATACGCTGAGATCGGCGCCTGGGCGGCCCAGCGCCTGCGCTTGCCGACACCGGCGGGCAGCACTTTTCTTTTCGTCAATGTGTCTGAAAGACTGTCGGGTAATGAGCCTGAGGGCGGTTTGGGCGCCTTGCTGCAGCGGCTCGCGGATCAGGGCGTGATCGTTGCGCCGGGGCCGAGCTTCGGGCCTTACCCAGATCACATTCGACTGTGTTTTACCGCGACCGATCCGGAACGGACGCGCGAGGGCATTGAAATACTGGCCCGAACGCTGGGCCGCTAGCGGCCACCACCGCCACCACCGCCACCGCCACCGCCGGAAAAACCACCTCCGCCGCCGCCCGAGCTGCTGCCGGGTGGCGTGGCCGCTGATGAGATGCCCGAAGACAGTCCCTTGCTCAAGGAGCTGCTCATCGCCGACAAGCTGTCGGTGGGCGCGCCGCTGCCCGAGTACCAGCCCATGCGGCGGGTGGCTTCGGCGGCCGCCGCCGCACCCACGGCGGCCGTGAACTTGTCGGTCCAGGCGTCTTCGACCTTCAGGGCCATGGCAAAGGGCAGGAGCTGCTCGTAGCGTGACGCGCTGAGATCCGGCTCGCTGGCATCGGGTTTCTCGAGGCGGCTGAGGTCCTGCTTTTCGGCCACGGACAGGTAGCGCTGGAGGCCCTCGATCTCGTCGCGCAGGGCGCGGCCTTTCTTCGTCGGTGCGGACATGATCATCGTGAATCCGATATTGATCAGCGCCAGCAGCACCGTGCCGCCGACCAGCGCCAGGATGCCGAAGCCGCCGGACCAGAAAAAGGCGGCGACGGCGGCGAGGATCGACGACAGCCAGCCGACCCAGAGCACCTTGGCGTTGGTGACGATGTACTCGCCCTTGTAGCGCCCTTTGACGGCCAGCTTGTGGGCCTGAATCGTTGCCTGCATGCGGCTGGCGATCTCGCTGTCGCGTTTCTTTAGCTCGATGGTCGGACCGTCAGCGAACAGGGTGTTGATCAGGGCCTTCTCGGAGCGTTCCAGAGGGCGATCTGCCTGTTCGTAGGTGCGCTTCAGGGTCCAAGTGTCACCGAGGAGCTTGTCTTCGCGCTCAATGGTCAACAGGCCCTTGACCGCCAGGCCGACCAGATCGGCCATGAAGGCACGCTGGTCGTGCCGTTCCTTGTAAACGTAGCGAAGCCCCGACGGCGAATGGCCTGGCGGCGGCTCGTAGCGGGTAACGATGACGCCCCCTGCCGGCCCGCGGCCGACCCGCCGCCATGCGCGGAAGTAGTAGACGGTAACGCCGATCAGGCCGATCAGCAGGATGATCAGCCCCCGATTGTCGAGGAGTAGCCAGCCGATGCGATCGGACTGGCTGGGCGCCTGGACGATGCCCTTGGGAAAGCCCACCGCAATAGTCAGGCCCTCAAAGCGGCCGAGCGCCTGGGTGGTCTGGAATCGCGCCTGACCCGGCGCCGGGCTGGATTGACTGGCGTTGCTCTGCGTCGAGCCGTAGGGGCCCGTATAGGCGTCGAGCACCAGATCATCGCCAGGCACGTCCTCGGGCAGTATGACGAAGGCGCTGGCGCGCTCGATCGGGAAGTCCCAGCCCAGGCCGGTGACGTTCCAGTAGAGCTCGTCGTGGTCATCGAAGAAACCGAGCTGGCGGCGGGTCTCGTAGCGGATCGTGTAGGTGTAGGTCCCGGGGCCAGGCAGGAAAGCATCGTTGCCCGTGTTGATGCGAACACCGTTGCTGACTTGTTCCGTGAACCAGGGCTCGGGCTCGCCGTCGCGGAGGACCTCGATCGGCTCGAAGTCGACGACCACGCGGTTGCCGTAGCGGTCGCGGTAGCGAGTCGGGAAGTCGCGGTAGATGCCGCGTCGGATGCGCTGTTGCTGTGACACCACCTTGATCGTTTCCGTGACCAGAAGGCTGGCGTCGGCGCGGATCTCGATCTGGCTGTGATAGCTGAGGATGCGCTCGGGCCCGTTCTGAGCCGCCAGCGGATGGGCGGTGACCAACAGCGCGAGAATCGCAATCAGGCGCCTCATGCGCCAAGCTCCACGGCCACGGCGCTGCGATGATGGCCGTCGGCCTGGTAGAACTCGGCCTCGCGAAAACCGAAGGCTCGGGCCACGATGAGGTCCGGAAAGCTGCCGATCTGGGTGTTCAGGTCGCGTACGGCGCCGTTGTAGTAGCGGCGGGCGTACTGGAGAAAATCCTCGACCTCGACCAGCTTGTCGCTGAGCTGGGCGAAGTTCTCGTCGGCCTTCAGATCAGGGTAGTCCTCCTTGAGGATCAGCAGGCGCGACAGTAGCTGTTCGATGTCGCCCTCGATCTCGCCGAGCTTTGCCGGGCTTTGTTCGGCGATGGCATCGCTGCGCAGCTGGGTAACTTCAGTCAGCGTGCCGGCTTCGTGCTCGGCGTAGGCCCTGACCACCTTGACCAGATTCGGGATCAGATCATGGCGGCGGGTCAGCTGGACATCGACATCGGCCCAGGCCGTCGAGACGCGATTGCGGCGCATCACCAGGCGGTTGTAGGTCCAAACGGCCCAGCCGATGGCCAGGCCGAGCAGCAGTGCAGCGATCCATTCCATGGCCGTTCCGATCCCTGATCGATTGCTTAGATCATAACTATACCCAAGGTGTCGGGCCAGGGAAGCGAGCGCTGCCGCGTCGTTGGAGATGCCCTCGTGCGACGCGATTCAGGCGCAACCGCTGAGCTGCCACGCAGCGCCATAGAAAAACGCCCCGGAAGACCGGGGCGTTCTCGTCAGGCTTGGCGGCTGCCGGATCAGCGAGCCATCGCTGACCCAGTGCCGGCGACCCGGTTCAAGGCCGCTGCAGATAGAAGTCGTAGCTGCCGCCGCCCGAGTAGGAACGGATCCGCCAGTAGTAGTAGCCGGAGGTGCCGTTGTACTCGATGAACTCCTCGCTGTTGGCGCTCGTGCTCGAGGCGACGCGGGTCCAGCGACCGGTCCAGCGGTACAGCTCGAGATCGAAGTCGGCGTTGGCCGGACCGACAAGCCAGCCGCGGTGCGTGCCGGATCCGGTCTGATACCAGGTGCCGTTCGGCTGAGCTTCCGTCGACCCCGTGCCGCTGAGCGAGCCGGTGTACTGGTCGCAGTTCGTGCACGGCGCGCTGCTGGGCTCGACGAAGCTGGCCACGATGGTCACGCCCGAGAAGCTGCTGTAGCCCTGGATCATGATGTGGTGGGTGCCGGCGGCCGGCGTGGCGTCGGTGCAGGTTTCGTTGTTGCCGTTCAGCCAGGGGCGGCAGGCGTAGGTCGAGGTGGTCGGTGCGCTGCCGAAGCGGGTGTAGAGATCGGCATCACCGCTGCCGCCGGAAATCTGGACGACCAGGTCCGTGGCGCCGGCGGGCACGTCGATGGTGAAGAAGGTCTCCGACCCGGCGGCACCGGAGAGCGAGCTGACGGCCACGCCGTTCTGAAGCTCGGTCGGTCCTGGCGGGGGCGGCGGATTGCTGCCACCGCCACCGAAGCGCGAGTAGGCGAGCAGGTTCGGTGAGCCGTTCAGGCCGCTGAGCTTGTTGACGCTGGCGTTGTTGAAGATGGCGGTTTCAACCTGCGCTGGCGTAGCGCTGGGGTTGTCGGCCAGATACAGGGCTGCAATGCCGGCGACGTGCGGTGAGGCCATCGAGGTGCCGCTGATGGTGTTGGTGACCGTATCGCTCGTGTACCAGGGTGCGGTGATGCTGCTGCCCGGCGCCATGATGTCGACGCAGCTGCCCCAGTTCGAGAAGCTCGAGCGTGTGTCCGAGCTGGTCGTCGATCCGACGGTGATGGCCGACGATGAGCGTCCCGGCGAGACGTTGCAGGCGCTCTGGTTTTCGTTACCCGCTGCGACGACGACGGTGACGCCAGCGTTGCGCATGCGGGTGACGGCGTTATCGGTAGTGGTGCTGGCACCGCCGCCAAGGCTCATGTTGGCCACGGCCGGCTTGATGTGATTGGCAGCGACCCAGTCCATGCCGGCGATTACGCCCGCGTTCGTGCCGGAGCCGTTGCAGCCGAGCACGCGAATCGGAACGATGAAGGCAGATTTGGCCACGCCCCAGGTGGCGCCAGCGACCGTGCCGGCGACGTGCGTTCCGTGACCGTTACAGTCGTTCGAGCCGCGGCCGTCGTTGATCGCCGTGTAGCCGCTGATCACACGTCCTCCGAAGTCATTGTGGGTCGGGCGCACGCCCGTATCGATCACGTAGGTGTAGACGTTCGAGGCGGTGGTGTCGTAGACGTAGGTTCCGTTCAGCGGTCGGTCGCGCTGGTCAACACGGTCCAGTCCCCAGGTCGCGTTGGTCTGGGTGGTCTGGGAGATGCTGACCACGCCGTTTTCCTCGACGTAGGCCACGCGCGAATCCATCAGCAGCTCGACCAGGGATTTTTCGCCGGCTTTGGCGACGAAACCACGCAGGACGTGGGAGTAGGTGTAGCTGACGTCGAGGCCGTAGCTGCGGGCCATGGTGCTGGCAACGCTGGCGACCGACGGCGCGCTGGAGCGTTCGTTGCTCATGCTCGCCGCGCTGTCTTTCAGGACGACGATGTACTCGCCATAGACTGGACGCTCGGCCTCACGCAGTTCGGCTTGCGTTGGCCGGTCGGAGTACTGCCCGAAGGCCAGCGATGACATTGCCAGCAGGGCGGCGCTACTCAGGGTAAAGGAAAGGGTTTTCCAGGACATCTAGTGGTTCTCCCGTTGGGCCGAGCATGGTCCCCTTGATCGTTGGAAGCGCGGCCAAAATAGCTGTTGAAAGCTATAGCGGGCGCTGTCGCGAAGATAATACCCGCCCGAAGGCGCTAACCTCTTGATAAGGCGACAAAAAAACATCGCCTTACTTCAGCTCCCCTCAAAGCCTGCCATCAGGTGATCGAGCGCGACCCATCGGTTATACACAAAGCCTTCATCTAATTTCTACATCTTGATGACAGAAAAAACGAAAAATGTGACGAACATCACATAAATAATTCATACGACGAAAGTCGTATTGAAGGTTCTGTGCTTTGGTGGTAGGCGAGTGCGGGCTCTGGATGGGGAGGGCGGTGCTGAAACCAGTCCGGGCCGGTCTCGAAGGCGCGATGAGACCGGAGCAGGAAATGAAGAGGCGACCCCCGCCAGCCCGACCCCAGCACCCGCCCGTTTCGCTGCCGCTGCTCCCTTCCGGGCCTGACGGGGTTCACGAAAAAAGCAGTGTAGGAAGACCGACGAGGACCGCCAGCGGTGATTATCCCAAATATGAGCCCTGACTGGCAACTCCGGCTCGGATCGGTCGTCGATGGAAGGGGCGATCGTGTACACTTTTTCTCTCGATCGTCAGTCCGCGTCGTGCGCCCGGCGCGGGGTCCTGGCGTCTCCGCTCACCCATTCAGGAGTGTTCTCGCTACCGTGAGTTATCAGGTTCTTGCTCGAAAGTGGCGGCCCCGTCAGTTCTCTGAACTCGTCGGTCAGTCGCATGTGGTCAAGGTGTTGAGCAATTCGCTCGACCAGGATCGCGTCCACCATGCCTTTCTGTTTACCGGGACGCGTGGGGTCGGCAAGACCACGATCGCGCGAATCCTTGCCAAGTCCCTGAATTGCCTCGAGGGCGTCAGCGCAACGCCCTGCGGTGAATGCGAGCACTGTGTCGCGATTGACGAAGGCCGATTTGTCGACCTGCTGGAGATCGACGCCGCCTCCCGGACCAAGGTCGATGACACGCGCGAGATCCTCGACAACGTTCAATACGCGCCGGCTCGAGGCCGCTACAAGGTCTACCTCATCGATGAGGTGCACATGCTCTCCACCCACAGCTTCAATGCCCTGCTGAAGACGCTGGAGGAGCCGCCGGACCACGTCAAGTTCGTGCTTGCGACGACCGATCCTCAGAAGATACCGGTCACGATCCTGTCGCGCTGCCTGCAGTTCAATCTGCGCCGCCTGTCGCCGAAGCAGATCGGGGCGCAGATGCAGACGATTCTGGACTCCGAGTCGATCGAGGCCGAGGCCGAGGCGCTGACGCTTCTGGCGCGCGCCGCGGACGGCAGCATGCGCGATGGTCTGAGTCTCCTCGACCAGGCCCTGGCCGCGGGCGGGCCGCTGAAGGAGGCGGCCGTTCGTGACATGTTGGGCAGCGTCGAGCAGCGCCACGTGCATGAGCTGTTGCAGGCGATCGGACAGCGCGACGGCGGCGCTGCCATGGCGGTGATCGCCGAGGTCTTTGCCCAGGCGCGCGATTTCAGCGTCTTGCTGCACGACCTCGCCGAGGCCCTGCATCGGATCGCGCTGATTCAGCAGCTGCCGGACTACCGCGACGACAGCCGCAATGACTGGGAGAGTCTGGTCGAATTGGCGGCCGACTTCGATCCCGAGGACGTCCAATTGTTCTACCAGATTGCCATTACGGGGCGCCGTGATCTGGTGCTGGCGCCCAACGAGCGCAGTGGCTGCGAGATGACCGTCCTCAGGATGCTGGCGTTTCAGCCGCTTGCAGAAGGTGATACCGGCGGCGGTCCCTCGTCGACCGGTGCCGGGTCGGGGTCGTCAGGACGCCGCGCGGGGGCATCGGCAACGCCGATGAAAACGGCGCCGCATCCAGGCGCGGCGCCGAAAGAGGCCTCCAAGCCGGCGCCGTCGCCTGAAGACTCGATCGATGCAGTGGAGGACTCGCCGTCTGCCGCCGGATCGGCAGCGGCCCGTTCCGAGGGGCGGATGGTGACGCCGGACAACTGGGCCGATGTGCTGGGGCGTCTGCGCGTCAACGGATCCGTGCGGATGGTGGCCGGTCTGCTGGTGGTCCATCAGGTCAATCTGCCCAGCATTGCGTTCCATGCTTCGGCCGACGATATGCTGCTGATGACCGATCGCTTCAGGGCGACGCTGGCCCGGGCCCTCGAGGCCTGGCTGGGCGTCCCCGTGCGCCTGGCCATCACGCCGGCTGAAGATGCCTTGACCGATACTCCGGCCCAGATCGAACAGACCGCAGCCGACCAGGTTCAGGCCGAAGCCGAAGCGGCGATCGACAGCGATCCGCTGGTTCGCCGCCTCTGCGAGCGCTTTGACGCCGAGATACTGCGTGAATCGATTCGACCCATCCAAACGCGGAGTCACTAGATGATGAAAGGCAATATCGCGCAGCTCATGCAGCAGGCGCAGAAAGTTCAGGAAGACATGAAGCGCGCGCAAGCGGAGCTGGCTGATCTTGAGGTCACCGGCGAGGCGGGCGGCGGGCTGGTCAAGGTGACGATGACCGGGCAGCATGAAGTCAAGCGGGTCGCGATTGATCCCGATGTCGCTGACGATCGCGAAATGGTGGAGGATCTGGTGGCCGCGGCGGTGAATGATGCCGTCAATCGCGTTCAGCAGTCCACCCAGGACAAGATGAAAGGGCTGGCCGGCGGCTTGCCGCTGCCGCCCGGTTTCACGCTGCCCTAGTCATCCCGGCGACCCCGTGGCGAGTGACCCCTTCGATGAACTCCTCGAGGCGCTGCGCTGCCTGCCTGGCGTGGGGGCTCGCACGGCTCAGCGTATGGCCCTCGAGTTGCTCGAACGCGACCGCGACGGGGGGCTGCGGCTGGCGCGCGCACTGACGCAGGCCATGGAACAGATCCAGCGCTGTCGGCGCTGCCGCAATTTCACTGCCGATACCGAATGTCGGATCTGCCGCGACGAGCGCCGTGACGACGCGGTCATCTGCGCCGTCGAAAGCCCGGCCGACGTGCTGGCCATCGAGCAGGCGACGCCTTTTCAGGGACGCTATTTTGTGCTTCTGGGAAAACTCTCGCCGCTGGACGGCATCGGACCCGACGACCTGGGCCTCGACCTGCTCGACGAGCGGTTGGCTGAGGCGGCCACGAAGGAGATGATCATCGCGACCAACACCACCGTCGAGGGCGAAGCGACGGCGTTCTATCTCAGCGAGATGGCCGATCGCCACGGCGTCAACGTCACCCGCCTGGCCCAGGGCGTGCCCCTCGGCGGGGAGCTCGAACACACGGACCGATCAACGCTGGCCCACGCCTTTGCCTCGCGCCGGCCGCTGAGTGGATGAGTCCTTTCTCCTGCGCCGCCCGTTGCAATAGCTATCGCGGGCGTGACATCCGAGCCAACTGATGAGAAAACAAAGGTTCATCGCGCATTTTCCGGGAGTATTTGAAGCGAGGTGGCCGTCGTGTTTCCAGCCCGATCAGAGTAGACTTTATGTGGACGCCTCCTACGCTAATGACTGTGTGAAACACCAGTGTGGCGCGAAACTGACGCCGGAGCGAATGATGGAGGCGTCCCTCTCATCACCCATGCAATACCGAACGATTGTCTAGTTGTCCAGAATCTTGTCTCCCCTGGTCGGCGGGCACCGGTTATGGTGCCCGCCGACCGGGCGCTGGCCGACTCAGACCGTCCGGCGCAGCATCAGGACCCCAACCATGAGCATCAGCAGCACGAGCAGCAGCCGCGCCCATGAGCCGGTTGCTGGCACCGCGATGGCTGGCTGGTTTCCGACCGGTCCGGGGATGAAAGCCGGTCCCGCCGGGTCGACGATGCTGCCGTTGGCCAATAGATCGTCATCCCCCAAGCCACCATCGGTAATGCTGAAGGTGACGGTATCGCCGGTCAGGGTCGCGGGGAAGGGGTACCAGCTCGGCACAGGATCCATCGGTCGCGGCCCGTACTTCCAGAATTCGCTACCGACGGGGAGCGTTTGGGGGTAGGTGACGGTAAAGTCCAGCGTGGCCCCCGGCGTGCAGCCCGTGATGTCGCTGGCCAGGACCCCGTGGGGGAACTCATAGCCACCTGCCGGCAAAGGGGCGGGCGGCGAGACCAGCGCCGTACTGGCCGTGAAACCACAGCTCGTGCCGCCGCCGGTGAAGGTCACCTGCACGGAACCGGAACCGGTCGCGGACGGCCCGGTGAAGGTCTTGATGCCAGGTATCTCGTCATCTTCAATGGTCAGTATCCCCAGGTCCGGGCTGCCGATGCTGGCGCCGCCGGTCGGGTTGGACAGGCTCAGGTTGACGGTCTCGTCGGGCTCGTCGGCGGCGTCGTCGGTGATCATCACATCGAAGCTCTGCGGCGTCGCGTCGCCGTCGGGCCAGCTCAGGGTGCCGCTGTTGGCGGCGTAGTCGCTGCCGGCTGTGGCCGTGCCGTCGGCGGTCGCGAAGTCGACGCTGACCGTCCCGTCGGTGCCGCCGACGCGGGTCACGCTGATGGTGGCCATGCCGCCGTTCTCGGCGACGGTGTAGGTCGCCATGTCGAACTGCAGCGAGCCGTTGGTCGGCGGCGCGTCGTCGTCGGTGATCGTCAGCACCACCAGGTCCGGGCTGCCGAGGCTGGCGCCGCCGGTCGGGTTGGACAGACTCAGGTTGACGGTCTCGTCGGGCTCGTCGGCGGCGTCGTCGGTGATCATCACAT
>CAZDFS010000067.1:15459-21321 GCA_964504865.1 uncultured Wenzhouxiangella sp.
CCGACGCGGGTCACGCTGATGGTGGCCATGCCGCCGTTCTCGGCGACGGTGTAGGCCGCCATGTCGAACTGCAGCGAGCCGTTGGTCGGCGCAGAATCGTCGTCGGTGATGCTGCCTGTCGCGCTGCCCATGCCGAGACTGGCGTCGACCGGCCCTGACAGCGTTACTGAGAAGATCTCTGCGGGTGTGGGTTCGAAGACATCGTCGCCGACCACGGTGATGGTGATGTTCTCCGTCGTTGCACCTGGCGCCAAAGTGACGCTCCCGCTAAGTGGGTCCGGTCCGCCGACGTAGTCCTCCGGGGTTGTAGCCGTGCCGTCGCTGAACTGGTAATCCACCGTTGCCGGCAGCTCGGTCGCGCCAGTCTTGGTCAACTGGAAGACCAGCGCCTGGTCGGCGTCGCTTTCGGTCGTTGATGCATCGGCGATATCGATCACCGGCGCGCTGTCGCTGGCAGCGATCTCGGCACTCGCCGTGCCGGTGCCGATGGTGCCTCCGACCGGATTCGACAACTGGCCCTCGAGGGCTTCGGCGGGTTCGTAGATCGCGTCATCGACCGCCAGCACCTCAATGGTCAGAGCACTGTCGGTGGGCGTGAATGTCAGGGTGCCTGACAGCGGATCGACCGCCTGGAAATCAGCGGCCTCGGTGCTGGCCGCGGCCGTGATCTGGTAATCCACGCTGGTGTTCTGCTGGCTGCCGCCATTGCGCGTGACGGTAAAGACCAGATTTCCGCCTTCCGCGGCACCGCTGGCAGTCAGGTCGAAGCTGGGCTGACTATCGTTGTCGACGATCGTGACCGTCGCTGTCTGCGGAGACGCGGCAATCGCGGCGCCGCTGGTGACGGTGAAGCTCAGCTCGAAATCCTCGTTGCCTTCGAAGATCACGTCGTCGATGATCGGCACGGACACCAGCTTGTCGGCGGTGTCGCCGTCTGTCCAGTTCACCGTGCCCGGGGTGGGGGCACCACGGTCGGCGAGATCGGTCGTCAAGTCGGTGATTGACAGATCGACAGTCACCGCACCCGAGCCGGTTCCTTCCCGGCGAAGCGTCAGATCGGCGGAGCCGTCGGCCTCGTTGACCAGTAAAGTGGCCGCGGTAAAGGCGATGGTGTCGGGTATCGCGACCGGTTCGGAGAACTCCGAGGTGTTGTTGGCTGGACCGGGCATGGTGCTCCCCGGCGGATTGGGTTCACCTGCGCCGGGGTCGGTGGGAGCAAGGTCGGTGACTGTGGCGGTCAATCTCAGGCCGCGTGTGTCACCCGCCGAGGTCGAGAAGGTTCCGCTGGCCTGACCCGCCGCATCCGTCGAAATGGTGATTTCATCGAGGAAGATTTCGCCGCCGAGACCGTCGTCGGCGCTGGCGAAGAATTCGACCCGGTAGCTGCCGTTGGCGGCCGACTGGAGCGCATAGTCGACGCTGGTCGTACCGCCACTGTAGCCCGGATTGCTCATGCTCACGGTGTTCTGGCGCCAGTTCGTACGAGTGCGCGCATTGCTGTCGCGATTGGACGCCGCATTGGAATCGCGACCGTTGGCGGTGTCACTGAGATCGATGCCGAGAAAGCCGGAAGGTACGCCGAAGATCGGGTTCTGTCGGATCGGAATGGACCAGGCCGAGGTGCCCGAGCCTGTCGGCTCGATCTGGATCCCATGGCGGTCGTTGAAGGCGATGCGATTGATCTCGTCCGGACTCTCTCCGTCGATCGGCTCGACGCCGATACTGATGCCGCCGGCCTGGTAGATCCAGATGCCGTTGCCGTCGTTGCCGGCATCGACGTCGGTGAGCGGCAGAGTACCGATGTTGTTGCCGTGGATCCGGATGCTGTGCGAATTCGACGAGCGTACTGTGATGCCATGGCGATCGTTACCGCCGATGATGTTGCCCTCGATGAAATTTTCACCACCGATATCGTGATGGGTTCCAACGAGGTTGATACCGTCGCCGTTGTTGCCGATGTCGAGGAAACCGACCGCGTCTTCGGACACGCCGATCAGGTTGCCGAAGACGCGGAGGCCCTCGCTGTTGGCATTGGTCACCAGGATGCCGCCGGACAGAAAACTCACCGCCGCGGTCCCGCCACTGAAAGCGTTGGATGGGATCGGATCGGGCACTCCGTCCTCACTTCCGTTGAAGCCGACGATGTTTCCCGGGCCGATGACGACCGACAGGCCCAGCGGGTTATCGATCGGGTCACCTGCGCCGGTGCTGGCCGGCCCCGCGGAAATCACCCGCACACCGGCTTCGCCATTGCCCAGTGCCGGGTTGAGAAAGGCGCTCTGCAAGCTGGTGCCAATGAAGTTGCCGAGAATGAAATTGGGAAAGACGACCCGCCCCGTATCGATCAGCACGCCAGTGCTGTTCGGGTTCCCGTTGCCCATGAAGTCATTGTTGCCGGCGATGACGTTGTCAATGCCGATGATGTTTGCATAGGCATCGTTGCGGATCGAGACGCCGTGGCCGGCGCTGCGGCCGTTCGGTACGGGAAGCAGCGCTGCGGCATCGGTTCCAATGCGATTGTCGAAGATGATGTTGCCGGCGGCATACTCACCGAAGATGTCGATGCCGCTGTCGTCATTGCCGGAGATCACGTTACTGACGATGCCGTTCGGCGCGATGCCGGGCAGGGCGGTGGCCAGGAAGGTCACGGCTGCCGCCAGATCGGAGAACTCGCCCGGCAATGGCAGGGAACCCAGCGGAGGAATCCCACCATCGGCGAGGCTGGCCGTGATCGAGATACCGTCACCACCATTGGGCGAAGCGGTGACGCCGTCGGGCAGCACGCCGAGATAGGAATCATAGACCACGAAACCGTGCCCAATCAGATTGATGGCGTCGAAGCTGCAGTTGTGAATGACCAGGCTGACGAAGCGTGAGTTGTTCGCCTGCGGCAGGATCGCCGGTCCGCCACCGGGTGCGTAGCCGTTGCCCCGGGCTTCGAAACAGTCACGGCCATTGCCGTCGATTTCCGTGCGCGGCGTCTGGGTGGAGCCGTCGATCACGACCCGTTCGGTGATCTGATTCAGCGACGCGTCCAGGGTCACTTTCGGAATGGCGAAGTTGATCGTGTCAATGGTCGTCGCGCCGTTGCCGTTGGCATTGGCGACCTGTATGGCAGCGCGCAGGGTGCATTCATCAGGCGTGCCGTTCGAGGTATCGATGTCGCAGTCTCCGTTGGCCGTAGCGATCGGATCGTTCGGATCCGACCCATCGACATTCACGGTAAAGGTGTCTGCAAGGACGGTCGGCATGAATCCGACGAGAAAGGCCAAGGCAGTGACTCGCACTGCGGTCGAGACGGTCAAACGGTGTTTCCGCTGCGATGGACGTGTCATCTTTTTGCTCTCCCGAAAAATTGCCCCTTTCTTTGCCCTCCAATGCCGGCCTCGGACAAAAGCGAACATCGAACGGCAGAATGGCATCGAATCGGGCCAGTCCAGAAGCGCGGGCGCACAGTCCGGGCGCGATGGATTCGACTTCCTGGTTAAGGAAACGCTGAAGAACTCCGCGCGGGCGCGACAGCGCGGGCGAGCGCGCAAGGGCGGCCTGCCTGCAAGGCAGAAAGCCCTGTAGTGCAGCCGTAGCGCGTGCCTTTGCGGGATTAGCAGATATGGTGTCGGCGGGCGCCGTTTCGGACCAGCCGCAGGCAAGAAGCGCCCGGCCGCGGAACGATCAGGGCGTGACGGCCATGGTCACTCATGTCGCAACACACGATCCACTCGGTTCGTGGCTGTCTTGGTTTTTTAGGTCCTGAGCTAGGATATTCGCTCGATTGTCTGGGTTTCTGCGACGTCTATGTCCTGCGATGTCCTGGACCACTAATCGAACCATTTCCTCTCGACCTAGCGGCGTTAACTTGGCATTCTGGTGTACGTCCACTCGGACCTCCTTGATTGAATGATGATCTCGACAACCATCAGTCTGTCTTGGATGGTCCGTGTGGACAACCTAGTGAGAGATCACACCTAACGTAAACACGCAATAATACGGGGAAGGCATCCGTAATCGTCGGGTGGAGCGATTTTGGGGACGAGCATAGGTCCTGGCGACTGTGTCTCCGTCACCGCAGACGCTGGTCATAGGGAAACTACCGATGTCGGTCAGGTTATTGACAAGATTGCCGTGGTGTCTCAAATTTTCGTCGATTTTTTCCCACCATGCCCCGTCGCCCCGGGTAGGCCCGGAACGACGGAGCAACACCGCGCGCTAGAACTGCGGCGGGTCCAGCCGCCGTTCGATGCGAGGTGTGATTGTCCCGCGATAGTTGGACAGCAAAGGTTGCGGGCCGCCGACATCGATGGAGCCGTTCGTGAACTGCTGGACCCCAAAGGCGATCACCGGTTCACCCGCATATCGGAAACCGTCGGGAGCGATCAGGCCGGTTCCCGGATCCATAGGTGTCTCGAAGCGCACTTCAGCAGTCCCGCCATCGAGCCCTTCATCGATCAGCGCATTGAGTGAGAACTCGGGCAGGACCGGAAAGGCCAACACCGGAGAAGGCAGAAAGGCTGGCGGGTCCAGGAAGAGCGCGTTGGGCTCGAAGCCCAGAACCTGCATGACCTGGTTCTCGCTGAGACGCAGGCCGCCGTCCTCCGGCAGCAGGGAGACGCCGTTGCGGTCGCGGAGCTCCAGGCTTACCGGGCCATCGATAAACAGACCCGTTTCGCTTTCGTAGCGCTCCAGGGGACGGTGTATGACTAGGTCGCTCTTTCCCAGTATGCCAGGTGAGACGATGAAATCGGCGCGCAAGGAAATGGTCGACAGCACGGCGGCAATAGCCTCGAGCGGATCGGTCCATGCATCGACCCGGCAGCCGATGTCGAAACAGACCCGGCTGCGCACCGTGCCGTTGCCGGAACCAAGGTCGTTGGCATTGGATAGATCCGGCTCGTGCTCGCTGGGCGCAGCGTGTAGGGCGACGTCGCTGAAACTGGCCAGCGCGGTGCCTTGAATGGTGCTCATGGTGCCCTCGCCGACGCGGAGGATGGACAGGCTGGCCGAGATGCGATCGGCGGGGGAGCTAAGCATGGAATTCGGGTTGTCGGCCCAGAGGCCCCCTTCGTCGAAGCGGCTGGACAGGGTCGAACAATCCGGCCAGTGGCCGCTCAGCGCGGGCAGGCTTTCAAGTGCGGCAGTGGCCATCTCCAATATTTCGATGGAGCCTGTGGTGGCCGGGACTGAAGCCATGAGCGAGATATCGGATCCGTTACCGGCCTGCCCCGTTCCGTCTTCGAAGACCACACAGCTGGCGTCCGCCGTGAGCAGGCCGGCCTGGTCTCCGGTTGCCGTGAGTGCGGCGGTCCACTGGTCGTCGCGATCTAGGTAGATGCCCAGGGCCATCATCAAGGCGCCGGTGTCATCGAGAAGATTGATTCGTATCGCGGTCGGCCGATCAGCGTCATTGCTGATGGTAAGCAGCGAGTCCTGGGATGCATTGGTCGTCCAGAACGGAATGATAACGGCGGTCCCATAACCGCTGTCGGATCGATAGAGGGGCCCGGCGTGCACTGCGAAGATTGCGAAAGTAGCCATCAGGGCTGTCAGGGTGCGAATGATTTTCATGTCGGCATCTCTTGTTGGGAAAGTGAGTGGTTCTCAAATGTCCATTACGGTATCGACCGGAATATCTGATCACGTTCCTTGCGGGAGCTGCCGGTTCCAGGGACGGAATCGCTTGACGGCGCGTTGATTCCTAGCCTAGGGAAGCTCTGAACAATTATGCTCGGAGCGCGTTTCAGTCGGAAAAGCCGCAGATCGTGTGGTGCGACATGAGCGACAGTAGCCATAGCTACGGCCGAGTGGCGCAACGCGCGAGGTGCGGCTTTTCCGGCGAAACCCAATAGGGACGGGCCTTTTCGGGGC
>CAZDFS010000068.1:0-21073 GCA_964504865.1 uncultured Wenzhouxiangella sp.
CGAATGGGCCGCCGCGCCCTTCGAAGCCCAGTCCTGATTTTTTTCCTCGCCTTAACCCCTTTTCCTTGCCTGCCCCGTTGTTTGACTGAAAGCCGGATTTCAAACCCCTTTTCAGATCAACACGAGGACCGAGGAATGAATACGATCAATCGCAAGATCATCCTGATGCTGGCCGTAGCCGCCCTCGCTGGGCTGGCGGCAGGCTGCGCGCCCTCAGAGCAGGGCAGGGAAGCGCCGGGCATTGACCAGGCCGGTGAAACCACGAAGGAAACGCCGGCGCCGACAGCGGTCGCCGAGCAGGAGGCGCAGGTGCGCCAGCGGCCCATGGCCGATGCCGCCGCCGAGCTGTCGTCGGTGCAGGTCACAGGATCTCGGGCGATGCGCTTCGCACCCGAGTCGATGCCCGCCCCGCACTCGACCGCCGTCGATCGGGAGAACTACGCCCCCATCGATGGCAACCCGATCCATCGCGTCATCGACGAGCCGGTCTCGACCTTCAGCATCGATGTCGACACGGGCAGCTACGCCAACGTTCGCCGGATCTTGAATAGCGGCCGCCTGCCGCCCCAGGACGCGGTGCGGGTCGAGGAGATGATCAACTACTTCAGCTACGACTACCCGAGCCCCGACGCCGGCGGTGCGCCGTTCAGCGTCCAGGTCGAGCAGGCCATCACGCCGTGGAACGAGCACACGCGCCTGCTGCAGATCGGCCTGCAGGGCTACCGCCCGGACCCGGAAAGCATCCCGGCCTCCAACCTCGTCTTTCTCCTCGACGTCTCGGGCTCGATGAACTCACCGGACAAGCTGCCGCTGCTGATCAACTCGATGAAGATGCTGACGCGCGAACTCGACGCGGACGATCGCGTGGCCGTGGTGGTCTACGCCGGCGCCTCGGGTCTGATCCTCGAATCCACGCCCGGCAACGAACACGCCACGATCTCCGCCGCCCTCGAACGCCTCTCGGCCGGCGGCAGCACCAACGGCGGTGCGGGCATCGAGCTGGCCTATGCCCAGGCTCGCCAGGGCTTCATCGAAGGCGGCGTCAACCGGGTCATCCTGGCCACTGACGGGGATTTCAACGTCGGAACCGTGGACTTCGAGGCACTGATCGACCTCGTCGAGCGCCAGCGCGCGTCGGGCATCGCCCTGACCACCCTCGGCTTCGGCACGGGCAACTACAACGACCACCTGATGGAACAGCTCGCCGACGCCGGCAACGGCAACCACGCCTACATCGACACGCTCAACGAGGCCCGCAAGGTGCTCGTCGACGAGCTGACCTCGACGCTGCTGATGATCGCCAAGGACGTCAAGATCCAGATCGAATTCAACCCGGCCGTGGTCGCCGAATATCGACTGATCGGCTACGAGAATCGCCTCCTCGAGCGCGAGGACTTCAACAACGATGCCGTCGATGCGGGCGATATCGGCGCCGGTCATACGGTGACCGCGCTGTATGAGATCGCCCTGGTCGGCTCCGAGGGCGCACGAGTCGACCCCCTGCGCTACCAGGCCGAGACGATCACGGACGATCGGTCCAGCGATGCCTCGGACGAACTGGCCTTCCTGCGCCTGCGCTACAAGGCCCCGGACGCCGACGCCAGCCAGCTGATCGAGCAGGCCATCACGCTGGATGCGGACGCTGAAATGAGCCCGCGCTTGGCCTGGGCAGCGGCGGTGGCCGCCTTCGGCCAGCACCTCAGGGGCGGCCAGTATCTGGAGGGCTATGGCCTTGACGACATCCTGGCCCTTGCCCAGCCCGCACGCGGCGAGGATCCCTTCGGCTACCGGGCCGAATTCATCCAGCTCCTGCGCCTGGCCGACAGCCAGAGCCTGGCGAAGAACTGACGTCAATCACCACAGAGGCACGGAGCACACAGAGAAAATCAGAGGATCATTTTTTCTCCGTGTACTCTGTGGCTTTGTGGTGACTCCTTGTCTTATTCGATCCGTGAACGATGCATGCTCCGACGATGATCTGATGCTGGCCTACGCCCGAGGCGATGCGGCGGCCTTCGATCAGCTCTACGCACGCTATCGCGAGCCGCTGTACCGCTATCTGGTTCACGCAACGGGTCAGCGGGCGGTTGCTGATGATCTTTATCAGGACGTCTGGTCGCGGATCATCGGCGCACGCAAGCGCTTCAAGCGGGGCGCGGGCTTCAAGCGCTGGGCCTTCCGCATCGCCCACAATCGACTCATCGACCACTGGCGATCGCAGACGCCTGCCAGGGACGAGGGCGACCAGGCTCTGGATCGCGTGGCCGACGAGCACCCCGGCCGACAGCCCGAAGCCGAGCTGGCCCGGAGCGAGCTGGCCGGCGAGCTTCATCGAGCCCTGATGGCGCTGCCGCGCGACCAGCGCAAGGCTTTTCTGCTGCAGCAGGAGGCCGGCCTGAGCCTGGCCGAGATCGCCATAGAAGAGGGCGTCGGGCGCGAGACCATCAAGAGCCGCCTGCGCTACGCCATCAACAAACTCAAGGACCGACTGGGCCCGACCACGGAGACCCCGCGACCATGACATCACCACGCGACAAGGACCACCTCGATCGCCTGTATCAGGATCAGCCGCCCCTCGAGCCACCCGCCGGCCTCGACCGGATGATTCGTGCCCGGGCCGAGCAGGCCGTCGAGAAAGACCAGCGGCCCCGTACCCTGCCCTGGATGGGCGGCCTGGCCACCGCCGCCGTGCTGGTGCTGGCCGTGAGCGTCGTGATCCAGATGCCCGAGCCCCGTCCCGATCTGCCCCGTCCGGAATCGGTGAGCCCGAATTCGATCGAATCATCGGCGCGACAGACCCCCACCGAGCCCGCCGCTGCCCCGACGCGCGCGCCGTCCCAATCCGACCGCCTTGAGATCAGCGAAAACCGGGCGCGCTCGGCCGCCTTCAGCGATCAGGCCCTGGCCGCGCCTGCTCCCACCGCCGAAGCCAGGCGCCCTGCACCGACCAGGGACGAGGTCGATGGCGCCAGCGAGTCGGCGGAGGCATCGCTGCAGGCTTCACCCTCGAGCGCGGGTGTCAACGCGCTGGCCGAGTCTGAATCACCGCTCTGGCGCGCGCTCGAGGCGGCCATCGACGCTGGCGATCGGCAGCGCGCAGAGGAGCTGCTCGAGCAGCTGCGCGAGGAATTCCCCGACGATGCGCGCCTGAAGGATCTTCAGGCTCGCGTGCGCGAGATCGAGCCGCAGCCCTGATGCCTGGCCCCGGCCGGGCGAAACCGGAGGCTCGACTAGCGAGGCGGCAGGAAGGGGCGGCAATCCTCGAGGGGACCAATCCGGCTGATCAGTTCGCGACACAGGGTTTCAGCTTCCTGATCATCACCGGCACGAGTTCGCGCAGCGGCCAGTGCCAGGGTGGCTTCGACGTGAAGGGGCGTTCGCTCCAGCACCGTTCGATACCAGGCCTCAGCTTCTGACTGATTGCCCTGGGCGCTGTGAAGGCCGGCGATCAGCACGCCCAGGTCTGGCTGCCAGGGACCGATCCGCTGGGCGCTGTCGGAATATTCATCCTCCATGATGCCGTAGGCACGCTGATAGAAGTCGATGGCGCTCGCGTCGTCACCGGCAATCTGATGAAGCTCGCCCAGATTGAACGCCGCCTCCCAGTTGCCCGGATCAACGGCCAGGGCCCGCCTGTAACTGGCATCGGCGCGCTCCAGATCCCCCTGCAGCGCGGCGAGCAGGCCATGGGCTTTCCAGGCAAAGCCGCTTTCCGGGGCCGATCGAACCGCCCTGTCCACCAGCAGCTGCGCCCGCGCCAGGGTCTCGCGCGCCCAGGGGCTGTCCAGTCGATCACTCGCAAGCGCGGCCGTCACGCTGTGTTCGGCCTCTGGGACCGCAGGCCCGGAGTCGGGCCATCGGATCAGGCGCTGGATCAGCGTATTGGCCTGTCCGGCCAGGGCTTCAGGTTGATCCGGTTGCTCCCCAAGGACTCGTTCGTAGAGCAGATGCGCGCGCTCGTTGTCCGCCTCGTTGAATTGATAGTAATGGTCATGCGCACGCGCCAGCAGCGGCAACTCGGCCGGATCGGACGCAGGCCAGAGACCGTAGGCAAGCGCCACCATCACTGCCACACTGGCAAACACGGCGAGCCGCACTCGGCCAGGACGCGTCGAAACACTTTCAACCTCGTCCGCGGCGCTGGCGGCAGTCGAAAAATCGTCAGCAAGCGGCGTGGCAGGCAGCAGAAATCGATAGCCGCGCCTGGGCAGGGTCTCGATGTAGTCAGGCGATCGAGCGTTATCGTTCAGCGCACGACGCAGCTTTAGCAGGCTGCGGGCCAGCGCATCCTCGGTGACGATGCTGTCCGGCCAAAGGGCCTGCATCAGCGCCTCACGACTGACAACCCGGGGTGAACGCTCGGCCAGAACGGCGAGCAGCTGCATGACTTTGGGTTCCAGGCGCTGACGCTGCCCATCGCGGATCAGTTCACCCGTTGCGGGGTCGGCAAGAAATGGGCCGAATCGAAAAGGGGAGTTCATCCTAAGTGTCTGGTTTTAAAGCTAGTCAGGCATTGGTCAGAGAAAAGAGAGACGGTCGCCATGGTGCCTAGCGCGGCCATCAGGGAGCCTCGACGCTCTCCCCACCACAATCTTGGAGTGATCATCATGCCACGTCTCATTGCTCTTCTCCTGTGCCTTGCGTCCACCGGCTCCCTGGGCGCATCAAATGGGGATTTCTTCTCCCCCGACCAGCTGCGGCAGGATTTCCGCGAGCTGCGGACCACGCTCTACGCCAGCCACGTCGACCCGTTTGCCGAGCAACCCCAGGAGGTGCTGGACGCCGCCTTCGACCGCATGCTCAACGCCATCGATGGGCCCATGTCCAAGGGACAGGCCGCACGCTACTTCCAGCGCTGGATGGCCCTGGGCCGCGTTGGCCACGCACGCATCGAGGACGCCGATCTGGACTTTGCCGCCCACGTCGAGGCCGACCGACCGGTCGTGCCCTTCGACATCCGCATCGTCGACGGCGAGCTCTATGTTGCAGACATCTACCCCGGCGCCGAGGACCTGCGCCTGGGCGATCGGATGATCGACATCGGTGGCCGGCCGACCGCGCGCTTGCGGGAGCAGCTGCACGCCGAACTGTCGGCCGATAACGCCTATCTGGCGGACACGCTGCTGGAATTCCAGTTTACCCGCGTGCTCTGGCAGGTCCTCGGAACGCAGGACCAGTTCAGCGTTCGAGTCGCTCGGGACGGTCAGGCACTTGATCTGGAACTCGCGGCCGTTCGGCCCTCCGAGCTCCGAAGCCTGTCCGCTAGCGACCACCTTAAGCTGAGCTGGATGGACCGCAGCGCAGGCATGACCGACTGCGACACCGCCTATCTGCGCCCGGGTCCGTTTTACAACACGGACGGCGACATGTGGGACGCGAGCACATTCCATGCCTTCATCGACGAGGCCTTCGGGAAGTTTCAGGAGGCCGATGCCAATCGATTGATCATCGATCTGCGCAACAACCCCGGCGGAAACTCGAGCTTCAGCGATCATATGCTGGCCTGGATTGCTGATGAGCCGTTCCGCTTCTTCTCACGCTTCCAGGTCCGAAACAGCGCCGCCGCCCGAGCGAGCAATGCTCTGCGTGTCCCGACGGCCGAACCGGGGTCGGTCAGCCTGGCCTACGTCGACGCCTACGCGAAGCACCCGGACGGCAGCCTCTTCGACTTCGAGCTGCCCGCGTCCCCGCCGCGCGACGGGGAGCGATTCGACGGTGAGGTCTTCGTTCTGATCAATCGCCACAGCTACTCAAACGCCGTGAGCGTCGCCGCCATGGTGCAGGACTACGGATTCGGCACGATCGTTGGTGAAGCCACCTCGGACCTGGCGACGACGCTTGGAGCGATGGAGCATTTCACGCTCACCCAGACCGGTCTGCGCGTCGGCTTCCCGAAGGCTCGAATCATTCGCCCGAACGGTGAACTCGAACGAATCGGCGTTCAGCCCGATCGCATCATCGAAACCCCGCTGCTCGAATCCGCAGAGGATCCCGTGCTGCAGGCGGTGCGATCGATCGCCTGCGAGTCAGGGGTCTAGCGCCAGCCCGGGCGCCAGCGCGACTCGTCCTTGAGCTCGCGCCAGTCGATGGAAGACTCTCGCCGGGTCATCACCGCCTCGAGGCGGCAGTCGATGACCCGGCCGTCCTCATCGAAGCTGACCTCGGTAATCAGGAAGTGCTTTTCCTTCTGGCGGGGCTGGACGGCGGTCCACTTGCTCATCTTGAGCTTGCGCGGATTGATCTGGTTCATCGAGGGGACCTGGTGGGCCACTAGCGCGGCTTGTACTGGGTCGGGCAATAGGCGCGATCGACGCCCTCGGGCCGCAGCTTGCGGTGCTTGGTCCTGCGGCCGGACACGCGCTTGCGCCAGAGCCGGAAGCTGCTGGCCTTGAGTTCTCGACGCATCAGCTCGATCACCTGCTGCTCGCTCAGCCCATAGCCTGCCTCGATCGCCTCGAAGGGCGTGCGGTCTTCCCAGGCCATTTCAATGACGCGGGATTGATCGGCCTCGGAGAGCCGTTCGTCGTTGCTTGCCATGGGCTCAGTCTGACCGTCCAGGGATCAAGAAAACGCAAAGCACCGCCGTAACCCGCAGCTCGGCTCAGCGTTTCGTTTGGCAAACACCGACCGGTCGCGTATTCTCGAACGCAATGGCGCGCCGCTGCGTGCGCTGACCCGGACTGCTTTTGGTCCAGCAAAGGGAGTTGAGCTTGAGCGGTCCCGAGAGCGAACAGGCGAATGGCGAGCAAGTGCCCGGACCGAGCGCACGCGAGTTGCGGCGCCGCGACGGCTTTCTGCTGCTCCGACGCCTGCTGATCTATCACCTGATTCTTGCGTCGGTCATCGTCGTCGGTCTGATCCTCTATCCGCCCCTGGCCGACCTGCTGCCCGTCGGCGGTGTTGAAGAGCTTGCCGAGAGCGGCGGCATGGCGGCCGAGTTGTCGCCAGCAAGCATCGCGTCCAACGATGGAGAGATCGTGCGGACGGTGCTGGACGCCACCGGCGAGCTGGACCGTTTGGGCTACGCGCGGCGCCTGGCCATTGCCCTGATCGGCCTGTGGCTGTTGATGCTGCCGGTCGCCTGGGTCCACAAGCGCATGTATCGGGCTCAGACCTTCGATCATTCGCTGGATGAAACCGCCCTCGTCCTGCCCGGCGTCGTTGCAGCCATTGTTCTGGTCGTTCAGCACAGCCTGGCGCTGGCATTCAGCCTGGCCGGCATCGTCGCCGGCGTGCAGTTCCGGCGGGCCTTGCAGGACACCTTCGATGCGCTGTTCATTCTCGTCGCGATTGGTGCCGGCATCGCCGCTGGCGTGGAAGCGCTGGAAATCGCCGCTGTCCTGTCGGTGTTCTTCTGCTACGCAACGCTTTACGTGTGCTGCTTCGGCGACGGCCTCGAGTCTGACTTCATCGCTCACAGAAAGCGCGAGAAGCGTCGACGCAAGGCCATCGAGAAAAACAATCAGACGGCGCTGGATCGCCCGCCGTCGGATTCGGATTCAGCGTCATGAGCGGGACGTCGCACCGACCCTGGAGTGTGCTGTTGAAAGGAGGCATCAGTCTGATGCTGTTGCTCGGAATGGCATCGGCGACTTGCGAGACGCCGGACCCGCCCGTGCCCCTGTTCGACGAAAGCCGGCTCCACGACGAGCCCCTGGCGCTGGAAATCCGCGCGCCCTGGCGCGAGCTTCGCCGACGACCCGACGACGAAGGCCCGTTTCCGGCCACCCTGCAGATGGATGGACTGGCCTCTCCCCTGGCCCTGAGCGTCGAAAAGCGCGGCGTCTCGCGTCAGCAGGTGTGTTCCATGCCGCCGATCCGCCTGCGCTTCGACGAAGCGCAAGTCGAGGGAACACGCTTCGAGGGCAATCGTTCGATCAAGGTCGTGACTCACTGTCAGCGCGGCGGGCGCTACGAGCAGTATGTCGTGCTCGAATTTCTGGCCTACCGCCTCTACAGCGCCCTGACGGACGTCAGTTTTCGCGTCCGCCCCGTCACCATCGTTTATTCAGACAGCGAGCGCGATCGTTCGGACGGCCCGCGCATCGCGTTTCTGATCGAAGACGACCGCCTCGTCGGCAATCGCCATGGGCTCGACAAGGTCGATATCGAAGCGATCGGCCCCTCGGACCTGCCGAGCGTCGAAACCGGCCTGTTCATGCTCTACCAATACCTGATCGGCAACGTCGACTTTTCTCCCTTGAGCGCCACCGACGGCGAGTGCTGCCACAACGCAAAGCTGATCGGCGACGAATCCACGCTGGAACCGCTCTATGCCGTGCCCTATGACTTCGACAGCTCGGGATGGGTCGACACGGAATACGCGGCACCGCCGGAAGGGCTGCCGATCAGGGATGTGCGCCAACGCCTGTTTCGCGGCTTCTGTCATCACAACGACGGGCTGCCCGCGGCGCGAGCGCAGATTCTTGCCAAGCGCGAGGCGCTTTACCGCATCCTTGCCGAGGAGTCGCGCTTGAGCCGACGCAACCAGGTCCGCGCCGAGCGCTACCTGGACGAGTTCTTCAATACCCTGACCGACGATGAACTTTTCGAACGCGCGATCACTGACCGATGCCGCAGCTGACCGCCTGCGCATCGCGCGGGGTCGGATCTGCCGCATCCTCGGCAAGTGCTTCAGCCTGCAGTTCGGCCAGGCGCTCGGCGAGATCGTCATCCTCCGGGTGCAGCGCTGCCACTTCGGCCACGTAGGCCTCGAGACCCTCGGTCGATGAAGGGAGACGCGCTTTCCCGGCTCGATAACCGGCATAGGAGGCCTCGGGGGTGATTTCGAGGTAGCCGACGTGCCCGCCGTAATAGCTCGCGATGCCCGTATCGATCTGAATGACCCGGCCCTGGTAGCGCGGCCAGATCACGCCGCCCGTCGGCGTGTGACCGACCACGATGTGATCGGCGTCATAGCGCTCGAGGATGGCCTGCACCGTGTCGGGATGGGCCCTGGGGTCGACGCCTGACAAGCCCCGATACCACAAGGGCCCCACAGGATCGACGAGAATATCCAGCTCGTCTTCGCTCGTCGCATCCAGCGCGTCGCGCGCTCGGGCCGTCCAGTCCGAAAGGGACGATCGACAATAGGTGGCGCTGATGCCGCCGTGGAGGAACACGACGCGATTGATCCGAACGGCAACCTGCTGATCGCGGACCCACTCATACATCTCCGCATCCTCATCCCACAGGGGGGACCAGGCAAAGCGGTGCTCGAGCCAGCCCACGGGGTGCTCGGCTTTCCAGGTCGCTTCGAAGTCGTCGGGCAGGGCCGCGAAGCGCGCCGGTTCCTCATCTTCCATGCGTGCCATGACCTGCTCGAAGTAGCGCTCGCGAAAGCGCGGCGATCGCCGGTCCGCCCAGGCCTCGTATTCGCCGGGGGTCACGTAGCGCAGATCGCCGTAGACGTTCATCGCTTCGTGATTGCCCATCAGGTTGTGGACGCGACCACCATCGCGTTCGGCCTGACGAGCCAGGCGCGCCATATGCTCGATGATGCGACGCGTGTCAGGACCACGATCAGGAATATCGCCGGTCTGCACCAGATGAGTCTGTCCACCGGCCCAGCGGCCGCGCGAGTCCACCAGTCCCGCAGCATCGAGCGTCGCCATGTAGCCGTCCCAGTCGCCGTGCAAATCACCCATGGCCACGATGCGCTCGACACCGCTGTAATGATGCTCCGGATCGAGCTCAAAGGCCGAAGCAGCGCCGAAATGGAACATCATCCCCAGCAGTAGGACGCCGATCGAGCGGGCCCGCGCTCGCGCAGGTTTTGCTCCATCGAAGTCGATCCACTCGTCGTTCTGCATGGCACCCTCTCTGCTGCGACCGACACCCATCATAACCAAGCCTGCGGCCGTCAACCGGACAGCCCTGGACGCGAACGACTCAGGTACCGAATAAAGCGCCGGGCCGGTGGCTCTCCCGCCAGGGACACCCAAGGCCTGGGCGATTCATTCGGAGCAAGCCCGATGACACCGAGTCGGACCGTGCCCCTTTGTCGATGGCATGAGGCCGCTGATCGAGAGCGGACCCTCCCGTTGGCGAAGTCGGTCAGCGCCCGCTCCTCCGTCGTGCCCGGGCTAGCCGTCCGACGCCTCAACCGGCCCGAGCTCCACTCGGTTCCGGCCCATCTCCTTGGCGCGATAAAGCGCGTCGTCGGCCACCTTCATCAAGGCATTCAGCGATGCTTCGGTCGCCGAAGTCGCAACGCCGATACTGATCGTGATCGCCTCGATCCGTCCCTCGGCAAAGGGTGCCGATGCCGCCAGCGTCGACATCAGACGCTCGGCCACCCGCATCGAACCGACGGCATCGGTTCTGGGCAGCAGCACCGCAAACTCCTCGCCACCGAGACGCGCGGGAAGATCGGACCCGCGAGCAACCTGGCGCATGACCTCGGCGAACTCCGCCAGGACCTGATCACCCGTGTCATGGCCATGGCCATCATTGACGCGCTTGAAATGGTCAAGATCGATCATGAGGAGACTGACCGGGATTCCCTGGCGCTGGGCGTTCCGGAGCTCGTTTTCGGCCTGGGACAGGAACGAACGCCGGTTCGCCAGCTGCGTCAGGGGATCTCTCATGGCCAGGTAGGACAGCTGACGGCCCTGGCGCAGCAGACGGTAGACCAGGGCACCACCGAGGATCAGCAGCGCCGCTGCCAGGCCGAGGGCGATTCGCTGCAGGCGATCCTGTCGCGCTGCCGCTTGAATCTCGACGGCCTGGAGTTCCAGCGCCGCCTCCAGCTCCGCGCGACGGACACGCTCAGTGGCCAGATCGAGTCGAGCACGCGCCTGCTCCGAGGCGCGCGACAGGCGCTCCGCCGTGGCCTGATTCATCAACTCGATCTCCGTGCGCGAAGCCCGGTAGGCCGCCTCCCAATCGGCCAGAGCCGCCGCCACTCGGGCCTCCAGCTCGAAACGGGTCGGCGAGCTCGGCGCGCCGTCGTAGGCTGCCAGCATCGCGTCGAGAAGCTGACGGGCCTCGACCGGACGGCCCATTTCCAGCTTCGATTCGACGGAAATGAAATATGCCGCGCGCGCAAGCAGGGGAACGCTGAGGCGATCGAGCTGATCGATGGCGGCCGTGCTCAGCTGATCGGCGCTGGCGAAGTCGTCGCGCATCAAGGCAAGCCGGGCCCGCTCCATGGCGACCATGGCCTGGCCGAAGGCATCATTCGACTCGTCGTAAATCCGTACCAGGCGATCGAGTTCACCAGCCGCTTCATCGAGGCGGCCGGTCTGGATCAGGAGCCGCGTCAGCGCGTAACGTGCATCGGCCTCGCCCAGCACGTCGCCAAGCTCGATCGATTCCTCCGCGGCCAGCCGATAGGCTTCGCGAGACTTGTCGAATTCGCCGAATTCCTGGTGCAGGGCACCGAGCATCAAGTGCGCGTCCCGCCGGGCAGTCAGGTCGAGGGGCATCTCGGCAAGCTTGTTCTGAAGCGCCGTGGCATAGCCCAGCGCCTCGCCGTACTCGAATGCACCGAGCGCCACCTGCAGCGCCACGGTCAGCGCCTCGGCGTAGTCGGTGGGGTTGATGCCCGGGTCCAGGAGGTCGATGGCGCGTCGACCCGATGCCAGGGCCTGCTCGCTCTCGCCCAGGGAGAAGGCCACGGTCGCCTGCGTGCGAAACCACGTCGACTGCAGCGCGGCATCGACCCGTTCGAAGGCATCCTCGGCAGCTTCGAGGGATTCGCGAGCGGCCTCCGATTGCCCGATGAACACCTGTGCTCGCGCCCGAACGATGGCATACCGGACGCGCTCGGCAGGGCTCGCGGGCTCGAGCTGGTCGAGGAGGTCGATCGCGCCGAGCGGATCAGCACTCGTCAAGGCCTCGGCCTCGTCGAGCGCCTCGTCCAAGCGCTCGGCGTAAGCCATCGCCGGCAGTCCCAGCAGAATCAACATCAACACCAATGAAAACCGTCGACCGCCAACGCCCAGCGAGCCTGCCATCCTTGTCATGAGACTTATCCTTCCCCTTTGGAGCTCGGCCCTAGCTGAACCGGCGATCAGAATAATCGGCACTGGCCGTCGGGCCCTGAGCCATCGGCCCTGTCGACACCCTCATTGCGCAGCCGACCGCAGGGGACAGGCATCGCACAGCCATCGATCAGCCTCGGACTCTGCGGCGTCGATCACTCGACGGGCCAGAAGCTCGATCAGGTCGGGGCGGTCGTTCAGGCACGGTAGACCGTGCGTTTCCGCCACCCCACTCGCCGCAAGCACTCGGCCCAGGCCGAGGGTTTCGCCGCCTTCGACCAGGTGCTCGCAGGGGTAGGCGACCACCGTCTGCAGCCCTTCCTCTGCCAATTGCGCCAGCAGCGTTGTCAGCGTCGGATTCGACCACTCACCGCCCACGCCGTGGTTGAGATAAGCGATTTCGACGCGCTGCCAGGGCCGATCGGGAACGGCAAGCAGAGCGGCCTTGAGCGCGTCAGCGTAGCTCGTCTTTTCCCGCTCACCGGTGTGGTAGTCAGGCGTCTGGCCACGCTCGTCGCGGACCACCGTGCCGTGAAGAATCAACACCAGACAGGCGTTCTTTCCTGCCAGCTCCGACGGGAAGTGTTCGATCACGTGGTCGCAATGGACCGCGATCAGGTCGGGATCATCCCAGAATCGGGCAATCACCGTGCTGCCCTCGACCGCGGCGGCGGCCTGCAGCGCGTGACAACCCAGGCCGCAGGACAGGCGAGAGTCGGTGGGAATCATGTTGACGATCACCTGCCGAGACGCATCTTCGGGCCGGTCCAGCGAATCGTCCAGATAGGGCGGTGCCGAAGCAAACACCGCCTCCACTCGGTAGGCAGCGTGCCTGTCCTCGTTCAGTCGGGCTTCCAGCGCCTCGGCCTGTTGCCGAGTGTAGGCGTTGTGCGGTGATCCGGACCGCCGACCGAGGCGCTTGCGAAAGGCCGCAAAGCTGCAGATCAGAATGCGCAGGGGCAACGGCAGTCGCATGACCTCGGATGCGTGTGCCAGCGTGTGCCAGCTGATGCGGTAGTTTTCCAGAAACCGACCGGTCTCGGCCTCACCGTGGGCGGCGAGAAGCACGCGAACGGCCTGCGTTTTTCTGGGGGTATCAACCCTCGAGGGCTCTCGATCAGACATGGGGTGGAACAGCTCCGTGGCTTGCAGATCGTCCTGGTCGGCGTGTCATTTATCGCTCAGGGCGGCGCGAGAATCAAGCGCGAACGGCATGGGCTCTTGACAAGCTCGAGATTTTCTGGACTAATCAAACTCATGGTATCGAATCACCCACTCCAGCCCAACTGCATGATGTGCATGTGCATGTGTCTGCCGGCGCAAGCTGCGGACTCGTGCAGGGTGATGATCTGATTCGATAGCTAACCTGACCACGAGAAAACCCGCAGCGGCATGGCCGGTGCGGGTTTTTTCTTGTCTGTTTCCAGCCCCTCCGTCCTCCGCTGCGATCCCCGGTCCCGGTCCCCCGGTACCGATCAATCACGACGCTTAGAGGAGAACGCAGCATGAGCCAGGACAGCAAGCACCGATTCGAAACCCTGCAGGTCCACGCGGGCCAACAATCCGCCCCGGGCACCAACGCCCGCGCCGTACCGATCTATCAGACCAGCTCCTATACCTTCGAGGACAGCGACCACGGCGCACGCCTGTTCGCGCTCGAGGAGTTCGGCAACATCTACTCCCGGATCATGAATCCGACCACCGACGTCTTCGAAAAACGCATCGCCGCCCTCGAGGGTGGCACGGCCGCCGTCGCGACCGCCTCGGGTCAGGCGGCCCAGCTCCTCGCGCTGACGACCCTGGCCCAGGCCGGCGACAACATCGTTGCGTCGTCATCGCTCTACGGCGGCACCTGGAATCAGTTCAAGGTCACCCTCCCTCGCCTTGGCATCGAGGTGCGTTTCGTCGACGGCGACGAAGCTGCCGATTTCGAGTCCCGGATCGACGACCGTACCCGCGCGCTCTATGCAGAAACGATCGGCAATCCGGGCTTTCGGATTCCCGATTTCGACGCCCTGTCGGCGATCGGACGACAGCACGGCCTGCCGCTGATCATCGACAACACCTTCGGCGCCGGTGGCTATCTGTGCCGACCGATCGACCATGGTGCCGACATCGTCGTCGCCTCGGCCACCAAGTGGATCGGCGGCCACGGCACCTCGATCGGCGGGGTCATCGTCGATGGTGGCCGCTTCGACTGGGGCAATGGCCGCTTCCCCCTGTTCACCGAGCCGGCTCCGGGCTATCACGGCCTGAACTTCTGGGATGCCTTCGGTCCCGAGTCGGACTTCGGCAATATCGCCTTTGCCATCCGCGCCCGCGTTGAGGGTCTGCGCGATCTCGGCCCGGCGCTCAGCCCCTTCAACAGTTTTCTTTTCCTGCAGGGCCTGGAGACCCTGTCCCTGCGCGTCCAGCGCCACGTCGACAACACCCTGGCCCTGGCCGAATGGCTGAGCGCACGACCAGAAGTCGCCTGGGTCAACTACCCCGGCCTCAGCGACCACCCCTCCCATGAACGCGCCAAGCGCTACCTGCGCCACGGTGCCGGCGCGGTCCTGACCTTCGGCATCCGCGGTGGTGTCGCCGCCGGTCGCCGCTTCATCGATCGCGTGGCACTGGCCAGCCACGTCGCCAACGTCGGCGATGCCAAGACCCTGGTGATCCATCCCGCCAGCACCACCCACCAGCAGCTGTCCGAGTCCGAGCGCCAGGCCGCCGGCGTGTCGGACGATCTGATCCGGGTCTCCGTCGGCATCGAACACATCGACGACATCAAGGCCGATTTCGACCAGGCCCTGAGCGCCGCCGCCCTCGAGGCAGCCGCATGAGCGGTCGTGACGGCTGGATCAGCATTGCTTCTCCGCCGCCCTGGAGCGACGGCAGCGTCTCGAACCGTGTCACCCTGCGCTACCGCAGCTGGGGCCGGCTGGCGGCGACGGCGGACAACGCCGTGCTGGTCTGCCCGGCGCTGACCGGCGATCGCCGCGTCGACGAGTGGTGGCCCGGCCTCCTCGGCCCAGGACGAGCGCTCGACCCGACAAGCGACTACATCGTCGCCGTCGACGTCCTCGGCGGCTGCGGCGGCACGGGGACCGAACCCCAGCCCAGCCGCCTGGGCGTCCGCGACATGGTTCAGGCCCAGCGCCTGGTCCTGGAGGCACTGCGCGTCGAGCGGCTGCGCCTGGTCATCGGTGGCTCGCTGGGCGGCATGCAGGCGCTGGAGTGGGCCGTCGGCCACGGCGATCGAATCGACTCGGCCGCGGTCATCGCCGCAGCCCCCCGCCAGACCGCCTGGGCCGGCGCCCTGAACCATATCCAGCGACGCGCCATCGAATCCCATGGCGACCTGGAGCTGGCGCGCATGGTCGCGATGCTCAGCTACCGGCACTGGCGCAATCTCGATGACCGCTTTCGCCCGCGCGCCGAGGGTCAGCCCGGCGTGTCCGGCTGGCTCGATCATCACGGCGAGGCCCTGCGCCAGCGCTTCGACGACCAGGCCTATCTGCGCCTGATCGACGCCATGGATCGCCACGATGTCGGGCAGGACCGCGGCGGCTGGCAGGCGGCACTGCGTGCCTGCGAGGTTCCGACCCTGGCGGTCGGGATCACAACCGACCTGCTCTATCCACCCGGCGAGACGCGCGCCTTGGCCGAGGCCCTGCCCCAGGGTCACCTCGCCTGGCTCGACGCACCCCAGGGTCACGATGCCTTCCTGATCGAACAGGCCGAGCTGAATCGACAGGTCGTCGGCTTTCGCCGCTGCCTGGAACAATCGGCGCTGGCCGAGGAGTTGAGCGCATGACCAACGCCACCGCCGCTCACCGGGCGACGAGCCCAGGTCGAGGCCAGCCGCGCAGCGGCGCCTGGACGCAGCCGCCCAGCGACGTGATCCTCATCGGCCATACGGGCCAGGTGGGCAGCGCCGTGGCCCGTCGGCTCGGCGATCTGCGCGACGGCGAGGGCCGAGGCCTGGTGACATTGAAAGAGTCGATCAATCGCCGCTCGCACACGATTCACGGCGATGATCGCGATCGGACCGTGAGCCACCGGACCGAGATACTTGAATCGCTGGCCGAGCGTGTCGGTCAAGGATCGACGCTGGTGGTCGATTGCAGCGCCGACCCCGAACTGCCGGACCACTACCCCGCCTGGCTGCGCGCCGGCATCGGCGTGATCACTCCGAACAAGCACGGACTGGCCGGCGGCCGGGAGCGCTACGACCGGATCCGGCGCGCCGCTCGTCAGGGGCGGGCTCCGCTGGCCTACAGCGCCACGGTCGGAGCGGGCCTGCCTGCGATCGCCCAGCTGCGCCGACTCCGGGCCAGCGGCGTGACGCCCGACGGGATCGAAGCGGTCCTGTCGGGCACGCTCGTGCAGGTCTTCGGCGCCATGCAGGCCGGCGCCACCCTGTCGGAATCCGTGGCTCGGGCGCAGCACGCAGGCTTTACGGAGCCCGATCCACTCCAGGACCTGTCCGGCGAGGACGTCGCTCGCAAGCTACGCATTCTGCTGCGCGAAGCGGGGCTGCCGGATCGGCCGATCCACCGTGAGCCCGTCATCGACGATGACTGGGCGCGCGCGGCCCGGGCCTCGGGCGATGTGCTCGGCGCGCTTCGGGAGTTCGATGCCTGCTGGGCCATTCGCCTCGCGGCAGCCCGACGAGAAAACAAGTGCTGGGTCTACCTCGCACGCTTCAACGGAGAGCAGGCGCAGGTCGGACCCGTCGCCGTGCCAGCGACCGACGACGTCGCCAGGCTGCAGGGCAGCGACAATCGCGTCGAGATCAGCGCCGGGCCGGCACGCTGGACGATCGGCGGGCCCGGTGCAGGGATCGATGTCACCGCAACTGCCGTGCTGGCCGACCTGGCCGAGGCCGCGCTGCGCCAGCAGGAGACGCGCGGATGTGGTCGATCGCAGGGATCGCCCGGGAGCTGAGCGGCAGGATCACTCGCCCCGGCCTTGACCGTGGGATTCGCGCCTGTTGATAATCAGTTGATGAGCAAGCAGGCACCAGCCGCCGAAGAATCAGCACGGGACGTCATCTGGACCTTCGATACGTTCCAGCTCTCCGAAGAGGGCGGGCTCCGACGCGACGGCGACGTCGTCATGCTCGAGCCACGGGCGCTGGCCGTTCTGTGCTATCTCGTTCGTCATCGCGACCGCATCGTCGGTCGCGATGAACTCCTCGAGGCGGTCTGGGGCGATACGGTGGTCGAGGAAGCGGTCCTGTCCCAGACCATTTTCAAACTGCGCAAGCTCCTCAATGATCCGGCGCGCGAGCCGCGCTTCATCATGACCTACCACCGGCGGGGCTACCAGTTCATCGCCGAGGTTCGCCAGCTGGACCCGGCGGAGGCATCGGTCTCATTGAAGCGCTCGACGCGCGGCCTGACGATCGCAGCCCTGATCCTTGCAGCCGTCGCCCTGGCCGCCGTCTTCCGGCCGGGCCAATCGACCCCCGAGGCACCGCCGACGCTCGGCTTCATGCCCGTCGAGATCGACTCCGACGAGGTGGGTGCGGAGCTGATCGGCCAGACCTTTGATGACCTGCTCTTCAAACGCCTCAGTCAGCAGCCCGGCCTGATCACCCGTACCCGCACCCTGGGCTCGCTGCAGCTCGAACCCCTGCCGGACACGGTGGCCGACTACGCCGAACAGCAGCGCGTCGACTGGGTGCTGCGCGGACGGGTCACTCCTGCCCTGACCGCCCAGCGCGTCTGGCTCGATATGGAATTGATCCGCATCGGCGAGCGATCGACCCAGAATTTCCCCCTCGATCGCTTCGAGCTGCCCCTGCCCGGCCAGACGCGGGACCTGGAACAACTCCTGCGGGCGCGTGACCACATCGCCGGCGACATCGGCGAGTACATCGGCATCGCCGTGCTGGGCGAGGCGCGGTCCGATAACGACCCAAGCTCGCTCGAATCGATGCGCCTGCTGCTCCTGGGCCTCGAAGAGCTCGGCCGGCTGCGCTGCGGCGGACAGCTGGCCGTCAGCTACCTGCGCGAGGCCGTCGAGATCGACCCGCAGCTGACCGATGCCTGGATCGCCCTGGGCTATGCCTATTTCAACGAAGTCTGGGCCTGCGGCGGCAACGTCGACTACCTGCATCGGGCCTACACCATGGCCGAGAAGGCGCTGGCCCTGGAACCCCTGAACGTGCAGGCACGGCCGCTGGAAATCCAGCTCCTGGCCAGCCTCGGTCGGCCACGCGAGGGGCTGCTGAGCATCCTGGAGACCCTGCGCGACCAGCCCGACAGCGCCATCCTGCATTTCTACGCCTCCCTCCTGTTCAACTACGCCGGTTTGCTCGATCGGTCCGAGTGGCACCTTGATCGAGCGAATGCGCTCGACCCGTTCGTGATCGGAACCGATGTCAGCGACCCACCCCTCCTGGCCCTCTATCGCGCACGCTGGCAGGAATTCCTCGACGCGATGGTCGCCGTCGACAGTCCCTACCACCGCTTCTACAAGGGCTATGCTCTCTGGCAGCTCGGCGATCTGGATCAAGCCCGCCGCGTGCTCGGCGAGTTCACCAATCAGGACTGGCGCAGCGTGCCCTTCGTCGCCTATGGCCAGGCCCTCCTCGACGTCATCGACGGCCGTCGCGATGATGCCGCAAGCAAGGTAATCGCTACTCACGACCGACGCCACGCCAACGGTATTCGCGACGGCGAAATGACCTTCAAGGAAGCCTGGCTCATGTCCCTGGCCGGCGAGGAAGAACGTGCCATGGACTACCTGGAAATGAGCATCGAACAAGGCTTTACCTGTTCTGAATGCATGCGCAACAGCCCCTTCGTCGGCCTGATGACCGAATCGGACCGCTTCAATAATCTCCTCTCGCGAGTGCGCGAGAGCGAGCAGGAATGGACGCGGCGCCTGGCCGTCACTACCGTGCCAGGTGCCGCGACGATCGACTAGCCCGAGACCGGCTCAGTCGGTCGCCTCGAAGCGATCGCCGAACACGCTCGTCAGATTGATGACCGAGGCGTCGTCCACGTACAGGTCCGGGAAGGGCTCGCCTTCCAGCGTGTCGACCTGAAACTGATAGAAACGGACCTCACCAAGGAACTCGATCGGACCGGTCCATTCCAGATCAACCCAGGTCGAGGCGTCCGACATGGCGCCGTCAACGCCGTAGGCGCAGCTGCGGTCGGTCGGGGTCAGGTCGTAGCAGAAACAGAATTCGGCGCCGAAGGGCAGCTCGGCCGGGCATTCCTCTCGCTCGTCGTTGATCTGAATCAGAAGCCGTACGCGCACCTGAGCGTCGGTGATGTCGGCCTTGGCTCGCACGCGAACCTGAAACCAACCGCCGTCGCCGAACAGTCCATCGGCCGACAGACCGTAGAAGGGCCCGTGGAACTGCGCTGATCGATTGCTGGCCCGGCCTGACCAGCTGCCGGAAAACGCCTGATCGTCGGTTCGCTCGAAGACGACCGGCGGCACCGCCGCCGCCCCCCAGCGGTTGTTTGCTCCGAAGGCCTCCTCGAAGCCTGGATTGGTCAGCAGATTGTCCTGGGCAAAGGCCGAGACCGCCAAGGCGAGCGTTGCAAAAAGCATCATGGATTTCGTTGTTGTCATAGCTGGCCTCGTTCGTCCAAGGATCGACAAATACGGCAGGTCGGCTCGCTGGATTGCTCAGATCGGCAATTCCGCGATCCGTGGCCCCCAGGCTGATTACGGCCGTGATTGAGATAGGAGTACCCGGCGCACCCCGTCCCGTAACGATCCTCGGCGACTTCAGCCCTCGAAGTCCTTTCGAAGTTCTCACGAAACGATTTTTTTAACGCTCCAGGGTCGGTTTTTAGCAGTAATTGAGGCGGAGGAAGGCCACCGTAACGAGTGAGTGAGAACTTCTTGATGACTCGGGCGATGAACGATCGTCAGGATCGAACGATCGATCGGCTGCTTGAGCGTCGGTTGAATCACGCTTTCGGAAAGTGACTCTAGCGACGGGGTGCCATTGCCCCTTCGGACCCATCATCACGCGGTGTGCTCAGATGTCTCATTGGATTTTTCTCCTCTTGACGCTTGCGGGCGTCGAATCGTCCTCGGCAGCAACCTTCGCGGCGTCGCAAGGGGGCGGCTTGCCGACGGTCTCGATCTCCAGTTCGGCAGGTCCGGCGAATGAGCTGGGTGAGGTGGCGGGGTCGTTCGAGCTATCGCAATCGGCGGGACGGCAACGCTGAACACTGGCTACAGCCTGGATCCGCCCTTCGTTACCGCGGTAAGCATTTCCGGCGAAGAAAGACTCGTCACCCTCACGCCTCAGGTGCCCTTCGGCGACCTGCCGGACGATGAGGGCGAGGAGACGGTCATCATCGACCTGGCCCCGAGCAGCAACTACCTTCTGGGGCCAGAAGACTCGGTCACCCTGATCATCGACGATCGCGACCGATGGTTCTTCGACCGATTCGAGGACACGCTACGCACTCAAGCCGCCGTCGAGCAATAAACCGTTGAGCTCGAGCCCCGCGCCCCACGTCCTTAAGGGGCTGGTGATCAAGTTGTTTTTCAGGCACTTGGCTGCGTTTATGGAAAAAAAGATCAGAAACTGCTTGACCTGCAAAGTCTGCATACCCCAAGATATTGGGCACACGGAGCGGACTAGGCACAAGATCTAGCGCTTTCCAGGGAATTCGGTACCGATGGAGTGAATCGAAAGCCGAAGCTGTACCCGCAACTGTAGGCGGTGAGTGTTGAGAGCGATCCGCGGGCCACTGAGCTAGAAATCTGCTTGGGAAGGCCAGCTCCAACGCGACGGGGGAACCGACTTCATCCCGTTCCCCCCGACCCGCAAGCCAGGACACCTGCCGTGTCGATGTATGACGAAACCAGCCCGGGCGGGAGTTCCCGGGAGATCGCCATCCAGCGCTCTGGCGTGCGCTGAGATTGACCGTCTCCCCAAGAAATCTCCGTCCTCGAGTGACGCCGGGTCCGACCGGCGCGAAGAAGAATTTCGAGGAGACTAGCAATGGAAAATCTGGCAAACCAGGCGCTACCTGACGTCGATTCGGTCAAGGAGCCGGTCGAACGCAAGGTGGCCGTCCCCGCGCCTCTGGGCCCGCGCCCGAACGCAGAAG
>CAZDFS010000069.1:0-21064 GCA_964504865.1 uncultured Wenzhouxiangella sp.
ATCCCTCCTCGCTGATGTTCTCCGGCTGCATGATGTTCGACTACATCGGCTGGCCCGAGGTCACCAGGCTGATCGAGGATGCCTTCGAGCAGGTGGTGGGCGAGAAGGTCGTCACCTACGACTTCGCCCGCCAGATCGACGGCGCGACGGAAGTCTCGACGAGCGGCTTTGCCGAGGCGCTGGTCGCTGCAATCCAGCGTGCCTGAACACCACGATCGCCACTGGCAGCAGGCCAGGGACGCCCTGGCCGAGACCGATCCGCTGGCGAAGTGCCAGCGTGTCGGAGCGCTCTGGCAGGCGATCGAGACGGGCGCCTGGCAGCCGTCCTCGCCCGAGCCTGGGGGCGACCTGGTGTGTGGTCGGCCCGACCGGCCCGAGCTGGTGGCGCCGGGCCAGCTGAAGAAGCGCGGCCTCGGCAGCGTCGACGGTCGACGGGCGCTGATCCACGCCATCGCCCATATCGAATTCAACGCGATCAATCTCGGCCTGGACGCGGCGCTGCGGTTCACGGGGATGCCTGACGCCTATTACCGCGACTGGATCAGCGTGGCGGCGGACGAAGCGCGGCATTTCAAGATGCTGAGCGATCGCCTGGAAGCGCTCGACAGCCACTACGGTGCCCTGGCGGCCCACAATGGCTTGTGGGAGATGGCCGAGCGAACGGCTCACGACGTGATGATTCGCATGGCGCTCGTACCGCGCGTACTCGAGGCCCGAGGCCTCGATGTGACGCCGGGCATGATCGATCGCCTGCAGGCGGCGGGGGACGGCGAGACGGTGGCGCTCCTGGAGGTCATTCTCGAAGAAGAGGAGCGCCATGTGGCGATTGGCTCGCACTGGTTCGGCACCCTCTGCCGTGCCCGCGGGCTGGAACCCGATGAGACCTTCGAGGAGCTGCTGGAGCACTACTTCAACGGCCAGCTGCGCGGTCCTTTCAATCTGGACGCGCGACGGCGCGCAGGCTTCAGTGAGCCGGAAATCCAGCGCCTTGCCGAGATGGAGGCCTGCTAGTGGCCTCCTCAGGCATCGAAACGCTTGAGCTGGCCGTAGTCCAGGCGGATCTGGACTGGGGCGATCCGCACGCTAACTACACGCGGCTCGCGCGCCTCATGGACCGTCAGGCCGGGGCCAATCTCTACGTCCTTCCGGAAACCTTCACCACCGGCTTCCTCGGTGATGAGGGCGCCCCGGACGAGTCGATGGAGTCCGGCCCGACGCTGGCATGGATGCAGGCCCAGGCCCGTCGTCGCGGCGCCGCGATCTGCGGCAGCTATGTCGTGGTCGAGGAGGGGCGACGGCATAATCGTTTCGTGTTCGTCGATGAGGACGGTGCTTGCCTCGGTCACTACGACAAGCGCCACCTATTCGGCCCGGGCGGTGAGGGCCAGCGCTACACGGCCGGTCGCGAGCTCACCCTGATCGAGTGGCGCGGCTGGCGCATCGATCTGCAGATTTGCTACGACCTGCGCTTCCCGGTCTGGTGCCGCAACGATCGGGGCTTCGAGCTGCAGCTGTTCGTGGCCAACTGGCCGAGTCCGCGTACGGCGCACTGGCAGGCGCTGCTCCATGCCCGTGCGATCGAAAACCAGGCCTTCGTCATCGGCGTCAATCGGGTCGGGGAAGATGGCAATGGTGTGCCCTATTCAGGTTGCTCCCTGGCCTTCGGCCCGGGAGGAGAACGCCTGATGGCGCTGGCAGATTCAGAACATGTCGGCTCAGTCCGCCTCGAGCGCCAGGCCTTGCAGCGCTACCGTGATTCTCTGCCTTTCCTGGGCGACGCCGATTCGTTTGAACGCCGGGTCTGACCGGGTGCTGGTTCGATGCGGCGGCTAGTGCAGGCCGGATCGGATAACGCCCACGCCGAGGCCTTCGATCGCGAAATCATCTTCCGGGCGAACCCGGATCGGCGCGTAGTTCGCGTTCTCCGGGTCAAGGAACAGGCCGCGACCCTGGCGTCGTAAACGTTTGACCGTGATCTCGTCGCCGATTCGGGCCACGACGATCTGACCGTGGCGCGCCTCCCGCGTGCGATGGACCAGCAACAGATCGCCGTCGCATATGCTGGCGTTGATCATGCTGTCGCCCTGGACGCGCAGGGCATAGTCCGGCGAGGGACGGAACTGCCGGGTGTCCAGCATCAGGTCGTCTTCGTGGTTTTCCACGGCCAGAACCGGCGTCCCGGCGGTGACGCGGCCGATCAACGGCACGCGAAACTCGTTCGGGCCCGGTCGAGGGGCTGCTTTGCTGGCCGCGCTCGAGGACGCGTCCTGGGGAATGATGCCCCTGGCGGTTCCGGGGATGAGGCGGATGGCGCCGTGTTCTGCCAGGGCTCTGAGATGGCACTGCGCCGCGTTCGGTGACTTGAAGCCGAAGTGTCGAACGATTTCAGCGCGCGTGGGGGGGAAGCCGTCGCGCGCTTTGCTGGACTGGATGAACTCGAGAATTTCTCGCTGGCGCCGGGTCAGGTTCATGGCCGTACTGTATCAAAATTCAGTAAACCTGTCATTCGCGACCCGCGCCTGGGTCATTGCTCTCGCCGCAGGCTCCTGGTGCTGAAGGCGCGCGCCTCCCTGATGAAGCGCTGCAGGTCCCCGGACCGGGATGGTCCGTAGCGGACCTGCTCGTAGAGAGCCGCCAGGGAGGCGAGTGCCGGGCCGTCACTGTGGAATACCTCGTCGACCGAGCGCGCCCATTCCCGCGGCGTTCGCGACAGGTCGCGGGGGAGGCGGGTTGTTGCATGGACCCGTCGCTGAAGCGCACGCCAGGCGCGCTCGGCCGGGTCTCGGCTTCGACTGCGCGCCGAGCGCAGCAGGACGAGGGCAAAGCTGCCTGCGACGACAGCGATCACGCCGAGCATCAAGAGAGCGATCTGGTCCGGGCGAAGTTCCGGCAGGCCCAGGCGTCGCAGCAGCTCCACCTGCGCGCGCGCATCGAAGCCGAGAACCCACTGGTTCCAGGCGTGCTGGAGTCGATCGAACTGATTTCTGATGCCGCTGATGAGCGCCAGATCGAAGAATCCTGTGCGGTCGAGGGCGACCGACGAACCCTCACGGATGCGGAGAGGCGAGACCGCGGCCGTTGGGTCGAAGCGAACCCAGCCTTCCTCTTCGAGCCAGATTTCGTTCCAGGCGTGAGCATCGGACTGGCGGACCAGCAGGTACTCGCCGGCGCGATTCCAGAAGCCGCCCTGGTAGCCGGTCACGACGCGGGTGGGAACGCCGGCGGCGCGCATGAACACGGCAAAGGCCGAGGCATAGTATTCGCAGTAGCCTTCGCGCAGATCGAAGAGGAACTCATCGGCGCTGTGTCGGCCCAGCGGCAGCGTGTCGAGGCTGTAGAAGAAGGGCTCGGTCCGGAACCAGCGCAGCAAGGCCTCTGCGAGGTCGCGATCGTCGGGATAGCGTGCTCGCCACTCCTCGGCCATGGCGCGAGTGCGGGGATTGCGATCATCGGGCAGGCGCGTGGCGATCCTGCGCCGGATCGGGTCGAGGGTGGGTGAGTCGATGTAGTTCGGGTTCGAAATCACCCGATAGGCGGTCAGCGAGGTAATCGGTTCACGGCTGACGAGCTGGTAATCCCGGCTCAGAATCGCCTTGCTGTGGTCGGTCCTCGCCGGCAGATCCAGTGCCAGCAGCCAGCGGCGCTCGTGGGGCTCGAGCTGGACCTCGTAGGCGATCGCCTGATCGTTGACCTCGACCTCGCCGGTTCGGTCCTGAAAGGAAGTGATCGATGGCCGCCAGGTGTCGCCATCGAAGTTCCAGAGCACCGGCCCGCGCCAGTAACGCTGTTCGTTGGGCGGCGGTTGCTTCGAATCGAATTCGACGCGGAAGGCCGGCGAGTCATCGGCAAACAGGGTCGAAATGGACCCCGGCGACATGGTCTCCGACAGCCCGGTCTTGCCGTCCAGGGCATCGTCGGGCATGCCCCACAAGGGTTCGGCGAGGCGCGGAAAGAGGAAGAACAGCACCAGGGCCACCGGCGCCGAGATCAGCAAAAGCCGCCCGGCCTGAAGGCTCAGGGTGCGGTGATCGATGGGGCGATCGTGGAAATGCTCTTGTCGGATCCGGACGCGCTGAATGCGCAGCAGGGCCGTCGTCGCGGTCCAGCAGCCGAGCAGCAGGTAGGCAAAGTAGAGCAGGCTTTCATTGAACAGGAACTGGGTGGCGATGAGGAAGAAGCAGACGGCGACCAGCAGGCGCAGGTCGCGAATCTGATACATCTCGAGGGTCTTGGCGGCCATCATCACGCACAGCAGCGCCGTGGCGGTGCGGCGGCCCCACAGGCCACCGAAGCTGACGGCGACCAGACCGATCAGGGCGACGGTGACCAGGAAACGAAGCCAGACGGGCAGGGGGCGCCAGCCGCGCCAGCAGGCGATCACCCGGAAGCCCAGAATTGACAGGACGGCGAGAGAAACCTGGGGTGGGAAGGCCAGCAAGTGCGGAATCGCCGCCACTGCGAAGGCGGCCAGCGCCCAGAATACCGGAGGTTGCGGGAGGCGATTGGCGTTTGGCCTGCTCATAGCTGGGCGAGGTGGTCGAGGCAGCGGTGAGCGAATGCCTCCCCTCGATCCGGGCCCAGAACCTGCCCGCCAGCCCGGAGGGTCCAGCTGTTGTTTCCTCGCGCCGCCTCGAGAACCCAGGTAGCGAGAATGCTGATGCGTGCTTCCATGTCATGGCCGGGCGTGTCCTCGAGATCGAGGTCGATCTGATCGGACTCTTCGTTGCGGAATTCCCGCGACAGGAGCGCGCCGTGGCGCTGGCTCGACTTCCAGGCGACGCGGTGGAGTGGGTCGCCGGGTCGCCATTTACGCAGGCTGAAGAAGCTGTCGCCCTCGGGCGTCCGGCTGAATCGCTGGCCGTCGGTCCTGGCGCCGCCGGCCGGAAAGGGCGGGGCCTCGTCCGCCGGGCGGGGCCAGACCAGGACGCGCCGGTCGGCCCAGACATAAGACCAGGCTCGGAACAGACCGGTGGGATGCACGGTACTGATCTCCACTCGTGGAATGTCCATCCAGCCCCGGCGCCGGGTGGGTAGCGCAATGGAGGCGGTGCCCCCGTCTTCCGGGGGCAGGTCGATTTCATCGATGGCCTCGAGGCAGCTGACCGTCAGGCTCGGGCGTTCAACGGGGTCGTGATTGCGGAAACTGACCCGGAGCTCGGCGGTCTCGCCGGCGTGCACCGGCGAGGCCGCGATGGCGGTGACCTCGAGATCGCGGAGGTTTCGATAGGCAATCAGCAGCGAGCTATGCGCCATCGACACGACAAGAAAGGTCGTCAACAGACCGAGGTTGTTATTGAAGTTGAGGGCTCCGAGGAGCATCCCGAACATGAGCAGTCCCAGCATCCAGCCGAAGCGGGTTGGCAGAATGAAGATCTGCCGGTAGATCAGCTTGAGCGGGGGCGTGGCTCTGGCCCGCCGTCGAATCCAGCGGTCCATCCGTCGCCGCCAGTTCCTCCGGACTCGTTCGCGCAGTCCGGTCAGTGGGTTCCGGCGAGGAGCGGGGGATGACGCCACGGCGCTGTCCGGATTGACGGGGCCCGAATTCATGGCGTTGTGTCAGGGCACCGTGGTATTCGCCAGGATGTCTGCGACAACCGCGTCGCTGTCCATGCCCGACTCGCTGGCGGTCTGCAGGCGATGACCTGCCAGGGGCGGAAACACGGCCTTGACGGCATCGGGCGTGAGGAAGGCCTGGCCGCGCACGAAATCCCAGGCCCGCGCGGTCTGGATCAGGGCCAGTGCTGCGCGCGGCGACAACCCGGCGCGAACGGCGGCGTGCTCCCGCGTGGCCTTGACCAGTGCCTGGATGTAGTCGAGGACCGGATCGGAGACGTGCAGCTGGCCGGCCATCTGAATCAACTGACTCAGCGCCTCCGGACTGAGCAGCGCCGGCATATCGGCCAGCATCTCCCGTCGGTTGGGCTCGGTCAGCAGGCGTCGTTCCTCCGCCTGGGAGGGGTAGCCGATACTGATACGCAGGAGGAAACGATCGAGCTGGGAATCGGGCAGCGGATAGGTGCCCGTCAGATCGAGGGGATTCTGGGTTGCGATGACGAAGAAGGGCCGGGGCAGGTCGTGGGTTTGCCCATCCACGGTCACCTGCCCCTCGGCCATCGCCTCGAGAAGCGCGGACTGGGTGCGAGGTGTTGCCCGGTTGATTTCGTCGGCAAGAACCACGTTGGCAAAGATCGGCCCGGGGCGAAACTCGAACTGTGAATTATTGCGGTCGAAGACGGAAACGCCGACGATGTCGGCCGGCAGCATGTCGTTGGTGAACTGGATACGCTGCCAGCTGCCGCCGACGGCCAGCGACAGGGCGTGGGCCAGGGTCGTCTTGCCGACGCCGGGAAGATCCTCGACCAACAGGTGGCCGCCGCCGATCAGCGCCGCGAAGGCCAGATCAATGGCCTCTGCCTTGTCGACGATGATCTCGTTGACCGCTGATCGAGCTCGGGCCAACGCGTCGGTCAGCTGCTCCCCAGGCAGCGCTGCGGCAGCCTCAGTCATCGATCAGCGCGTTGATCTTCGCCGCGCAGATGAAATCGTTCTCGCTCAGGCCGTCGATCGCATGGGTCGTGTAGTGGACGAGGCAGAAGTTATAGCCGGCCTCGAAATCGGGATGATGGGCTTCCTTGTTGGCGATCCAGGCCATGGCATTGATGAACGCCATGGTCTTGTAGAAGCCCTTGAACTCGAAGCGCCGAAAGATTGTTTTCCCATCGTCGCTGACCTGCCAGCCGGAAATCTGGGGCAGGAGGGTCGCGATACGCTCAGACTTGAGTGGCTCGGTGCCTCCCTCGCAGGGCAGGCACTGGCGTGTCGTCAGTTGGTCGTCGCTCATGATCAGGCAGCTTCCTTTTCTTTGGGCGGGTAGGTGGGTTGTAGGGGGCCAAGCGCTCGTGCTTCTCGGATCAAACCGAGGAGGTCGGTGCTGGAAAGCTCGAAGAGGTCATTCATCGTGTCGAGGATGTAGTAGACCGTCTGGTAGATGTCGATTCGGTAGGGTGTGCGCAGGGCTTCGATGGGATCGAAGGGGCGACGCAGGGGCTCGTCGCTCTCGAGGGCATAAACCGTCTCTCCCGGCGATGAGGCAATGCCGCCGCCGTAGATACGCACCCCAGCCGAAGTCTGCAGGAGGCCGAACTCGACCGTGAACCAGTACAGGCGAGCGAGATAGACGCGCTCGGCCTTGCTCGCCTTGACGCCGGCCTTACCGTAGGCTTCCGTGAAGTCGGCGAAGGCCTGGTGCGTCAGCATCGTGGTGTGGCCGAATATCTCGTGGAAGATATCGGGTTCCTGCAGATAATCCATCTCCTCGCGGGTCCGAATGAAGGACGCGGCAGGAAATTTCCGCTCGGCGAGGAGCTTGAAGAATCGGTCGAAATTGATCAGCGCAGGAACGGGTTCGACCTGCCAACCGGTTCGTTCCAGGAGCACCCTGGAGACCTCCTTCGGCTGCGGAATGCGATCGGCCGGGAGCTTCAGGATATCGAGGCCGTCGAGAAACTCCTGCGCCACGCGTCCGTCGATAATCTTCATCTGTCGTTTGTAGAGATCTTCCCAGACCGAATGCTCCTCGTCGGAGTAGGGAATGATGCCGTCATCGTCCGGCACCTTGGCGCTGTACTGAGTCGACTTGCCCATGACGTTCACCCCGGATAGTGTCTGCGCTAAATCTTATCATCGGAGTGTGGCCGCCCCATGAGTTCCTGGACGAGTTCAGAGCGCTGGCCCGGGACCAGCTGGTATGCCGTCGAAGCCGGCCCCGATCGAAGCGGCGCCGCCGCACTGGGAGCTGACGACGTCGTTGACGTCGCGGTCATCGGCGGCGGGCTTGCGGGTATGACGACGGCCCTCAACTGCCTTGAGCGCGGTATCGAGCGGGTGGCCTTGATCGAAGCCGATGAGGTCGGGTCGGGGGCATCGGGCCGGAATGGAGGCTTCGTTTTTTCCGGGTTTTCCCTGAGCAACGACGCCCTGGCCGATCAGCTGGGAGACGTCGCCGCCGCGGAACTGCACGGCTGGACCCGTGAGTCGGTGCGGCGGATCCGAAAGCGCATCGATGACTATCGCCTCGATTGCCAGGTCAATGATGCGGGGGTTGTCCTCACGGACTGGTTTCACGATGACGACGCGCTGCGGGGCTTCGCTGATCGAATGAAACGACGGCTGGGCTTCGAGCTCACCTGGCTTGATCGGTCCGATCGCGCCCAGCGGGTCCGATCGGACCGCTACGGTGGTGCGCTGCACGAGCCCGACAGCTTCCACTTCCATCCCCTGCGCCATATTCGCGAGCTCGCGCGCCACTTCATCGAGGGTGGTGGGCGGGTGTATTGCCGGACGCGAATCGAGGCGATCGAGCGGCGAAGCGGCGCCTGGTGTCTCCGCAGTCCCCATGGGCAGATCCTGGCGCAGGAAGTGGTGCTGACCACGGGCGGCTACGACCGGTCCCTGCGGCCGGCGCTCCAGCGCGCACTGCAACCGATCGCAACCTACATCGCCGTAACCGAGCCTCTGGGCCCACGACTCGATGAACTGCTCCCTGAGCCCGTCGCCGTCTATGACAATCGTTTCGCCTTTGACTACTACCGGCCCCTGCCGGACCGGCGACTGCTCTGGGGCGGGCGCATTTCCGTTGCGAGTCGGTCGCCGGGCGCGATCCGGCGGTTGATGCGGCGCGATCTTGCGCGCGTCTTTCCGTCGCTGGCCGGGGTCAGGCTGGCGGAAGCCTGGGGCGGCTGGATGAGTTATGCCCGCCACGAAATGCCGATCCTGGGCCAGGACGGGGAGGGGCTCTGGCACGCTCTGGCCTTTGGCGGCCACGGCATGGCGACGACGTCGCTGGCCGGTGACCTGCTCGGCGAGGCGCTGGCCGGCGACGGCCAGCGGCTGGAGGCTTTCCAGCGCTGGGGGGCACCCTGGGCCGGCGGGGTCCTGGGCCGCGCGGCGGTGCAGGGTCGCTACTGGCAGCTCCAGGCACTCGACTGGTGGCGTTCTCGTCGTATCCCGGCCTGACGCCGATCGGCCGCGTGCTAAAATTGCGCGCTGACTTTCATCGGGATCTGGCCCCGCGCATGACTACACATTCACCCGGCGCGCGTCTGCGCCAACTGGTCCGTGATTCGGCCCCGGTGCAGGTCGTTGGAACGATCAACGCCTACACCGCCATCCAGGCCGAACAGGCCGGCCACAAGGCCATCTATCTGTCCGGAGCAGGCGTTGCCAACGCCAGCTACGGGCTGCCCGATCTGGGCATTACCCAACTGGCCGACGTCGTCGAGGACGCGCAGCGCATTACCGGCCGCTGTGATCTCCCCCTGTTGGTGGACATCGATACGGGCTGGGGCAGTGCCTTCAATATCGCCCGGACGGTCCGTGAAATGGAGCGAGCCGGCGTGGCCGCCGTGCACATGGAGGATCAGGTGCAGGCCAAGCGCTGTGGCCATCGGCCGAACAAGGCGCTGGTCAGCGCCGAAGAGATGGTCGACCGTGTCCACGCGGCCGTCGACGCCCGCCGCAACGATGATTTCGTGCTGATGGCGCGCACCGATGCCCACGCCAGCGAAGGCATGTCTGCGGCCGTGGATCGCGCCAATCGCTACGTCTAGGCGGGTGCAGACATGATCTTTGCCGAAGCGCTCCACACCCTCGAAGAATTCGCCGCCTTTGCAAAGGCCGTGCCCGTGCCCGTGTTGGCCAACATCACCGAATTCGGGAAAACGCCACTATTCAGCGTCGAGGAGTTGCGCGGGACCGGTGTCGGCCTGGTGCTCTACCCCTTGAGCGCCTTTCGAGCCATGAGTCAGGCCGCCCTGGGCGTCTACCAGGCGATCGCCCGTGACGGGCATCAGAAGGCGGTCGTTGAGCAGATGCAAAGCCGCGTTGATCTGTATGAGACGCTCGGCTATCACGAATTTGAAAGCAAGCTGGATCAATTGTTTACGAAGGAGTCTTCATGACGGACAAGAACACGGGAGCCGGCCTGCGTGGGCAGTCTGCCGGACAAACGGCGATCTGTACGGTCGGGGCGGCCGGCAACAGTCTTCGCTACCGCGGCTACGACGTGGAGGACCTGGCCGAGAACGCGACCTTCAACGAGGTGGCCTACCTGATTCTCAAGGGCGAGCTACCGAATTCGGCCCAGCTCAGCGAGTACGAGCGCCGGCTGAAGGGACTTCGCGACCTGCCGCAGTCGCTCAAGGAGGTGCTGGAACGGATTCCGGCCTCGGCGCACCCCATGGATGTCCTTCGCACGGGCTGTTCATTCCTCGGCAACATCGAGACCGAAACGAGCTTCGACGAGCAGCATGACGTCGCCGATCGTCTTCTGGCGACCTTCCCCTCGATGATCACCTACTGGTATCGATTCAGTCATGACGGTGTGCGCATCGACACGCAGACCGATCAGGACGGCATCGGCGGACACTTCCTCGAGCTGCTTACCGGGAAGCCCCCCAGCGAGTTGGCCTCCAGAGTGATGGATGTGTCGCTGATCCTTTACGCCGAGCATGAGTTCAACGCGTCGACGTTCACCGCTCGGGTCTGTGCATCGACCCTGTCGGATATGCATTCCTGCATCACCGCCGCGATCGGTTCCCTGCGCGGACCGCTCCACGGCGGTGCCAACGAAGCGGCGATGGCGATGCTCGAGCAGTACAAGTCGCCGGAGGAGGCTCGCGCCGATATCCTGCGCAAGCTCGAGGTCAAGGAAAAGATCATGGGCTTCGGTCACGCGGTCTACCGCGAGCGAGACCCTCGAAATGCCATTATCCGCGAGTGGTCGCGCAAGCTTGCGGCCGAAGTCGGCGACACGGTCCTGTTCCCGGTCTCTGAAATCGTCGAGAAAACGATGAAGGAAGAGAAGGGTCTGTTTGCCAACGCCGACTTCTATCACGCGTCGTCCTATCACTTCCTGGGGATTCCGACGGGCCTGTTCACGCCAATCTTCGTCATGTCACGGGTGACGGGCTGGGCCGCTCACGTGATGGAGCAGCGCGCCAACAATCGGATCATCCGTCCGAGCGCCGACTACACCGGGCCCGAGCCACGCCAGGTCGTGCCCATCGAGCAGCGCTGAAGCCCTTCGATTCAGTCGAGCGACCGAACAACGGCCCGGCGCTTCCCGGGCCGTTTTTTTATGCGACAGTCATCGCGAGGTTCGCGCCATCGGGTCCCTGGAAACAGGGGGATCCGATCGCCAGGTCGGGAGAACCGTCGTTGTTCCAGTCGCCCGCAGCCAGAGACCTGGTCGTGAAATTCAGGAGGCCGTGGCTGATTGGAGGAACGGCCGGGGCTCGGATTCAACGCGCCTTGCCGCGCCGCGTCATCGCCGCCGTCAGGATCAACCGGATGGCGTCCTCGAAGGGCATGTCGACCGGTTCGCACCACTCCTTCGGCACGAAGATCGTGTAGCCGGCGACCTGATAGCTCAGGGGCAGGTAGACCGCGACTTCGCCTTCGCGGCCGATCGGCAGGTCATCGAAGTCCTCGCGTGTGATGAAGCCCATGATGGCCAGCTTCAGGTCCGGATGGCGAACCATGACGACCTGATTGAAACGCTTTTCGTCGTCGCTGGAGAAATAGTCCACGAAGTCCTTGGTGGCGCGAAAGACCGATTTGACCACGGGCATCCGGTCGAGGATCGCTTCGCCGAGGTCGATGAGCTTCCGAAACAGGTAGACCTGACTGAGCAGACCGATGGCCATGACCGCCATCACGCCGATGGCCAGCCCCATGCCCGTGATGTACCAGCTTTCGGGGATGAACCACTGGAGCATGGCGCCGAAGTTGCGCTCGGCAATGCCGGCCAGCCACAGGCAGATGATCAGGGTCAGGGCGATCGGAATGATCGTCGCCAGGCCCTTGAAGAACAGTCTCAGCGGGTGAGACATGAGGCGGCTGTCAGAGCTCATCGATATTGCGTCTGAGCTGATCGCGCTGATCGGTGACGATGCGTTCGAGCGTTTCGATGCGCCCTCTGAGTTCCTCCTCGAGCTGGTCCATGCGGGCGTGATCCGGCGGTGGCGCCTTGCGGCTTTCGATCCAGTACTGGGCGATGCGCACGATGCCGAAAATCACGGCAAGGGCGACGATGGCTGAAAAGACGTTCATATGAGCTCCCATCGAGGCGAAATCATCGGGCCCCTGCCGCGCTCATCCTGGAGTCGCGATCATCAGGGCAGATTCTCCGGCAGTTCCGGTTCGTCGCTGACGTCTTCGATGGTCGGATGCGACGGCGTGAAGCGTTCCATCAGGTGGCACAGGCAGTCCTGGCGAACGATTTCGGCGTCCGTCGTCATCATCGCAGGCATCAGCGGACGAGCCGTAATGATATCGCGCTCACGCGTCCGGAAGCAGTGCTCGGACAGATCGCCGCCCTCGTGGCTGGTCGCTTTCAGCGGGTTTCGATGGCCATTGATCAGCCGACCGAGCCGGGTCCCCGGCGGCATTTCGGTGAAATTCAGTCGATCGAGGTCCGGCGGAAGCAAGAGATCCCGGGCCCGGCCATTGAAGCCGAAGTCGACGCCGCGTTCGACGGTAACCGTCGCGATCATGCGATAGAGCTCCAGATCGTCGGGGCGCGGCATGGCGGCGGGAAGCTCGCGGAGGTTCAGCACCGATTCGAGGTAGGCCATGGCGTGATCGGCGCCGTCTTCCTCCTCGGCGACGCCGCACTCGAGGGTGACCGAGGGGCAGAACTCGCCGAAGGCAATGGATTGCACCCCGAGTGGCTGGGTGAAGAAGATCACCGTACGCGAGAACAGGGCGGCAAGATGAAGGCGCTCGGCTTCGATGGCGTTGACCGCCGCGTAGTGAGGGTTTTCCCCCGTGTTGTTGTGGATATCGATGCTGGCGAAGGGGTGGAAGCGACGAACGTGATCCTGCACCGATCGATACATGTCGTGAACGGGCGTCGGCGCAGTTTCGGAACCGGGCCAGCAGCGGTTGTAGTCGGGCTGGTCCGACAGGTGTCGAACGCCGGCCGCGGCGGCGTCGACGTTGGCGATCAGGAGGATCAGGGATCGAGGCAGGGGGTCCCGGCGATAGCGGCTGCGGAGCAGACGGCGGACGGCGTCCCAGCCCGACGTTTCGTTGCCGTGCTGCAGTACGGACACGAACAGGGGGCGCGGATTGCGCCCGGGCAGATGAATCAGCGTGGGTCCATCCAGTATCGTATGCAGCTGCGTTGCTTCGAGCTGCAGTAGCCCTTCGGGCAGATGGTCCAGTATGGCCGCTTGCATTCCTGTCCTTGTATCGATGAAAGATCGCGTCGGGTGACTCGAGTCGTTGCTGTCGCTCGCGGGGAGTCGACTCCCCATAAGCTAACGCCATTCGTGTCGAGGTGGAAGAGCTCCTGTCATCGCCATTGAACTTGAAAAGCGGTCTGCCGGTCCCCAACACCCCGTCAGACGCGGTGGACGGCGGCGCGCTGTCGATGAGCGACGACCCGTCCTCGGTTCGCCAATAAGCAATCTGCACCTAATCGAGCTGAACCAAGCCTATCCTTTTGATGAGCCATCTGGGAATGGAGTCATGATCGAAGCCAAATCTCTCAGTCGACACTTCGGCGCCCTTCGCGCCGTCGATCAGCTGTCCTTTCAGGTCGAACCGGGCACGGTCCTCGGATTTCTCGGACCCAACGGGGCGGGAAAATCCACGACGATGAAGATGCTGACCGGTTTTCTCGCCCCGAGCAGCGGAACCGCGACCATCATGGGTCACGACATCCGTGACGACGGTCTCGCGGCGCGCCAGAAGATGGGCTACCTGCCGGAGGGCGCCCCGCTCTATGGTGAGCTCAGCGTCGGGCAGTTCCTGAGGTTTACAGCGCAGGCGCGGGGCTTCCGCGGCGCCGACATCGATCGCCGGGTCAACGAGGCGCTCGATCGGCTGAATCTGACCGAGGTCGTCGGCCAGAGCATCGAGACGCTATCCAAGGGCTTCAAGCGCCGCGTCGGCATGGCCCAGGCCATCCTTCATGATCCCCCGGTCCTGATTCTGGACGAGCCGACCGACGGGCTCGATCCGAATCAGAAGCAGCAGGTCCGGCGTCTGATCCGCGACATGTCGCCAGGCAAGATCATCATCGTTTCCACGCACATCCTCGAAGAGGTCGACGCCTTGTGCTCGCGCGCCATGATCATCGCTCGCGGCAAGCTGCTGGCCGACGATACGCCCAGCGGCCTGCTCAAGCGATCGCGCTACTACAACGCGGTCACGCTGGTGCTCGATGAGCTCGAGCAGGCCGCCTCGCGACTCGGTGAGCTGCCGGAAGCGCGAGAGGTAGAGGTGCGCCGTGGCCGACTCACCGTCTTCCCATCGAGCCAGGGCAATCTGTTCGAGGCGGTGACAACGACCGTCAAGCAGGCGGGCTGGCAGGTCGATCAGATCCAGCTGGAGCCCGGCCGCCTCGATGAAGTCTTTCGCACCGTAACCGGACAGGAGGCCGCCTGATGAACAACCTGACCGTGGTTCTCAAGCGAGAGCTATCCAGCTATTTCGCAACCCCTGTCGCCTACGTCTTCATCGTGATCTTCCTGCTGATGTCGGCGACATTCACCTTCTACCTGGGCGGTTTCTACGAGCGTGAGATCGCCGATCTCGAGCCGTTCTTCCGCTTCCACCCCTGGCTCTATCTGTTCCTGGTCCCGGCCATCGGCATGCGCCTGTGGGCCGAAGAGCGCAAGTCCGGCACGGTCGAGCTGCTGCTGACCCTACCGATCACGGCGACGGAAGCCGTGCTCGGCAAGTTCCTCGCCGCCTGGTTGTTCGTTGGCCTGGCCCTGGTGTTGACCTTCCCCGTGTGGATCACCGTCAATCTGCTCGGCGACCCGGACAACGGCGTCATCATCGCCGCTTATCTGGGCAGCTGGCTGATGGCCGGCGGTTTTCTCGCGATCAGCGCCTGCCTGTCGGCGGCGACGAAGAATCAGGTCGTGGCCTTCATTCTGTCGGTGGTCGTGTGCTTCCTGTTCCTGCTGTCGGGCCTGCCGATGGTGCTGGAGCTGTTCCGAGGCTGGCTGCCGCAGGCCATGGTGGATGCGATCGCCAACCTCAGCTTCCTGCTCCACTTCAACTCGATCTCGCGCGGCGTCGTGGACCTGCGTGACCTGGTGTATTTCGCGCTCGTCATCGGCTTCTGGCTGGTGGCGAATCGAATTGTTCTCGAACTGAAAAAGGCGGACTGAGACGATGAAGAACTGGTACTCAACCGGTGCACTCGTGCTGCTGGCCGTGCTGTTTCTGGCCCTCACGATGCTGTCCAGCGTCCTCTTCCAGGGCGCCCGGCTCGACCTGACCGAAAACAGGCTCTACACCCTGTCTGACGGCACCGTCAATTTGATCGAATCGATCGAAGAGCCGATCACGCTGCGTTTCTATTTCAGCGAAGACGCAAGCGCTGATTTCCCGATGGTGCGCAACTATGCCCGGCGGGTTCAGGAACTCCTCGATGAGATGGCGGCGCAATCCGATGGCATGCTCAACATCGATCGGATCGATCCGGCACCCTTCTCCGAGCAGGAGGACGACGCTGCCCGCTACGGTCTCGAGGCGGTTCCGACGGGGCGTGGCGGCGATAGCCTGTATCTGGGCATTGCCGGCACCAACCTCCTCGACGGCCTGGAGGTGCTGCCGTTTCTGTCGCCCTCGCGAGAGCCGTTTCTCGAATACGAACTTGCGCGCATGATCTACAGCCTGTCGCAGCCCGACCTGCCTCGCGTCGGTCTGATCTCCGGCGTCACGATGGCCGGTGGCTTCGATATGCAGACGCGTCAGCCGCGTGAGCCCTGGGCGGTCTACACGCAGATCAACCAGCAGTTCACGATCGAGTCCATTGCGCCGACGGCCACGGAGCTTCCCCCGGAGCTCGACGTGCTCGCGCTGGTCCACCCCAAGGGCCTGTCCGACGAGCTGATGCGGGCCATCGACGACTTCGTGCTCGGCGGCGGTCGGCTGCTGGCCTTCGTCGACCCCTACGCCGAGGCCGATCAGGGCGACGACCCGAGTGATCCCATGGCGGCCCTGTCGGCCGAACGCGACTCGAGCCTCGATCCCTTGTTCGAGGCCTGGGGCGTGGACTACGACCGCACTCGCTTCGTAGCGGACCTGGGGCAGGCGCTGCAGGTGAGTCTGCAGCAGGGCCGTGCGCCCGTTCGCCATCCGGCCATCATCGGCGTAACGGCGGAGAACCTGAACGCCGATGACGTGGTTACCGGTGAGCTGGAGACGATCAATCTGGCCAGCGCCGGCGCCATTGCCCTCGCCGAGGACAGCCCGCTGCGCCTCCAGCCCCTGATCCAGTCGAGCAGCCAGGCGGGCATGCTCGACGCCGAGCGTCTGCGTTTTCTGGCCGACCCGAGCGAACTGATCTCCGAGGTCGCGCCCGGTGATGAAGCGCTGACTCTCGCGGCTCGGCTCTCGGGTCCGGTCACCAGCGCCTTTCCCGAGGAAACGGGTGACGGTGAGCCTCGCAGCGGGGATATCAACATGATCCTGGTCGCGGACGTGGATCTGCTGACCGATCGATTCTGGGTTCAACGCCAGCAGTTCTTCGGTCAGACCCTTCTCAACCCCTTCGCCAACAACGGCGATTTCATGATCAACGCCATCGAGAACCTGCTGGGTAACGCCGATCTGATCAGCGTGCGCAGCCGAGCGACCTCGACCCGCCCGTTCCATCTGGTCGAGGGGCTTCGCCGCGAGGCAGAGCAGAACCTGCGGGCCACGGAGCAGCGCCTCGAGGCCGAACTGGCCGATACGGAGGAGCGTCTGAACGAGCTCCAGCAAGCGCGCGGTGATACGGATCTCAGCGTTCTCACGCCGGAGCAGGAAGCCGAGATCGATCGCTTTATCGAGCAGCGCATCGACATCCGGCGTCAGCTGCGACAGGTCCGGCGGGATCTGGATCGCGACATCGAGGCCCTGGGAACGCGGATCAAGGCGGTCAATATCGCGCTGATGCCGATTCTCGTGACCCTGTTCGCCCTCTGGATGGCCTATCGCCGCCGGCAGGAACAGACTCGCAAGGGAGGTGCTGCATGAAACGTTCGGTCTTCCTGATTCTGGTCGGGACCACGGTGGTCGCGCTGGTCCTGGCCCTGCTACTGAGTGAGCCGAAGACGGCCGATGAGGCAGACGGCCCGGCGCAGGCGCTCGTGCCCGGCCTGAAGGGGCAGGTCAATGACATCGACGAGCTCGAGATCGCCACGAGCGAAGGCGAATCGATCCAGCTGCAACGGTCGGAGGACCGCTGGCGCGTTGCCAATGCCGACGGCTATGAGGCGGATTTTGAACTCGTCCATCAGCTCCTCCGGGACCTCGCCGCGGGGCAGCGAGCCGAGGCCCGCACGGCCAACCCCGAATGGCACGAGCGCCTCGGGGTGGCGGCGGCGCGCCATGCCGAGACCGCCGAGGAACGAAGCGTCGAAGTGATCTTCCCGGGCACGGAGCTCAGCGCCCTGATCATCGGTCGTCCCGGACCGACCGGCGAATCGCGCTTCGTTCGCCTGGCGGGCGAGGATCAGGTCTGGCTGTCCGATCGCGAGATCCGGGTTCCAGCTGGCGTCGTCGAGTGGCTCCAGCGTTCGATCATGGATATCCCGGCCTCGGAACTGGCCGAGATTACCCTGCGCCACAGCGACGGCGACACCGTTGAGCTGCAGGCGGCTGACGAGACGAGCAGCCAGTGGGTGCTGATGAACGTGCCCGAGGGTCGAGAGGCGGCGCCGGCCTGGCAGTTGAGTTCGACAGCCAACGCCCTCAGCAGCCTGCGCCTGGAGGACGTCCGTCGCCACACGGACGCCCCCGAGGATGCCACCGCCGCCCTGTTCGTGACGCGTGACGGACTCAATTTCGTTGCGACCCTGTTCGAGGATGCCGCGGGCCAGTGGGTCAACTTTTCCGTCACGGCGGAAGTCAGCGCCACGGAAGCGGGCGAGACGATGAGCGATGAGGCGGCCTCGGCCAGTGCCGACGCGGCAGCGGTTGATGCGCAGCTCTCACCCTGGGACTTCAAGCTGCCAGCGGGTAAATACGATCAGATGACGCGGCGCCTGGAGGATCTTCTTACCGAACCCGACGAGGCAGAAGCGGCATCGGGGAACTGATCGCGGCTTGACCGCCCCGCGGTCAAAGCGACAGCAGGTCGGGGTCGATGGCAGCGAACAGGTCGGCGATATCCTTGAGGAAATCGTTCAGGGCCGACGACTTGCGCCAGACCATGGCAATCGTCCGCTTCGGGCCGCCCGGTGAAAAGGGTCGGGTCGCGAGATTGTCCGTTGGGGCGACGGGCGGTTTGATCGCCAGCGTCGGCATCAGCGTGATGCCCGTATTGGCGGCAACCATCTGGCGCAGCGTCTCCATGCTGGTCGCGTGGAAATCCAGCTTCTCGTGGGCGCCCGCCATGTGACAAACGGCAAGCGCCTGGTCGCGCAGGCAGTGGCCGTCCTCCAGCAGCAGCAGCTCCTCGGACTCCAGGTCGCTGAGCTGGATCTCCTGACGCTGGGCCAGGGGGTGATTTTCCGGCATCGCAACGACGAAGGCTTCCTCGAAGAGTGGCTGCGTCACCAGGCCGTCGGCGTTGACGGGCAGGGCGAGCAGGCCAGCGTCGAGCCGACCCTCGGCCAGCATCGTGAGGAGATCCTCGGTCTTTTCTTCGAACAGTCGCAGTCGAAGTCGCGGATAGCGGGTCCGCAGCCTCGGAATCACGTGCGGCAGGAAGTAGGGTGCGAGCGTAGGAAAGACACCCAGGCGCAGCATGCCGCTGTCCGGGTCGCGGGCCCGCCTGGCGATCGAGCGAATGGCGTCGACCTCTGCAAGAATATCGCGGGCGCGCTCGACCACTTCCTGGCCTACCCGGGTCAGCATCACCTGGCGCGGATTGCGTTCGACGAGCTGAACGTCGAGCTCATCCTCGAGTTTACGAATCTGGGTGCTGAGCGTGGGTTGGCTGACATAGCAGTGCTCGGCCGCCTTGCTGAAATGACGGACGTCGGCGAGGGTGACGAGATAGTGCAGGGCGCGCAGGTTCAAGGATCCACTCCTTCAATCGGTAGGTGCTATCGACCATTGTTTTGGCATCATGAAAACGAATACAATAGCCGGCAACAATATTGATCTGCCTATTGTATAGGTTTTGTAAATGGTTCCGATAGGAAGATTCAATTGAAAGAAGGGCGTTGAGCGCCCAAATTAGACAAAGAAATCATCGCGCCTTGCTACGCTGCGAGCGCTTTTTCCTACACGATTCACAAACGGAGTTTCAATCATGTTGACCATTGGTGATCAGTTCCCGAATTACTCTCTCAAGGCAACGGTCGGTACGGACATCGATTCCGGCTTTGCCGATATCAGCAACACCGATTTCGAAGGCAAGTGGCAGCTGGTCTTCTTCTATCCGAAGGATTTCACCTTCGTCTGCCCGACGGAAATCAAGGCCTATGGCGATCTGAAAGACGAATTCGCCGATCGCGACTGCGTCGTCATGGCGGCGAGCACCGATACGGAATTCGTTCACCTCGCGTGGCGCAACAGCCATGATGATCTGCGCGATCTTCAGATTCCGATGCTGGCCGACGTCAAGCGCGAGTTGAGCTCGGCGCTGGGCATCCTGCATCCCGAGGAAGGCGTTGCCATGCGCGCAACCTATCTCGTTGATCCTCAGGGCATCATTCGCCACGTCTCGGTCACGGACATGAACGTGGGCCGTAATCCGAAGGAAACGCTGCGCATCCTCGACGCGCTGCAGTCAGACGAGCTCTGCCCCTGCAACTGGCAGCCGGGTGACGAGCACCTGCACGCGGCCTGATCGGCGCGGTCGAGGTGGTCGGCGCCGGGCGCGGGCCATCTCGTGGAAACAGGGCCTCGGCACCCAGCGCTGAGGCCCTTTTTTATTCCGCAGACGCAGAATTCGATCAAATCGAACATCTATCAAGGAGCACGCATGAATATCGACCAACTGAAGAAGGAGATCCCTGACTTTGCCAAGGATCTGCGCATCAACCTGGGCAACGTCCTCGACGTCGAGCAGGCCGAAGGAATGACCGCGCAGCAGGTCTGGCTGACGGCGCTTGCCACGGCGGTGACCTGCAAGAACGACGCGTTGATCAACGCCATTGCCGCTGACGCGTCCGAGCATCTCGATGCCACGGGCCTGAATGCCGCGCGCGCTGCCGCCGCGATCATGGGCATGAACAACATCTATTACCGCTTCCTGCACCTGAGCTCGAACGACGAGTATCAGAAGATGCCGGCCAAGCTTCGCATGACCGTCATCGGCAACCCGGGGATCGACAAGGCCGACTTCGAGCTGATATCCCTGGCAGTGTCGGCGATCAATGGCTGTGGCATGTGCGTCGACAGCCACGAAAGAATCCTGAAGAAGGCTGGCGTGCGCAGCGAAGTCATCCAGCACTCCGTGCGCATTGCGTCGGTGATTCACGCCGTGGCCGGGGTGCTCGATACGCGCGAAATTGCCGCCCTAGACGCAGCGGCCTGACCGTCGGGCAGGGCAAGCGGCCGTCCGGACTTCCGGGCGGTCGATGCCTGTCCTGAGCGCCGGCTTCGGGGTACACTGCGCCATCCCCGGCAGCATTTCCCGTTGACTCGAGCATGAGCGAATCACAGTCGCAACGCATCAAGGCGTCACAGACCCGCATCACCAAGCTGGTTTTTCCCCACGACACGAACCCCCTCAAGACCCTGTACGGCGGCACAGCGCTTCACTGGATGGACGAGGTCGCCTTTCTGACCGCAACGCGCTATGCACGTTGCCAGGTCGTAACCGTCTCCATGGATCGTGTCGACTTCAAGGTTCCGATTCCCGAAGGCGCGATCGTCGAACTCGTCGGCGATATCGAACGCGTTGGCCGCACGTCGATGACCGTGCGCGTTCAGATTCACCTCGAGGACTGCCACACCGGCGAGCAGAACCTTGCGATCGAAGGCCGCCTGGTAATGGTGGCAGTCGACGATGCCATGGAGCCTACCCCCTTGCAGTAGTCAGGACTGCTAGGGAACCTCTGAACAATTATGCTCGGAGCGCGTTTCGGTCGGAAAAGCCGCA
>CAZDFS010000070.1:0-4736 GCA_964504865.1 uncultured Wenzhouxiangella sp.
GGCCGGCCTGGTATTGCCGAATCGGCTCGGAATCGGCTGGTGCATACACGGCAAAGCGCTCCACGCCCGCGAGCGTGATCGCCTCGCCCGGGCGTGCGACGAACTCGACGATGGGCTGGCGCTCGGCCGCCTTCGCGGCCTGAGCGTTGTAGTAGGCCTGCTCCGCGTTGCTGCGATGCAGGTTGTGGGAACAGCCGGCCAGTACGAGACTGGCCAGCACCAGGACGATGACTGAGATCGGCGCGCGCATGACTTACGTCCGGCTTCCGAAGCGCAGGGTGTAGTCGTCGTTGTTATTCACCGGCAGCAACGTCACCGGGATGTCCCAGCCACGAAGGCCGTCGATGTCGACATTCTGGGGTTCCCCGAGCTGAACCGAAGCCGATTCGAGCGACAGATCCTGAGCGGCGGTGCCAGTGACCACATCGACCAGAAGCGGAACCTTCGAAGCGGACTGGGCCATCGAGCGGATGTCGGACGTGGCAATCAGCGGCCGATAGACCCGTAGCGTTCCCGTCACCGCTCGCGTGGTCTGGCGGCTGATCACCGCCTCCGAGTGGTAGGCGAGCGCCAGGTTGATGCCGGGATCCAGGCTGAGACTGACGCCCTCGAGGGCAACGCCATCGAGCAGGATCTGGAGATTGTCCTCGATCAGGGCCGTCGGCTCCTGGTACGCGGAAACGTCATCGAACGGGACCGACTGCTCCGCATAGGCCTGAACCTTGCCAAGCACCTCGATGCCCGCTTTCGCGTAGTCATTGATGGCCAGGTCGATCGAGGTGAAACGGCCGCGAGCACCAACCGCCGTGATCAACTCACCGGCCCAATAGAAGCCGTGGGTCATCGACGGGAATCCGGTCAGAACCGGCGTCAGCTCCTGATTGGCCGGCGTCACGTTCAGGACCGACGTGTGGCCGCAGTGGCGGAAGAAGTCCGTGTGCGGCGTGGCGTCTCCAGCGGTTGCCGCGCCCGTCAGCTCGATCATGCCGGTGATCAGCGCTCTGCGACGGATGGGAATATAGGGCCGCGCGCCGCCGGCCGGGCGGTCGAGGTTCCGCTCGAGATTGTCCGTGCTGATCTGGACACTCCCTTCGAGGAACTGGACCACGTCAGCAGCTGCGAGGGTCTCTTGCGTGCCCTCGACGGCTTCGATTTTCGAGCGCAGCGCTCGGAGATCAATGGTTTCCAGAGGCATGGTCGCTTACTCCTTGGAGCCGGCCTTCGAGCCGGTGGTGGATTTGGTCGCGGTTTCGGCCTGCTTGGCCGCCTGCTCGGCCGCTTTGCGGCGCGCAGTCTTGCCCGGGTCCGGTTTCTGCTCCGGGCTGATGCGCTCGAACTTGCCGTCCTTGGTCTTGCGGTAGCTGCCGCCATCGGCGGGCCGCGTGTCGAAAGTCTTCTTGGCCATGTCAGTTCCTTACGTGGTATTCAGCGGAATAGATGTCCTGCCACCAGAGCACGCCCTCGCGGAAGCCCAGCAAGCGGCAGCGGCCGCCCAGCCGGGTACTGGTGTTGCAGTCCGGGTGTCTCCAGCCGATCAAGGTCGATCGGACCTCCCGGACGCGCTGGCGAAGCTCCTCGGCTTGGCCGGCGCCACGGTCGGCGCGCTTGTAGTCGCGAACCGCGATCAGCACGCCGAATTGAGTAATCACTCTCTGGATCACGCGCTGGGTGCTGCCCTCGGGCGGACGGGGTTGATCGTTCGCCAGCAGCACGAAGCCCGCCGGCGTGATCTGGGCTTTGCCTTTCTGAGCGGACTCGAGGTCCGCCGCGCCTCCGAACTGTTTCCAGTCCTGGAGCTGGGATTCGAGCCGCTCGATGATGGGCTCCAGTGCGATCGGGCCGGTCGTCATATGTATCCATTCGACTGATCGCGCCGCCAGACAACGTCGGCGCTTTCGATCTCGGCCGATCCGGTCTTGCTCGTATCGGGCTGATCGATTCCCAGGCTCATCTTCCCGTCGCGGATCTGGCCCAGGACTCGGACCGCCTCCTTGTAGCGGCTGTCGATCTCTTCGGTCGCACCGTCGTCATGCAGATAGAACCGGGCGATGTTGGCGGCCAGGCGCTTGATCAGGCTCGGGACCGGGTCGAGCGGCAGCGTGTAGCGCTGGCCGAGGTGGCCATCGACTTGCTGCCCGGCATCGGTGATCGCTTCGTTGATCCGGACCACGCCTTCTTGCGCGGCCGCGATCTCATCGGCCGCCCAGGCCGTGGTGCTTTCGCCAAGAATCACGGCCCGCATCAGGCCGGCTTCGACGCGCGGCCCGGAGTCGGGCGGTGCGACTTGCGCCAGCTCCGACTCATCGAAGCGTTGCATCAATTCGGCGGCCGTCAGATACATGGCGGGCTCAGACCGTGACCAGGCCGGCGAGCTTCTTCACCGACGCCTTGCCCAGGCCGGAGACTTTGACCAGGTCAGCGATCGAGCTGAACTCGCCCTCCTGCTCACGCATCGCGACGATCGCCGCGGCCGTCTCCGGGCCGATGCCTTTGACGGCGGCGAGCTGATCGGCCGTGGCGGTGTTGATGCTGACCACGCCCGAATCCTCGGCCGTCGATGAATCACCTTCAGCGTCGGTAGGTTCGGAGCCGGCGTGCGGATCGGGGCCGGCATCTTCGGCATTCGCCTGGTCGCCCGCGGCGTTGGCGGTCTGCTCGGCGATGGCCTGGTCGAGATCCTTCTTCACCTCGGCCTCGGATTTGCCCAGATTGCGCGCAGCGTGGCGCACGACCAGCTCTCGCTTTTCGTCGTGGGACAGCGGCTCGATGTCCTCGGCCGAGAGTTCCTGAACGTCCAGGAATCGAGTCTCGGCGCGAATCGCCTTGGACTGATCTTCGGTCAGGTCAGGGGTTGCGTGCTCGGGCAGATCGTCGCCCGGCTCGGTGAGGATGCGCGCCTCGGGGGTGAATTTCAGGCCGCCCCGGAAAAATCCGGAGCGGCGCTTGGAGCGGACTTTAATCACGGCTCAGCCCCTCAGTCCAGGTGCGGAGATTCGATGATCTCCACCGCCTTGTAGAGGGTGTTGCCTTCGCCGCCGGCACCATTGGCGCGCTTGATCAGCGCCTCGGCTTCATCCAGGCGGCTGGAGCCGACCAGGATGTGCGTCGGGCGGATGCCCAGCGGGCGGCCCGCGTCGGACTTGATGTCCTTCATGGCGGCCCGGGCGGCCTTGAAGTTCGCCTCGTTCAGGTCGGCTCGGCTGGCGTAGGCCAGCTGCCAGAACCCGTAGCCGGCGGCCACGCGGGCATCGACACCGTAGAGGTACGTGTCGCGCATGAACACGTTCTCGTTGTCCTTGGTGGTGATGGCGTCGAGGTTGTAGTCGCGGCGGCGCTGGAAGATGAAGGGCTTCAGCGGGCGGCGGAGATCCAGCAGGACCCAGGGCGTGCCGCCGCCGGCCTGCATGTTGCTCACCACGCCATCGCCGACCGGGTGGTCCGTGTCGAAGAACGGCTGGCCGTCATAGCAGAGCTCATCGAACCCGGCCGCCACGGCACCGAACACCAGGTGATCGGGATGCTCGGCCGCGGCGAAGCCCATCTCCTGGAACATCGGAGAGTAGACGCCGAACTGGTCATCCTCGATCGAATCTCGAGAGACCTCGACCGTGGATTCGAACTTCTTGTTCGGCAGGCGGTAGGCCTCGGTGGCCATCTTCTCGATGAAGCGATCACCGACCCACTCACGCAGCTGGGGGAATTGCTTCAGCCAGGCGTAGAGGTTCTCGGCCGTCATCGACGGCACCAGGGTGGCGATCTGGTTCCACATCGGCTCGACCGAGCGGAAACCCGTGTTGAAGTCGTTACGGAACCCGACGAAGAGATCCCGCAGACTCTGTTGATTGATCAGCATGTCGTCGAACTCCTTTAAGCGATGCGAATCCAGACGCCGTCGGAATCGACGTCCACGATGGTTCCGGCAGCGGAGCGCGTGCTCGTGCCGTCGGTCAGCGCCACCGTCTCGTCGTCGACGATGTAGGCGGTGTCACCGATGTGGGCGATGGTGATCTCATCACCGCCGGCGGAATTGGCGAAGCGGAAGATGCCCTTGCGGACCTTCACGTTGAGATCGCCAGCGGCGCCTCCGGTGTTGTCGACCGGCTCTTCGGCTACGCCGTCGGCCACCAGGCCGGTCGCGGTACTGGCCGGCACGGCATGGCCGGCAGCATTCAGCGCCACCAGCGCGCCCATGAAGATCACCGCGTCCGCGGCAACCTGACGGAAGAAGTCCTCGCCTTCACGGCGCGGGGTATTGCGATCGCGGGTCAGCGGCATGAGCTTTCCTCCTCGAGGGCTTTCAGGGATTTCGCATACTCGGCCGGGTCCTGCCCGAGCGAGTTACAGATCGCCAGCTGATCGACTGTCAAACCGTGTTCACTGGCTGCGGCTTCGCGCTGGGCATCGGCCTCGCTCTGCCGTTGACGCAGGCCGACGATCGGCGTTGCGGTCTCCAGGTAGGCGTTCAGGGCGGCGATGTCCTTCTTGCCCAGGTCCGTTGCCCAGTCTTTCTGAGCCGGCAACAGCCGGCCGTCGGAAAGCGCGGCCGTCACCAGTGCATCGACCTGATCGCCGGTGACCTGCTGGCTCAAGGCCACGACCTGATCACGGAGATCATTCACGACCTGGATTGGCGCAAACTTGGCCGGGTCCGGATTTCCCGTGTCTTCGAGCTGCTGATTGGCGGCAGCCAGCTGGGTTTCGAGATCGGCATTGCCGGTCTTCAGTTCATCGGCCAG
>CAZDFS010000070.1:4746-13887 GCA_964504865.1 uncultured Wenzhouxiangella sp.
AACGAGCTGCGCACAGGCAGCGAGCACGTCCTGGTCTGAGGCGTCTTCGGACAAGCCGAGCGCCTTGCGGAGTTCTTTCGGATCCACGTCGGTCTCCTGGTGGTTTGCAAACTGGTTCGCGGCGGCCCGGAGAACCTGCTCCATGCCGTCGATTGCGGGTGAATTGGTGAGGGCGGCGTTGACCAGCCCGGTGATCACGCCAGAGGATTTGTCGTACTTGAAAACAGGGGAGATAAACCGGTACTCGTTGGCCTCGATTGCTGCCTTGGCAGCGGCGGTCCACTCCACATCCGTGGCCCAGAGTTCGCCGTTGCGAATCTCCAGGCCGGCGGCGGTGAACCAGCCAGCGGCCGGTGCCGGCTTGCCGTTGTCGGCCGTCTGGAGAGTCTGGTGCTCGTAGTCAATGACGAACGGGGTGCGGCGCTGCCGCAGGGCGGCGATCCACTGTTGTGCCTGATCCGCGTCGAATTTCCATGAGGCCACGTCATGCGGCCGACCATCGAGCGCGGTGAATTCGCCGGCCGGCAGGAGCTGGATCTCGCGCGAAGCGGATCCGAGCTTCAAGGCACACGCAGCGAAGGGAACAATGACTTGGGATCTGGCCATGCCCCGAATGATCAGGGCCGGGCGCTATGTGCTGGGTGCGACGGCCGTCGCTGTCGGCTATTCCGCTGGCCTTCGCCCTATTTCTGTCGAACAAGCATCCAGATCATTAACGCCAGGCCGACAATCGCGATAAACCAGGACTTCACGGCGAGGAACAGGAAAACCGACACAGCAGACAGCAGGATACTAAATATGCCCGCCTCGTCTATGGCGATCAATCCGTCGCTCAAGTCTCGATTTGAATCGCTGCTTGCCACAGCCGATCAAGCCAGGCGTCGTCCACATAGTCAAAGCCTGACGCCTGCAAGGCATCACGCAGGCCGGCGACAGTCTGTGAGACACGCCTCACAATGGCGGCACGGGTGGCCAGGCGAATCGGGGTACTCGACTCCACCATCTGCTCTACGGCCGCGAACACCGCCAGATCAGTCTGATAGAGCGCGATCCAGAGCTGCTCAGATCGGACTGACTCTGGCGTGTAGTAACCACGGCTAGCGGCCCAGCGTTGAAGCGCTTCGGGATCGCTAGATTGAACTTCTATTCGATCGAATCGACGCTCTACGATGCGCCAGAACAAGACATGATCCGGGGCGCTTGCCGGGTCGAACTGCTCGCCTTCTGGGATAATCAGGATCATGGTGCGCCGTCAGTAATGGTTATATTTTGGTTGGCGCCTATCGCGACGGCCATCGGATAGGTCGTCTCGAAGTTGTGACCGAAGCCGACGAAACTCCAGTTTCGAACATCGTTCAGCGTGGCGTCAGTGATTGGTGGGATTTCCCCGGCCCATAGCGACGAATCTCCCTGCCCGTGGGGTCGAAAAAGCGATGCAACTCGAGCAGCACGGTTTGTCTGATGCGAGCCGATGGTTAGCACGTCCCAATTGCTGGACATTACCAATCCGTTGAAAATCGAATAACTTGCGGTCTGAGTCTGCACGCCCCCGACCACTTCGAAACAGGTCAGCGCTGATCTCGTCAGAAACGAATAGACGTAGTTGTTTGCGTCGTATTCGAAGCAACGAAATTCAGCCCGAACGTGTAATCAAGCTGCCCAATGGCAGCGCCTGGAACCTGCCCGGATTGCGGTGCGCTTGCGTCGCCAAACAGCACGCAATTATTCGGCACGAAGGCTTGCAGCGGTGAGCCATCAAACCCGCTACCGATATAGATATTGGCATCGAGGCCATTTGCCCCGGGCGGACCTTCCGGCCCAGCGGGCCCGATGGGGCCTGCCGGGCCCGTTTCACCGGCGGGCCCAGCAGGCCCGGCTTCCCCTTGTGGGCCGGGAGCGCCGGATGGGCCAGCTGGCCCTTGTGGTCCGGGCTCCCCTTGCGCGCCGACTGGACCAGTCGGCCCAGCGGGCCCTTGAGCGCCCTGGACGATCGCCGGCAGCGAGACCCCCACGCTGGAACGCGCCGCGTAGAGGGTAACCCGACCGAATTTCGCCTCAAGCGTGAGCGGCCCTGCAAATCGGTAGCGACGGGCGAGCTCGAGGGTCATCGCGTCACACCCTTGACGGTTCGAATGATGAAGGTCTCTGTCGAAACGATCGTTTCGTCGGGTGCCGTGAATTGGATGTCACACTCGACCGCCGGAATGGGCCAGTCATCTGTCGGGCCCGGTGCGTAAACGCGAAACAGGCCGCTTGCGGCGTCCAACCAATCAAAGGCCAGATCCTCGACCAGATTGTCACGAAGGCGAACCTGAGCCGCGGCCGTCCAGCCCGTGAAGTCCGTCACCGGACCCGACGGCCCCTCCATCACCAGCGGCGACGTATTGACCAGGTCGAAGCTGTCTCCGGGCTTGAATTCGATCTCTGCGCTCATCCTTTCGCTCCGTGTCCTCTTTTACTTCGTTGCAAAGCCATTGCACTCCGTTGCAAAGGCCCCTGAATCGCTTTTTCCTCACTCCCGGTGCCCTGAGGCCCGAAAACGGCCTCACAGGCGATCTGAGGCGGTCGACTGAATGACCGACTCGAGGTGCTCCTGGGCCAGCCGCAGGATCTCGCCTTCGTCATCGTCGGAGATGCCCAGGAACTCGCGCTGCGGGATGCCGCGATCCGGGTCGCCGAACTGGTGGGTGGCGGCGTAGATTCGGTTGGTGCCGAATTCGAGCCCTTCGGGAGTCGCCTCGCCCGCGAGCTGATCGCGTAGGAAGGCGTCCAGGACCAGGATTTCGCTGGCGTTGCGCTTCTTGCGACGCTGGTAATCCGGATCCAGCGGCTCCCAGGGCTGGCCGTCGGGACTGATCGCCAGCTCGAAGCGATACCGGTGAGAGAGCTGGAGGTACTCGGCCACCTCGAGCCAGAACGGCTCGAGGTCATCGACGCGCTGGGCGAAAGCGGCGAAGAAATTCGCGACCTCGGCCGCGTTGGACTCCATCCGAATCTCAGTGCCGGCCATGATCGCGCTCCGTGCCTGGTGTTGCCGGGAACCTGCTATGCTCAGGATTCGGCGAGCGACGCTGGAAAATCGGCGCGCCAGCACGAGTACCCTGTATCGCGTTCCTCGGGAAGAGGCGCGTTAGGATCTTGGATGAGGGAGCTGCCGTCCCTCCGCTCGCTGCTCTATTCATCGATCGCCCCCCAGATCAGCTCGTAGCGCGTGCGGTCCCGCAGCGCCCGGGCGCTTGTGCGGAACAGCGTCCGAACCGAGTTCACCGTTGATCCTTCCCGGGACCGAAAGTCCGGCGCGATCACGGCCTTGGCCACGTCGCCCTCGGTCGACAGCACAAACAGCAGGTTCTCGTTCACCCGATCGAACAGGACGGCCTGGCGGTTTGCGAGCAGGGTCGGCAGGTTGGACCATTCGCGGTCGGACAGGCCTCGACCGGCGTCGGCGTGGCGCAGCGCTTTGCGGCCCACGATCAACCGGTCCTCGACGCTGATGTCGGTCCGCAGCGGCTCGATGCCGTAGCGGCGAAGCGTGGTCAGCTCCAGGGGCAACAGCAAACCGACCGTCGCCAGCGCGCCGCGTGGCTGTCGATCGCGGAGCACGCGCTCGATCCAGCTGTCGAACTCGCGCTGCAAGATCAACTGAACCATCGGCGCGACGGCCTGTGCATAAGCCGCGGCGATCGCCGGCGGCGATGAGGTCCCGACCTGGTTCAGGATCTGCATGGCACGCGCCCCCGGGCGGTATTCGAACCCCGGGTCGATCCCCTCGGGCACGCTGACCGTTCGCGGGCTCGGCCCGCGGGTGCCAATCTCGCGCTCGACGCGCGGGGATGGCGGCGGCTTGATGACCTTCAGCCCCAGGCGATCCACATCGCGCTGCGAGAGCATGAACTTCTTGCAGCCGCAGCCCCAGCCGTTGATCGGCGTCCATTCATCCCACCAGGGGTCATCGAGAGGAACGACCCAGCCGTCCTTCTCGATGTGATGCGGCCGCGGCTCCAGCGCGCCGCCGTGCCGGTACAGACCGAAGGGCCGGCGGCGACGAAGCTCCGGATCGGCCATTTGCGCTTCCCGGCCGGCGGCATAGGACGTGCGCAGATTGGTCTCGTAGATAATGCGGGTCCGCCAGTTCCGCCCGCCGTTGTAGGCCCAGCCGCGGCGCTGGACGATGTCGTCGAAGTCCGCCCGGAACTGCTCGAGGGTGGTGCCGTCGGAGATAGCGCGCTCGATGGCGGCTCGCAGATCGGCCAGCAGGTCCGTCTTCGCCGCGCCAGCAACCATGAAGGCCAGGTCATGCTGGCGGGTGTAGACGTCGGTCCAGGCCCGTGTCGGCAGGCTGACTTTCTGCCGGAAGAACTCCAGCTGCTCTCGAAACGGCCGGGCCCCGTATTGCGCGCTGGTGGCCACTACGCGCCCTGGAGAATGTCGTACCGGCCCGCCATGTGAGCCGCGGCCATCGCATCACCCAGAATCTCGGCAAAGCCGTCTTCATCGATCTCCGGGAACAGCTGGTTGATCCGCTCGACCAGGTCTTCGAGGGACTCGGCCTGGTTCACGATTTCGCGAATCTGGTCGATCCAGCCCTCGATGGCCCGATCGGCAAAGCTGCCGAGCTGCTTGAGCTGTGCGGTCTGCGCGTCGGTTGCAGCGGGCCGGTCAGGCGGTTGCACGTTGGCCGCGGCCGTGCTGCTGGCGGCGCCAGGCGGTTCGGGTGATGGCGGCTCGGGTGCCTGCAAGATGTCGTCGGCATCCTCGGCCTCCGGCACCTTGAGGCGATCGTGGACCCAGGCCCGGGAGATTCGCAGACCGGACTTCACCAGACCAGGGAGCGCATCGGCCATCATCTTCATGTCCGCCGGCTCTTCATCGTCCCAGATGAACAGCGGCGCGCGCTCGGCCGTGGTGTTCAGCGCGGTGATTGGGGCGAGCAGCTGTTTCTCGATCGTGCGCTTGAGCTGACGGCGGTCGCTCTGGGCAATCTCCTTGCGGCACTCATTGTGCTGCTCTCCGAGATTCGAGCCCAGGCCGGTCGACTGTGCGCTGGTGGTCAGCGTCCCACCCAGGATGGCCTTCGAGATCGACCCCTCGGCCCATTGCATCATTTCCATGAAGGGGTTGCCGCTTGCGCCCTTGGCCGCCTCCTTGAATTCGACATTCATGCTTTCCGGGATGATGCCGGCGGCGGCGTGGCCAATGCCGACCACCGCGCGGAGCAGCGTAGCCTTTTCCTTCTCCGTCGATCCGGCCGGGTACTTCCCGAGTCGCAGCGGCAGCCCGTAGATCTCGAGGAACTCGGCCAGGTCGCGGGTGGAGAGCGCGCGCATCAGGAACGGCCAGCCCAGGACACGGACCAGGCCCGCGCGGGTGAGGTAGCCCGAGCGTGAACGCTGCACGTGCAGAATCCAGTTCAGCGGCCGCAGCGGCGTGCCTTTGCTGCTCTGATCCCGCAGCAACAGGCGGCTGTACTGGTGAGCGTGGTAGTCGGTCTGGAACCAGTCCGGCGGGCGGAACTCAGGCTGGGTCGGCACGTTGAGGCCATCGATCAGCTGCCAGTGATACTCGCAACCGGCGTAGCTGTGCAGGATGGCATCGGTCATGTCATAGAGCAGGTCCTGCAGGTCGATCGCGTCGGTCAGGATCTCCGTGCAGATCTCGGCCGCGCGCTTCTCCTGAGCGCTGGCATCCTTCGGCGGCTCGATGTGCCAGTCGACGGACTGGACGGCCAGCCGGCGCTTGCTCAGCTCCGCGAACAGGTGGGCGTCCTTTTCCTCCATGTCCATGCCGAGCTGGGCCTGGGCGGTCAGGTCACCCTCCTCGGCGCGCCGATAGAGCGCGGCCAGGCGCTGAGGCGTCAGCCCACGGGTCGGGTGCTCTCCGATTTCTCGATGGAGCCAGCCGATCCGAGAGGTCTGATCTTCGCGCTCCGGCTTGGAGCTGCGGAGCGGTTGCCCGTCAATGCCGATGATCTCTACCATGCGCCGCCTCCGTCGAATTGCAGATCCATGTCGTCGCCACCATCGCGGGCGCGTTGGTATTCGTCGCTGTGCCGGCTCGGGGCGAGCTGCACATCGAACTCGACCGCGTCTTGCCGCGATGCGAAATGGCTGAGCAGCAAGGCGATGCCGGCATCGCCGTGGCGCTTGTTGCCGTCCTTGCCGGTGTTTTTCTGGTCCGGGAGCCTTGGGACGCCCCGCACTACCTTGAAGGCCCGCAGGTCATCGAGCACGTCGGCATCGCGGGGGTACTCGATCGTGCCGTCTTCGTGCGCCGCTTTGAAGGGCGCGGTGTGCTCGCGGTACCAGGCCTCGGTAAACATGACCTGTTCGATGCGAAGCTCCCCGTAGCGCTGCATGGCGACCTCGGCCAGGTAGTGGCCGTTGCCGCGCGCATCGAGCGCCGCCTTACGGAAGCGCGGCAGACGGTCCAGGATGTAGAACAGGGCCTGGCGCTGTTGCTCGAAGGGGCACTGCCGCAGCTCGACCAGGAACGGGTGGTGGACGGTAAGATCCTTGCGCTCCTGGTGCGGGGCGAAGACGGTCAGGTCACCGGTGCGGCCGAAGTCTTCGCCGAGGCCGGATTGCAGATCCGGATCCAGCTTGTCGAGTTCCGGCCCGATGTGCGCCTCGAGCCATTCCAGCATTTCGGCTTCGCGCTGGTGCTTGGGCCAGGTGGTGAAGTCCTTCGTCGGCGGTTCCCAGCGAAAGACCGGGCCGTCGATCATCCGCGCCTCGATCAGCGATCGATTCAACCAGGTGCCACCGGACTTGCTCGGAATGCAGAACAGCTCCTCGTCGGCCGCATCGCCATAGCTGTCGATGATGTCCTGCCTCCACAGGCGCTCTCCGTCGACCGACCAGGCCTCACCCTTGACCAGGCAGATCCGGCGGAACAGGCCCTGCTCGAGCGCATCGTCGAAGGTGGTCCGGACGAGCGCGTATTTCACCTTCTTGGCGCGGATGTCTTCGATCAGCTGATTGAACGGGTTGTCGACGCCATCGTGCGTCGAAATCACCAGCACCTTACCGCCCCAGATGAGCAGCGCCAGGGCGGCCTTCAGCAGCTCTCTGAGGTCATCGTGGAAGGCGGCCTCGTCGATGATGACGTAGCCCTGACGTCCACGCAGGGAGCGTGGCCGGCTGGCCAGCGCCACGATCTCGAAGCCCGACCCGAAATTGATGCGATAGGCCTGGATGTCCTTGTCGCCATCCTCGGTCTTGTCGCGGAACAGGAACTCCTCCACCGCGCTGGCCGCCTTGCCGAAGGCCTTCGCCCACATGGCACACGTATCGATGAACTCGCTAGCCATGTCCAGGTTGTAGCCGATGTAAAGGGTGTCCATGCCGCCGGCGGCGCGCTGGGCACCGGACGTCAGCACCGCATCGGCACCGATGCCCCAGGTGGCACCGATTCGGCGGGACTTCTCCCAGACCACCACGGGATTGGCGGCCGTCGCCTCGAGGCCCTCTTTCTGATAGGGGAGGAGAATGTCTTGCTGCTCGATGTCGGGCAGCGCGGTGGCGGCGGTGGTGCTCATGCCAGGCCCAGAATCTCGCGCTTGATCGCGTCGACCGTTTTCCGGGTCATGCCCGAGACCGCCTCGGAGTTCTCGATGGCCTCGGCCGCCTTCTTGGCGAACTCACGGCGGATATTGATCTCTCGATCGGCGGAGAGCTTGTCGGCTTGGGCCAGCTCCTTGATCGCCTTGGCGATGAACATCAGCTCGCCGGCGCTCGCCCCTTCTTCGGAATCGTCGAAGTTGCTGATCGTCTGGAAGGCGACCGTGCGCAGCATTTCGGAGATCAGACGCCCCACATCGCCGTCCGGGTCCTCATCGATCTTGCCGACCCAGACCTTGGCGATCTCCTTGGCCTGACGGAATTTCTCCATCTGGGCCTTGGTGTTCTTGACGTAGCGCCCGACGGCCGAACGGCTCGCCTCGCCCCCGTGGCGCTCGATCAGCTCAACCAGCTCATCGATCGTCGCCCGCCCGTCACGAATGGCCGCATCCACCGCCTCGCGGATGCGCGGGTCGAGCTTTTTGATGGTCGACTTACGCCCCATTTGAAAACACCAGGTGTTTCATTCCGGCCGCGGCCGCTTGACGCCGGTCACTTTCGCCCGGCCGGCCTGCACGTCATCGCCCCGCCGAGTCAGCTTGACCATGCGAACGCCGCCCATGTCCTCGTTCGTCACGAGGCCTTGCTCTTCCAGCCAGTCCAGGTCGGAAACGACCACGTCCTCGGACACGTTGTGCCCGAAGCCAGGCAGGGCCGCGTGGAGCAGGTACTGGTTGGCCGTGTAGCTGTCCGCTTGGGCCAGCAGCCGGATAATCACCAGCCGCCGATCGGCCCGCACCAGGTCGGGAAAGTTGTTCATCGTTTCTGCCCGCTCATCAGATGTTCAGTCATCAGCTCGGTCATGCGCGTCAGCGGCGCCATCGAGCCGATGAGCTTGGCCACGTCGGCCCGGAGCCCGGAAAGCTCGCCCTTCACGTCTTCCATATCGCGATGGTTCGGCATGGCGTCGACTTTGCCCTTCAGGCGATCGATCTCGCGCTCGGCCTTATCCAGGTCCGCCTTGAGGGCCTGGATCGCTTCCGATGTGGCGCGATTGCGGGCCGTCCACCAGGCATAGATCGCCGCGCCGGAACTCACCAGAACGCTCAGGGCCGTCAGCCAGAATCGAAGCGCGTCATAGTCAAACATCAATCACCACCAGATTTTCCAGAATTGCCACCACGGCGGCACGGCCGGCGGCGGCGTGGTGATGCGCACCAGGCTCGCGTGCCGATCGGCGCAGTCCGCGTAGAGTTCAGTCCGTTCCTTCAGGTTGATCAGCAGGTCGGGCAGCTGGCCGCTGGCCGGTTGGGGCAGGTCCTCGCAGGCCGCCGTCAGATTCGGCGGCAGCTGGGGAAAGGGGCGCTGACCAGCTCTCGATGAGGCGCAGCCCGTCATCGCCAATATCGCAGTCCCAAAGCTCAGGGCGATCAGCGATGAACGCACGCAGCTCGGCATCCGTGATCCGGCCCATCCTGAGCCGCTCGGAGCGGCGCTGCTCGAAGCTCGCGGACTCCGTCCGGGCCGCTTCGTCCGCCTGGTCTTGGCTGGCAATTTCACCCTCGACGCGCTCCAGCTCGGC
>CAZDFS010000070.1:13897-15694 GCA_964504865.1 uncultured Wenzhouxiangella sp.
GCTTGCGCCTGCCGGCCGGCCTGCCACTGCTGGCCGGTCCAGAACCCGGCCGCCAGCAAGCCCAGCGCCAGCGGCACGCAGACCTTGAGAATCGAGCCGAGCCGGAAGACGCGCGTCAGTGCGAGCCATTTCATGGACACTCCAGGCTGTGCCCGGGCCAGCCGGCCCGGATGTAGCGCGGTTCGAGCTCGCAGAGAATTCGTCGCGGGTAGTGGCGAGAGTCTCGACAGGCCCAGACGGCGCGGATGCAATGCGCCTCGACGTGACCCCACCATCGGCCGGGGTCATCGCCGGCGGCCTGAGTTGCGCGGCGCTCACGCCGAACCCAGCCGCCACCGCCCACGTAGCTGACCAGGGACGCTGCCCAGCGATCAGAGTGCGATTGCCAGCCCTGTTCGGCCTGGTGGAGACGGAAGTTGTAGACGACCAGCGCGCGCACACTCCAGCGCCAGTCCTCGACGGCCACCGGGTAGAGCTGATCGGGGTAGAGCGTGGCGAGCCAGCGTGCGGTCTCCGGCATGAATTGACCCAGGCCGCAGGCACCGACGCGCGAACAGACCCCAGGCCGCCAGGTGCTTTCGGCATGAATTTGGGCCGCGAAGCGAGCGACCGGAGCATCCGGCCCCCAGATGCGCTGGGCTTCTCGGGTCAGGGTGATGCGCTGAACGGCCGGCACCGAGACCCGATGCACGGGCTCGGCCGCCACGGCCGGCGCGGCCTGCAACGCCAGAAAGTAGACGAACGCGAGCGCGGCGAAGCCGGTCATGAACACCCAGGCGACCAGCCTGAGCAGCCACCAATCGGAGCGCCGGCGCATCATGGGATCAGCGTGGCCGTCAGGATGCAAGCGGCGATGATGATCGCCCGACGGATCTGGAGCGTCGGATCGATGTAGCCGCTAGAGACGATCTCACCGCCGATCGGATCCATGTCCGGCGTGAAGTCTTGAAGCTCGGTCACCGGGTCTTCCGGCGGGTCCTCATCGCCCTCAGGCCACCAGAACTCATGGGGCCGGGCGTAGGGAAACAGCCAGCGATCGATCCAGTAGCCCAGATACCCGAGCGCCGCGACCTTCGTCAGGCCCCAGATCAGCACATCGACCCGGGCGATATCGGACAGGATGACGAGGGCCAGCAGAACAACGGCCACGGCCGCCAGCGGCCAGGCCCGGATCCAGCTCACCAGATCAGCGAATTCGAAGCGGGGGAAATTCATGCCTTGGATCCATCGTGTGCGATGGACCAAGACTAGATAGAACGGGCTTTACTAGGGGTGCGACGTGCGTCGCTAGAGATCAGTCGGCGTAGGCTTTCGACTCGCAATATCGCTTCATCTTACGAACCGATCGGATGTTTCGGATGCGGTCTGTATCGCCGATGGGTTCGTGTTTTGGTGAAACATCACCACGGTCGATCAGGTTGATGATTTCGGCGGCCAGTTCTCGCAGTTGCGGGTCGTCGGCTTGAGCGGCGATCGTGTTGAACTTGTTCCTCGCGGCCTTAACCGTGCCCACGTAGCCCAGCGCTTCGAGTGCGTCGCGATAGTAGTTCGGCATCGCTAGGATCCTTGCCGCCCTTCATCAGAGTCCGCGAATAGCTTGCCCTGAAACCGATCCCGGTGCAATGCCGCCTGCTCGGCGATGATGCGCTCGATCGACCGCACGCTCATCTTGTGCCGCTTGGCAAGCGCCCACTTGGTCTCGGAGCGGCCGTCCCACTCATGCCAGATCGACTGGTGGAGCAGCGCGGTTTTCAGCGCATCGCCCCAGGTCGACGTCTCAACTGCACTGAACAGCCC
>CAZDFS010000070.1:15704-20227 GCA_964504865.1 uncultured Wenzhouxiangella sp.
GGCGGCGCGCTTGGTAGCATCTTCGCCAGTGAATCGGCCCGATGCCAGGGCGGCCTCGGTCACGTCGATGAAGTCTGACAGCGTCTGCGGCCACCGGTCCTTGGGCAGATTGTCCAGGCCCGCCTTGTCGAGCAGGTCGGTCAAATCGTCTTCGAAATTGATCAAGTCTCGCTGATCAGCCATCGCCAGAACCCCTTCTGATCTCCGCGATCTCGGCATCCCGCTGGTCCTCGGTCAAGTAGCCGCATTCGAAGCGGTGCAAGACGGCTGCAACGGCGTTGTCGATCGAGCTGACGGGCTCATCGACAACCTGCCGCGACGGGCGTTTGCCTTGCCGGAGACTGTCGTGGTGCGCCTGCTCCTGAGCCGCTTCGTGTTGGGTCACCAGACCCGACGCGACCTCCATCAGATAGCCGTGCGACTTCAACGGCCGGCGGAGATCCCGCGTGGCGACTTCCTGGAGCGCTTGCACCCATGCCGATGGAGACGGCCGAACACGCCGCCCCCCACGCTTGTAACCTTCCCGAATCATGGACAACAGCTCCGAGAGGATGGTTTCCGCCCGGGACCATCGAAGGCCGGTTTTCTCCGGCAGGAATAGCGCCAGGTAACCCGGCACCACCCGAGCGATCTCCGGCTGCATCTGACCGAACAGCGCCGCCACCCGGCGCGCGGACGCGTCCTCGGTCATCGCCTCGAGGCTGGACTTCGCGCCACAGGATGGGCAGGTAAGGTTCATCCGTACAGGCCCTCTCTCTGTGCGAAACTCGCTGATAGACCTACTCCAATCAAGGCTGGACGATGGAAACGCTTCTCTACATGACCTGCTTTGCGAATAACCAGATCACAAGGGAGTGGCTGCTCATTGGCTCGCAGTTCCTTGTAGCGATCGTCGCTCTCCTGACGCCCTTCATCCTTCACTCGTTGGATTTGCGATCTCACCGCAAAAAGAGAGAGGAAGACCAAGCGTCTTTCTGGGTTGGAATGCGGGAACAGCTGTCTGTCTTCGCGAGAGATCTGGAGGAGGACTGTGTTGGCGTCTGGGACGACTGGAGAAAAAACGAAGCCTGTACAGTGCCGGAATGTGAATTGCCTCGGCTCATTCGTGACCCCACAAACTGGATATCTAGCGTGGCTCCAGAGCGAATTCCGGCGCTCATTCGACTCAAGACGATCTCGGAAGATCACCGTCTCTTTTCGGAGGAGATGCGCTACATTCACCCAAGCGATACGGACGCCGTCAGAGAGCTCAAGCTCCGCCTCCAAGTCTTGGGTGATTGCCTCGATGACATCGACAAGACCTTGATCGGCCGCAGAATGAGAAGACTGCTCGAGACAGGAGAATTTGTTGCGCCGATAGAGTAGGTCGCTCATGAGCTGATTTTCGCTTCCGCTTTCTTGGCTCTGACACGGTCGCGCTTCTTGACTTCGAGTGCCTGAACGATCTTGTGCAGCTGCTCGGGCGTACACCACTCGAAGCGCTCCACCTTGAACATCTGCCGCGCGATCGCGTCGGCGTAGGTGTCGGGCAGCGGGCCGCCCGCATCGTTGATCAGCAGCGCGCGGATCTTCGCGACCATCAACTCCCGGCTTGCGGCCGGCCGGGTCCGGCCTTTGGCCCGCGGCTTGAACCCCCGGCTCACCATGTGCTCGATCACGCGATGCCGGCCGGCGGAATCAAGCTGCCCGGCCGAGCGGACGCGGGCGACGGACCAGAGCAGCGCCCGATAGTCCTCATCCGAGAGTGCCAGTTCCTTCTTGGCAACGTGGATCTTGGCCAGGTCGCGGCGGCGGAGTTCGCTGCTATTCATGGCCGTCCTCGAGGACCTCGATCGAGTCGAATTCCTTCTCCAGGTGAGCGACCAGCCTCTTCGGGCAGTGCCAGAGGTCCCGATACGGTTCCTCGTTTTCCTCCTTGGAGATCAGCGGCAAGCGCGCTATCCGGCGGATCTTATTGTGCTCCTTGAGCTCGGTTGGGCTGAAAAGCCTTCTCAGTCTTGGCCTTAACAGGCGCTGGCCAATCTCCAGATCAGGTGTGTCCGGTGATGGATTGCTCAGGAGCCAGGCACCCCGGAACGTTCCGTTAACGAACGGCACCAGTCGATAACTGAGCGGCTTATCGAGCCGCGGCTGAAACTCGACTCGCTGGCCATCGATGTCAATTTTCGCCGTCCCGAATCCGGACGATAACCTCTGGATGAGGCGGGTACGTTGTGGCTCTGGGATCTTGCTCATGAGCCGCCATCCACCAGGAAATGGCAGGCCAAAACGGTCATGGCCCCCATGATCAGGCCCTGAAACAGGGTAAACTCAGCCATGATCCAAAGCGGCCCGGCGAAGCAGATCGCGAGCAGCGCCAGAGCCCGGGCGCGCTCACTCATCACCGCAATCCCTCGAGGATCCGATCGTTCTCGCGACGGGCCTGCAGGCGAACGTAGTCATCGCGGCAGTCTTCGTCGCAGAATCGATCTCCATCGTCCAGCGGCTCTTTGCAGTTGAAGCACACGCCGCTCGGGCTGGCTGGAGCGGTGTCGGCTTTGCGCTGGGTCAGGGCGGCCGCGCGGGCTGCTTCCTCGAGCTGCTGGGCGCGGTCACAGACGTCCATCGAGCACCTCCCTCTTCAGGCGGGTCAGCATCGCGCCCTCCCACAGCGCGATCCGGACGGCTTGGGTGAGTGGGTTCGGCTTTATTGCAATCTCACCCATGCGACACCTTTTCGACCTTGCCACCGGCCTCCCTCATCACCGCACCGAGTGCGCTCATGAATTGGTCACAGAAAGCAGCAACTGGCGTGGCACTGTATTCCGGGTCTTCCGACAGAGGTGGATCGAACTCCACATTAATCGAGACGTTGCCGTCTTGTTCCTCGGACTCGACCACAGTCATGACCAGCTTCTTCATGCCGCCTCCTCAATCTCTTCCGCTTCGGCCAGCAGCGCGCTCACCAGACGATCGACCTGGTCAGCCGTCGACTGAACCACCACCTCATCCGTATCGGATTCGACGGTGACGCCGAGCTTCTTGAGCTCCGCGCCGGAGAGCTGGGCCAGGGCCGACTTGAGCGGCGTCTCCTTGATGGAGACCAGGTCGTCGAAGCGATCGCCGAAGTGCTTGCGGATCCGCGCGACGACCTGATCGGGTGCGTCGAACTCGATCTTGCCCTTGGCCTTGCGATAGCCGACCTTAATCCCGCTGATGGTCAGCGTCTTCGGCTTGGTGAACAAGCCCGGCGCGTGCTCGACGGCGGTGGCCAGCTTGCTGCGGGCGTCGGCCGTGCGGGCCACCGCGGCCTTGATCGAGCGCAGTCGCTTGCGCTTGGCCGCGTCGATCTCGTCCTGCAGTTCGGTGACGATTTCAGACAGGGCGGCATGCTCATCGGCGTAGCGACGGCAGAGCCCTTCGATATCGGCCAGAGTCGGCGTGGTTTCTTGGGTGTTCGGGTTCACGGTTTAACCTCCAGGTTGATTCGTAATTGCCCGGCCAGGTCCGGCATGGAGACGCGCTTCATGGCGCTGATCTGGCTGAGCGTGGTCATGGATCGTTGCAGCAGGAATCGGCAGGTGTCGTCGAGTTCTTCGGCCGTCTCTGCGATGAAGTACCCGTGGCCGGGGTCCGCGCAGATGTGATGGCCTTCCCGACGCAGATCGACGACCAGCTTGCGGATCTGGCGCTGGTCGCGTTCGGTCGCACCGGCACCGTACAAACGCCAGGCAAGCCGCTCGGCGGTAATGCCGTTGCGAGCCCCGATGTGGCGGCTCAGGACGGTCAGCAGTTGTTCGGTTTCTCGACTCACGGCAATTCCTTTCCCTCAAGCGGGACTGGTTGAGTTCTTTCCGGGCTGATGGGGTTGATGGAAGGACGCAGGCTCGGCCCCCTCGATCGCCCGCAGGTCCCGCAGGCGCTTCGAGAGGGTGGCGACAACCTGAAAAGGCAGCTCGGTGTCATGGAGTGCCCGATAGCACTGGGCCTTGTCGAAGGTCCTCGCCATCGCCTGACGCGCCCGCAGGTCGGTCTCGCCCTTGAACGGATCGCCGCTCATTGCACGCGCACCGAGCCGTGGTGAACACTGCGACCAGGCTCCAACTTGAACCGAGCCGCGCGGGCAGCGATTAGCAGGCAGTTTTCGAGCTGGTTGCAGAACTGGTTGAAGGCCTCGTTGGGCGACTGTTTCAGCTCGCACACGTCGATGTCGATTGCGCCGGTGTCCTCGTTCAGGGTGGCGCTGATGGTGATCTTGCTCATACTGCGCTCCTCTCCCAGGGTGCCGGGCCAATCGCCAAGGGCCGAAGGACGGGCACCCCGGCAAGGTCCATACAGAGGCGGTGCGCGTAGTCCGCAGCCGCCTTTCCATCGCCGATTTCGATTGAGCGCGCCAGGCAACGGGCGATCTCCTGATGGCTGAGGTCGCCAGCTCGGGATCCGGACTGCTGCTCCCGGTAGAGCTGTTCGATATCCTCATCCGACAGGCGATCGACAAGATCGCTGACCGCAACCTCAACCTCAGCCTCGACTGAGATGTATCC
>CAZDFS010000071.1:0-19838 GCA_964504865.1 uncultured Wenzhouxiangella sp.
GTCCTTTTGGTTTCTTTTGGGACGACTGCCAAAAGAAACTCGCCCAGAAAGCGCGAAGCGCGTGGGCGAAAGTCTTTGACTTGCATTCGCAAAGCGAATTAAACCAAGCGCCTTTGACTTTGAGCCCGCGCAGCGAAATACACCAACCACCCCACTCATAATCCAACAAAGAAAAACACCCCCAACCCGATAAACTCACCCCCCTCTCCATAAAGCACAAAACCCACATTCGAAATGATCAGCCTCAAGCGCATCTTTCTGTTTTCTGTCATCACCTTCGCCTGCCTCCTCGCGGCAATCTGGTTCGGGGGGCGGAGCTGGCTGGCCGGCAGCGTGATGCCGACGAGCGGCACGGTCCAGATCGCGGCGCTGGACGAGGAGGTCGAGGTGCTCTTCGATGATCGCGGCATCCCGCGGATCTACGCCCGCACCGATCGAGATGCGATTCGAGCGCTGGGCTGGCTGCACGCCTCCGAGCGCCTGTTCCAGATGGAGCTGCTGCGGCGCGTCGCCCGCGGTGAGCTGGCCGTCCTCATCGGGGCGGCCGGTCTGGAGAGCGATCGGCTGCACCGCCGCTATGGCTTTGCCCGCCGAATCCAGCAGGATCCGCCGTCACTGTCGGCCGAATCCGAGCGCCTGATCGACGCCTACGTCGGCGGCATCAACGCCCGCCTGAGCAGCGGCCGGGACCTGCCTCCGGAGTTCCTGATCCTGCAGATCGAGCCCGAGGCCTGGACTCGTGCTGATGTGCTGATGCTCGCCTACTATCAGACCTGGTATCCGACCACGCTGGTCCAGCGCATGGCCGAGGCCTGGCGGGTCAGCGCCGAGCAGTTCGGGCCGGAAGCGGCCGAATGGCTCGGGTCCTTTCCCGACTGGGGCGTGCCCTCGGTGCCGGTGCCGACGGGCCGCATCACCGAGGCCTCGAACACCTGGGTCGTCGCGCCGGACAGGTCTGCCAGCGGCACCGCTTTGCACGCCTCCGACCCGCACCTGGACTACAGCCTGGCACCCGGTCTCTGGTACGCGGCCGGCCTGCACTCGGACGAGAGCCTGGACGTGCTCGGCGTCACTGCCCCGGGCCTGCCCTTCGTCGCCATGGGCCACAACGGTCGGATTGCCTTCGCCTTCACCGTGGCCCCCGTCGATCTGTTCGAGATCTATCGCTTCGTCCGCGACCCGCGCGACCCTGACCAGCTGGTCGGGCCCGACGGCCCGATTACCCTGCAGACGCTTGCCGCTGACTTCGAGATCAGCGGTCAGGACGAGGTCCGGCGCGACACCCTGCTCCTGACCGAGCTCGGCCCGGCCACGGCGCTCGACGATGGTCGCGTCGAGGTCCTGCACTGGGCAGGCTTTCGGCTCCCGATCGGTGGGCTGATCGATCAGGGCCTTGCCATCAATCGTGCCGAGGACTTCGACAGCTTCCGTCGGGCGGCCTCCGATATGGGGGCGCTATCGGTCAACTGGAGCTATTCCGATCGCCGGGGCAATATCGGCTACGTCCAGTCCACGCCGATTCCACGGCGCCAGCACACCGGCTTCTACACCCCGCTTGACGGGGCCCGCGCCGAGCACTACTGGGCCGGTTTCGTCGAACCCGACCAGCGCCCCTTCGCGCTCAACCCCGAACAGGGCTGGCTGGCCAACTCGAATAACCACGCCGCCGTCGACACGACCTATCCCCTGCCGGGCTTCTACAAGCAGCTGCGCATGCGTCGCGCCGTCGATTGGTTGACGGGGCGGGAGACCTTCACGCCCGAGGCCATGCGCCGGATGCAGCTCGACCGGACCTCGGACCGCGCCCTGAGCTGGAAGGGCTGGCTGGCCGACGTCGCTGACGCCCAGGGCCAGGGCGATCTGGCTCAGCGACTGCGCGACTGGGACGGTGTCATGCACGCCGACTCCGAGCTGGCCGGGCTGTTCGCGCACTGGTGGCAGGTCCTGCCGCGCCACCTCTTCGACAAGGGCCCCCTCGAAGACTGGCGCATCGGCCGCACCCTCCTCGACGACTGGCTGCACCGCCCGACCGAGGGCTTCGCTATCGCCGTCATCGATCGCGATGAGGCCGCCGCCCGCGCCCTCGGGGAGGTGCTCGACCACGGCATCCGCCCCTTGGGCGAGATCCAGACCCTGACCATCAATCACCCGCTGGCGGTTTCCGCCCCCCTGAATGCCTGGCTGGACCTCAGCCGGGGGCCGCTGCCCATCGGCTCGGGACCCGGCAGCCTGAACGTGACCTATCACGCCTGGAACGAGGGCCGCCAGACCCTCACCGCCCGCGCCGGCGCGTCGATGCGCTATGTCATGGACTGGTCCGATCCCGATGCCTTCAGCCTGAACTTGACCCTCGGCCAGTCCGGCCATCCCTTGAGCCCGCACTTCGATGACCAGCTCGATGACTTCATGAGCGGCGAGCCGTGGATCGTTCCCTTCAGCCGGGAGGCCGTCGAGGCGCGCTCGAGGTCTACCCTGCTCCTGAAGCCAGCCGACGGCCTCGCGCCATAGGCGTCTGCCCCGGCGACGCTCGATCACCGAGCGGGCAGCGGGCGGTCGAAGCAGACAGGACCAGGGACCAGCGCGTCAGTCGGCCAGGCGAAAGATCGCCTCGACGGGGCGATCGAAATGGCGCGCGATCCTCAGGGCGACTTCGAGGGAGGGCTGGTACTTGCCGGTTTCGATCGCGTTGATGGTCTGGCGCGAGACCCCGACGGCCTCCGCCAGCGCCTGCTGGGTCATCCGTTCGGGACCATCGCGCAGGGCCCGGACCGAGTTGTGGATTCGGGCCGCCATTCAGACGCCGCGTCGATAAAAAAGGATGCGCAGGGCCAGATCGATCAGCTCCGAGATCAGCACCACCGCAATCAGGGCGTGGACGATCACGAGGGGCGACATCAGGGCGGGACGGCCCAGGCCGCTCGCCGCCAGGATCGAAAAGATCACCGAGAAAACGCCGACGCCCATGGCATGACCGGACCAGTAGGCGGCGCGGCGACCGATCTGCCGATCGCGCTCGTCTTCGGCCTCGGGCTGTCCGCTGACGGCGATCATGGCGTGGAAGGCAACCAGGGCCGCGACCAGAAAGATCGTGAAGATGATCGCCATCGGGACGACGGTCTCGGCGCTCAGGGCATCGGCTCGGGCCAGGCCGATGACGCGCTCGAAGTACAGACCGCCGAGCACCGCCAGCACGAGCAGCGTGCCCCAGGCACTTTTTTCATAGAAGGACAATGCGGACATCGACGGGCTCCGGTACGAGTCAGGAGCCAGTAATGTAAAGCCTGCTTTACTTAAAGTCAAGCTTGCTTTACATCCTCCCTACCCCCCACCCCGCCTCAGGCGCCCCAGGGCCAGGCGGTGGCGATCCGGCACCGGCGCTAAATCGGAAGCCAGGATGGTGTCGACGAGCGTGTCGCGCAGGCAGATCGGAATGGCCGAGGCCTCGGCAGACTCGAGGCCGGTCTCGGGATGAGCAAAAACCACCGCGGCGCGCGGTTCGATCAGATGGCCGTGGACAAGAAACCAGCGCGTCAGCGCCTCGACCTGCGCCCGCACCTGCGGGAGCGGGTTGGCGACCGCGTTCCAGCAAGGCGACGAGCCACAGCCGGCCCGCTTGACCAGCGGCCAGTGCTTTTCCTTAGGTGTCACGTGGATGATCCCCGGCGTGTTCTTGACCTCGACGACCCAGAGGCCCGTCGGCCCCGCGACGATGAAATCGAGTTCGCGCTCGCCGTTGGGCAGGGTCGGATCGGGCAGGCGGACCCGGTTGAGGACCAGGTAATCGGCCGGCAGCGCCTGCAGGGCTTTCAGCACCGCCACCTCCCCCTCGACACCGGACAGGGCGCCGGGATCCACGCTCGAAGCACCCGGCAGGGTAAGGAAGAACAGGAACAGGCCGGCGACGGCACCGACCAGCATCGCCAGGGTGGCGCTGAACTGGGCCGTCAGGCCGACCGCAGCCAGGGTGGCCGGCAGGGCCACGGCCAGCAGCAGGCGACGCCGACGACGCTGCTCGGCCACTTCGGCACGGTGCCGGACGAGCGGGCCGTATTCGACGATCAGGGAATCATCCACCACAGGTCATTCGAGCCAGAATCGGAACGCGCGCCCAGAATACACCGTAAGCTCGAGCGTTTGACTTTCCGCGAGCGCCGGCGCACTGTCGAAAACTGGGTAGATCAGCGACGAGGGACACGGCGATGAGGAATGATTTGAAACGACCCCGAGCGGCCACCGGGGCGGCCCTTTCGGGCCTGCTGCTGTGGGCAATCAGCGGCCCGATGGCGGCAAGCGGCAACGGGGTCAGCGTGGATGATTCGGCCATCGGGGCCACCACCCGCTACACGGTGTCGTTCAAGGCCGCGGAGCCGATCGATTCCACGGACGCCTTGCCCGACTCGATCGTTTTCGCCAGCAACGGCGGTGCCGATCTGTCGGCGGCGACCTTTGTCGGCATCTCCGGAGGCAGCGCGCTGACCGCGTCCTTCTTTTCCAGCAACAGCGATTCCATCCGGGTTGACGTCACCGGCGGCACGGCGGCTGTCGGTGATCTAGTGACACTGGAATTTGCCAACGTGGTCAACCCTGGCGTCGTGGGGCCCGGGCCCGATTTCACCCTGCGCCAGGTCAATTTCGTCACGATTCCTCCCATCATCGTGAATTTGACCCTTCCCGCGGTCACCTACACCAGCACCAACGCACCGGTCGTGGTCAATCCGATCGACGACCTGACCGGCGAGGCCAACGGCCTGGTCGAAGGCGATCCGGCCTTCGAAGCCTCCAGCGATCTCAAGGCGGTCTTCGACGATGCCGACATGGACCCGCTCACCTTCAGCCTTGACCCGGGCACGAACCCGGCTGTCCTGACCGCATCGATCACCGGGGACGATCGACTCCTGCTCACGCCAGTGGGCTCGGGCCGCACCACCGTCGCGGTCCGCGCCACCGCCGTCGACGGCTCGGCCGTCGACAGCTTCGAGGTCCAGGTCATCGGCTTGATCGACAATGCGGTCATGACACCGAGCGATACGATGGTCGGAAGGACAGCGACCTATGAGCTCACCTTCGACGCGGCCGGCGCCCTCTCGGCGGGTCAGAACATCCTTGTCAGTACGGGCCTCGGCGGGCCGGACTACAGTAGCGCCAGCCTGACCCTGTCCGGCGGATCCCTGACGGGATCGCTTCCAACCCCAACGGACCAGGGCTTTCGGGTGTCGATCGACGGTGGATCTGCGCCGGCCGGCGCCCCGATCGCGATTACCCTCGACAACGTCGTCAATCCCACATCCGCAGGCCTCGGCCCGCCCTATTCGATCCGCGTCGTCGACGGAAGTTTTCAGCTGGTCGACCGAGGCACCGCCAGCGGCAACGTCTTCGAGGCCGGCGGTGCACCCTTCGTCGTGAGCCCCATCCTCAATCAGTTCCTCAATGAGGCCGACGGACCGGCCGAAGTCGTCGCCGATATCGGCACGGTCTTCGACGAGGCCGACGGCGATCCGATCACCTATGAGGTCTTGGCGGGCACCGATCCGCTGATCGCGACGGCCGAATTGATCGATGGCGCGCTGATCGTCACGCCCGTCGGGCCCGGGATCACGACCGTTGCCGTGAGGGCCAGCGATATCGACGGCTCAATCACCGACAGCTTTGGCGTGGAAGTCGTTGGCATCATGGACGATGCGGCCTTCGGCCCGTTGAATAACGCAACGGACGCCCTGACGAGCTATGTCTTCTCCTTCACCACCTCGTCAGCGCTGAGCGATGGATTTCTGATCTTTCTCAACAACGCCGGGTCCGGCGGACCGGACTACAGCCAGGCTCAACTGCTGGATTTCGAGGGTGGGGACCTGGCGATGACCCTGCAGAGCAGCACCGGCAACGGCATCACGATGGAACTGACCGGCGGCAGCGCGAGTATCGGAACACCCATTTCGTTCACCCTGGGCAGCGTGCGCAATCCGTCCGCCGGCGGGACGGGCCCCGCCTATGCGAGCTCCTTGCTTCGCCTGCAGGGTGGCCTTGTCCTGGAGTCGGCGGAAATCGCGGGGTCGGACTTCGTCGCCCCGGTCGACCCGGTCTTCGACGACCGCTTCGAAGCCATCGAACTGCGATAGCAGACTGGCTGCAGGAAGGTGGTACGGAAAAACACGCCAGGCACCCGGATTACCCGGATGCCTGGCGATGCGTTGAGCTGAACTGGCGCGATCAGGCCTCCGCGGGCTTGCGGAACCGCAGGGTCATGCGGTTGCTTTCGCCGATGGCTTCCATCTCGGCGCGCAGCTCGGGGTTGTCCTGGCTGGTGCCGAGTGACGGCGGCAGGCGCCAGACGATGTCGCCCTCGCCGGCCTGATCCATCGGGTTGGCGTTGATGTCGCTGACCTCATCGAGGACAAAGCCCGCCGCTTCGGCCTGGGCGATGACGAAGCTGCGCTTGAGGTAGCCACCGGCACCGGTCGCCGCCTCATCGGAGACCTCTTCGCTGATCTCGTGCTGGACGATGCCGAAGACGCCGCCGGGCTTGAGCACGGCGAAGGCATCCGCCATGGCCTGGTCGAGGAACTGGTCGATGCCCTCGTTCTGGAAGCGAGCCATGTTGTGCAGGGCCCGGATGAACAGCACCGCGTCGGCGCTACCCGCCATCGACTCGGGCAGCTCGCCGAGCCAGAAACCTTCGACGCTCGCGCAGTCCTCGTCACACCAGGCCTCCGCATCGACGGGGAAGGTCTCGGGCCAGTTGGCGATGCCTTCCATGAATTCCGGCGTCGCGAAGCCGAAATTCTCGAACAGCGCGATCGGGTAGTTGGCGCCGATCAGCGTTCCTTCTTCGCCGAGGTAGGGAATCAGGATCCTGGAATACCAGCCGCCGCTTGGGAGCGCCTCGACCACGGTCATTCCGGGTTCGATGCCGAAGAATTCCAGCGTCGCTTTCGGATTCCGGGCCTCGTAGCGCGCCTGCGCATCCTCCGGCTGGGCGGCCAGGATGTCATCGAGGCGGGCTTCGTTGGACAGGGCCGGCACGGTTTCCTCGACAGCCTCCATCACCTCCGTCGCCGCCTCGGCCGCTTCTTCGACCATCGGCGGTGCCGCCGCCTCGGCGGTATCGGCCGTCTCGTCGGACGGCTGGCAGGCGGCCAGGGCGGCGATCGCGATGACGCCGAGCAGGCATCTGAAGGTGGACCCGGAGCGGGGCGACGTCGTGCTCTCCGAGGGGTAGCTCATCGAGAGAGGGCTCATTGATTTCATGGGAAGTCCTCCGAAAGGACGTTGAGGGGAGTCGCCATGATAGGGAATTCCGCTACGGAGCGCTGTGCAGGGGGCCTCTGACGCGATCGGCCTCGAAACACTGCACCGCCGACCCGCGACTCTCGGCACTGTCGCGGCAGAAAAATCTGCTCCAGGCTGTAACCCAACGCGTTCTGAGACGTTAATCGGGATATGCAGCAGCGATTCGAACAACTGGTGGACGGCAACGGCGGGCGCCTGCTGCAGCTCGCTCGTCTGATCCTCCGGTCGAGCTCGGATGCCGAAGACATCGTCCAGGAGACCCTGATCAAGCTATGGAATCATCTGCCCGCACTCACGCCGGGATCGGAGGCCGCCTGGCTGACCACCTGCGCACGCAACGCCTGCCTCGATCGCCTGCGCGCTCGACAGCGCCAGTCCGGTGTCCTGAAGGAGGCGAGTTCGATCGATCGAGAACTCGACCGACACATCGAACGCCACGGCCCGGCCGCCAACACCGTCCAGCAACAAGAGCATGCGCGCCTGCACGCGGCAATTCGGGCCTTACCCGAGCCGGGTCGCTCCCTGATCATCCTGCGAGACATCCAGGATCAGGACGTGGCCGCGGTTGCCGAGGCCCTCGACCTGACGCCGAATCAGGTCAAGGTCTACACCTTTCGCGCCCGACGCGCCCTGCGCCGCCAACTTGAGGAGTACCGTCATGAGCAAGTGGCCTGAGTCCCATCCCTACACGCGGCAGCGCAGACCCGGCCAAAGCGAGCCGATGGACTCGCAGTTCCTCGAGGACCTGGCCGCGGAGGAGAGAATCATCGCCGGCGATGACCTCGACGGCGATGCGATGCTCCGATCCGACCGCGCCCTGAAGGACGCCCTGGCGCGGATCGAGGCACCGCCGCTGCCCGAGGCCTTGCGGGCCCGCGTCCTCGACCACCGCCGCCAGACCCCGCCCCCCTGGGCGTGGATGGCGATGGCCGCCGCCGTGGTTCTGAGCGTTCTTGTAGTCACCATGATCGAGCCCCCCGAGGCTCGATTGCCGCCCGCGGAATTGACGGCGCAGGACTGGGCGCAGCTCAGCACGGCGATCGACACGCTCAACGCGCAGGGGCAGCAGATTGCCCAGCTGACGCAGCGCGAGGTCGGCTCGCATCTGGCGCTGCCCGCGCTCGAATTACCCCGACTGGAAATTCCCATGGAGGCCCTGCCCTACCCCGATTCGTTCCGGCGCTGGTTTCAGCCCAGTGCCCCTCGAACCCGATAGCGGCAACACGTTATTCCATGGACTGCGTTCAATCCAACAACCCCTAAGGAGAGTCATAGATGAACACCCCCCTCACACGAACCCTGCAGAGCCTGCTTCTGATCACCGCGCTGTTCATTGGCTCGGTACACGCTCAGGAGGGCAAGTTCGACATCGAACCCCTGGCCAGCGGCATGGAGCCCAAGGTCAATATCAATTTCGGACCGGCCATGATGGCGGGATTCGCCGAGTCCATGGTCAACGCCAACCCGGACCTGTCCACCGTGCTGGGCGGCATCAAGGGACTGCGCTTGATGGTCTTTGAAGACCTCGGCGACGCGCGCGAGCTCGCCTCCAGCGTCGACGATGCCGTCGACACCCTCGTCGACGGCGGCTGGAACCGGGCCATTCAGGTCCGCGAGGACGGCGAGCAGATCGACCTGTTCATGCTCGAATCCGGTGACTTCGTCACTGGCCTGGTGCTGGTCGTGCGCGAGTCCAGCGAATCCGCCGTGCTGGCCAATATCCACGGCGAAATGGACCCCGTCCTGGTGGGTCGCCTGATCGGCAGTGGCGCCGCCTTCGACTTTGATTTCGAAGAGATGTTCGAAGGCGCCGCCAACGACTGAAGGAGGCATCGTGGGCATGGCCGGCACCGGTCATGCCCCGGCTTTTCAGTCAGGGCGCCTCTGATCGCCAGACCAGCCGACGACCTGATCCCGCCCGCGCCGCTTGGCCTCGAGCACCCGTTCATCGGCCGCGTGGAACACCGTCTCGACATCGTCCCCGACATCCAGGCGCTCTGCCACGCCCGCTGAGACGGTCACCCTGACCTCGCCGGACGGTGTTTCGAAGCGCGACTCGCGGATCATTCGCACCAGACGCTCGGCCACGACCGTTGCCTCCTCGAGACGCGTATTGGGCAGGATCATGACCAGTTCTTCGCCGCCCCAGCGCGCCAGAAAGTCCTGGGCGCGCTGATGCTGACGCAGGAGGCGAGTCACATGAATCAGCACCTTATCGCCCGCCTCATGACCGTGACGATCATTGACACGCTTGAAATGATCGAGGTCGAACAGCACCAGCGACAGGGGCCGGTCGAGCTGATGGGCCCGGACCAGTTCATCGGTGAAGCGCTGATTGAAATAGCGCCGCGTGGCCAGACCGGTCAGGGCATCGAAGCCGGAAATCGTCATCAGCGAGCGGCTTCGATTGACGATGCCCACGGCCAGGGCGGTGGCCGCCAGCATCAGAACCACGCGGGTGAACTGAATCACGCGATCGTATTCGACCATCAGGTCGCCGAGATTCAGCGCCAGGATCACGATCAGGCCCAGGTATTGCGCGATCGCCATCGCGCCCATGTACAGGCACACGCGAATATCCAGGCGCAGAGCACTGGTCATGATCGCCAGTAGATAGACCGCCCACACCGCCTCGCTGTGGATGACCCTTTCAGGACCAGCAGCCAGCCCCAGCAACAGCAGGGTGCCGGTGATCAGCGTGACATCGAAGGTCGACGTCGAATAGGCCTCCGCGCGCGACGGTCGCCATCCCCGGCGTCGCAGCACTCCGCAGGTGATGAGGGAATAGAACAGGGCGATGAGAAGGGCCACGGAGGCCAGTCGGATCTCGATGTCCGCATCGACCCCGCGCACGGCGAAGCCCACCAGCGGCGCCGCGGCCATCACCAGGATGAACCACACGCGCGTGGTGGCCACGGAACGCACGCCCCCGGAGCCGGACGCGACCAGCGCCGGGTCGGGCGACTGAAAGAACTGCCTCAGCCCGCGCTTCAGCTTCTTAGAAAAACTCTTCACCGACTCCCACCCTTCTTCCGATCTTCAACCAGCGATGCCGATCCCCCGATCCGATTGGCCAGCCGGCTAAAACAAGCCTTTCATAGTATTGCACTTCGACGCTGGAGGCCAACGGCACGCAGGCAGCGCCTCCTGGGTCACGGCCGCTACGGCCCCCTTCTTCGGAAAAAAAGACCCTGGTTCGGGTTCTGTGGTGAAATAGACCGCGCCACCTTGGCCCTGCATCCCACCCAGCGTCCCTGCGACCAACATGTTTTCATCCCTCTTTGCCAGTCTCATGATGCTCGCCCAAGGCGGGCCGCACCTCGGTCCGCACGAGGCGCCGGATACGATCGAACAGGCGATCGCCCAGTGCGAAGCGCGCGAATACGCCAGTCCGAACGATGCGATCAAGATCGCCGAGGATTGGTTAGCGGACGGCGACAGGCTGGAGCAGCAGTCTCGCGGCCTGCTCCTGGCCTGTCTGGCCTGGGCCAAAATGCAGATCGGTGACATGGCCGAAGCGCGTGAGATCACCGCACGGGTGACGACCCTGGCCGACAGTCTCACCGACCCGGCGGAGCGAATCGCCCTCCTCGAGCGCCTGGCCTCACTCAACTACCGCAGCGGCGATGCGGTCGCCGCCCTCCAGACCATCGGCACGGCGCTCGAGCTGACCGAGGCCAACGGACTCGACGAATTGCTGCCCAGGATCCTGAGCAACCTGGCGATCTACCTGACCGAGGGCAAGCAGTACGACAGCGCCATCGACCATTACGAACGCCTCCTCGCGCTGCCGCAGGAGGACGGCGCGGAGCAGTCCCTGTTGCCGGTGCGCTACAACTTTGCCCGGACACTGATGATGGACGGGCAGCATGAGCGCGCGCTGGAACAACTCGATCGGCTGATTCCGCTCCTTCAGGCCCCGGGCCTCGAGCCCCGCCTGGCCACCGCACTGAGCATGAGCGGCAATGCCTCCAGGCGGCTGGGGGACCTTGAACGCGCGCGAGCGCTGACCGACCAGGCCGCCGCGCTGCACGCGACCTTCGACAATCCCGCCGAGCGCAGCGTCCTGCGCAGGGACCAGGCACTGCTGGCTCGCGAAATGGGTGACCTGGAGGCGGCCGAGGCCTACATTCGCGAGGCCCTTGCGCTGGCCGAAGAGATCGAGTTCGAACGCATCGTTCTGGATGCACAGGTCAATCTTGCCGAGATTCTCGAGGCTCGAGGCCGCTACCGAGAGGCCCTCGCGGTGCATCAGGACTACGCCGACCGGAACGTGGCTTTCCTCGAGGCGACTCAACGGTCGCGGCTCGACGCGCTCGAAACCGAGCTCGGCATGCAGCGCCAGGCGCAGGAACTTTTCGAACTGCGGCAGACCTCGGAGGTCCAGCGCCTGCAGCTGGCCCGGGAGGCGCTGGGACGCCGGGTTGCCATCGCCGCCCTCGCGACGGTGGTGCTCCTCGCCATTGCACTCGCAGTCTGGCAGCGCCGCAATCAACATCGGCTGCTCGACGCCAGCCGCACCGACAGCCTGACGGGTCTGGCCAACAGACGCTACCTGACCCTGCAGATGCAATCCGCGCCAGGCAGGCCGGAGGATGCCGTCGTGCTGCTGGTGGATCTGGATCATTTCAAGGAAATCAACGATGCGCATGGCCATGATGTCGGTGATCGGGCACTCATCGAGGTGAGCCGCCGCCTCGCATCGCTGGCCCGGGCGCACGATGCGATCTGCGGGCGCTGGGGCGGAGAGGAATTCGCACTTTATCTTCCCAACGCGACGCAGCAGAAAGCGCTGGCCCTGGCCGAGGCGATCCGCACGGGGATCGCCGAGCTCGAGGTCAAGGATCACCGCCAGACAACGATCGCCCTGACGGCGAGCATCGGCTTCACCTCGGCCGCTGGCCTGGTCCAGGCAGCCGGCGAAGAACACTGGGAGCCGGCGATGAAGGTCGCCGATGAGCTGCTGTATCTGGCCAAGCACGCGGGACGCAATCGAGCCCTCGGCGTGTGGCCTGCAGGGCAAGACGCCAGAATCAGCCCGCTGGCGATCAAGGACGCCCTGACCGACGGTCGCCTGCAATCGCTCGAGCTCGACTGAGTAACGCCGGGGCGTCATGCCTGGCGGTTCTGCCCCTGCTCAAGCGACGTGCGCTTCCGTCGCCGCCAGGCATTCCCTTGACCAGACGCCAAGGAACGGACAGCGATCATGGGGAACAGCGGAAAGCAGCGGTTCATTATCCGAGCCGTATTCGTATTCGCGTTGATCGTGGTGGCCCTGTCGCTGCTGACCATCGCCGTGGACCGGGCCACGGCGCGCTTCGGCGGCGCAATCTGGTTTGCCCTGCTGCCCGGCATCCTCGCGGTCTTCTTCGGCCTCCTCGGCACCTGGGCCGGCACCGGCGACCTCCTCGACTGGCGCAGCCTGAAAGGACGGCGCGTTGATCCGAGCGCACTGCCGACGCAAGACGGAACGATCGCGATTTCCGGCCGGGTACTTTGTGAATCCGAACCCCTCAGGTCTCCTCTCTTCGAGCGACCCTGCGCCGGCTACCTGCTGCGCATCACCGGCGAGCGCCGCAGCCGATCCAGCAGCGGCAGCGCCTATCGAAGCCAGCTCTGCGGGCTGGAGTTCGCCCTCGCCGATGCGGTGCTCGACGCGGACGGCCAGCGGCTCAAGCTGCTGGCGCTGCCGGACGTCGACATCGCCTTTCGCGAGATCGGCCAGGGTGGCGAGCGGGGACGGAAGGCGCTGCACTACCTCGATACGATTCGAAGCGACGGTCAGACCGCGGACGAAGCAAGCGCTGAGGGGAGGCTCATCGCCGCGCAGGCGAGGTGGCTCCCACCAGCGCACGAGCGCCTGTTCATCGCCGAGACGCAGACCACCTCGAATCAGATGTCGCTGATCGAAGACCACGTACCGATCGACACGACGGTGACGATCCTGGGCCACTACCGAGCGGCCCGGGACGAACTCAACGGTCAGCGCCGCGGCGGCATGAAGCTCTTTGCCGGCAACCTGGATGAGGCGACCGAGAGGCTCGGTCGGGAAGGCCGAAAGACGCTAGGCCTGGCCGCCCCGATGGTAATGCTCGGCACGGCGCTGCTGAGCTGCGGGTACTGGTGGCCTCAGTAGCCCCGGCGCCATTTGCCGGAGGGCAGGCCCAGCCAGCTTGCGGCAGGCGCTTTCAAGGAAGTAGGCTGCTCCCCTTGGCGATTGTTGTCTGCACGGCGCCGTCTGGAGCGCACGTAATGTCTCATACAGCTCGAAAACCTCCGCTCGCCGCGCGACAGGCGCGCTCGAAGCCGTCGCTGGCATTGCCCACCCGCCTGTCGCCTCCAACCCCTGACCCATGGAGCAGCCATGAGCCAACCGATCCAGTCCATTCGCACGCCGGACGCTCGCTTTCAGTCCGTGCCCGATTTCGACTATCCAGTCCGCTATGCCGATGACCTCGAGGATTACGAGGGTCTGCGCGCCGCCTGGATCGATGCAGGTCCGGCGGATGCCCAGCAGACGTTTCTCTGCCTCCACGGTGAGCCCAGCTGGTCTTTCCTCTACCGTCGGATGATCCCGGTGTTTCTCGATGCGGGTGCGCGCGTCGTCGCGCCGGATCTCTTCGGCTTCGGGCGATCAGACAAACCGATCCATCGCTCCGACTACAGCTTCGATTTCCATCGGGGCCATCTGTTGGCCCTCGTCGAGCGGCTGGACCTGGACAACATCACCCTGGTGGTCCAGGACTGGGGCGGCCTGCTGGGACTGACGCTGCCCGTCGATGCGAGCTTTCGCGAACGGCTCGACCGGCTGATCGTGATGAATACGGCCCTGGGCGTGGGCGTGGATCCCGGGCCGGGCTTCCGGGCCTGGCAGGACTACGCCCTGACGACGCCGGACTTTCGCGCCGGCGCCATCATCGCGCGCGGCACGCCGCACCTCACTGATGCCGAGATCGCAGCCTATGATGCGCCGTTTCCCGACGAGCGCTACCTGGCCGGCGCTCGCCAGTTTCCCGCCCTCGTCCCCACATCACCGGACATGGACGGCGCCGCTGTCTCGCGCACCGCCGCCGAGTTCTGGCGCCGGGACTGGAACGGGCCGAGCTTCATGGCCATCGGCGCTGCCGACCCGGTGCTCGGGCCGCCAATCATGAAGCGGCTTCAGACGCTGATCCGCGGCTGTCCAGACCCGATGGTCATCGAGGACGGCGGCCACTTCGTTCAGGAATGGGGGGCGCCCATTGCTCGTGCCGCCCTGGATCATTTCGCGTCGGGCTGAAGAAGGCGGGCCTCAGTCGGCCGGACGCCTCGCCGTCCACCGCAAGCCGCCGAGTTCCCCGGAGCTGAACAGCTGATCCATCACACGATAGAAGGTGGCCAGCGCCTGGAAGGCGCCTTCGCCGTGGACTTCGGAAAACCGCGCTTCATCGTCGAGGAAGGCCTTGAGCCGCCCGCCGACGAACTGCGTCCAGGAGTTGGTCATGTCGTGGCATTCGACGTCAGCGAACCCGGCCTCTTCGATCAGACCGCGATAGTCATCGAGCGAATCCAGGCGCTGGCAGTAGACTTCGTTCGCCAGCAGTTCGCGCGCCTCATCGGAGAGCGCCCGGCGGGCAAAGAAATCCTCGACGAGTATCTTCCCGCCCGGGCGCAGTCGCCGAAGGCAGCGTGACAGCAGCGTTTCGCGCTCGGGGATATGAAGAAAGGTCAGCCAGCTGACCACCGCATCGTAGTCACTGGCGGGCAGGCTGGCCGTCAGCACGTCGGCGCGGCGATGCTCGATGCGATCGGCCAGGCCGCAGCGGCGGGTCAGGGACTCGGCCAGGCGGTGGAGGTCATCCTGCAGCTCGACCGCCGTCACCCGGCAGCCGACCTCCGAGGCAATGACGCGCGCCGGACCGCCGAGGCCGGAGCCGATATCGAGGACGCGTGCCTCGGGCCCGAGCTCGAGCCAGTCGATCGCGTCCAGCACCGCCGAGCGGCCGTGGTAGTGGAGTTGGTCGAGGGACTCCAGCGCCTCGACGTCGAGCGTCGCCGAGCCATCGAGGCCCCGCGCCGCCAGCTCGCGCTCGACGCGCTCGACGTGCTGGTAGAGCTTCATCGACTTGATCGTGCCGGCGCGATGGGACATCTCAGATCCTTTCTGGCGAGTGGCCCACGACCGTAACGAGTCCGGGTGAAGGAAAGCGCGTGAATTCAAGACAATTCGGCTTCACCGAGAACCCCGACTCGCCAAGGACCAGCCGCACAGCGACAACTCAGCGCTTGCCCCTGAGTAGTCCGATCACAAGAAGCAGAATCACCGCGCCGACCACGGCGGTCAGGATGCTGTTGACCAGGGTCGTGCCGACCGTGACGCCGAGCTGGCCGAAGACCCAGCCGCCGATCACCGCCCCGATGATCCCGACGACGATATTGATCAGAATGCCCTGCCCGCTGCCCTTGACGATCAAGCCCGCCAGCCAGCCCGCGATGCCGCCGACGATCAACCAGATCAAGATGCCGTCCATAAAGCCTCCGTTGATGAACTCAAATCGAACTAGTCTGCAGGCCGCTCAAACTACTGGGTTCTGCGAGGAAACGCAATTCGCTGATCGGGCCGACGAGGTCGATTCTGACGACCCCAAGGGTCATGGGTGAAGGCGCCTCAGTTTATCTGAATTATCCTGAGCGGCGCTGATAATCCCGGAGCTGACTTGCACTTTCAGCTGACAGAAAAAGACATTCGCCAGGCCCTCGAACGCGTGGCCCGAAAGGACCAGGACATCGCCCGCGCCATCGAGGAAGTGGGCTTCCCGGCCGAGCGCCGGCAGGGCCCGCCGAGCTTCGAGAATCTGCTGCGCGTCATCGTCGGCCAGCAGCTGTCGGTGAAGGCGGCAGCGACGATCTTCGGGCGTATCCAGAACGAACTGACCGGTCGCCTTGATCCCGAAACCGTGGCCGGCATGCCCGACGAGTCCCTGCGAGCGCTGGGGCTGTCTCGACCGAAGATCCGCTACGCCCGGAGTCTTTGCCAGGCCCTGATCGACGGCAGCCTCGACCCGGGATCGCTCGCGGCCCTGCCCGACGACGCGGTCGTCGAGCAGATCACGCGGGTGACGGGCTTCGGGCGCTGGAGCGCCGAGATGATTCTCCTCTTCTCCTTGGGGCGTCCGGACGTCTGGCCGGCCGACGACCTCGCGATCCAGGCCGGCGTGCATCGACTCAAGGGTTTACCCAAACGACCCAACCGGCGCCAGACCGATGCGATCGCAGAGCCCTGGCGTCCCCATCGCGGCGCCGTCGCGATCTTCATCTGGCACTACTACGCCCGCACGCCGATGGCATGAGGTCTGATCAGGGCGGCGGCTGCCTGCCTTCGAAGGCGCCCAGATCGTAGGCCCCGCCGAGGGGCCTCGGAGTACCGTCGAAGTCCTCGGTCACGTCGGCCAGGGTCTGACCCTGATCGACGGCGGCCGAGGCGGGCGCGACAAGGCGCAGATTGCCGCCGTCGCCGTCAACGAAGGCGACCTCGGCGCTCGCATCCACCACGTTACCGGGACCACTCATGTCCGAGGGGTAGCCGGGCAGCGGCACTTCGATGTTGGCCAGGTTGAACTCGACCTGGCGATCCACCGCGTAGCCGCCCACCGGCGCATAGGGGCTGCCGAAGGTCTCGACCGCCGACGAGGCGAGGATATCGTTCGGCGGAAAGACCTCGACGGCATCGGCATCGACCCCGTCACCGGGCTTGTCGGCGACCCAGAACAGGTTGTTGCGCACCTCGACGGAAATGTCGCTCTCGGCAAAATCCTCGGGAAACATCGACAGAAAGATACTGGTCTGGTAGCCGTAGAAGCTGTTGTTGAGCACGCGGTTGCCCGTGCCGCCATTGACCTCCAGGCCAACGATCGGCCAGGGGTCGGCCGCGTCGGGGAAGCAGCGCGGCAGCTCGAGGGTGGCCTGGGACATGGAAAAGACGTTGTTGCGGTAGGTGATGTTGTCGCAGATCAGGCAGTCGATGCCCCAGTAGGGACCGTTGCGGAAGACCGAACGCTCGATCACGCCACCGACCCAGCCCTGGAGCAGCATGTTGCCGTAGGCTTCGCCGTCGGGCGGCGACTCGCTGCAGCTGGCCGGGTCGGCGGTAAAACCGTTTTCGACCATCAGCAGGTCGCGCATGAGAAGGTTGGTGAAGCGCTGGCTGCGCAGGGCCACCGGCGCGATCGAGATCCGGACCTGGGATTCGTCGACCCAGTCGCCAGCCGGATCAGGGGTCGAGACATAGGCGCGGCGTGCCGGCATGCGGATGCCGTAGTTGAAGGTGCCGTGCACGTAGACGTCTTCTATGGTGATCTCGTCGAGGCGCCGGACCTGCTCGATGCCGTCGGCGAAGATGCCGTAGCGCGCCCCGGTAATCTCGTAGCCGCGGATCACCACGCGCTCCGCCTCGTCGGTCAGCTCGATGCCGTTGAGAAAATCGACCTCGCCGGTCACCGGGTCCTGGGCATCGGTGACGTTGATCAGCGCCCGACCACCGCCGGGAAGCGAGCCGTCGATCAGGATGTCGGTGAACACCGGATTGAGCGGATAGACCGCGCTCTGACTCGCCCGGTCCTGGCAGTTGAGGGTAAAGAACTCCTCTTCGCCCGGCGCCACGCCCTCGTTGAAACCGTTCGGATCAGCGCAGACGTCGTTGAGCGGATAGAGACCATCGCCGATCAGGATCCCGCTGCGCGCACCGCTGATGTCGATGGACCGGACCTCGATGTGGCTGGCCGAGATACGGATCGCATGGTCAGCGCTCGAGTCGTTACCGATCGTGGCGCCATTGCGACCGATCACGCGAATCGGCGCCTGGGCCGTGCCGCTGGTCTCCAGGGCGATGGACTCGGCCCAGACACCGCCGTCGATATTCAGCGTATCGCCCGGCGTGAGCTGGTCGACGGCAAACGAAAGCGTGCCCCAGGGCTCCGCCTGGGTACCGGGGTTGCTGTCGCTCCCCCCCGGGGCAACCCAGAAATCGTCGCCCCCGGGGTCCGTGGGCACGCCACCGAAGACGCGCGTGCGCAGCGGCTCGGCGGTCAGCAGGGTCCAGATCCGATCGGTGATCGCCGACCAGCGCGCGACCACGCGGCTCTCGAGGCCGGGATCGGGGGCATAGGTCGACGGCACGGGCTGGCGGTAGATGGCGGCGAACGCCACCGCGCCCATGATTTCCGCGGCCGACAGATTCTGGTGCGGCGCGGGGTCGAAGAACAGGTCGGGCAGCGGCACATCCTCGAGCAGACCGCCGGGGCCGAGCAGGTCCAGCCAGACCTCGCCGATCGGGATGTAGCGCAGATCGATGGAGGTATCGGCGGCGTTGATGGCGTCCTGCAGCACCTGATTGGCCGCGTTGAAGCCGGCCTGATCGGCGAGGTAGTCCTTGCGCGGACCGAACTGCTCGGCGGCACCCTCGGCTCCGGCCTGATACGAATAAAGAAACCAGCGCTGCAAGCTCGGCTCGACGGCCCGGGCTTCATTGACCCGGAACACGGCGCCGGCAACATCCCCCCAGGCCGACGGATTGGTCTGCCAGTTGATGTTGTTGTCCTGGAGCACACCGACCGTGTAGTCGGAGCCGGCAAAGTCATCCTCGGCGCAGGACGCCCCGAGCGTCATGTTGGGAATATTGAGCTTGTTCGGCGCCGGGTAGGCGTCTTCTTCGAGCATCGAGGGCGTCAGAAACGGCGTGTAGTCGCCGTCGGCACAGCTGGTCAGGCCGGCGGCCGCCGCGATCGCCTGCATCGGCTCGCCCACATCCGAATCCTCGGGTCCGAAGGGGTCGTGGTTGACGGCGGAATTGCCCCAGAAGAACACGCGAGCATCCGATACGGGCACCGGGTCGCCACCCGCCGCCTCGAAGCGGTCCTGGAAGATGGTATCGACCTGTGCGGGCGTTGCCATGGGGATGCACACAAGCCCGATCGCCAGGAAAGGAACCCATATCAATCTGGTCATGGAATCGTCTCCGAACGCTAATCCATCATGAGGAAGTCGAGCCCGTCCTTGCCAGGCATCGACCCGCGAGCGATGGTAGTCAACGGGGGCGTGCCGGCTCAATGGTGAGCGGACCAAAGGGTGAGATGTCTGGACGATCGGTTGCGTCAAAGAAGATTCGATCCGCTAACCTCGACCAGAACGGCCGATCGCAATGGACAAGACCGGGAGTTTGATTGGTGAACAGGCAAGCGTTTTTCCTCTTTCTCGTTTTCGTTTCCAGTTCGTCCCTGCACGCCCAGGAGACCGCCTTTGTCGTCGGCGAGCCCACGTTCAACTCGCCGGCAGGCATCGGCGTCCTGCGCGGACCGATCGATCATCCGGTGGTCGGTCCCGTCGGAGCGGACCAGATCGCCGTCGATACGGACGGGGACGGGCTGGTCGATGTCATACACGACATCCCGGCAGCCCTCCTTCAGGGCAGCGGCTTCGATCTGGACTTTCGCCTCTCGCCCAGCCAGCAGGTGCTGTTCACGACTCGCTCGCCGTCCGGTGTCGCCCCGGTCTGCAATGGCGATTCAGCCAACGTCCTT
>CAZDFS010000072.1:0-18446 GCA_964504865.1 uncultured Wenzhouxiangella sp.
CGCCGGGCGGAACGGAGTCTTTGTGGGCATGCCTGTCTGACCGTAGCGAAGCGGAGGGAGTTTAAGCATGACCGCCCGTTCCAACCAGAGCGACAGAGGGAACCGGCGAAGCCGGCGAGGTCACTGGGCAGAAGTCCTTTTGGTTTCTTTTGGGACGACTGCCAAAAGAAACTCGCCCAGAAAGCGCGGAGCGCGTGGGCGAACGCCTTTGACTTTCATCCCGCACAGCGGGGTACCAACAGGCGCTTTTCAAGTCAAAGCCAAGTGCAGCAAACCCCCTCTCAAATCCCCCGAATCGCCAACAGCCGAATCTCGGTCATATCGTCGATGGCGTAGCGAATGCCCTCGCGCCCCAGTCCGGAATCCTTCACTCCACCATAGGGCATATGGTCAACGCGGAAGCTGGGCACGTCGTTGATGATCACACCACCCACGTCCAATCGATCCCAGGCCTTGCGGATCTTGCCGATGTCGCGGATGAACAAACCTGCCTGGAGGCCGTAACGTGAGTCGTTGATCGTCTCCAGGGCGTCGTCGAAATCGCTGAACGGCTCGAGCAGCACCACCGGGCCGAAGACTTCGTTGCGGTAGAGGCGCACGTCCTTCGGCACGCCTTCGAGCACGGCCGGGCGCACGATGCGATCCTCGCGCTCGCCGCCCGTGAGCACCGCTGCACCGCCGTCGACGGCCTCCTGAATCCATTCGACCACGCGCTCGGCGTCCTGCTCGGTGATCAGGGGGCCGATGAAGGTCGCGGGGTCGCGCGGGTCGCCGAACTTGAGGGCTTCGACGGCCGCGATCAGCTTCCCCTTCAACTTGTCGTAGATGGACTCATGGACCTGGACGCGCTGCACGGAGATGCAGCTCTGGCCGGACTGGTAGAACGCCCCAAAGACGAGACGTTCGACGGCGTCGTCGATGTCGGCATCGGCATCGACGAGGCAGGCGGCGTTGCCGCCGAGCTCCATCACCACCGGTTTCTTGCCGGCCTTCGACTTCAGCATCCAGCCGATCTTGTCCGAGCCGGTGAAGCTCAGAAGCTTCAGGCGATCGTCCTCGGTCAGGGGCGCCGCGTCTTCGACGTCCAGCGGCAGAATCGAGAAGGCGCCCTCGGGCAGATCGGTCTCGGCCAGGATCTCGCCGATCAGCAGCGCGCCGACCGGCGTCTTGTCGGCGGGCTTGAGGACGAAGGGACAGCCGGCGGCAATCGCCGGGGCGACCTTGTGCGCCACCAGGTTGTAGGGAAAGTTGAAGGGCGTGATCAGGGAGACCGGGCCGATGGGCACCTTCTTCGTCATTCCCATCCAGCCCTCGGTCCGCTCGGCGATGTCCATCGGCAGCGCTTCGCCACCAATGCGTGTCGCTTCTTCGGCGGCGATCTGGAAGGTCTCGATCAGGCGCTGGACTTCACCCTGGGCGTCCTTGATGACCTTGCCACCCTCGACGATGAGCACCTCGACCAGCTCGTCGCGCCGAGCCTTGAACTGCTCGACGCAGTGCAGGAGCACGTCGCGGCGCTTATGGGAAGGGAACGCCGCCATCGGCTCCGCAGCCCGGTCTGCGGCGGCAATCGCCGCCTCCAGCGCGTCGGCGTCGGCCCGGGCCACTCGATAGGCGGTCTCGCCATTGTGCTTGTCTTCGACTTCGAGATCCTGGTTGGCCTGAACGGCGCGATTGGCCAGATAGTAGGGATAGATTCGAGATGACATGGTCCGTATCCGCGTAGACTCAATGCACAAGCCTAACAAACCAGCGGCGATGCGCTTGCGGTCCTGGCCTGGAACGCGCGGCGATCCCCGGCCAGGCTATTGTCGAAGGGCGTTCGTGTCGATGCGTCAGCAAGCTCTGCTGAAGCGCCGAGTCATTGCATCGCCGATCCGCCCTGCTGATCACCGAGGTGTGTCTCCAGCCACTGGATCGAGTCGCTCACGACCTGCGGCCAGTTCGCCATCCCGCCGAGATCATGACCGGCTTCGGGGAAGACGACCAATCGATGGGCTACGCTCTCGCGCTCCAGCGCTTCGGCCATCCACTCACCGTGAACCGGCGGCACGAGCTCGTCGGCGCCGCCCATCATGATCAGCGCGGGTGCGTCGTCGGCGCTGGCGTGCTCGACTGGGGAATATTCGGCGGCCTGGGACATCGTCATATCCAGCGCCGGGAAGGCGCGATAGCTGGGCAGGGAATCGGGGGACTCCCACACCGCCACGCTCAGATCGGTCGGGGGCACGAGTGCGATCACCGCGGCGACCCGGCTGGCGGTACCGGCCAACGCATCGCCCGATATCGCCCCATCATCACCGCGCGTGCCCAGCAGCAGGGCCAGATGCCCACCGGCGCTGTTGCCCATCACCGCCAGCCTTTCCGGATCGACATCGAAGTCAGCGGCACGACTGCGAAGGAAGCGCACGGCACGCGTCACATCCGAATAGGCGTCCGGAATGCCGTAGCGCGGGCTGCTGCCGTGGCGAACGGCGAAGACGGTATAGCCGGCCCTCAGGAACGGTTCATAGAATGGCAGCGACTGCTCCGGCGGGCGCCAGCTCGAGCGCCAGCCGCCGCTGACGATGAAGATCAGGCCGGCGCCGTTGGTCGACTCGACCGGTCGATACACATCGAGGGTCATCGCCAGGCCGTCCTTATGGCCGTAGATGACACTGCCTTCGATGGTGGCGAGGGCGCTAGCGGCGTCCTGCCGGGCGCCATCGACGTCGGCGAGCGCGCTGCTGATCAACAGACACGACACCGCGAAGAGGGATAACAGTCTCATTCGAACATCTCCTTGTTGGACCAGGGCGCGCATCAGCCGCCTTCGAAGCGGATCATGTGCTTGATCTCGTCGGTCTTGAAACCGAGCAGCATCGGCCGGATGGCGCCGTGCAGTACGGCAACGTCGAAGAGTTCTTCGATGATCCCGCTGATGCGCATGTGGTGGAGCAGATCGCCCGTGTCGAGGTCGATGACGACGATCCCGCAGCGCGCCTCGGCCTTGCGCTCGGCCAGGGCATCGTCGAGCGCCAGGCCGCTGAAGCTCTTGTTGCGGGCCTTGGACAGGCCGACCAGGGCGTACTTGCCGTGGAAGGAGAGCCCGCGGGCGTAGCCTGGCACGAAGCAGAGCGGCTCGAACTCGCCGGTCTTGAAGTTCACCGAGCCCAGCTCGCCGGTGCCGGAATTCAATAGCCAGAGTTTCTTTCGGTACCAGCGCGGGCTGTGCGGCATCGACAGGCCCGAACAGACGACCTCGTTCGTTCGAACGTCCATCACCAGACCCCCTTCTCGTCGGTGCTCGCGCCAGCCCTCGGCCACGTCGGACTCGCTGATCATCGTCACCCAGGCCGGCTCGCCCTCGTGCATGGCCAGGCCGTTGAGGTGGCAGCGATCCTCGGGCCCCAGGCGGCTGATGAAGGGTGGCTTCCACACGACCTCGAAGCTGGCCGTCTCCGACGGCCGCGCCAGGCAGCTGAATAAGGTGTTAACGAATACCGGCCGGCCGTGGCCGTCGATGCCGATGTCGTGGGCATCCACATCCCCGGTGGTCCAGCCCAGCTGCGGGATGAACAGGCGATCGTAGCCCTGATAGTTGTCGGTCGGCGCCAGCACGTTGTTGAAGCGCCAGAGCTGATACTGGCTGGCCAGATAGAAACGATCCTCGCGCGCCGCAATCCCCATGCAGCGCGGAAAGGTTCGCTCGACCAGGCTGATGCCATTCTCGCCCATGCCGATCATGAACACCTTGCCGGCTTGATAGGTCGTAAAGGCGATGCTGGCGTTGAACATTCCCAGCCAGCTCTCGAACTGGCGGGAAAAATCGAGGGAGAACTGCGGTGTCGGCTTCGCGGCTTCGGAATTCTGATACATCGATGCTATGTCCCGCTGATCATTCGCTGAAAGTGAAATCAGACGCTGCCACTATACAGCCGATCAGGTGCCATCTACAGGCGCATTGGAACAGAACGATCGACGTCGTTGACGGAAAGATCAGTCGTCTTTCAGCCGGCCTCTTCGCAGGCCTCGCGAAGCCACGTGATGAGCTCCGCGTCAACCTGCTCCATGTCGGCCAGCTGGACCCGATGGGTGCACGAGGACGCCTATCTGGCCATGTACGGCAAGGAGAAGATGGTCTGGATCGAAGAGTCACCGCTGATCGAGCGCAACGGCTTCAAGATCGACAACATCTATGGCCAGGGCGCGAACGGGCATATCGATGCCTTCATGCGCTTCGTCGATGACGACACGATCCTGGTCGCCGTCATGGATGAAGCACAGCGCGACCGGAGTCCACTGCAGGCGCATGACTACGCCGTCCTGCAGGCCGGTCTCGAGCAGATTCGCGCGGCGCGGAACAGCAACGGCGAGCCCTTCGAGGTGATTGAAATCCCCGTCCCCGATGTCTCTCTCCATAGCTTTCCCATGGCCGTCGACGAGAGCAGCACTGCCTGGTTTCATCAGCATGCGCCGGGTGACTCGATCCTGATCGTGCCGAACATGAGCTACGCCAACTTCCTCATCACCAACGGCGCCGTGCTCGTCTCACAGTACTGGCGCGAAGGCCTGCCCGAGTCGGAACGACGCAAGGACGAACGGATGGTGGAGATCCTCAGCGAGCAGTTCCCGGTGCGCGACATCATCGGGCTTCGCACTACCCTGCTCCTCAACTTCAACGGTGGCGGCATCCACTGCCAGACCCAGCAGGAGCCCGCCGTCGGTCGCTTGTAACAGGAATACGGCGCGACGCTATGATGATGAATCCTGCTTGGTCAGGCGCCGCTTCGTTTCCTTTCGCAAGAAAGCCTCGACCAACAGAAAGGCGAAGGGCACCGTGCCGGCGCCCAGCACAAGCAGCCAGGTCAACACCGACCAGCCCTGCCGATGCGAGACGATCAGGGACAGGGCGCAATAGGCCAGAAAGATCACGCCGTGCGTCATGCCGAGCACGTAGACATAGTCACGGCTGATCACGCCCAGGGTGACGCTCAGGATCACGAGCAGGGAAACGCCTTCGGCCAGGCTGATCAAGCGAAAGATTTTTAGCATCGGCAATTTGGGGTGAGGCCAGACAATACAGGGTTCGTTGCACAGATAACCGCTGAAAGTATAGGGCCTCCCGGTAAAGGTTGGAGCAGGGCCGGAGGCAGGACTGCACGCCGCCTCGCTATTGAGTATCTTTGTCTGCGTTGGCGTCCCTTCCACAGGAGTCTCATGGCCAAGATCCGGATTCGAACGCTGGGCGAACTGGCCGTCGAGCGCGACGGCGATCAGCTGACACTGCCCGCGTCCAGGCGACTCGCGCGCTCCTTGGCTTTCTGGCTCTGACCCAGCGCCCGCATCGACGGGAACGACTGTGTGAGCTGTTCTGTGCCATCCCCGATGATCCTCGCGGCGCCCTGCGCTGGTCGCTGAGCAAGCTCCGTCCCCTGGTCAACGATGAGCAGACGAATCGGCTGAAGGCGGACCGCGAGCGCGCGTCACTGGAGTCCGATGACCTCGAAATCGACCTGACTGGTCTTGCCGATGACCTGACCCGGTCCGATATCGGGCTGGACCGCGTCAAAGCCATCAGCCGGGCGCTTGCCCGAACCCTGCTCGACGGCATCGACCTGCCGGATCAGGAGCTCTTCCAGGAATGGCTGCTCTCGGAAAGGGAGCGGACCAAGGGACTGCGCGGGAAAGCCCTGCATCGACTGGCGATCCATCCCGATCTCCCGCCCGATCACTCCCTGCCCATCATCGAGGAATGGAGCGAACTTGAGCCCTTCAATCGTGAAGCGGCCACGCTGCGAGTCATCCGCCTGGAACAATTCGGCCAGGACGCCAAGGCCGAGCAACTGAAGGGCGAGTTTGCCGAACGATTTCACCGAGCAGGCATCGCTTGGTCGCCAACGGCGCTGCCGTCACAACCGGCGCCCGCTGATCATTCCACCGACGGCCCGCAGATTCGCCAGAGGGTGCGATTCTGCAGTGCCGTGGATGGCGTGCGAATCGCCTACGCCACCGTCGGCACGGGCCCGGCGATCGTCAAGGCGGCCAACTGGCTCAGCCACCTGGAGCTCGATTGGGATGCGCCGATCTGGAGCCCCCTGCTGCGTGAACTGGCGCGGGATCATCGGGTCATTCGTTACGATGAACGGGGCAACGGCCTCTCGGACTGGGACGTCAGTGACATCGACTTTCAATCCTTCGTAACCGATCTGGAAACGGTGGTCGATACGGCAGCGCCCGAGCGCTTCGCCCTGCTCGGTATTTCCCAGGGTGCGGCGGTTTCCATCGAATATGCCGCGCGGCATCCGGAGCGCGTGTCCTGCCTGATCCTGTTCGGCAGCTATCCGGCCGGCTGGCGAATCGATGCCAGCGCGCAGGAAGTGGCCGAACGAGAGGCCATCATGACCCTGACAAAAACAGGCTGGGGCCGCGACAACCCGGCCTATCGCCAGATCTTTTCATCGACCTTCATGCCCACGGCCACCAAGGAAGAGCTGGACTGGTTCAACGAGTTTCAGCGCCAGACCACGTCACCGGACAATGCAGCTCGTTTTCTATCCGCCTTCGGCGATATCGATGTGCGGGAGCGACTCGCCGGACTTTCCGTCCCGACGCTGGTCATTCATTCGCTTGGCGACAGGCGCATCCCCGTAACGACGGGTCGGGAGCTCGCAGCGACCATCCCGAGCGCGGAATTCGTCGGCCTGGAGAGCGACAATCACCTCCTGCTGGGCCGCGAACCCGCCTCCGACGTGTTCCTGCAGGCCGTTCGGACGTTTCTCGCACAGCACCAGGACTAGCTCCCATCGCCGCTTATTCGCGACGCGGCCGCCGGCCTGACGGCGAAAGCCCCGCTGCTCACGGCGCAGTCCGATCGCGAGCTTCGACCTGGCACACATGAATGCAGCGGCACCACGCTCGCCCATCGCGAACAGGATCCCATCACGGGGAACGAATGGCTTGCCGAGATCGGCGATTGATGTCGCTCCGATCGATTCGAGGCCCTGCCATGAGGGCCGTTGAACCCCGAGGGGCCTTAACAATTCCCTTACATATTTCAGGATGAGTTTCGCTAGCCTTGCGCTTTCCCAACCACGTTGTGAGGAAGTCATGAAAATCTGGACGATTGTGTTGATCAGTTCAGCCCTGGCGCTGGCCGGGTGCCAGTCCGATGAGCCCGAAGACAGCATGGAAGACGCTGGACAGGCGATGCAGGAAGCTGCCGAAGAGACCGCGAACGCCGCGGAGGCCACCTACGAGGAAGCACGCGCACGCACCGAAAGCGCCATGGAGCAGATGAGCGACAGCGCTGAGGAAGCCGGTGACCGCATGGGTGAGATGGCTGAAGAGGCCGGTGACAACATGCAGGACATGGCCGACGATGCGAGCGATTCCATGCAGGACATGGCAGACGACGCTGGCGACTCGATGCGCGAGATGGGTGAGCAGATCAGCGAGGGCGCGCAGGCCGCCTGGCAGCGTGCCGCCGAGGCGACCATGAACGCGCGCGAGAAAGCGCAGGAACTGGCTGAATCCGGCATGGACCGCAGCAGCGACGCCTGGGCCAATTTGCGCGAAGAGGCCGCAGCGGCCCGCGAAGAAGCCGAAGCCGCCATGGCCGAGGCGCAGGAATACGGCGGTGAGGCGTGGGCCGGCCTGCGGGAACGCAGCTCGGAGGCCATGGAAGAGCTGGAAGCCGCCTGGAACGATCTGACCGACGACACGGAAGGCTGATCACCCTTCCATCGATCGACCGCGGCCCCGCGCCGCGGTCGATTCCATGCCGCTGTCACTACGGCTGGCTTACGACCCTCCGCCCTGGCGCATCATCTGCTGCTGAATGATCTCCATGAAGCCGCTTTCCTGCATGCGACGCATGCTGATTTCGACCAGACCACAGTCTTTCGTGATCGCCATCTGCTGATCCGTTGAAATGCCTTCGATCGCGCTCAGCTCGCTGAGCTCGCTCATGCTTTCCATCGTCGCGGTCTCAGGGTCCACCGAAGCGAACATGGCCTCCATCTGATCGAGCATGTCATCGACGCCCGATCGGCCGACCAGATCCCGGTAGCGGTCCAGGGCGCATTGACCCGCCTCGCGATACTCGTCGTCCCAGGCGCCGTCGGGCACGGCGTCTCGTATCGCCCCCGCGTCCATGCCCATGGACGCATACTGGCGCACCATGATCTCCATCATGATCTCGTTGCCGCGTTCGGAGATCGCCTCGAAGCGCTCGAGCTGATCATTGGCGAGGGCTGCCGCCGACCAGCCGGTCATCAGGACGAACCCCGCGGTCATCATTGAACTCTTCCATACTGTTTGCATTCTTCCTTCCTTGTCGTTCTTGGTCGTTGGTTGGGTCTTCGGCTACAGGATACGAGAATTCCCCTCCGATCCAGCCAGGCAATCTGGCCGAGGACTGGCCCCGCTCCAAAGCGCAGCCCGATCGAAGCGCTTCCCCTGACGGATTTCGATTACCCTTGACCAAGGCCAGACCATCGAGAACCCCCTGGATGAACATGCTGAAATCAATCGTCGCCCTGGCCCTGATGGCCGCGGGGCCGGCAGTCGACGCGGACGCCGAAGGACCGTGGCGCGAGCGCTTCCAGTCCGTTACGCCGCTGAACTTCGACCAGGGGGGTGCCGTCTCCCATCAGTTTCATCTGCACACCGAGTCCTACCTGACGATGGCCACGGTCCTGGCCCCGATCAACGAGCGGCCCCTGCCCGTCTCGCTGAATGCAGCGCTCGCCGGTCTCGAAGTCAGTCACCGCAACGGCAAGGACTCACTGAACCACTACGTGGCCAACGAGCCCTGGCTCAGCAGCGTGATCGTGCTCCATGCGGGCGAAGTCGCCTTCGAAGCCTACACCCGCATGGCACCCGAACAGCGGCACTTCAGCTGGTCCGTGTCCAAGGTCGTGACCAGCGCCATCATCGCCGCACTGGTCAAGGACGGCCTGATCGACATGAGCAGGACCGTGAGTGATTACGTTCCCGAGCTGGCCGAGTCCGAGTGGGCGGGCGTCACCGTCTCCGAGGTGGCCGATATGGCCTCGGGCATCGACTGCCTGGACAGCGACGGCTACCAGGACCCGACGACCTGCGTCTATCGCATGGAGGAATCCCTGGGCATCACGGCCGATCGCGGTTACGACCAGGGCCTGGTTCCCCATCTGGCTCGAATGGGCCGGCGCGGTCCACCCGGCGAGGTGTTCGACTACGTATCGGCCAACACCAATGTCCTCGGTCTGATCGCCGAAGCCGCGACCGGCAAGCCCCTCGCAACGGTCCTGAGCGAGCAGATCTGGCAGCCCATGGGCGCCGAAGACAACGCCTTGCTGGCGATCAACGAGGACGGCTTCAGCTATGCCTCGGGCGGCGTGTTCGCCCGCCTGCGCGACATTGCCCGCTTCGGCGAGATCTTTGTCGAGCCAGGACCCTTCGGCGTGCTCAGCGAGTCGCTCGTCGAGGCCATGGGCAGCGGTGAGGGCGTGCCCTTCGGCGCGTCGCGCCAGGCCGATCTGGTCGAATCCTTCGGCGACGATGCGCCGCGCCGCGCGGCCTGGCAGTGGGACATGATCTGGGACGACGGCGGGATGTACAAGGGCGGCTATCTGGGCCAGGGCATTTACGTCGACCCGGCGCGGGAGCTGGTCATCGCCTGGTTCGGCACGGGCGAGGACTTCAGCGCCAGGGAGAACGAGATGCCGGCGGTGTCGCGGCAGATCGCCCGTTCGGGGTTGTTTGATCGACCTTGATCATCCGATCGCCGCAAGAACATGGAAGGCCGCATGAACCTCCGTCGTCAGGTGCCAGCGGTTTCAACCCATGCGTGAAATTTCAAAGCTCGGAGTACCGAAGGCCGTTCAGTCTCGACGCAGGTCGTCCGACAGCGCGATCGGACTCGGCAGCTTCAGCACGATCCAGTAGGTCGAAGCGATGAAGGTCAGGATGGTGGTCGCCTGCACCAGGTAGGACGCCTCTTCCGTCATGAGACCGCTTTGCAGCCCCACGATGGCCACGAGCAGGGAGAACTCACTCACCTGGCCGAGACGGATGCCGATTTCGCGCGACACCTCCGGCTTTTCACCCGCCCGCCGAAACATCAAGTGGAACATGAAGGGCTTGACGAGCATGAGCAGGACGGCGAGCGTGAGTGCCGGCCAGATAATCTGCGGCAGCAGCGACATGTTGAATCCCGCGCCCAAAGCAAAGAAGAACACGACCAGAAAAAAATCCCGCAGCGGTTTGAGCGTTGTGGCAATGAATCGTGAAATCGGGCTTGTCGCGATCGAGACCCCGGCGATGAATGCACCGATTTCGTAGGAGAGCCCGACGGCGTGGGCGAGAACAGCGATAGTCAGGCACCAGCCGATCGCGACGAGAAACACGTATTCCTGGATCTGGTCGAAGCGCTCCATCAACGCCATCAGCACGTAGCGACAGAAGACAAACGCGAAGAGAAACAGCAGCGGTGCCAGCAGCAGCAGCACCGCCACATCGAGCGCCGGGTTGGTGCTGCCGGCAAAGCCCTGGATAAACAGGATCACCGCGATCGCGATGATGTCCTGCAGCAGCAGGATGGCGACGATGATTTCGCCTAGTCGCTGATGATGCAGGGACGAAGTGGGCAAGAGTTTCAGGCCAAGGATCGTGCTTGAGAACATCATCGCTGCGCCGACGAGCACCGCCTGCAGCACGTCCAGGCCGAAGAACAGTGCCACGCCGACCCCGACGGTGAAGAACGTCGCGCAGGTCACCAGCGTCACCAGCACGGCCTCGCGCAGCATCTGCAGCAGCTCGCGGGGCTCGAGGCTGAGTCCGAGCAAAAACAGCAGGAAGATGATCCCGAACTCGGCCATGCCCTGAAGAAACACCACGTTCTCGACAAGATCCAGGCCCCAGGGGCCCAGCGCCGCTCCCAGCACGATATAGGCCACCGGCAGCGCCTGGCGCGCATAGAGGGCGACCGTGGCAATCACCGCGGCGCCGGCGAATATCAGAAAAATCAGCTGGATGAAGGCATCTGAGTGCATCGACGCCAGTGTACCGCGCGCTTTCGGATGCCATCAGCCCGCCCTGGGCGTATCGACGGAGAGGGCTGCTGCTGACGTCGACGAGACCTTGCCCGGGCTGGTCTACGGCTGATGACGGCTTGTTTCGGCAACCGGGGCTGATGCCGGGCCCCTGTCGCCGATCCCAATGACCACCTCGCCGGTCTTGTGGCCGCCGTCGACGCGCTCGTGCGCGGCGACGATCCGGTCCAGTGGGTAGGTGCCGTCGATCACCGGCCTGAACTGACCGCTGTCGATCAGGGCAGCGATGGTTTGCAGATGGGCTTTGCTCTCGCCCGCGACCCCGCAGATCAGGCGAGGGTTCACGATCGATGCGAGGATCGTCGGCAGGTCGGTACTGATCGCGACGAGCTTTCCGTGGGGTGCGAGCAGTGGTCTGCAGCGCGCCAGAGGCAAGTTGCCGACTGTGTCGACGACAAGGTCAAAGCCACCCGCATCGTCCTCGAGACGCTGGTGGGTGTAGTCGATGACTCGATGCGCGCCGAGGGAGCTCACGAGTTCGCGGTTGGCCGCGCTGCAGACACCCACGACCTCGGCCCCCATGGACTTGGCCAGCTGGACCGACGCCGACCCGACCGAACCGGACGCACCATTGATCAGGACCCGCTGCCCTTTCTTCAGACCCGCCTTTTTCTCCAGGAAATAGATCGCGGTCTGCCCGCCGAAGACCGCCGCAGCCGCCGTCGCGTGATCGATGCCTTCGGGCACGCGCCAGACAGCCGCGGATTCGGCCAGGCAGAGATACTCGGCGTGCGCGCCCATCGCCATGCCCGTCGAGCCGAAGACCGCGTCACCGACGCGAAAGCTCTTGACCTCGTCGCCCACGGCCACGACCTCGCCGGAGAAGCTCATGCCGGGAATCGTCGCCCGCGGCGCTCGAAGACCGAAGGCCAGACGAGTGAACAGACCGAACCCGGTCGGCACCCGAAGCGCACGAACGCGTGAATCCCCCGCCGTCACCGAGCTGGCTCCGACTCGGATCAGCAGCTCGCCGTCTTTCGGCGTCGGCGCCTCGATCTCGATGACCTCCAGGGCCGCTGCAGGCACACCGTATCGCGTCCATGAAACCGCTTTCATCCGACCACCTGGGAACCTCTGAACAGGCACCCAAGCTTACAGCGTCAGGCGCGCCAGCGGCTTTCAGCAAGCCTCAGGGCGATTCGAAACCGAGGGTGAATTCGGCCAACTCGCCCACACCGGTGACTTGGAACTCGGGGCATTCGACCTGCTCGCGCGCCTGGTTCTGGCAGTACTCGATAACCCACTCGATGGCGACCTGATCACAGGTGGCGTCGAAGTCGGTCGACGTAATCACCTCATCGCTCACCACCCCATCCATGCCACGAAACTGGATCTGGACCGGGATGTTACGGGTCTGGCCGTCGCTGAGCCGATAGTTACCCTCGCCCCGCACCATGTAGAGCGAATGCAGAGCCTGATCGACCCGGGCGATCCGTCGAATCTGGCAAGGCGCCTGACCGTCGTTGACGGCTTCGAAGCGGATGTCGAGCCCGGTCGGGCCGGTGTCTGCCGTCTCTCCACCACACGCGGTCAAAATGGCGGCGGAAAGGACGAGGCAAAAGCGGATAATCGAGTTTCTAGCCATGGGCTCAAGTTTCCTGTTAACGATGGGACAAGGGCGAAAAGCGGCAGGCCACTACGACCTCCCTTCCTTACGCAGGCGCCGAGTCAGATCTGCCAGGGTGATCTCTTCCGGCGCAGATCGATCGGATCGGCACTCGTCGGCAACCGCCCGCGGTCAGCCCGCTCGGGCTCGGTTCATCCGACGGGCGAGGAAAAAAAGCGCGGTCCCGACCAGGGCGACGCCGGCCAGCGCCTGCCAGTGGAAGGCATTGGTCTGGGTGGCGGCCCAGAGGCTGAGGACCAGGGCGACGGGCGCGGTCAGGATGATCGCCGCATTGAGAGCGGGAAGACCGGCCTGGTGGCGCAGCCGGGGCAGCGCCAGGATGGAGGTGACATAAGCCAGCAGCCGCGCCAGCGTACTGACGGCGGCCAGGGCCAGGAAATCGTCCCAGAGGGAAAACAGCATGGCACCGACGCCGTAGAAGACGATCGCATTCGCCGGCGTGCCCCAGCGCGAGGCCCGACCGAACCAGGCGGGCAGCAGGCCGTCATCGGCCATGGCCGCCGGCATGCGGCTGGCCGAGGTGTGGCCCGCGGTCAGGTTCGCCAGTACGCTCATCACGATGGTCGCCGCGATCAGCCAGGCACCGAGGTCGCCCGCATAGTGCCCCGCCAGGGCGGTCAGGGGAGCTTCGGGCCCGGTCCCGGCGACCGGGCTATGGCTGTAGGCCCACTGCAGGCCGAAGTAGATCAGAGTCACGATGGCCAGGCCAAGCAGCAGGGCGCGCGGCATGGACTGCTGGGGGTTGCGGGTCTCACCGGCAGGAATAGTGGCGTTCTCGAAGCCGACGAAGGCATAGAGCGCGGCCAGGGCAATGCCCTCGACGGCGCTGAACTGGGGCAACACCAGCGGCCCGGGGCTTGCGGCAGCCGCAACACCGATCACCAACAGCGCGAGCAGAGGCAGGAGTTTGAACACGGTCATCGCACCGAGTACGGTCACGACTCGCTTGATGCCGATCACGTTAATGACGGTGATGCCGCCCAGCACCAGGACGATGAGGGCCACCTTCGCCGCTCCCACGCCCACCGCAGGCCAGAGGGCGGCCGCATAGGCCACCAGCACCAGCACGTTCGCCCCCTGGCTGATCAGGCGCGCGGCAAAGAAGGTCCAGCCCACGACAAAGCCCGGATAGGCGCCGAAGGCATCGGCCGCGTAGCGCTGCGGACCACCCGAGCGATCGGTCAGCCGCGTCAGCTCGGCGAAGCAGACCACGATCGCCATGACCAGCACGCCGCCGATCAGCAATAGCCAGGGGGCGAACGTGCCGACGGCGGCATGCAGCGCCTCCGGCAGCCCGAAGATCCCGGCGCCGATCAGGCCGTTGACCACGATGAAGAGAACGCCCAGCGTTCCCATATCGCGTCGGTATTTGGTGGATTCGGATGTCATGGGCCCGCCGGATTCAGCTCAATGGTCTGGAGAGCATGCCCGGTGCGGCCGCGCGCGACAAGCCTCGATGATCTCGGACCGTCGGCCACGGCTCGAAAAAATTCGCGCAACCCGCTGCGTTGAAGGCAGGATCTGCCCCAGAATTTCCCGCAGCCCCCACTGATCCCCCTGGCGCTGGCAGATTTTCTGTTCGAATCGCGTAGTGCGCAGGGTAACCAACCTCCAAGGACAATCGATGCTATTAGCCAAACTCATCCCCTGGGCCGTCGGGACGCTTTCACTTCTCCTCGTCACCGCAGCTCATGGCCAGACCGTGACGCGCAGCCTGTCCATCAATCCCTATGGCACCTTCATCGAGGGGAATGCGGAATTCGATAAGGGCTATAACAGCACCGTCGGCGCCCAGGGCCTTATCCTCGGAAACCCGAACACCCTGGGGTCCGGCTCGCTGCAATTCGCGTTCACGGTTCCCGAGGATTACGCCCCGGGAACTCAGATGGCGTTGCGCGTGCTCTGGCGAAGCGATGCCACACTCTGCGTCATCAACTTGACGAACAATACGCTCTATCGTAGCCCGGGCAATGGTGGCCTGACAGACCAGGGCGGGCTGTCCAGGCAAAGCCAGATGTTTGCCTCCAACAACCTGCTGCAGACCGAAGTGACCCTCTTCAACCTGAATGGCCTTGGCGCCATCCAGGCGGGCGATGCCATCAGCGCTGGGCTGTTCCGATCGGCTACGGACGACTCCTGCTCCGGCGATCTGCATATCCTCGGCCTGTCGATCGTCTACGAGGCACAGACCAACGAGCTGTTTCTCGATCGCTTCGAGGCAAGCCCGTGATGCTTTTCCCCTTAAGCCCCCGGCCTCGCCATGCCCGGATCGCCGAGCGGCGGGCACGGAAGGGGATCAGTCGCTCGTAAAGGAATCCGAAAAGATCTCATCCACGGCCTGGGTCGTGCGGCGACCCGCCACCCAGGGAGCCTGGCCGAACTGATAGGCACCCTGGTCGATGAGGCCATCGTCGTCGTAGCGATAGAAGGGCACGACGATCGTGTCCGAGTGGCCACCCACGGTGACGGTCAGCGTTCGGTCGGCCACGGGAATGGCGCTACCGCCGTCGCGCGCGACCGATGAGGCCGACAGCTGGTAATCGATGCCGTCGACCTGAGTGAAGTCCGGGTCCGTGGGGCTTCCATTCACGTAGTCCCATCGCAGATTGTCGCCGATCGTCGCCTGCGGCCAGCGCACGGCTTCGTTGTCGATCGGCTGATAGCCCGGCGCGTCGTCGATGTTGAAGAGGATGTTGTTTCGCAGCGAGGTGCCCCGCTGGGCGATCTGCTGCGTTCCCGCACCGCAGATCGAATTCATGTTGTTGTTGTTGGTGACGATTCCGAAGGGGCCGTAGCCGATCGACGGCTTGCTGCGCTGGACGCTGAGCGTGTTGTTGTAGATCAGGAAGTTCGCGTCGGGCCAGCTACACCCCTCGCGCCGCTGGGTCTGCACATGCACGGCCCACTCGACGTTCCAGATGACGTTGTGATCGATGATCAGATCACTACCGAAATCCGGATAGACACCGCCGACGGTAAAGTTGCCGTGGCCCGGCACACCGTCGATGTTCTGCTCCGCGTTGTGGATCCAGTTGTGGTCAACGCGCACGAATCGGTGCGTGCCGCCGGAATAGATCGCGCCCGAATCACCGTCCTGAATCGCGAACACGCTGATGTCGTTATGGTGAACCCGCCCGCGCCAATCGTGCGGCTCCTCGGGCGTGGAGTAGTACATGGAAATATCGACGGCGTTCTTGCCGCTCCTGGCAATCGTATTGAAAGCGATCTCGTGATCGGAGGAGCCGCGATCCGTCACGCCAGCGTGCACGGCAGCGCACTTTGTGGCTCGATAGTTGGTGTCGTAGATTTCGTTGTCGTAGACCCGGTGGCGACGCCCGACCAGGGTGATGCCGTTTCCGGCCGAGTACTGCACCCAGGAATTCCTCATGACATGATCCTGACCACTCAGGACCACGCCCGACGATTGGCACCACTGGTTGTTGAAATGACCTGAAATATCCGTGTAGTGCGTTGGATACAGGATATGCAGGCCGTCGAGGACGATACCCCGAGCGGGCGCATCGTTGTAGTCCTCGTGGTGATAGGGGTCATAGGGTTTGCCCCAGGCGGCGTTGCGCCAGGGGTATCGAGGGTTGCCGTTGGCTTGGTACGGCACGCCATCGCCACCGGCGCCCGTATCCGTCGTGATCGTGGTGGCAAACAGACGAAGACCCTCGATGGTGATGTGGCGTCGATTGGACAGGTCGAAGGCAAAGGCGCGCTTCTTGACCTCGATGCGGCCGGCCGGATTGCTGCCACCGGGGAGCATGACATAGAGCCGTTCGCTGGCCTTGTCGTGGAACCATTCACCTGGCGTGTCCAGCAGGGCCATGGCGTTGTAGAGGATGAAGCGGCTTTCGTCGGAATAGTTGTTTTCGTTGACGTCCGTGCCGCTGCCGCGCGTGCGCAGGGTCAGGCTAGCGCCGCTGTTGGCGGCGACGTAGCCCGTGAATGCCCAGTTCCATTCACCGATCTCGCTGGGTTGAAAATAGATCTCGGCCCCGACCAGCTCATTGTTTCCGAAGGCACCCTGCAGGTCGTTATCCTCCACCTCGGCGGTAAACCAGCCGGCGCCGTCTCGGCTGCTGCGGCTGACGAAGTCATCGAGTATCGCCTTCTTCGGGTAGCTGAGATTCCGCTCGGGGTCGTTCGGCCAGCGCGCGACGAGCAGCATCTCGCCATCGAAGAAGACCTGGTTCGCCTGATTCTGAACCGAGCCGTCATAGAGATCGTCATGGACGCCGGTGCCCGGCATGGCCGCGCTGAAAAAATCACGGGCCAGCGTCGTCGAAAAAACACCGCCGCCTTCATCCTGCCAGTCCGCAGGCGCGGGACCCACGGTCTCGGTTCCGAGGATCACGACCTCATCAGCGATGCCGTCCGTCGAGTGCGCGCGGAACACGATGGGCGCCGAGGCCGTGCCGCTGTTTGCCGGAATGACGGTTTCACGGTAGGTCCCGGCGTGGATGACGACCGTATCGCCCGCCTGTGCCTGGGCTGCAGCAGCATGGATCGTAGCCAGGGACCCCGGGGTACTACCGTCCGCGTCCACGTGGTAGGTCACCTGGGCCAGTGCGAGCTTCGCGCCAACCAGGCCCACCAGCGCAATGATCGTGCCCGCGGCCCGCCTCGCAGCGACCGCGGCAGACCTCGCCGTCGTCGTCGAGGACCGTGAGACTAGTGGAGGAGTGTCAGAGAAAGAATTCGAGTTCGAGAGAAAGCAGCGCGCGCTGGGACCGCAGTATTCCATGGTGTTCCCTATGCCAGTTAGTCAGCCCCTTGACTAAGCGATTCGGAAAATAGCACAGGAAGTTAAAACTGGGCAAGTTGCGCCCCGCTCCATTGGGCAAGCTCACCGGCGATCTTTAATCCAGACGCTCGCCCTGAGAAGTCGGCTTCTCAAGCCCGAAGTCTCGCAGCTTGAGGAACACGCCGGTGATGCCCGACGAGCCCAGAAAAAACAGACCCCCGATCAACAGCAGCAGGCCATCGGCAAAGACCTGATGATAGTAGTCGAGAGGAGGATTCATGAACTCGCCCCCGGTACCGAAATGGAACAGGAGCCACTCGAAGATATTGACGAGGCTCGTGGCGGCCAGATAAAGGCCGATCAACGCAACACCGCTGCTGAAGACCGTCCGAGCATCCGGCGCTGGACTCGCCGCCCCGGCGGGCGCCTTCGATGCGTGGCCAGTCACGATCGTTGGGCGAACCCACAGCAGAACCGCGCCCGCGGCCGGCATGGCGATGCTTGTCAGAACCAGGTAGAACTCGACCCACCCTGGCGCGGCGAATTCCGAATCCGTGGAAAAGAAGAAAAGGGACGTGCCCGCGTTCTGCAATGCCAGAACGATGAGATAGATCGCAAACAACCGGACGATAGCCGCTGCAACGCTTGTGTGATTCATGGGCACTCCGGGGGATAGCTGTTGAATTCTGCTGCTCGACTCAATAGCCGACGAACTGCCTAGTATGCACCATGAAAAGTGCCCGGCCTGGATCCTGGCCGCAGCCGATGATTCCCTGTCTCAAATGCGCTTTGCAACTGCTCGGCTCATCATCCCTCCAAATCCCGCTCGACGAGAGAGATTCCTCACGTCCAATAAGTTGGACCGACACCAGACAGAGCGGCTGAAGAAAGAGACCACAGACTCGGCCTATCCCATGCTGTTTTGGGCAATCGACCCTGGAGTGCCCCCCGTCCTCTAGGCCAAGGTAATGTTAGGTTTGCCTCACATGGA